>JBEQTH010000106.1:0-109553 GCA_040348785.1 Myxococcales bacterium | reverse complement strand
TCCCTTCCAACCGCAGGCCGTCGAGCGCGCCGATCGCGATGCTTTCGGCGTCGACCTCGAAGTGGCGGCGGAGGGCTTCGCGGGTGTCGCTCATTCCGAAGCCGTCGGTGCCGAGCGGCACGAAACGGCCGGGGATGAAGCGCGCGACCACATCAGCCGTGGCTTTGATGTAGTCCGAGGCAGCGATGAACGGGCCCTCGACGCCCGACAGGACCTGCGTGATGTACGGCACCTGCTGGGGCGCTTCCGGGTTCAGGCGGTTGAAGCGCTCGCACGACATGCCGTCGTTGCGCAGCTGCTGGTAGCTGGTGACGCCCCAGATATCGGAGGAGATATCGAACTTCTCCGCGAGCAGGGCTTGGGCCTTCATCACCTGCTGCATGATCGAGCCGCTGCCGAACAGCTGCACGTGGTGCTTGAGCTTGTTCTCGGCGCTACGGAACTTGTAAATCCCCTTCAGCACGCCGTCCTTCGCGCCCTCCGGCATCGGCGGCATCGCGTAATCTTCGTTCTGCAGCGTGATGTAGTAGTAAATGTTCTCGTTCTTCTCGTACATCCGAGAAAGTCCGTCTTCGATCACGGCGGCGAGCTCGAAGGCGAAGGCCACGTCGTAGGCGACTACGTTGGGCACGCTCATGGCGGCCATGTGGCTGTGGCCGTCTTCGTGCTGCAGGCCCTCACCGTTGAGCGTGGTGCGGCCCGCGGTCGCACCGAGCACGAAGCCGCGCGCCATGGAATCACCCGCGGCCCACAGCTGATCGCCCGTGCGCTGAAAGCCGAACATCGAATAGAAGATGTAAAACGGGATCATCGGCTGCGCGAGCACCGAGTACGACGTGGCAGCCGAGATGAACGACGCCATCGAGCCGGCCTCGGTGATGCCCTCTTCCAGCACTTGGCCGTCTTTGCTCTCGCGGTAGTAGAGCAATTTGCCCTTGTCCATCGGCTCGTACAGCTGACCGTGCGAGGCGTAGATGCCGACCTGCCCGAACAGCGCGTCCATACCGAACGTGCGTGCTTCGTCGGGAACGATCGGGACGACGCGTTTGCCGATCTTCTTGTCGCGCAACATCTTGGCTAGCATGCGCGAGAAGACCATGGTGGTGGAGGCCTCGCCCTTGGCCATGCCTTGGAAAAACTCCCCGAACAGCTCCGACTTCGGGGTTTCGAGCTGTACGTCGACCGTGGTGCGGCGCTTGGGCAGCGGGCCGCCGAGGGCACGACGGCGCTCGGTCAAGTACTGCACCTCAGGGCTGTCCGGGCCCGGGTGGTAAAACGGAAATTCTTCGACTTTGTCGTCTGCGATCGGCAGCTGCAATATGTCACGGAACGTTTTGAGCTCCGTCGATTGCATCTTCTTCTTCGAGTGGGTGACGTAGCTGCCTTCGAAGGCTTCGCCAAGGCGCCAGCCCTTGACGGTGTGGGCCAAGATGACGGACGGGCGGCCCTTGCTTTCCAACGCGCGCTTGTATCCCGCGTACACCTTTCGGTTGCTGTGGCCGCCGCGACGCAACGCGCCGACCTGCTCGTCCGACAGGTGACTCACGATTTCCAGCATCCGCGGGTCGCGGGCGAAGAACGCCTTGCGCACGGTCTCGCCCGAGGCCGTGGTCAGCCGTTGCCACTCACCGTCGACCACTGCGTTCAGGTGCTCGCGCAGCACGCCCTCGTGGTCGCGCGCAAACAGCTCGTCCCAGTTGTCGCCCCAGATGACTTTGGTGACGTCCCAGCCGGAGCCGCGGAAAACGGCTTCCAAATCTTGGATGATCTTACCGTTGCCGCGCACGGGGCCATCGAGGCGCTGCAGGTTGCAGTTCACGATGAACGTGAGGTTGTCTAACTTTTCGCCGGCGGCGATGCGCAGGGCGCCGAGCGTCTCTGGCTCGTCCGTCTCGCCGTCGCCAACGAAGCACCACACGTGCGACTTGGAGGTGTCGGCCAGGCCGCGGTTCTCCATGTAGCGATTGAAGCGCGCTTGATAAATGGCGCCGATCGGGCCAAGGCCCATGCTGACCGTCGGGAACTCCCAGTAATCCGGCATCAAGCGCGGATGCGGGTACGACGACAGACCGCGACCGCGCTCGGTCTCGCGCCGGAAGTGGTTCATGTGATCGACGGTGATGCGACCCTCGAGGAACGAGCGCGCATACATGCCGGGCGAGGCGTGGCCCTGGTAGTAAACTTGGTCGCCCAAGCTGTCGCCGTCTTTGCCGCGGAAGAAGTGGTTGAAGCCGATCTCGTACAAGGACGCGCTGGAGGCGTAGGTCGAGATGTGACCGCCCAGGCCGTCGTACTTCTTGTTCGCGCGGTGGACCATGGCCGCGGCGTTCCAGCGGATGATGCGGCGAATGCGGCGCTCGAGGCCTTCATCCCCCGGGAACTCCGGCTGGTCTTCGACTCGGACGGTGTTCACGTAGTCCGTGTTGAGCGGCAGCACGGGAGCGACGCCTTGCCGGCGGCCGTCCTCGATCGTCCGCTCGAGGAGGAAGCGCGCGCGCTCCTTCCCTTCGTGATCGACCACGGATCTGAGCGAATCAATCCATTCCCGCGTCTCGACGGGATCCTTGTCTGATTCGGGCCTGTAGCTGTCCACGCTAGCTCCTGCTGCTGTTCGGGGTAGAGCCCCGAACCCTGGGGAAGTATTTGGGGCGCTCGACGGGTGGCCGACCGCGGTTCACCCCGAATACGTAGGCCGAGCGTGGCGGTTCTTCAACCCTCAGGACGGGTATTTTGAGGCCCTTGGCAGGGCGGCCAAACACCCCCATAAATTACGGATAAATGACCCGCCTGCTCACGTTCGCGCTGTTTCTCTCGATCATGATAACGCTGACCGGCAGCGCCCATTACTACGTGTGGTCTCGCTTGGTTCGCGACCCAGGGTTGCCGGTGGGTGTCACGCGAGCGCTCAGCTACGCCCTAATTTTCCTGTTCGTGGCGATTCCCGGCAGCTTGTTTCTGCGGCGTAGCCACTTGGCAAACGCTCTCGAGGGCCTGGTGTGGGTGGCCATGACCTGGCTTGGGCTACTTTTGTTTCTGACTCTCGCACTCGGGTTGGCGGACCTCGCGCGAGGTGTCTGGCAGGTGTCACGCGCGTTCGCTGACGCGGCGCCCCTCGACCCGCAGCGCCGGCAGGCGGTGGCTCGCTTGGTGGCAGGGGCGGCGGCGTTCGTCGGCGGCTCGCTCGGGCTGTTGGCGTTGCGCTCGGGTCTAGCGCGGGTTGGCCTGCAGCGCGTCGAGGTGACGCTCGCACGCTTGCCCGCGGCGCTGAGTGGCACGCGCATCGTGCAGCTATCCGACGTGCACGTCGGGCCCACGATTCATCGCAAGTTCATCGAGACCATCGTCGGACAGTGCAACGCTCTCAATCCGGACCTGGTCGTGATCACGGGCGATCTGGTCGATGGCAGCGTGGAAGAGCTCCGTGAGCACACCGCGCCACTGGCCGGGCTGCGCGCCAAATACGGCGTCTTTTTCGTGACCGGAAACCACGAGTACTACTCGGGCGCCGAGGAGTGGTGCACCGAGCTCGAGCGCCTCGGCCTGCGCGTGCTGCGCAACGAACGGGTGAGCATCGGCACGGACGCGGCCAGCTTCGATCTCGCCGGCGTGGACGATCACTCGGCTCGTGGCCACGCCGAAGGGCACGGCGAAGATCTACCGAAAGCGCTCGCGGGCCGCGATCCGGCGCGTGAATTGGTGTTGCTCGCCCATCAGCCGCGCACTATTTTGGAAGCGCAAGATCATGGCGTGGGCCTGCAGTTGTCGGGGCACACGCACGGCGGTCAGCTCTGGCCCTGGACGTACTTGGTCCGCTTGCAGCAGCCCGTCGTGGCAGGGCTGGCGCGCTTTGGCAAGTCGCTGGTCTACGTGAGCCGCGGCACCGGTTACTGGGGTCCGCCGATGCGGCTGGGCGCGCCGTCGGAGATCACGGAGCTCACGTTGCGCTCGGTGTGAGGCTAGCTCGGTCTGGAAAATAGTGTTCGGCCCGAACACTATTTTCGGCACCGCAATCGCTCGCCCGCGCGAGGCCCGCGTGGGGCGTAGGCGGCGTGTCGAAGCCTGCCCTTCACGCGAATTTGTGTACGAGTGCCTCGGCGATGCGCATGCCGTCGAGCGCGGCGCTGACGATGCCGCCAGCGTAGCCGCCGCCTTCGCCGGCTGGGTACAAGCCGTCGATTTCGGTCGAGGCCAGCGTCTGCGGATCGCGCGGGATGCGCACGGGCGCGCTGGTGCGGGATTCGACGCCGATGAGCACGGCTTCTTCGCTCACGTAGCCGGGCATGGCGCGGGTGAAGCGTGAGAGCGCCGCGCGCAGACGGCCGCTGAGCGCGACGCCCACGCTGTCGAGCACTTCGCCGATGTTCGTCGCGAGCAAGCCGGGGATGTAGCTCGAGGCGGGCAGGGTCGAGGACGCGCGGCGGGCCATGAAGTCGGTGGCGCGCGACGCGGGCGCGACGAGGGCTCCGCCGCCGGCCTGAAAGGCAGCTCGCTCCAATTGGCGCTGCAGCTCCACACCTGCGAGCGCCCCAACAAAACCCGCCTTCTGCCAGTCACTGGGCTCGATGCCGACGACCAAGCCGGAGTTGGCGTACGGCGAGTCGCGGCGCGAGAGGCTCATGCCGTTCACCACGAGCTCGCCGGGCGCCGTGGAGGCGGGCACGACCCAGCCACCGGGGCACATGCAAAACGAGAACACACCGCGCCCCTCGACCGTTTCGGCGATGCGATAGGCGGCGTTCGGCAACGCGGGATGGCCAGCGGCGCTGCCGTATTGGATGCCGTTGATGAACGGCTGCGGGTGCTCGATGCGCACGCCGAGCGCGAACGGTTTGGGCTCGAGCGCCACGCCCGCTGCGGCGAGCCACTCGAAGACGTCTCGCGCGGAGTGCCCGGTGGCGAGCACGACGGCATCCCCCGGGATTTCACGGCCATCGGCGAGGCGCACGCCCACCGCGCGGCGCTTGCCCGCGCGTTCCTCGATCAAGAGCCCGACCACGCGCGCGCCGAACTCGAACTTTTGACCGACGGCCTCGAGGCGCTCGCGCAAGGCGCTGACCACCTTGGGCAAGCGATTGCTGCCAATGTGGGGGCGCGCGTCGCTCAAGATGGCTTCGGGGGCGCCGTGTACGGTGAGCAGCTCGATCACGTCGCGCACGTTGCCGCGCTTGTGGGCACGGGTGTACAGCTTGCCGTCACTGTACGTGCCGGCGCCGCCTTCTCCGAAGCAGTAGTTGCTATCGCCGTCTACCTCGCCGCGCGCGTTCAACGCTTTGAGATCGTGACGGCGCGGTTGCACGAGCTTCCCGCGATCCAGCACGTGCGCGAAAATGCCGTGGCGCGCCAATTGGTAAGCGCAGAACAAACCCGCGGGGCCGTCGCCCACGACCAGCACGCGCGGACGTTCACGCACTTCGCGCAGCGGCTCGCCGCCGAGCGGCGCTCGCTGTTTGGGGTTAGACAGCGCGACTTGGAGATGAAAGCGCACCCGGCCGCGGCGCGCATCGAGCGAGCGCTTTTCTACCGTGACGCCTGGGATTTGCTCGGCCGAGACGCCGAGCTTGGCCTGAACCAGGCGGCGCAAGCTCGCCTCGTCTTGGGCGTCGTCCAAGCCTAGCTCGAGCGTGATTTCTTCGGGCAAGTCCGCCAAACCAGGGACCTTTTTCGTCGCCCCAGGGCGATTGTCAAGCTTTGCTCGAAACCCTGCCGGAACAGCGATCCAAACCCAGGCTTCAACCGTACGTTAAAGGGTGTAGCAAGTTTCAGCGTCCGCTCAGGAACGTGACGCCGAGTGGATCGGCGGGAGGGGCGCTGGTACGGTTCAGCGCTCGTGAACGGTGATAGCGAAAACAGCGAAGCAGCAAGCGGAGCGGACGAAGACCTCGTTCGCGCCATTGCCAACGGCGACACGCACGCGCTGGCCGCACTCTACGATCGCCACGCGCCCCTCATGCTGGGGCTTGCGCGGCGCATCGTCGGTGGCAAACCCGAAGCAGAGGACATCGTGCACGACGTGTTCGTAGAAGCTTGGCGCAGGGCTGCTGACTACGATGAAAATCGCGGCAGCGTCAAAGCCTGGCTTTTGCTGCGCACGCGCAGCCGCGCCATCGATCATCGCAAATCTGCCGCCGTGGCGCGCACGGTGCCCACGGGTGACGGCGCGTGGCTGAGCGCGCTGATCGACCCACGCGCGGACGATTCCGAAGCACCCGACCGGGCGCGCCTGCGGCACGTGGTGTCCGCTTTGAGTGAGGAGCAACAGCAGGTTTTGTACCTCGGCTACTTCGAAGGTCTGAGCTCGAGCGAAATCGCCACCCGCGCCGGGATCCCGATCGGCACCGTGAAATCACGCGTGGCGGCCGCGCTGAACGCGCTCCGTGCGGCCCTTGCCGATCAACGGGGGAGCGCTTGATGTCGAAGCTCACTCCTTCCACTTTGTTGCCGGATTTCGCCGGCGAACAGGCCTCGGGCGACGCGGAGGGGACTCAGCTCGCCGAGCTGTTCGCGAAGCTCTCCGCGCTCGCCCCCGCGGATACGGACGAAAGCTCTTTGGCTCGCGGGCGCGCGCGCTTGCTGGCCGCGGTTTCCGAGAGCTCGGAGCGCTTCTCGCCGTTGTTCGGCAAGTTGACGCAGTTCTTCGACTTGAGCGCCGACGCGTTGCGCGACCAGTTCACTCGGGCCTCCATCGAGACGGAGTGGGAGCAAGGTCCCCTACCCTGGGTTTCCTTGTTTCACTTCACTGGCGGCCCCGCGGTGGCCGGGCTCGACACGGGCTTCGTACGCATCAAGAAGGGCATGCCGTTTCCGCCGCATCGCCACCAAGGCACGGAGAAGGTGTTGATTTTGGACGGCGGCTATCACGACAATTCCGGCCGCTTTTGGGGTCCCGGTTCTTTGCATGTGATGACCGAAGGCACCGAGCATGCGCTGCAAATGAGCGCCGACCAAGACGTGCTGTTGGCCGTGATCTTGGACGCCGAGATTCAAGTCGTCGGCATGCCGTGAAGCGCCGCTCGGCCGCAGGCGTTGCGGCGGCTCAGTATTTGTCGCCGAAGATCACGTACACGCTGCCGGCGCCGGCATTGGCCGCCGACACGCCGACCGCGTAGTCCGCGACGCCGTCCCCGTTGACATCGCCGATCGTCGCGACGGCATCGACCGCGTCCCCCGCTTCGGTTTCGAGAGAAAAGCCCGCGCCGTCGAGCGCGGTCACGTCGACGGGCGCGTGACCCGAGCGCTTGCCGAACACCACGTACGCTGACTCCCCATCGCCCAGTAACAGATCCGAGAAGCCATCGCCGTTGAGGTCGGCGCCGTGCGCCGCGCTCGGCAGCTTGCCAAAACCGGTAAAGGCCCAGCCGTCATTGAGCAGCACGGGCGGGCTGAACACGACGCGGCATTGCAGCTTCATGTCGCGCTTTTCGCAGATCAGGAGATCGTCCGTGCCGGCAGCATCACCATCGACATTGCCGGCACCAGCGACGGTGACCGCGGGTGCGACGTTGTTCGTCAGGGCGTAACGCCAGCCATTCTTGGAGCCGTCCGTCGAGACGTCGGAGCCATTCCGCGCCGGCCACGCGCCCTTCGTGCCTTGGAGCATGGCGACCGCGACCAAGGAGCCGAGCACCACCTCGTCCCGCTTGTCGTTGGTCACGTGCCCTACGGCGTCCATGCTCTGCGGCAGCGCTTCGTTTTGTGCATCACCGTCGATTTGGAGCAGGTCGGCCGCCGCGTCGATCACGCCGGATTTGAGCGCCCCCGAGCCGAGCACGGCGAACACGCTCCCGTTATTGGCCGAACCGGATACGAGCAAATCGGGCAGACCGTCGCCATTCACGTCGCCGGCGCGGCTGATCAGCGCGCCAATGGGCGACGTGTCGCCAGTGAGCGCGACGCCGCGCTGCGCGTTCAAGCCCGAGAGCGCAACGCCCCCGCTCAATGCGCCGCCATACAGCACGTACACCGCGCCGGCCGGCATAGCCGCGCTGGCAGCGACGGCGAAATCGGCAAAGCCGTCGCCGTCGAGATCGCCGATGCCGGCGACCGAGTTTCCCGCGCCATCGCCATCGGCACCGTCTAGATCGAAAAAGGTGCGCTCGCTGCTCTTGGCCGGCAGCGCTTTGAGCGCGATTTTTGCGGACTTGGCGCGGCCGTAAACGACGTAAGCGCGCCCGGCGCCGTTGCTACCAGCGGCAGGCGCGCCGATCAAGAGGTCGTCGAAGCCGTCGTGGTTCACGTCCCCCGCGCCGGCGAGCGCGCTGCCCACGGCGTCGTTGGCAGCGCCGTCGACCACGAAGCCGCCGATCCCGTCACGCACGGCGGCAAGCTTCGCGTTCACTGGCTGCACGTGGACGTTGACGTTCGCGGTCGCGGTGAGGCCGTCCTTGTCGCGCACCGTGTATTGGATGGCATACACGCCGAAGAAGTCGCGCTGCGGCGTGAAGGTGAGCGAGCCATCAGCGTCGATCGACAGCGATGTCGCGTCGTACTTCTTCGGGCGTTGCACGTCCGTGTCGTCGGTGACACTCACGGTCAAGCTGGAGCCCGCGTCGTTTTCGAGCACGCCGGGCGCGGGCACTTTCAGGGTGCCGCCCTGTAGGACCGAAAACACGTCGTCGATCGGCGCTGGCGCGCTACTGCCCGCTTCGCCGCCCTCACCGGTGGGCTCGACCGACCCCGCCGCGCCCGAAGTGCCGCCCACACCGGCATTGCCCGCGGCGGCCGGCTCATCGACGTTCTCGAAAGAGGGCAACAAACAGCCGGCAAATGCGAGCAGCGGTAGGCAGGCAGCGGCGATGAACGTGAGACGCATCAGAAGGCACCCTGCACACCGAGCTGTTGCCCGTTACAGAACGCACCCAGGCGTGCGTGCTGCTCGCCCGCGGGAGCAGGCGCGGTGAAGTAAAGCACCACCCCTGCTCCGACCAACGCCGCGCCAGCGATCAGACCCACCCCGGAGACGAGCTTCTTCGTTTCGTAACTGTCGTTGTCCGAGTGATGAGCCGGCGTGCATTGGCGATTGGGACACTGCGCGTCGAGATCGGACTTCTGGCTCAACGCCAGGCCTCCAAAGATACCGCCCGTGATCAGCACGGCGCCGCCCACGCCGAAGGCCACGTAGGCCAGCGTGTGGTCGGGACTGTCGCTGAGCTGCGGGGGCGGCGCGGTCGGCGGCGGCGCTTCGGCCGGCCCAGGAACGGTGCTGGGCTTGACGTGACTGAGCTTGGTGAACGTCAACGTGACGTCCTTCGAAGCGCCTTCAGGCAAGTCCACGGCCGCTTCGACGACCTGTTCACCGCGCACGCCCTTGACCCGCAACTTTCCGGGATTTACGGGACGATTCACGCCCAGAAGTGCCGAGGGCAGGAGCTCGTCGTTGAGCGACACGAAGGTTTCGGAGGCGTCAGCGCCGTCGAGCAGCACTCGCACGTTCGGAATGCGCGGCATGAGCCGCGCGCGCTCTTCGTTGGCGTCCTTCTGGGCCTTGAAGTGCTCGGGCGGCGCATCGGCCGCGAGCGGAGTGCGCGACACATCGAGGTAGCGCTCGGAAGCCTCGACCAAGCGCCCGAGCTTCAGCAAACTGCGCGCGGCCCAGATCCCGACCGTGGGCACGTGCACGAGCTGATAGGCGCGGTTGAAGCGATCATACGCTTGCGCGTAATCATCCGCTTGGTAGGCCGCGCTGCCGTCCGTAGCGAGCTGGCGAGCAGCGCTGCGCGTCGCATCATCGACTTGCTGCGCGCTGGCGTGAACCGAGAGCGCCACCGTGAACGCAACGGCAGACCAAATGCGACTCGAACGCACGGCTAAAACTCCCAATTCTTCGGCGGCAACGGGTCTTTGGATTTCGGCGCGGCGGAGAGCGGGGGAGCGGCCTTCTTCGCGACCTCGGGCTTCGCCGCTGGAACGGCTTTGGCCGCCGGCTTCGAGGCGGCTGACGCCGAAGCGGGCTCGGGGACTGCGGAAACAGCGGGCGGCGCGCTCGCCGCGGGCTGCGGTGTGAGGGTCGCGACAGGCACGACCGAAGGCACCGGAGCGGGCGGCGGCGTCAGCGATGCGGCGGCCGAGTCGGGCCCGATCGCGCCTTTGCTGAAGGCCGAGGCGCCACCTGTCGCCACGAAAGCACCCACGCCGACGACGATCAGCACCGCGATCCCAATCAAGGCATACACCGCGGGGCTGCGCGGCGATTTGCGATCGTTGATCGAGCCAGAGGTCACCGCGCGTTGACCCGTGGTGAGGTCGAGCGCGTCTGCGCCCGGGGGCGTGCGTGAGGGGGTGAGGTTCGGCCGTGGCATGGTCACGGCCACGGGGTGACGCGCGGTGCCGAACTGCGCGCGTGGAATACTGCTGCCTTCGCCGATCTTGCCGAGCTCGTCCGCCATCTCGCGCGCCGAAGCGAAGCGACGATTGCGATCACGCTGGGTGCCTTTGACGAACCATTCGTCGAAACCGGGCGGCACCGTCGCTTGCTGCGACGGCACGGGCACGGGCTTCGTGCAGATCGCGATTACGAGCTCACCGAACGAATCCCCCGCAAACGGGCGAGCGCCCACCAAGCACTCGTAAGCAATCACCGCGATCGCCCATAAGTCCGCGCGTTGATCGACTTCTTTGGCTTGGGTCTGCTCCGGGCTCATGTAGTACGGAGTGCCGATCATCATGCCCGTTTGCGTGCGGCTGCCCGAGGCGGCGGTCAGCTCGTTGTTCGTGACCTTGGCTACGCCGAAATCCAAAACTTTGGCGAACTCCGGATCGTCCGCGCAGATGAAGATGTTGTCGGGCTTGAGATCGCGATGCACGATCCCTGTCTCGTGCGCTTTGGCGATCGCGCGCAGCACCTGGCTCAAGAAGCGAATCACTTCTTCTGCGGGCAGCTGTTTCATACGCGCAATGCGATCGGCCAAGGATTCGCCCTGGAGCAGCTCCATGGCGATGAACGCGGTGCCCGCTTCGACGCCGTAATCGAAAATCTGTACGACATGCGGGCTACGTAGCGACGCGGCCGACTGCGCTTCGCGCATGAAGCGCGACAGCATGTGCTCGTTGTTCGAGATCGCCGAATCCAGCAGCTTCACCGCGACGGGTGAACGCAGCTGCAGGTGCTCGGCGCGCCACACCGAGCCCATGCCGCCGCGGCCGAGCACCGAGTCGAGCCGGTAACGGCCGAGGATGACCGTTCCCGGCCCCCACTCTCCGCTCATGGGCGGGGCTCCGCGTGTTTCATCGTCTTCACTACGAACCTAAAACCGAGAAAATTAGGCAAAGAGTACCCTGCCCGTTCGCCCCGCAGCAAGCCCGCCGCAGGCAGCCTAGGGGTCGGGCAGTAATTTCGCGGATCGGTAGCGACATGCACTTTGCCGTTACTTCGCTGGCGCGGGATTCGCCGGCGAAGCCGTGCTGGGGCTGGCGCCCGCCTTGGCCGCTGGCAGCTCGATCTCGAGCGACGTCCCCCCGTTGCGCCGAACGAGCCGATGCTTGGGCAGGAAATCATCACGCAAGACGAGCACCAGGCGCGCGGACTTGGCTTTCTTTTCGTCGATCAGCTTGGCGCTGACGATCGAGGCCGGAAAATCCGTAGTGAGCAATGGGTTCTCGTTGTTGCGCTCCGGCACCTTGGTGTCGATCAAGGTGTAGGTGATGACGTCACCGCTCTTCTTGAACTCGACCGCGATCGGACCCGTCAGCTCGATGGTCACTAGCGAGCGCCCATCGGGGAGCGTCCGGAAGCCGGCGAATGTCACCTGAGCCGGGCCGGCTTCCGCGCTCGTCAGCTTCTCGGTCATCTCACGCGGGGGCGGTCCGGGCGGAGCGGTGGGCTCTGCGACGATTGGGCAACCGTTCTTGGTCTTGTCGGTCGCAGACACGCCAGGCACGTCGGGGCACGCGTCGTCCGTGTCGGCGACCCCGTCGTCGTCGCGATCCGGGTGGAGCGGAGTCACGTCGGGGCAGCCGTTTTGCTCGGAATCGGGACGCGCGGGTCCCTTCTGGTCGGGGCAGCCGTCTTCCGCATCGGCAATGCCATCTTGATCGCGATCGTTGGGGATCATGAGCGGGGCTCGCTCATATTTGAGCTGCGGCGCAAACGCGACATTGAACAGGACGCGCGACGCCGAGCCAGGCGCCTCGGCGAAGCTCGGGCCGAACGCGGCGCCAAACACGAAATCATTGGCGTGCACGCGGGCGCCGAATAGGCCTTCCAGCGCGGTGTTGCGCGCGCTGAACGGTTCCCCATGAACCGGAGAAATCAGCGTGGAACCGTATGTTTCGACGCCGACTTGCAGGGCGTCGTCTAGGAACAACAAGCCGGCCGCGCCGCCCAGCACCCAACTGTTTCCGATTTCCTGCGAGCCGCTGTCGTACTTGCGGCGGAGCAAGACGCCCGCGCCCGCGCTCCACACGAATGGCCCCTCGCGACCGCCGACGGTGAACATGGGTTGCGCGCGGACGTGACCGTCCCCGGTGAGCGAATCAGTGCTGCCGGTGGGCAGCCACACCTCGAGCGACGGGCCGATGGAAAGCGGCTTATTTTCGCCGCCGAACAAGCCGAAGCGCACGCCGAGCCGCGCGTCGCCGAGGGCGCTGCCCGAAGGCGAGGTCTGGCCGTCACCGGACTGCGAAACGACGAGCGGTAGATCGGCGTTGAGCAGCAGCCAATTCGTCGGCAAGTAACTGACGTCGAAGTGCGTGACGAATTGCTTGGCCACGATGTCCACGCTCTTGCCGGTGGCGTTGTCGATCCGAGTGAGCAGCGGCGAGACCGGCACGTTGCCGATGATCGCCGCACGAAACCGCGAGCTCAGGTTGCCCGGGACGTATGCATCCCGCACCCCGAAGAAGCGATCGCCCGCGGGCGCGGGCTCGAAGCGCAGCACCGAGAAGCCCTTCTCGTACTCCTGAGCGAGCGAGTACTGAGCGTGAGCCGAGCGAGCCGAGACCGCGCAGGCCAGTGCTACGGCAAAAGCCAAGTGGTTCGGGCGAAGCGCGGGGAGTTTCAAGGTCGGCATGAAGGAGGCACTTCGAAGACGGCTCACGCGGCCCGGCGACGGCGAAGGGCGGCCGCTGCGCACAGCCCGAGCAGGTAGAAGACGCTCGCCGGGGTGTGCGAGGTCGAGCCCGGCACCGAGCAACCGCAGCTGCCCTTGTCTACGGCGTCGATCAAGAGCGGCGGCACGCATTGCCCGTCGCGGCATTCCAGTTGCTTCACGCAGTCGGTGTTGTGCACGCAAGCAGTGCTGCACTCGCTTCCGTCGCACCGGTAGGACTTGCACTCGCTGGCGACGGCCGAGGCGCACACACCCTCCCCGTCGCACAGCGGCGCGTCCCCGTGCAAGCCCGCGCTGCAGAACGGTTCACCGCAGCTCACGTCTTTGCCCGCGAAGCTACAGCTGGCGAGCACGGTGCCGTCGCAAGCCGCGCCACAGGTCCCGACACCGCCGCAAGCCGCGCGACCACCATGCGAGCCGCCGACGACCGGCGTGCACTTCCCGACCGAGCCCGGCACGTCACACGCGGCGCATTGGTCGCCACAGCGCTGATTGCAACACACTCCGTCGACGCAAAACTTGCTCTCGCATTGCGCGTCGTTGGCGCAGGCCGTCGCGACCGGCAATCTCGGAACGCACTCACCTGACGAGCAGTATTCGCTCGTTTTGCAGGCGTTCCTGTCCGCGGCGCACGCCCCGTCACACAGCTTGCCTTTGCTATCGCAGCCGTCGGTGCCGCACAGCTGCTGTTGCTCGGCAGGGCAGCTGCCGTTGCCGACGCAGCTGGCTTCCACGATCGACGTTGCCGGATCGTCTGGGCCGGCGCCTGGCGTGCATGCGCCCGCTCGACACACGACGTCGAAGGGGTATTTGCAGTTGTTACGCGCGCTGCCGTCACACGCGCCGCCGCACACGCTGCCGTCCGTCGCGCAGGCGGTGCGACCACCGTGCGGCGAGTCGCCTTTGGGCACCGCGCTACACGTGCCGACGCTGCCCGAAGCGTCACACGCTTCGCATTGGCCGAGGCACGCGCTGTCGCAGCACACGCCATCGGTGCAAAAGCCGCTCTTGCACGACGAAGCCACGGAACAAGCCGCCCCCGGATCGCCTTTCGCCGTGCACACGCCGGCCGCGCAATACTTCGCGTCGTCGCCACAATCCTTGTCGCTGACGCACTCGTCGCCCGCGCACACCTTGCCTTCGCAGCCCTTTTCACAGGTCACGCTGACTGCGGCCGGGCACGCGCCGTGGCCGTCACAGTAGGCGTTCACGGTGGCCTTGCCGTCCGTGCACGCGCCGGGGCGGCACACTTTGCCCTGCGCCGGATAGATGCAAGACAGTCGGTTCTTGCCGTCACACGAGCCGCCACAGGCTGCGTCCGAAGCGGCGCACGCCGTGCGCTTGCCGAGCGGATCGCCGGTCACCGGGCTACAGGTGCCCGCCTTGGCGTCGGGCACGCCGCTGCACGCTTCGCACTGCCCGGTGCAGGCCGTGTCACAGCACACGCCATCCGCGCAGTGCCCGGAGCCGCACTGCTTGTCGGTGGTGCACTTGTCGGCCGGCTTGCCCTTGGGCGTGCATTTACCGGCCTGACAGTAGGCATCGCTCGCGCATTGCGCGTCCGCCGTGCAGTTGCCGGCGCACGCCGCGCCGTTGCAGGCGTACGGCTCGCAGGCCACGGCGTCCGTCAGGGCGCAGCTGCCCTTGCCCGTGCAGAACGATTCGGCGATCGCGGCGTTGGTCTTGGTGTCACACGCGGGATCGCGGCACGAGGTCGCCTTGTTCGGGAACTGGCACGCGGTGCGGTTACTCGGATCGCAGAAGCCGTCACAGTTGGTACCGTCCGCGGCGCACGCCACGCGCGGCGCGATCGGGTCACCCTTCACACCAATGCAGGTGCCGAGCTTGCCCGCGGTGTTACACGCTTCGCACTGCCCGACGCACGTCGTGTCACAGCACACGCCGTCCACGCAATGCGGGTTGGAGACCGTGCACTCGGCGTCGCTCTTGCATTGTTGGCCGGCGCCGATGCGCGGCACGCAGGCATTGTTCAAGCAGTAGAAGGCCGTGCCGCAATCCGCGGAGGTGATGCAGGTGGTGCGGCATTCCGTCGTGCTGCCGCAGGCATAATTTCCGCAGGAAATGTCGGCCAGGACGGGACATTTGCCCTGCGCTCCGTCGCACAGGATCTGCGGCTTCAAGTTTGCGTCCGTGCAGGATGCGGCTTGGCAGGTCGTGGTGGCGGGCTTGATGATGTCGGAAGGGCACGTGGCGTTGGTGCCGTCGCACACTTCGTCGACGTCGCATGAGCCAATCGCTTTGCGGCAGACTTTCGGTAGCGCGGGAGGGACGGCTTTTAGGATCGTCCGTTGACAGCCTAGTACCGGATCACACACGTTCAGCGCGCAGTCCTCCTGCGGGCAGAGGCTGTTGTTCGGCGTGCCGTTGCAGTGCCCCACCTCGTCACAGGTGTCGGTCTGGGTACAGCCCAGGCCGTCGTCGCAGCTCGCCCCCTTGGGTTTGAAGGTGTTCGAAGGACAGACTTTCGTCGTACCATCGCAGTGCTCCGGCTGATCGCAGGGTTGCTGCGGGATCAGCGGACGACAAATCACACTCGATGGAGCGACCAAATCCGGCGGGCAAAAAGCAGTACCCGCACAGTACTCCGTAACATCACATGAAGTCGGATCGTTCCCAGCAGAGCGACATGCGTGATCCGAGTGTTCGAATACGTCTCCAGGACAGGTCGGGTCCGAGCCCGTGCATTTCTCCGCGACGTCGCAGTCGCCCGCCACGGCACGACAGACAGTATCCATTGGTTTGAACCCATCGCCGGGGCAAAAATCATTTGTCCCATTGCACAACTCGGCGACGTCACAATCGTCCCCTGGTTTGACCGGCCTGCACGGCGGGTCAGTCGGACCGAGCTTCACGTCAACGACGGGACAGCTGACACTCACGCCATCGCAGACCTCCGGCTTGTCACAGAGTCCCTTCGCGGCTCTGCAAGTGCTGCCGCTCGCGAGTTTTAAGTCGGTGGAGCACTTCCCGTTCCCGTCGCAGTTGTCAGTGACATCGCAATCCCCGGCGGAAGGACGACAGGGAACGGTGTTTGGCTGGACAGTATCGTTTGGGCAAGCCTTGTTCAGGCCGTCGCAAGTCTCGGCCACGTCGCAGATTGTATCCACTGCGGGCCGGCACACCTTCGTCCCGGGATCGATCCGATCGGCCGGGCAATCGTTGTTGGTGCCGTCACAGCTCTCGGCCACGTCACAAGCCAGTAGCGCCGGCCGACACGGCGGATCGCTCGGGCCGAGCTTCTTGTCCGTCGGGCAATTGCCGGCGCCGTCGCACTTCTCCTCCGGATCACAGGTGCCGAGGCTCGGATGGCACGACAGCGTCGCGGGTTGGAATTTGTCCGTGGGACAAGCGTTCCCCGTGCCGTCGCAGACCTCGGCCACGTCGCACAGCCCGGTCGCGGGGCGGCACGCCGGATCCGTGGGCCCGAGCTTGGCGTCCGCGGGGCAGTGCCCCGCACCATCACACTTCTCTTCCGGGTCACACAGCCCGAGGCTCGGGTGGCAAGGCAGCGTGGGCGGTTGAAACGCGTCCTGCGGGCAGTCCTTGTTCGTCCCGTCACACTTCTCGGCGACGTCACAGGTCGCGTCTACCGCGGCGCGGCACACCACCGTGTTCGGGGCGACACTACACACCCCGGCCGTGCACACCCCGCAGCCATTGCCGCAATCCCCGTCTACCGTGCAGGCGGGCGTGCCCGTCGCTCCTGCTTCGCCAGTAGCACCCGCGGCGCTCGAGTCCCCAGCGGCGCCTAGCGCCTCACTGACGACGGAAGCCGCCGGTTCGCTGCTGCTCGCGGGCTGAGTTTCGGTCTTACAGCTGAAGACGAGGGCACACAGAGCGAACGCAGCCACCGCGCGCGGAAACAGGGCCCTGAGCATTGCCGCGATGTTAGGTCAATTTGTGGCGTTTTGGTCAATTACTTATAGGCGCAGTAGCTCGAGATATTGATCGGTGCTGGCCTTGCGCTATGGCTTCTCCCGACGAGGAGGATCGGGCGGTCGAACCTGGAAATCACGCCTGACCCAATCAATTCTCAATGAGCACCACCAGGCGACCATCATGACGCCGACGTACAGGAGCCAGACTGGCTTGCTCGCGCTTGGCCACCAACGATCGCCGGCCAAATTGATCGGGATGTATCCGAGAGCCATACCACCGACAATCCACTTGGCCCGGCGCCGTCGGCTCGCGTGTGGGTCGGGCGGAAGCCCTGAATTCGCCATCCCTAGTACGATACCAAAGTGCCGGAGGTTAGATTGTAACCTTCAACCGCCGTTGTGGACATGGTCCCGCCAACGTAGAGGCCACCGCCATATCCGGCTGACGCAGTCGCGGACCACGAGCTTGAGCCGCTCACGCCGCCGAGGCCACCGCACGTCTTAGCGAGTATCTTGGTAAAGATGTTACTCGCCTTGAACTGGGCCTCCTCGATCAAGCCGACGTCTACCTTACCGCCAAAAGATGTTCCTGCAAAATCCTTCAGATCTCCGGTGAAACCGGTCAAGTCGAAACCGAAGCCAAGGTAGGCGCCAGCCCCAATACTGGTCGTATGATTCGTGTAGCCGGCGACCGTGATCCCGGTCGAGTCGAACGAGATCACGACCCCAGAGCCGAGATCCTGACTACCGCCGAGCGGAAACCCGAACCCTAGCCCGCCGCTGCCGCCAATCGCGATGCCCCAATTGCCAAGTGGATCGCGGCGGTTCACCGGGTCGTTTCCTACGTAAAGGTACAAGTTCGGCTGGTCACCTCGGAACAATACCGGGTCCTTGGCTAGCCAACGACCGAGCTCCGGATCATAGTCCCTTGCGCCGAAGCGAATGAGCCTAGTATCGGAATCGTAGATTCCACCGGCAAAGCCAAACGGGACAAACCCCAACCCAGTACCACTCACGACGCCGAATTCGTCGTAACTGGCGACGAGAGGATGGTCATTCTTGTCGGCGACATTCACGATGAGCCGGGGTGATCCCGCTTGGTCAGAAATAATCCGATAGGTCTTCGTGGTCGCACCAGAGTACTTTACTACCGCATCGGGGCTATTCGAGCGTGAACCATAAAGGAATCGGCTAACCACGGTCCCGTTGTTGTCCAGCTCTGCGACGATCCGAGAGCCCGAGTAGATCCATTGAGTTCGTTGACTACCCGCGGTTCGCTGAATGCGTCGGCCGCTAGGATCTACGACGTAGCTCACGCTATCGTTGTTCGGCAGAATGACTTTGCTCAACCCTCCGTATTCGTCATAGAAGTACTTGGTTATTGCGGTCCCCACCGTCTTCTGTTTGAGCTCGCCGTTGGGGGTGTAGTCGAAAGTCGCACTACCATAGCTCTGAAGCCGGTCTTGATCGTCGTAACTTGCCTGAATGTCACCCGTGGCAGGGGTAGTCTTTGTGAGGCGATTGCCGTTATCATCGTACAGGTAGGACGCTGTTTGAATGCCGTCGCGCTCGACGGCCTTCAACCATCCCGCATCGTAGTAACGGAAGATCGTCGTGTGCTGCTCACCTAGGACGGTCTCTGTTTGGCGCACCACGCGCCCGAGTTGATCGCGTGTGACCGTCGTGGGGTCGTCGTAAGTGACCGAGAACAGCGGCGTCGACGTCGTGGGCGTGTCGGCGAAAGACGACGCAACAGTCGCAAGCTCTCCGTACTCATTGTGCCCGTACGCGTCATATATTTTTCCGAGCGTGGAACCGCCCAGCAGCGGGTTGTCCGATGCGCGGCTGAGCCGCAAGGCGCTTGTATCCTGCGCTGCGCAAGAACTCAATGACGAGCAAGTGAGTAAGTCATCTGAGTCGAAGGCCAGACTGACCTTGGACGACGAGTTTCCGACTGTCACAGTCTCGGCTTGGATTCTAAAACCGCTACCATAGTCATACCCTATGGAACCCGTTACGCTGCCGCCAAAGGTGACCGACTTGACGAGCGGCCCGTCGTACGTCAGCGTCTCTGTTTCGCCGGTCGGACCGGTCAAGGAATGAAGCGAGCCGGCGGAGCACCCCGAACCGCACGGGGATTGCGGATAATATTCGACGTGCGTCGTACCGTTCGGACCGCTGATGGAGGACAATTTGCCGGTCACCCCATCGTGCTCGAAGGTCACTTCGATACCTCCAGGTCGAACAACCTTCGCCGGCGCCTGATCATCGTCCATTAGGAATGTCGTAGTCACGTCTGCCGCAGTGGGTAGCGTCGGCGGCAGGACCGGCGGGGTATACTTTGCAAGTAGATCGGTCGCCCCGCTCTGGAGCGAGTGGTACACGTGCACTGAGGCCCCGACCGATTTGGGCAGCTCCAAACTGGCCACATTTCCAGAAAGGTCATAGCCAAACCTGAGCTTGCGGAGCTGAGGGTCAGTGAGGGACTTAGGCCGCCCGAATGCATCTCGCTCAAAAGTAACGCTCGCGTCGTTGGCCAGCTTCACAGTGCTCAGGTAGCCGTTGCCAGCCGCTTGCGGATCGTCCAGATACGTTGTCGTGCGGCCCCGCGTTCCACGCGTAGTGTGCCAAGGACGTCCTGCGGTGTCGTAGTCGAAGCTGATGTCGGAGAGCCCAGGGATCAAGATTTTCTTGGCTCTGCCTTGAGCATCAACCAAGTAGGTCGTTTGACGGCCGGCGGCCGAAGTAAGCGTATACGATAAGTTGTCGGGATCGGACCCGTCGAATACCCCGGTCGCATCCCCTTTGCCAGAGTTCGTTGTAACAGTCAGGGATTGAACACCGCCCGTCGAAGAGGGAACGGCTTCGCGCGAAACCGTTGACTTCCGTTGCAGTCCGCTCGGCAGCGTGACCGTACGCGCCTGTTCGTACAACGCTGCCTCACCAAAGATCGGATCTGGCTCGAGAACCGTGTCCACCTTGCTTCCGTCCGGGTAAGTCGTGCGCGTTGTGAGATCGGGTCGTTGCAGGGTAGTCGTCTCAGTCCCATCTGGTGCGCGTGAGACGCCCGTCTGAATATCAGTAGCCGTCGTGGTCGTAGTGTATAGGCTCTTTCGTCCCAATGCCGTCGTGCGAGTCACCGTGTCGCCGCTGCGCGACAGCGTCTGATATCCGCCCGCAGGATTCTCGTCGCGCTTCAGCAGACCGAGTGCATCGTATTGGAAATTGTGGATGAAGCTCCGTGCATCGACCAACTTCGTGAGCAGACCGTTCGGCTGATGCTCGGGCGTAACCGTGGTCGCATCAGGGAACGTGATTTTATTCGCGTAGCCCGTAACCGAGTCGGTGTTTATCTTGGTCTTCTGACCAAACGGCGCCTTTATCTCGATCGTGCCCGCTACGCCGTCGCGCGTAATTGTCGTGATGTTGTTGTTCGCGTCGGTGATGCTGGACAGAAGATTCGCCGTATAACCAAAGGTGTAAATCGCCTGTCGGGTCTTGGCATCAAGTGTCTTCAGGTGGCGGCCGTCCGCGTCGAAGCAAAATACCTGCGCAGCATCCGAAGAGGGAACTGAGTACGTGCACCCGGGTTCCGCCAGAACTGGGAAGGTCTTCAGTCGATCAATTCCTTCGGTGCCGCCGAAAACTAGGCTGTTGTCGGGTGCGACTGTGGGCGTGTTAACGACAACGATGTGCGAACGAAGCGCGGGCTCGTGGTATTCGTTAGAATCACCGTGCGTCCCGTTTCCTGCCACCGTGTGGACGAAGCCGGAATTCGAGATCTCTCTAATCCTGGGGCCGACCAAAAGGTTACTGTTTGCGTCCTGGTCACCCGCGTAATGATAGTGATCCGCGAAGTAGACTCGACCCTTAGCGTCGATTCCAAAACCATCATACGCATGCGACGCGCTAGTACCGCGGCCCGGATCTCCGTTCCGGGATGAATTGCCGAGTTGAAACGCGCGGATGGAAATAAACGGAGGAGCTGATGGATTGAAAGGGCGTGCAGCCCGGACCTGTTGCTCGATCTATTCGCCTTGGCGAGGCGGCGCGGAGTGCGCTGGAAAGCACGGTTCGCCGTCACCTCGCGCCGCACGCGGTGGTGCTTCGTTCGCGGATGATTCTGATGATGGCCGATGGACTTGGGCCGTCGGCAATCGGTCGCTTGCTGGGGGTCTCGGACCGTGTCGTACGAAAGTGGCGAATGCGCTGGGAGAAAGCGCCAGAGCCGCAGTCGCTCAGTGACGCGGATAGACCAGGCCGACCGCCGGCAATTGCGCTGGAAACGCGCTGTCAGCTTGTCCAGCTTGCCTGCGCCCGACCGAAAGACGAGCGAAATGTACGCCGCGCCGTTTGGACGCAGCGCGCTCTCACCCGTGCATTGTACCGTCAGTCGGGCGTGAGCATCAGCCGCAGCACCGTACAGCGCATTTTGAGCAGCAAAGGACTGCGGCCGCACCGCGTTCGGTACTGGCTGCACAGCCCGGATCCCGATTTTGCGAAGAAGGTCCGTCGCATCTGCCAACTCTATCTGAAGCCGCCACACGACGCGGTGGTGGTCTGTGTCGACGAAAAGCCCATGCAGGCGCTCGGTCGTCGCGCTCCCGATCGCCGCGGTGGCGACGCTCGTGTTCGACACGAGTTCGAGTACGTACGGCGCGGCGTGTGTCATCTGCTCGGCGCCTTTGACGTCCGCACCGGGCGCGTGCTCGGAAGTGTCGTCAAAAAGCGTTCCGTCGGTGCCGTGCACAATTTTCTCGAAGTCGTCGCGCGCACCTTCCCCGAGCGCCGTGTCTTCGTGATCTGGGACAATCTCAACATTCATCACGATGGCAGCGAGCGACGCTGGACCGAGTTTAGTCGCCATCACGGCGGTCGCTTCCACTTCGTCTACACGCCCTTGCACGCCTCTTGGGTCAATCAGATCGAGGTCTGGTTCTCGATCCTGCAACGCCGCCTCCTACGCTACGGTTCGTTCGACAGCGTCGCCGATTTGCGCGAGCAAGTGCTGGCGTTCATCCGCTATTGGAATCGATTCGAGGCTCACCCTTTCAATTGGAAATTCTCCGGCACGTTCGTCCGCACCACTGCTGTCGCCGCCTGAACCATGTCGAAGTTCCGCGAAGACCCCTTCGTCATCTTTACCCTCGAAAGCAGCATCGAGAAGCACGGTCTTAACCACCTGCGCGTGCGCAAACATGGTGACCTGATCGTTTTCGAGTCCGGGCCAAAAGCTGACCCCGTCCGCCACATCCGCCTGCGGCGTGCGACCCGTCAGTGGTACACGCTCGAAATCCACACTCACACCGGTCAATGGCAGATTGTCCCCAGCATCCGAGCCGGCGCGCGCGATGTCTTCGAAACTGTAGTTCGCGAACTTCCTTGGGTGCTCGTGCCCATCGCCTGACCACGTCGATCCGCCCGGCTCACCCGCACCTCGACGCCGAAGCTTCGCCGTCCGGCAATGGACTCGGTGACCATCAACCCAGTCCAATGGATCCTTCACCGACGCCAACTACGATCTCGCTATGCCCATATCTCGGAACGGAAATCCAGGCCGAGGTACTAGTCGCTGCGGGGAGGCCCTCAACGAGCTCAGGCTGAGGCGTATTTGAAGGAACTGCTATGTCACCGGTCACATAGTGCACCCTCCCGTCGGTTCCCAGACGGCTGAGCACCGTGTACTGATAGTGAGAGTCGAAATAGACGCTGCCGTCCGGAGACACGGCGAGATGGTTTGAAGAGGTGCCGGATTGATAGATGGACACCTGTCTTCCGGGCAGGCCATCTGCCGGGCGAGCGCCGCCGTAGCCGGGCGCGCCGGTGCCGACAACGGTACTGATCATGCCCGCCGAGTTCACCCGACGGATTACGTTGTTTCCGGAGTCCCAAATGTAGATGGTTCCGTCGGGGGCCGCAGTAACGGCGGTGGGTGAACAAAGTGTCGCAGCTGATGCCGGCCCCCCGTCGCCAGTATAGCCGCTCGATGGGTCGTAGAACTGCACGCCGCCGCTGACGAACGTGGGGGCCCCGACCTTGCCCGCGATCGTGTGCACTACTCCGTCAGGTGTGATCCTTCGAACGCGATGACTGTCGCGATCCGCGTAGAGAAGTGAGCCGTCCGGTGCGACTGCCAACCCCAAGTTATATCCAACGAATGCGGTCGAGGCTGGTGCACCGTCCTGATCGGTGATGCCGCCGTTGTGCGTACCTGAGATCCTCGTCAGAGATCCGTCCGGGTTGAGCCGCTTGATCCGCCCGTTATCGGAGGGCTCGACAAGGTAAACCTCGCCGTTGGCTCCCACGGCAAGTGGGGTCAAGCGACTGTTGTCGTTCGCGTAATTCGTGTATTTCTCGACCGTCCGTGGCACCGTAGTGCCGGTGAGCGCGTCGACGGCGATTTCCTCGCCATATCCGGTGAGCAAACGACGGCCACCGACGTCGTAGTGCATGTGTTCACTCACTAGCCAACCTCCCAGCGACGCAGGCGGATCTTTCAGCTGCCCGACAGGGACATCGTAGGTCCAGCTGACCGAATATTGATCCGCGTCGCGCGACGTCGACACCTGCGAGCCGCTTGGGTAGGTTGCGAAAAGTATCGCCTGAGCGCTCGTATCTGGATCGGCATATGGAGGATTGTATTGGTGGGAGACAATGACAGTGGCTGCTTGTCGCCCTTGCATCTCACGACCGAAAGCATCGCGGCCGTCCCACGAGTAGTGGTACGCAAAATTCGGCGTCAGGGTGTCCTTCTGAAAGTGAACGAACTTACCGCGCCCGCCGACGAAGACCCCTACTTCGGCGCTGGCCATCCGCTCGGGAATGCGCCCGTTGACGACTTGAATGTCGAGGCCTGAAGTGGCTTGATATCCTGGCGTTGCTCCCGACCGATAGTTTAGGGAGAAAGGCGTACCCGGTATGGGTAATGTCTCTCTCAAGACTTGGGCCTGGCACTCGACGATTGAGCCACCAACCGTAGACTGACACTTTCCTGGATCGGCGCTCACTTTTGGTGGTGCGGGTGCGTCGCCCTCGCAGGGCCCGCCTTGTGCGCACGTCCAGACACTGTACGGCCAATTGCAGTCAAACGGAGTGAAGTGTCTCGTCGCAAACCTCCAAAGGGGGGTGCCGGCGGCCCGCGTTTGAGCAAGGGATTGCCGTTCCTCGGTAGTGATACCCAAGCCCAACAACACGGCATCGCTCTCTGGCAAGTCGTCGCCGGTAGTGTCGATGGTTGCAATTCCCGAATCGACAGCGATAACCTTGATAACGAGTCCGTTGTCCGCGGGGATCCAAGCACCGATCTTCCGATCGTAATAGCCGACGGGCACTTCCTTTCCGACCGGGATGCTCAAGAAATTGTCGATGTAGAAGGGCACCGGTTGATCGAACTGAACGCCTTGCGCGTTGACGGCGAGAGCTTCGTCCAGGGAAAGCTCGACGGCGTAGGTGTAAGCACTCGTCGGCGGCAATGAGCCGGGCATCGACGCGGGACCATTGGTCCCCACCGTGAATTCAGTTGCTCGTACACTGAGTTGCGTGACCGGCGTCAACGCACCCGTTGGGCCAACCAACAAGGCATGAGTATTGGCGGGGAAATAGACCGACGCGGTTCGGGAACCGTCTTGATCCGATATGAGTGACCCGACCGCGGCGTGCCCACCCGCTTCATCTAGATCGACCGGCGTTACAGCGTCGTCCAGGGACACCAGCGCGACGTCACCCAGAAGCTTGTATTCGTTCCACGCGACCTGCACGGTACGCTCGGCCGGCAAACGAGAAGCCGACGTGAAGCTAACGCGGAGAAACCCACCGCCGTTGACGACGAGGTTGTATTCGCCCTGAGCCGTCGTCAGCGTCGAGCCAAACTCCGGGCGCCCAATTATGCTGACCTTCACCCCTGCCAAAGGTGACCCGCTAGATTCCTTGACATAGCCGCGCACGAGCGCGACGCGCCCAGGCTGCAAGTTCGTCTGCGAGAGGCCAGTTTGGGTGCTGGTCAGGAAATCGAGGGACTTCTGGATGGTTGTAGCCACACCTACATTCAAAGCCGGGGCATTGATGGCCGGGTCCGGGGCGACTGGGGCTGCGCAGGTTCCGGACTGGCACGTCTTGGTCGGCCCGCACGCAGCGCCCTCCGGCAGCGGCTGGTTCGTGACCCCGGACACGTTGTCGCAGAAATCCGCCGTGCAAGGGTCGCTGTCGTCGACGACTAGGGCGGTTCCTGGCACACATAAACCCGAAGCACAATGCTCGACCCCGTTGCACGCGTTCCCGTCCTCGCAAAGCGTCGTGTCTGGTTGGGGCAGGTGGGTGACTACGCCCGTCGCGGGGATACAGGCGTCCGTGGTGCACGGGTTATGGTCCGAGATCGCCTTCGGCGTGCCTTCGGCGCATACTCCCGCAGTGCATTTCTCGTCACCGTTGCAAAGGTTACCGTCTGGGCAGCCCGCTCCCTCCTCCTTGGGAACGCTGGAGATCGTCCCCGTAGCAGGGTCGCACGTGTACGTTCGACACGGGTTGTTGCCGAACGGGCCCGTCGGACACTGGTTGGGCATGCACGTGTGCAGTTGAGTGTTGCAAAACGCGGATGCGCCGCAATTTGCATCGGACGAACAACTCACGGCACAAGACATCCCCTGGCACGCGTACAGGCCACAGGAAATGGCGGGCGGGACGATGCACTGTCCGCTGCTCGAGCAAATCCCTAAACCAGTAAATGCCCCGGCAACGCACGCGGCTTCCGAACAGACCGCTCCGGGATTGGGGGTGTGACTTATCTCTCCCGCTGCGAGGTCGCAGAAGTCATTAGTACAGGGATTGTTGTCTTCCGCTTGCGGAATTCCTGGCGCGCACTCCCCCTGCCCGTCGCACAGCTCGGCACCGTTGCATGGATTGCCGTCGGCGCAGTTCGTCCCTGCGGCTAGGTTCGTGTGCTTGATGCCGCCTTGGGTGGTGCAGGTGTCGGCTGTGCAATACTTTCCATCATCTAGGTTCGGCGGGGTACCGGTACCGCAGAGTGCAGTCGTCGTATTGTAGACTTCGGGGCCGTTGCAAACATTGGAGTCGTCACATGTCGTTCTCTTGATTTTGTGATTTCCGGTATCAGCGATCAAGAGCTCGTTCTGTGTAGCAAGCGAAGGGTCCGCAGGGTTAACGTTCAAGGCAATGGTCGTGGGCTCTCTGAGCTCGGCGAGAAGCGAGTTGCCTGACGCGGTGTCCCCTTCGTGGCCGGAGCCGACTAGCCCGTAGATAACGCCGTCCTTGACCTTTCGGATACGGTGTGCGCCAGTGTCGACCACGTATAGAACGTTGTCGTTGCCGAAGGCTAGCGACGTTGGGCGAATGAAGTGGGCCGAAGTTGCCGGGAGGCCGTCTCCGTCGTCGGCCTTGACCCCCGCAACGCCTGCCACGGTGGTTATTGTGCCGCCAGTCGACACCTTTCGGATGGTCGCGTTCCCGCTGTCGGCGATGTACACGTTACCGCCGGCGTCCACCGCGATGCCCGACGGGTAGTTCAATTGAGCGTTGAGCGCCGCGCCCCCATCCCCCGTGGCGCCCCTGGTGCCATTGCCCGCGAAGACCTTCACAGCATGGTCGCTGTAGCTGAATCTCGAGATTCGATGATGCTTATAATCTGCAAAGTAGTACGTCTGTTGGTCTTGGCTTGTCTTAACATCCGTCGGCGCCTCAAGACCGGTATATTGGCTGCGCCCCAAGTGCCCAGAGACGAATGACCACGAATCAACTGTATCGGCGTAGCTATTGGCCACTAATAGCGAGTCAGGCGTGTACGCGATCCCCAGCGGTCGGTTGAGGGTTGGTGAAGGCGCATTGACCAGTGACAGGCCATCGAACGAGCTGGCTCCGATGCCCGCGACCAATGCTACTCGCAAGAACCGGGCTCCGCTGGGCGCGAGAGCGGTACTATGCGCGCGGGTCCAATCGCTGTTCGCCGTCTGAAAGGTGACCGGCAAACCGACAGGCGTTTTCGTCGAGCTAAGATACTGGAGGGTGATGGTTGTGCTGCCGGACGACGCGGCCGAGTAAGCATCGAATGTGAAGGTCGCTAAATTTGAGTCGATAGCACTCGAATAAGCGACGAGAGGTACATCCTGATGGATACTCTCGCCGGCGCGGAGAGCGATATACCTAGCTCCGTCAAACGGTGCAAGCTGCAGGTCATCCAGTGTGGAATTGCAGCGCGCCGACGAAATGGGAGTTTCGTTCTCCCACGCCACGACACCGGCGCTGCCCGGCGACTCGTCACAGCCGGGATTCTTGAGAAGGTTAGCGCTGGTCACCGCATCGAAGAAGCGAGTGGTGCCGGCATTCGTCAGAACGCGAATCTGATTGTTGCCGGTATCGGAGACTAATTTTGAGTAATACGGCGGACCGCCAGGGATCGGACTGAAGGTCCAGGCCAATCCCCCCGGGGAATTGAAGTTTGCCTGTCCGAACGGAACGGACGCGGGGTCTGCCAAGGGACTGCCCGTCCCCGCAAATGTACTCAAGTAGCGAGTGCTGCCGTCCCCGCACGCATTCAAGGCACCCGTGTGGCTGACAACGCCGGTGATTGGGTCGCAACTATCGACAGTGCACGGCTTTCCATCATCCGTGACAACGGGCGTTCCGGATATGTTGCAGTGTCCCTGTCCATCACACTTCTCCATGCCGTTGCACGCCGTTTGATCGGGGCAATTAGCGCCTTGAGGAAGATTGACGCGCGTTATCAGGCCGGTTGTGCGGTCGCAGGCGTCGGTCGTGCACGGGTTTCCGTCGTCGACGGTTTTTCCGACGCAGAGATCGGGAACACAGGCGCCGCTGGATTGGTCGCAATAAGCGATCTGCGTGCAGTCGGAATCACGAGCACACCATGTGTTGCAGCCCCCGTCTGGATTCGGTGCGTACAAGGTGCAGTCGCCACCCGCCTCGCCAACGCACGTGTCGTCTACGCAATGCGCGCCATCAGCACAGTAGAAGTCGTTCTGGCACCAGTCGTAACAGACAGGTTCGAACGAGGTGTCGTTGCAGGCATAAGGGCTGCAATCCGCGGAACACAAGGCCTGAGTCGTGCGTCGAGCCGTTGGCTCAGCGTCGCTTCCGCACCCAGCTACAAGGAAGACCGCGGCCGCGACGATGCTTGCCCACCTAAAAAATGATCGCATGTTCGCTTCCCTCACTGTCGCGGCGCGCTTATCCACGCGAATCGCCGAGACTAACCCCAGCGGGTGATATTGGTCAAGGCTAGTTTGTCCATCAATGCGCATCGCAAGTGGCGACATTCGCCAGGAACCTAGGTGAATTCGAATGGAGGTTGCTGAGTTTCGGACGAGTTTCGTTGGCACGCAAATCCTCGTCGTCACCTGAAGCGCACAAAGTGAGGCTCACGACGACGCTTTGATTCAGAGATTGGCGAAACGCGAATGACCCCACCCCAGAGATTTGGTGCGGTCTGCGCGATTCACCGCTCGACCTGCCCGCGCAAGTGGCGTCAGATGCCGACTCCGAAGCCCGCGCCTCGTCGGATTGAGTCGATGCAATCGTGCGCTCGGTTATTTTTCGACGAGGGGATCCGGTGCTCGAGCCTGGAGATCTCGCCTGACCCAACTACTTCAAAAGCGGCCCGCTCAAACCGTGTCGAAACAGCTGATCGGTTCCGATCACTTCTCCAGCCAGCGTCAGGTCCCGTGCGTGGTGCGTGAAAAACAGGATCTGCATGCGCTGCGAGAGCTCGCCGAGCACGCCCAGGGCGGCTCGGGCGCGGTCGTCATCGAAGTGAATCAATATGTCGTCGAGCACGAGCGGCAGTGGCGGATTTCGCTCCAAGTAACGCTCCCAGCTGGCCACGCGCAGCGCGAGGTACAGCTGATAGCGCACCCCCTCGCTCATCCCCTCCACGCTGACTTCCTTGCCGTCTTCACGCAGGCCGACAATCTGACGTTCTTCCACGCCCACGCGCAGGCCGCGGAAGCTGCCCAGGGTGAGCAGCGGAAACAGCGCCGAAGCGCGCTTCAACACCGGGCCTTGGTTCTCCTCTCGGTAGCGCTCGACGCCGCGTTGCAGAACGACCTGCGATAGCTTGAGCCGCGCATAGCGCAGCGCTTGCTCCCGGATCTCGGCCGCCTGCACGCTCAATGACTGCGCCTGATCGGCGGCGTCATTGTCCGCGTAGCGGAGCAGGCCGTGCTCCAGATCTCGAACTTGCAGGCTGAGGTTCTTGTGCTCCTCGTCGATGCGCTCGGTCTCTTCCACGAGCTCCGCCAGGCGCGCCTTGAGCGTGGTGCGATCGACGCCGCGCGCCGCCTCGACCAATGACTCGAGCGGCACGCCCTGATCCTGGAGCAGTGAGGCTTCGACGGTGTCGAGCTGGCGCCGCAGGTCGCGCGCCTCGAGCACGCGCGCCTCGATTGCGGCGAGCGAGGCCAAATCCGGAGCTCGTGCCGCCACGCGCAGGCCCTCGAGCTCGGTCTCGGCTTGTCCGATGCGGACCTCGAGCGCAGACCGCGCGCTGCCCAGCTCCTGCAAATCTGCCTGAATTTGTGCGCGTTCCGCGCGTTGATGCTCGGCGGCTTGAAAGCGGTGCACGAGCGCCTCGGCGGCGACGTCGGGCGCGCGCTCGGACAGGTCGGGAGCGTAAGTCTTGGTCCATTCCGAGACGTGCTCCTTGAACTTGACGCGATCCTCTTCGATGCGCGTCGCGCGCCGACGTTGGTCCGAGAGCTTGGTCAAGCTGTCGAACAAGCCGGACAGTGAATCGAGCAGCGTTGCTACCTCGTCCGGAGAAAGCTCGCGCGCGAAGCCGAGCCGCTCGGTCGCGCTGTGCCACTCGACCTGCCAAGCCTCGAGCGCTTCGCGCTCGGCGCTCAGCTCCAGGTCGCGCTCGGTCTTTTGGCGTTCCAGATCCTTCAGGGATTCGGCGAGCTCCCGGCGCCGCTCGGCGGTTCGGCTGCCCGCTTCTACGGCTTCTTCGCACGCGGCCAGCAGCGTGCCGAGCGCTGTTCCAGGCTCGAGCGGGCGTTCGAGCGCCCGTGCCAGCTCGGCGGCCAGCTCATTGCGCTCGGCGACCGCGCTTGCGGCTTCGCGCTGCGCTTCACCGAGGCGCAGGACCAGCTCCGAAAGCGCGCGTTGTCGCGCGAGCCAAGCGCGCATCTCGACTGGCGTCGCCGGCTCGATCCGGGCGGCACGCCACGCGGTTTGCCAAGCGCGCTCGCCCTCGATGCGAGCCAGCTCGAGCTCTTCGAACGCCCCGCTGAGCGAGGATTGCTGGGCGCTCAGCTGCTCATGTTCGGCGGCCAAGCTGGCCAAGAGCGAGACGCGCTCGGCCTCGCGGCGCAACCGGTCGGCCTGCTCGTCGGCAACCTGCAGCGATTGCTCGAAACCTTGCGCGAGCGGCGCTTGGCCGTCGAATTCCGAATCGACGTGGCCGGGCGGATCGCCGCGCTGCCAGGCGCCGAGCACGCGCCGCCAACCGTCGTCGCGCCGCGCGCGGGCGTGCTCGAGCGCGCTCTCGCTCGGCACGCTGCCCGCGCCTTCCACGGCCTTGATCTTGAGACCGCAATTCGCGAGGCGCTGAGCGAGCGCTTGATGCTCGCGCTCGAGCTCGCCCGCGCGCGCGATGCGCTCCGTGAATTCGCGTTGAAAGCGCTCGATCGTTTCCTCGTGCGGGACCGGCAAGCCCGGCAGCACACCGAGCGGGCCAGCCCAAAAACCGAGCGCCGAGAGCCGGGCCTGCGCTTCGGCCTCGAGCTTTGCGGTGCTGGCCTCGGTCTCGCGCACACGCCGCTCGACGTCACCGCGAGCGCGAGCGCTGGCGAGGGCACGCCGCAGGACGCCGAGCTCACGGGGCGCGGGCAGCTCCGCTTGCGACGCGGCAAGCTGCGAGCGTTGGACTTCCAGCGCCCGCAAAGCCTTCTGTGCGTTGGCCACGCGCTCGAGCAGCGCCGCCTGCCGCTGCGGCAATTTGCGCACGCGCGACAGATCGAGCGGGCTGGGACGCAACGCTTCGAGCCCATCCAGGGGCTTACCCGGGTACAGCAACGCCGCGATGCGTTGCGCTTCGGCTTCGTAGCGCTGAGCGTCCTCGCGACGCTTGGGCAAATCCACCTCTGCGGTCCGGTAACCGCCCACGCGGTCGCGCAATTTGCCGATCGCTTCCGCGTCGACGCCGAGCAGATTCTCGGGCAGCACCAGCTCGCGCAGGCGCTCTTGCTTTTTTTGCTGCTCTCGCGTCAAGCGCGCCAGCTCGTGCGCGGCCTCGTCGAGCGTGCGTTGCGCGCGAGTGCGGCGCTCGCCGGCATCGGCAGGCAAGGTGGGCAGCGCGCCGAGCGCGTCCAACTTCTCACGCAGCGCGTTGCGGATCGCGATTGGGCCGAGCACGGCGTCGAGCCGGCTGTGGTCGTTCGACTCTTCCCGAAGTTGCTTACGGCGCTCGCCGAGCTCACTCAGCCGGCGGCGTTCGCTGTCCAGCTTTTCTCGCTGCGCTTGCCATTTTTCCGGCGAAACCAGCGCATCGCGCGTGGCAGACTTGGCCTCCTTGTAGGCCTCCAAGAGCACGTTCAGGGTCGCCTTGCTGGAACGCCCTTTGAAGATCGCGTCCGCCGCCTGCTCCAGTTGCTCGAGCACCCCGCGGATGCCGCGGCCGCCGGAGCCGGCGTCGAACAGGCTCTCACCGAGGTCACCTTGGTCGCGCAGCAACGCCTCACCCGCGCGCTGCAACCGTTCGTGATCGAGCCCGAACAAGCGCTCGAACAAAGCCGCGTCGACACCGCTGAGCAAGGCGCTCAGCGCGCCCTCGTCGATCGGCGCGTCGTGGGCATCACGGAGAGCGTCCTTGCGTCGCTTCAAGCGCTGCACGGTGATCGATTTTCCGTCTTGGCCGCCCAGCTCCGCCGCGATGCGCAAATCGGGATTCGGGTGCACGTGCGCGTCTTGAGTGCGCTCCGGGAAGCCGTACAAAAGGTCGTGCACGCCGCGCAGCGCGCTGCTCTTGCCGGCCTCGTTCGGGCCGAAAATCATGTGCAGACCGCCGGGCGCGCCGCCGGACAAGTCGAGCTCCAGACCCGTGAACGGCCCGAACGCGAGGAAGCTCAGCCGATTGAACCTCAAGGCGCGCTGCCTTCGGAGCCGGCGACCGCGGGCAGCAACGTTTGCTCGACCTCGGCCAGCAGAAGCCGCAGGGCTTCGGGGCTCTCCAGATCGATTGCCTCGGGCCCCTCGCGCAGCTCGGGCGGGAGCTTACGCTTCAATTCCGCGAGCTCTCCTGCCAGCTCAGCGAGGGCCGCGTCGTCTTGGACGATGCCGCTCAAGCCGCGCAGGAGCTCGCCGATGGCGTCATCACGCTCGCGCAGATCGGCGTGCGCGAGTGGCGAGGTCGCGAGCTCAACCTTCTCCAGCCAGGCTTCGCCCGATAAGTCCAAAGTCAGCGCGCGCACTTCTTCGGTCACGCGCTCGTAGCGGGACATCAGCTGTTCGTGCGCCGCGCTCGCGCCGTGCACGCGCACGCGAATCGCCGCCAAGCGGCCGTCACTCGCCGCTATCGCGGCATTCAACGCTTCGCGCACGCGCTCGAGCACGCCGTCGAGCGAGCGCTCGCTCGAGACATCTGCCTGGGCCACATGCCAGCGCACTTCGTCCAATGCGCGGTGCTCCACGCTGCGCACTTGCTCGTGCTCGACGACGACCAGGCTCGCGCCCTTTTCGCCAGTCTCGCGCGCATGGCGACCCTGTAAATTCCCGGGAAACACGATCCAAGGCTTTTCGCTGAGCACTTCGCGCGTGTGCACGTGGCCGAGCGCGAAGTAGTCGTAGCCGCGGTCCACGAGCGCGCTCAGCCGGCACGGCGCGTATGTAGCGTGCCCGGCCCTACCCTCGAGCGCAGTATGCAAAAGCCCGATGTTGAACAAACCGCGCTTGGGCTCCGGGTAACGAAAGCTCAAATCGCTCGTGACGTCACGCACATCGAAACCCTGACCGTGGACGGCCACGCCCAGCTCCTCAATCACGAACGAGTCCGGCTTTTTGTGCGACAGCTCCCGCACGTTGTCCGGCAAATTCAAGTGCGCCGTGAGCTTGCTGGCGGCGTCGTGATTGCCCCGGATCCAGACCACGCGCACGCCTGCGGCACGCAACACCGCCATCTGCTTGTTGAAAAATAAGCCCGTCGAATAGTCGCGCCAGTCACCGTCATACAGATCGCCGGCGATGACCAAGAGCTGCACCTGCTCGGCGAGGCACAGCTTGACGAGGTTCTCGAGCGCGCGCCGCGTCGCGCCCCGGATTTGCTCCACGGGCGCGCCCTCGTACTTCGACAGGCCGGCGAGCGGGCTATCCAAGTGGAGGTCAGCGGCGTGCACGAACTTCATGGCGCGGACGCTCTTAGCACGCTCAGCCGAGCGCGCTGGCCGTGACGGCGACTTGCCGCGCTTCGCCCAGGCCGTCGATCCCGAACTCGATCACGTCCCCGGGCGTGAGGTAGCTCGGAGGCTTGCGGCCGGCGCCGACGCCCGACGGCGTGCCGGTGCTGATCACGTCCCCGGGCAGCAGCGTCATGAACGAGCTGATGTACGCGATCAAGTGCGGCACACCGAAAATCAGCGAGCTGGTGCGGCTGTCTTGGCACGCTTGCCCGTTCACGTTGAGCCACAGCCGCAAATCCGAGGCATCGAGAGCGTCAGCCGTGACCACGAAAGGGCCAATCGGCGCGAAGCTGTCCGCGCTCTTGCCCTTGGTGAATTGCCCACCGCGCTCCTTCTGAAACGCGCGCTCGGAGTAATCGTTCAAGAGCACGTAGCCCGCGACGTGCTCGAGCGCGGCCGACTCGGCGACGTATTGCGCTTTGCGGCCGATCACGACGCCCAGCTCGACCTCCCAGTCCGTCTTCAGCGAGCCGCGCGGGATCAGGAGATCGTCATAGGGCCCGCAAATCGCGCTGGTCGCCTTCATGAACAAGACCGGCTCGCTCGGGATCGCAGCGCCCGTCTCGAGCGCGTGGTCGCGGTAGTTCAAGCCGACGCACACGATCTTGCTGGGCCGGGCGATCGCCGGCCCGATGCGGGCGTCGGCCGCCAGGTGCGGGCATTGTTCGGGGTGCGCGGCATAGAAGCGCGCGAGCCGCGCCGGCCCATCCGAGGCAAAAAACGCCTCTCCGTAGTCCTCACCAAACGCCGACACATCAACCCTGCCCACCCCATCCACGATCAAGCCTGGCTTCTCGAAACCCATAGCGCCGAATCGGAACAGCTTCATGTTCCCGCGCTACCACCCAATATCGGCCCCGCCAAGCCCCGCCGCGAAGCTCGCTTGCGCGGTGGGGCGCTTCGATCGTCACGGTTAGCTTTGGCCGCGCTTTCTGCGCTCGATGAAGCGCCGCATCTCGGCCCGGAACTGCTTGCGCTCCTTTGACTGTCGTTCGAACAGATTGAAATAGAGAACGTAGCCCAACGCGGCAATGCCATCGCGAAGGCCAACCTTCTTTCCCTCATCGTAGGTGCGCCCGTAGTACGAGATTGGGACTTCATAGACTCGGAGTGGCACCTGAGCAATCGAGGCGGTGACCTCGATCTCCATACCGAAGCCGTCACTCTTCAACGGCAGAGACTTCAGGATTTCCGAGCGAAACGCTTTGTAACCGGTCTCGACGTCGGTCATGTTCAGGTTGGTGAACATGTTCGAGAGCGTGGTCAGGAACTGATTGGCAACGTAGTGGTAATAGTAAACGACACGCGCAGCGCGCCGAACCAAAAACCTGCTCCCGTAAACGACATCCGCGTGACCCTCGAGGATGGGCGCGACGACCAAGGGGATCTCTCGCGGATCGTACTCCAGGTCGGCATCTTGAACGATCATGATCTCGCCGGTAGCCTCTTTGATCGCGCGTTCGATGGCCGCCGTTTTGCCTCGATTCCGATCTTGGCGAAACAGCCGAATGCGCGGGTCGTTGACCTTCGACACGCAGTCGGCTGTTCCGTCCGTCGAGCCGTCGTCCACGACCAAGATTTCCTTGACCACCGCTTGCTCCAGGACGCCACGCAGCACCTTTTCCAGCGTGGCCTCCTCGTTGAAGGCCGGAATCAGGACGCTGACACAAGCGACGGAATGTGCGTTGAGTGGCATGGGCGCGCGTCAGCAGGCGGTTTCGTTGCGTGCGAGCGGCTCAATCGCGTGACGACGCGCTCGCCTCGGAATCGGCATCCGACGCGACGGCCGCAGGCGCGAGTGAGGCCGTGAGCGCGATCGGGCTCACGTCGTTCAGGAGCGCGTGGTCGATACTGATGATGCCGGGCTCGGATTTCGGGTCAATCATGTCGACGAAGCGCATGTTGTGGAGCACGTCTTCCGCGGCATAGTACTGGCGAGCGTGGACGGTCTCGCCCATCGTGTCGTCGTGGGCGGCCAGAATGGCGATGAACCCGCTGATGCGCTCCATCGCGTCGCCCGGGCACAGCCCGTACAGCGGGCTTTTGTCGTCCAGCACGTGAATGCAGTTCCACGCCAAGCTCAGCACCGGCATGTGGGCGCGCTCGAGCTCCAGCGGCCAGCCGCGGCGCATCGGCTGGCCTTCGGCCGTCACTTCGTCGCGGATCACGCTGAATTTCATGGTGGCGTCACTGAGCGAGCCACGGCGCTGGTTGGCGAGGCGAAACTCCAGCACTGGGCGCCCGTTGCGCAAGTGCACGCACAGCTTCTCGCTGAAGGCGATGCGCGCGCGGGGTCGAGAAAACTTGGCAAACACGATGCCCGTGCCGAGCGCGAGCGCCATCATACCTACGAAAGCTTCGAGCGTGACCAGCACGTGCGCGTAGGTAGTCACGGGCGCCATGCCGCCGTAGCCAATCGTCGCGTACGTTTGCACACTGAACCAGAAGTCGTCGGCGTAAGACCCGGGTCGGGCGTTGGAAACGTCGTTCCCACCCAACCAAAACAGAAAACCGAACAGGGCGTTGGTGCCGATGTACACGGCGAAGAACACGACGAGCAGCCGCCGCCAGCTGATGGCCAGCATGTAGTGGTACACGTCCGTGTACCAACTCTGATCCAAGTTCTTGATCACGAAGCGGGTACGCCCGACCCCGAGCACACTGGGGCTTCGCAAAATGGCCGGTGGTTTGCTAGGCTGCGCGCTCAAGACGGCACGAGCTTAACTCGGGGATGAGGCGCTACGGGATGGACAATCGAATTTGGGGGATTTTGGCGATCGGCGCCGCGTGCAGTGCGGCAGGCTGTGCCGCCAGCAACGCTTCGGGCGGCGCCAGTGACAACGGGAGCGGTGGCGGCGCGGGTCTCACCGGCGACGGCGGCGCGTTCTCGCTCCCGAGCCAGGGCGCTGTCACGCTGAGCGTCGAACGCTCGACTAGCCCTGCGAACGGTCGCACCTGCCCCGACCCGGGCACCACGTACCCCGCCGGGGACCCCGCGCCCACGAATACCAACCCCGGCGGGTCATTGGTCGATGGCGATCGCGGCGCGCAGGTCAGTTGCGCGGTTCAGGGCACGAGTTCGTTCACCTTTTCGGGCTCGCTCGACGCCACGACCAGCGACCAAGGCTATCCCATTCGGGTCGATTTCACCGAAGGCCAGGTCGGGGCGGATCTCGATGGCACAGCTCATGTCTCGATCTACACACCGAAGCTCGGCGGCAGCTTCGTGGGCCAGGCTTGCACCGTCCAGGTCATCGCCAAGCAGATCAAGGGTGGAGCAATGTGGGCTTCGTTCTCGTGCCCGACACTGGCTCTGCTCCCTTCTGGCCTGTGCGCCGCGAGCGGGGTGTTCGTGTTCGAGAATTGCTTGGGCTCTTGAGCGCCGGGCTCAGCTCGGGCTGACACCAGGCAGAAACGCGAAATACACCGCCGCCAAGATCAGCGCGAACGCGACGCCATAGTTCCAGCGCACGCGCTCACCCAGGTACACGATCGCGAAGCCCAAAAACACCGTCAGGGTGATCACCTCTTGGATGATCTTGAGCTGGAACGCGGTGAACTCCCCGTAGCCCAAGCGGTTCGCGGGTACTTGCAGGCAATACTCGAAGAAGGCGATGCCCCAGCTGATCAGGATCACCTTCCACAGCGCGACGCCGCGGTACTTCAGGTGACCATACCAAGCCGCGGTCATGAACAAATTACTGCCGATTAAAAGAAGGATGGTTCGCACGCGGAAGGACTAGCGCTGCGCGCGCAGAGCGACAATGCTTGGCCGAGCCTGCGCCCATGGCCGAGACGGATATTTTGGACTGCCCGCACGGGGCCCGCTGTGGCGGTTGTGCTTTTTTGGGCGTTGACTATCCCGAGCAGCTCGAGCGAAAGCGCGATCTAGTGCAGCGTGGGTTCGCGCGCTACCCCGCGCAATCCGAGTTGCGCGTGGATGCCACGGCGGGCGCGACACCCACGACCGCGTATCGGGCGCGCGCAAAGTTGGTGTTCGATGCCGACGGCGCGCTCGGCCTGTTCGAGCGGGACTCGCATCGCGTGGTCGACATCCCCGACTGCCGTGTGCTGGCTCCAGCCTTGGCACGGGTGGCGGCTGCGGCGCGCCGCGTGCTCTCTCGGGCGGGGCTCGATGGCCTGGATCTGCGCGTCGTGGATCAGGGTGTGATCGTCACGCTGATCGCGCGGCGCGGCACGCCGCTTCCCGAGCTCACGCGGCTCGGCCAAGCGCTCACTGCTGCTTGTCCCGAGGTGCGCTCGGTCGCCGCGAGCTTCCGCGAGGCGAACGCCGCCACGGTGCTCGGCACTGGGCACGCCCTACTCACGGGCGCTGAGGTCGAAGCCCATCATCTGCATCCGGAGGGCCCGTATCATTGGGCCGCGCACGGCGCGTTCGCCCAAGCCCACCTGGGACAAGCCAACGCGGCACATGATCGGATCGAACGGGCCCTGAAGGAGCTCGGTGCGAAGCGTGTGCTGGAGCTATACGCCGGCTCGGGTGCGCTTTCCTTGCGCTTGGCTGCGGCGGGCTTCGAGATGACGGCCGTGGAAGCCTTTGCTCCCGCGCTGGCGCACGCTGAACGTGCCGCGCGCGAGCAACGCCTGACGCTCACGACCGCGAGCGGCGCGGCCGAGCGCGTGCTGCAAGATCTGAGCGCTCGTCACGCCTCGTTCGACGCGCTGATCGTCAATCCCCCGCGCCGCGGGCTATCTGTCGAGGTGCGCCGAGCCGTCGCTGCGCTCGGGCCACGAGCCGTCGCGTACATGTCCTGCGAGCCAGAAACCCTGGCTCGAGATCTCGGTCATTTGCGCGAGCTCGGCTACGCCGCCGACGCACTCTGGCCGTTCGACATGATCCCGCACAGCGCAGCCGTGGAATGCTTGGTGCTTGCGCGCCGCGGACCGCCGCCCGCACCCCAGGTGCTCTTCGAGAACGCGGATTTCATCGCCGTGCTGAAATCCGGCTACGAGCCCCCCGAGCGCGAGGCGAGCGTCGCGGGTAGCCTGCTCGAACGCGTTCGGCAGTTGGCTGATTCGGCACAGGCAACACTGCTGCGCGAACAGCGGCTGGATGGAGACAGCAGCGGCGTGTGCGTGTTCGCACGCCACCCAGCGCGGCTTGCCGCGCTGGAGCAAGCCTTTCGCGAGGGCAAGCAAACCTTCATCGCGCTCGCCCGCGGCGTCAGCCACAAACGCGGGCGGATTCGACGTCCGGTCCGCGAAGGGAACCGCACGCTCACCGCCAGCACACGCTACCTGCGCGAAGGCGTGCGTGGCGGCCACAGCTTGCTCACCATCTGGCCCGACCAAGCGCCGCCGTCTCAGCTGCGTCAGCTGCTCGTTGGGGTCGGCCACCCGATTTTGGGCGACGCGCGCTTCGGCGATCCGGCGTCGAACACCTTTTTCGAGCACCGGCACGGCCTCGACCGCAGCTTCCTGCATTGCTCTGCGGTCACGCTCGCTTTCCCGTCAGGGCACCTCACCGTGGAAGCGGCGCTGCCGGGTGAGCTGCAGGCGGTGCTCGCGAGCCTAACCGAGCAAGCCGCGTCGCCAAGCTAACAAGATGGCGGCGATGTGCGCTGCGTGGACGATGTGCCCGTGATCGATGAGCTCTAGCAGCTCGCCCACCGGTACCAGCACGACTTGCAGATCCTCACTGTGATCGAGCTGTGGAGCTTGCACGGCACGCGCGCCGTGGGCGAAGAAAAAGTGCGCGCGGGTCGAGTGACGCGCGGGCTCGGGCACGGTCGACAACAGGGGCTCGATGGCCGCCGCTTCGAAGCCCGATTCCTCGAGCAACTCCCGGCGCGCGGCGTCGATGGCCGTCTCCGTGGGCTCGATCACGCCCGCGGGAAGCTCCAGGCTCGCTCCGCCGAAGCCATGCCGGTACTGACGCACCAGCACCACCTGCCCGTCGTGGGTCAGGCACAGTACGGCAGTCCAATGCGGGCCGTTGATCAGGTGGAATTGGTCAATCTCGCTGCCGTTGGCCAGGCGCACCCGTTGCTCTCGCACCTCGAGCCATGCCCTCGAGACGAGCGCGGTGTCGGTGATGATTTCCCAGGGCGCGAGCGGCGCGAATTGTCTCATGGTTGGCTCGGCCCAGTGCTAAGTCAGCTGCGGTGCCGTCCGCAAGCGATCTTCCTGCCGAAATCAACGACTGGCTGAGTGATCCGGGGTTCACCCCCGGTGCCAAGCACTTCGCCAAGCTGCTTGCGGCGTTGCTCGTCGCCGAGCGGGAAGACTCGCGCAAATTGGAGCGAGCCCTCGGCCGAGGCGGGGAAGCGGCGGGGAAGCTCGCGTGCGAGCGCTTGGCGGTCGCGGATGCCCGCGCCCGAGCCCGCTTGCTGGGCGTCATCGGCCGTGTCGCGCAGGCTCATGTACAGCCCCAATTCCGGACAGCGCTCCTCGCGGCCCTCGAAGACAGCGATGAGCGTGTGCGTCGCGTGGCGAGCCTAGCCCTCGGTAAGCTCAGCCTGCCGGACCTCGCGGAGCGGCTCATCGCGGGCTGGTCCAAAGCGAGCGTCGTCGAACGGCGCAGCTTGGCCGAAGCGCTCGGCAAGAGCGGCAGTGAGTCTGCGCTGCGCCTGCTGCGCAGTGAGCACGCGAGTGATCCCGAGCTGCAGCGTATCATCGAGCGCGCTTGCTTGATGTTAGAGCGGGACTCGGCGCGCTCGGCGCCCTCGGCCATCGCGCTCGAGCAAGCCCTGGGCGCAGCGCAGTCGCTGGTCGCGCATTGCCGCGCGGGGCTGTCCTGGGTGTTGGCGGAAGAAGCGCGCAGCCTCGGTACGAAAGCGCCCAGCATCGTGGGGCCCGATCGCATTCGGCTCACCCACCGCGGCGCGTTCGGCGAGCTACTGCGCTTGCGCACGGCGCTCGGCTTCGGCGTGGAAATCCCCCTCCCCGGCGGCCCCGACGATAGCCTCGCAGCGCGCGTGGTCCGCGCCCTCGAGCACCCGGACGCCGAGCGCGCGGTGCGCGCTTGGACCACCGGTCGGGCCCGATTTCGGATCTCCTTCGCCGAGGGCGGGCACCAGCGCGACAAGGTTTGGCGCATCGCGGCCGCGGTTGCCGAGGGCATCGCTTGGTTTCACAACGATCCGCAGCAATCCATCTGGGAGGTCGTGATCGACACACAGCGCGGTCGCATCGAGCTGTGCCCGCGCCGCTTCGACGATCCGCGCTTCGTCTACCGCACGGATGACGTGCGCGCCGCGTCGCACCCGACGCTGGCCGCGGCGCTGGCTCGGGTGGCCGGCGTGCAGAAGGATGACATCGTGTGGGATCCGTTCGTGGGCAGCGGGCTCGAGCTCATCGAGCGTGGCTTGCTCGGCCCATATCGCGAGCTCCACGGCACGGATTTAGAGAGCGCGGCGCTGTCCGCCGCGCGCAGCAACGCCGAACGCGCCAACGTGCCGCTGCGCCTCACCCAAGCCGATGCCCGCTCGCACCGCGTCCGGCGCGTCTCCCTCATCCTCAGCAATCCGCCGATGGGGCGGCGGGTGGCCCGCGACGGCAACCTCAGTCCGCTCTTGGACGCCTTCTTGGCCAACGCCGCGTCCTCGCTTGCCCCCTCCGGCCGCCTGGTCTGGCTGTCGCCTTTAGCTGAGCAGACGGCAGCCACGGCGAAGCGTCTGGGCCTAAAGGTCACTCGGTACGATGCGGTGGACCTGGATGGGTTCGCGGCGGAGCTGCAGCGCTTCGACAAGCAAAGTTAATCTAAACGGATACTTATACTTGGTTCAATCTGTGGCGGATTTGCGCTTGACGATCACGGTCATCGCGCAATATTGACCGCTCAGTCATTGACCGGGTGGTCAGTGACTCGGAGGTCAGAATGCCCAGACCGAGCGATCCCCACGCCAAGAGCCGCCTGCTCGAGGCCGCCGAGCGCGTCTTTTCCGAGAAGGGTCTGGACCGCGCCAAGGTCGAGGACATCACCACTCAGGCCGGGCTCTCGAAGGGCGCCTTCTACCTCCACTTCGACAGCAAGGGCGACGCATTCAAAGAGCTGCTGTCCGAGGTCCTCGCTCATCTGCAGACACGCATGGAGGAGGCCAAGAGCCGTTGCCTGCCTTCGCTCGATCAGAGCCTCGAGCAAACGCTCGAAGAGTGGCTCGAGCGTGACCTCGAGATGTTCGAGTTCATCTGGAAAAATCGGGCCCTCATGCGCATCACCCTCGAGGGTGGGCGGTCGGCGGACTATCAACATCTGATCGAACACTTCGCGTCCAATGCGCAGCGCGAGACCGAGGTGCTGTTGCGACAAGGCGTCGCTTCCGGCGTGTACCGCAAGGATCTGAACGTAGAGGTGGCCGCGGCCTTCATCGCCGGCGGCTACGACCGTTTCGCTCGTCAGCTCGTGCGCGAGACCCAAAAGCCGGACCTGCGAGCACGGCTGCGCGAGCTGCGCTGGATGGTCATCACCGGCGCAGGTACCCAGGCCCTCGTGACCTGTTTGCATCAGCTGCAGTCCGAAAAGAGCGCACCCGAGTCACACGCCATCCGTAAGACCGTTGTTTAGGGGGGATCCGCAGAACATGTCGCAACTTCCTCAAGAATCGGGGTTTTCGTCTATGTCGCAAACAAAGTCGGGTGGCGCGTTGTCGCCAACTCTCGGAGCGGCCGCGCCGGTGCGCGCTCCGCTGGCAGGGGTGCTCGTGGGTGGGGCGTTGGTCCTGGGCTTCGTCGCTTGGACGGGTGTGCGCGTTCACGCGGCCCAGCAAGCGCAGGCCGCGGTCAGCAGCAAGCGCACGGCGGACGCCCAGAAGGCCGTGCAGGAAGCCGCGGCGCCGCAGAAGGTGCACACCACCCGCGGCGAGAGCCAGAGCTGGCGACCGGTCGTCGAATTCGAAGGCTCCCTGCAGGCCGCGCAAAGCGCGGCGCTGGCCTTCAAAGTCAACGGCCGCATCAACTCGGTGCGCGTGAAGCTCGGCCAAGTCGTCAAGGCGGGGACGCTGCTCGGCACCTTGGACAGCAGTGAGGCCGGCGCTCAACAGCGCTCGGCCGACGCGCAATTGCGCGCTGCTCAAGCCCAACTCGCGCTCGCCGAAGACAATGCGCGCCGCACGGCCTCCATGGTCAGCACCGGCGCGATCGCCGAGTCGATGGGCGTGCAGAGCGCGCAGCAGAAATCGCTCGCCAGTGCGCAGCTGGACGCGGCCAAGGCCGGTCTCACGCTGAGCCAAGTGAACCTGCAGAATCAGAACCTGATCGCGCCGTTTGCCGGCACCGTGACCCGCGTACCGAACGGCGTGGGCGCCGTGGTCAGCCCGAGTGAGGTGGAGTTCGAGCTGATGGATTTGAGCCAACTCAAGCTCAAGGGCTCGGTCAGCGAGAGCGACGCGAACTTGGTGCACCCGGGCTCGGCGGTGGAGATCAGCGCCGAGCATGGCACGGTGAGCGGCGTCGTCTCCACCGTGCTGGGTGCCGTCGATCCGAGCACGCGCCGCGTCCCGCTCGAGGCTTTGATCGACAACGGGAAAGAGGCCACGGCGCTGCGCGCTGGCAGCTTCGTGCGCGCACGCATCCAAGGCGGCGCGCCGCTGCCCGTGCTGCGCTTGCCACACGAAGCGCTGCGCCCCGGCAGCCAGGACGAAGTGTTGGTGGTGCAAGGCGGAGCCTTGGTGACCAAGCGCGTGAGCTACGCGCTCGGCAAAGACGGCTCGCTGTTGGTCCGACAAGGTCTCGACGCGACGGACAACGTGGTCGTTTCCCCGAAGCCAGAAGCAAAAACGGGTGACCGCGTGGCGGTCGAAGGAGCCACGCCGTGAACATCTCCGCGATCGCTATCAAGCGACCGGTGTTCACGGTGATGGTCACCGTGGCCATGCTCGTGCTCGGTGCCGTGGGTTTTGCGCGCCTGGGCACGGACCTCTTCCCGGACGTCACCTTCCCCGCCGTGGCCGTGACTGTGCCCTATCCCGGTGCCAGCCCGGCCGAGGTCGAGAACCTGGTGACGAAGCCCCTGGAGGACGCGGTGGTCAGCCTGAACGGCATCGATCGCGTGCGCACCTTCTCGCGCGAAGGCAATTCGCAGATGATCGTGATGTTCAACCTCGGGGTGGACATCAACGAGGCGGCCACCGAGGTGCGCGAGCGCATCTCGCAGGCGCGCTACAAGTTCCCGACCGACACCAAAGAGCCGATCGTCAACCGCTTCGACGTCACGGCCTCTCCGATCCTCACCTACACCCTGCGTGGCACGAGCTCCCTGTCCGCGACTCGCAAGTATGCCGATGACGTGCTGCGGCCGGCTCTCGAGCAAGTGGAGGGCGTAGCCCAAGTCAGCGTGAACGGCGGCTCGACCCGCGAAATCCAGGTCGATTTGGACCGCGCGCGGCTGGATGCGCTCGGGCAAAGCCCGGGCGCGGTCGTGTCGCGGCTGCGCGCCGAGAATATGAACGTGCCCGCGGGCCACTTCGACGAAGGCAAGCGCGAGGTCAGCGTGCGCACGGTGGGCGAGTTCAAAGACGCCGAGCAAGTACGGAACACCATCGTGGCCACGGCGCCCGACGGCTCGGCCGTAAAGCTACGCGACGTAGCCAAGGTGGACGACGGCTTTGCCGAAGCTCGCACCCGCGTCGTGGTCAACGGCCAAGAGGGCGTGACCCTCGAGCTACGCAAGCAATCGGGCACCAACACGGTGGAAGTGTCGCAAGCCGTGCAGGCCAAGATGGCTACGCTCGTCAAAGCATTCCCGCAGGGCTTGCGCTCCGAGCTGATCATCGATCAGGCCTCGATTATCGAGCCGCAGGTGCACCAGGTAGAGCACGACATCATCTTCGGCGGTGGCATGGCCGTGCTGGTGATCCTGATTTTCATGCTCGATTTGCGCTCCACTTTGATCAGCGCCGTGGCCTTACCGACCAGCGTCGTGGGCACCTTCTTCGTCATGTATTGGCTCGGCTACACGCTGAACATGATGACCCTGCTCGGCCTATCGCTGGCCATCGGGCTCTTGATCGATGATGCGGTCGTCGTGCGCGAAAATATCTTCAAGCACTTGGAGCGCGGCAAATCCCCGCGTGAGGCCGCGCTCGACGGCACCAAAGAGGTCGCACTGAGCGTGCTCGCGACGACCTTGACCATCGTGGCCGTGTTTTTGCCCATCGCGTTCGTGAAGGGCATCGTCGGCCAGTTCTTCCGCCAGTTCGGCATCACCATCTCGGTGGCCGTGGTCATCTCGCTGTTCGTGGCATTCACGCTCGACCCGATGCTCTCCTCGCGCTTTTCGAAGTCGCTGGACGAGCGCGGTGATCGCTTTGCGTGGCTGAAGCGCCCCTTCGAGTGGGTCTTCTCCGTCATGGAGCAGACCTACGCCGCGATGCTGCACTGGTCCTTGCGCCACAAGGCGATCGTCGGCCTGGCCGCCATCGGCAGCCTATTTTTCATGGCCTACATCGGCAAACTGCTGGGCTCGGAGTTCGTGAACGCCGAGGACCGGGGCCAGTTCATCGTCGAGGCCGAGTTCCCTGCCGGCACCTCGCTCGATCAAACCGCCAAGTACTCCGCACAGGCCGAGCAAAAGATGCTCGCGAACCCCGAGTTCAAGACCGTGTTCACCACTCTCGGCCCGGACGAAGAAGTGAACAAGGTCAAGTGGCGCATCGTCACCACTTCCAAGCGTGAGCGCACGGCCACCCTCGAGGACCTCAAGAACGTCGCGCGTGACGCCGCGCTCGCCTTGCCGGACGTCAAGGTGGCCGTGGCCGATCCGCCGTTCGTCGAAGGCGCGGCCACGGAGGCGCCCATCATGATCAACGTGCGCGGCACCGACTTCAAAGACATCGAGGCCACCGCCCACCAGATCGAAAAGATCCTCAAAGATACCCCCGGCGTGGGCGACATCCAAGTGCGCTTCTCCCCCGGCCGCCCCGAGCTCGTCGTGGCCATCGATCGCCAACGCGCGGCCGATCATGGCTTGTCCCTGGCCGAGGTCGCCCTCGCCGTGCGCACCGCGTTCGCCGGCGAAGAGAGCGGCAACCTGCGTCAGGGCAAGGACGAAGTGCCGATCCGCGTGCGCCTGGGCCACGATTACCGGAACGATCCGACTGCGCTCGCCAACCTGACGATCCCCACGCGCACGGGCGCCGTGAAGCTGTCCGATGTTGCGTCGTTCGAGCGCACCGCGGGCCCGCAGGTGATCGAACGCGAGAACCGCAATCGTCAAATCACGATCTGGGGCGCGCCCATCGGCCGCGCCCTCGGCGACGTGGCCAAAGAGTTCCAGCCGCAGATCGCCGCGCTCAAGCTGGCGCCCGAGATGTCGATTCAATACGACGGGCAGATCAAGATGATGAACGAGAACAACCAGAACATGGGCGTGGCCATGCTCCTGGGTGTGGTCTTCATCTACATCGTGCTGGCCTCTCAATTCGAGAGCTTCATCCACCCGTTGACCATCATGGTCACCTTGCCGCTGGCCATCGTGGGCGGCGTGCTCGGCCTGTTTTTGACGAACAACACCATGGCCATGGGTGCACTCATCGGCATGGTGCTGCTCATGGGCCTGGTGACCAAGAACGCCATCTTGCTCGTCGACCGCGCCATCGTTCGTGTACGCGAACACAATGAGCCGCCATTGCAGGCAATCCTGGAAGCCGGTCCGGAACGCCTGCGCCCGATTTTGATGACCAGCGCGGCCATGATCCTCGGCATGCTGCCGACGGCGATCAGCAACGCGGATGGCAGCGAATTCCGCGCGCCGATGGCGATCGCCGTGATCGGCGGCGTGATCAGCTCGACCCTGCTGTCCTTAATCGTGGTGCCGGTGTTTTACCTGACCATCGAGAACATCAAGGGCTGGCTGAGCGGCCGCGGCCGACGTGGCAATGCGCCTCAGGATTTGGGCGCGCAGAGCCCCGTCCGTAGCCCCGCCCCCGCCCCTGTCACAGAGGGCTCCGTTCCGGCCGAGTGAGCTCACGCGCTCTTTCGTTTGTCAAAAACCGTGTAGAAGTCTGGCGCCGAGCTAGACACGGGCCGACTCGGCCCAATAGCCCCCGAATAAATTTCGACCTCCTCGTTCGTCTCCAAGGAGCCTTGCCGCATGTCCCGCCGTTCGCTCAGCTACGCCGCCCCTTTCGTCCTCGTTCTGTCGAGCTCGCTCGCCCAAGCGCAAACGCAAGCCCCCGCCGGTGCCGCCGCCCCCGCCCCCGCCCAGCGCCCCGTGCCGACCACGCTCGCCCCCCCGCCCCCCGCCGCTGGCGCAGTCGGCCCCGACGCCCCGGTGAGCAAGGTGACTACGAGCTTGGAAGCCAAGCTCGCCTCGATGCAAAGCGGCAACGGGCTCACGGCCGACGAAGCCGCCAAGCGCGCGCTGGTGAACAACGTGGATGTGATCGCCAAGCAGAAGAGCTTGGATGCAGCGGATGCTCAGCGGGACGAAACCAAGTCACGGTTTTACCCGAAGCTCGATTTGATGGCGCGCTACACGCGCATCTCCGACATCAAGACCATTCCATTCAATATTGGCGCATTTCAGGCGACCAACAAAGATCTCTTCCCCGTCGTGTTCAACAACTACACTCTACAGGCCACGCTCACCATCCCGCTTTCAGACTACGTGCTCCGCTTGTCCAACAGTATGGCCGCTGCGAATCACAGCAAGACAGCTGCGCAGCTCGATGAACAAGCGACGCGCCTGTCAGTCGCCCGCGACGCTCGCGTCTACTATTACCAATGGATTCGCGCCCAAGGCGCCAACTACGTAGCCCAACAAGCGCTAGAGGCCGCCCGCGGTCACGCACAAGATGCAAAGAACGCCTTCGATGCCGGGTTGGTTTCTCGCGCCGACGTGCTGCGCACGGTCAGCCAGGAAAAGAGCGCCGAGCTCACCGTCGCGCATTGGGCCAACCAAGTGTCGATGGCTACCGAGCAGTTGCGCGTGATCATGAACGAGCCCTCGCAGAACAACTACGAAATCGGCGAGAACATCTTGACCGAGCTGCCTGCGTATTCCGTCCCTCTGAATCCGGACTCGGGTTACGCTGAGGCGCTCGAGCACCGAGTCGAGATGAAGCAACTCGGCGAAAGTGAAGCGTCGTTGCGCGAACAAGCCGCCACCGCGCGAGCGGGTAACTACCCGCGCCTCGACGCGCAAGGGAACGTCCTCTACGCCAATCCGAATCCGCGCTACGCGCCGCCAGTGAAGGAATTCAACAGCAGCTGGGACGCGAGCATCATCCTGTCCTGGACGCCCACCGCGATCTTCGGCGCCTCCGCGCAAGCCAAGACCGCCGAAGCCCATGCCGACGAAGTGGCCGCCAAGAAAGGCGCTCTCAAGAACGGCCTGCGCCTGGAAGTGAACCAGGCCATGAATGCCCTCGCCGAAGCCAATTTCGGCATCGAAGTCTCGCGTGAAGGCTTGGTCGCGGCCGAAGAGAACTACCGCGTGCGCCGCGAGCTGTACCGCGCCGGCAAGGCGACGATCGTCGAAGTCACCGACTCCGAGACCGAGCTCACCCGCGCGCGCTTGGACGTCGTGAACGCCAACGTGGATCTGCGCATTGCTCGCGTTGCGCTCGGCCATGCGCTCGGCCGCGACGTCCCGAACCAGCCATAGTTTGCGACACCTGGCGCGCCGTGCCGACCATTGCGGCGCGCCACGAGCACCCTGGGCGTGGGGCGAGGTGCGTGGTGAGCCCCTTGGGCGCCCAAACCCAATGCCTACTTCGGTTTCGCAAATTTGGTTGCATGCGCAACTGAATTTCTCGGCGCGTATTGGCTCTCCGCCGAGCCTTTGGGTGCCGAAAACGAGGTTCGTGTTGAACCGACGTTGTTCGTTCCCAAGGGCCTCGCGCCCGGCGCACGCCGTGGGCCGGCCGATCGAAGTACAAACGCGCGCTGAGTCATTCCGGACGATCTCGCCTTTTCTTTCCTGGTTTCTCGCGTCAGGCTGCGCTCGTGACCGCGACCGAGCTCGGCGTCTACGTGCACTTCCCGTGGTGCCTCAAGAAGTGCCCCTATTGCGACTTCCTGAGCGTCGCCGCGGAGCGCCCGGCCCTGCCCCACAAAGCCTACGCGGACTCGGTCATCGCAGAGCTCGAGCGCCGCGTGCAAACGCTGGAAGACGTGCGCCTCGAGAGCGTGTTCTTCGGCGGCGGCACGCCTTCGCTCTGGGAGCCGGAAGAGCTCGGCCGCGTGCTCGCCCGCATTCGCGAGCTCATTCCCAACGCCGCGCCGGAGGTCGAGATCACCGTCGAGTGCAACCCGACCAGCTTCGACGTGGAGCGCGGCCGCGCATTGCAGAGCGTGGGCGTGAACCGCGTAAGCATCGGCGTGCAAAGTTTGGACGCCGAGCGCCTGCAATTCCTCGGTCGCCTGCACGACGTGGGCTCGGGCCTGCGCGCCGTGCAAGACGCGCTCGAGAGCGGCATGCCGCGGGTCAGCGCGGATTTCATTTTTGGGGTCAGCGGGCAGAAAGCGGACGTAGCCGCACGCGAAGCTCGGATCCTGAGCGAGCTCGGCACGACGCACCTCAGCGCCTACGCGCTCACGATCGAGCCGGGCACGCAATTTGGCGCCCTCGCCCGCAAGGGCAAGCTGCCCTTGCTGGACGAAGCCGCCGTCGCCGATTCGTTCTTGGCCGTCGAACGCACGCTCGAGGGCGCCGGTTTCGAGCACTACGAGGTCAGCAACTATGCGAAGCCGGGCGCCCAATCGCGCCACAACCTCGGCTATTGGATCGGCCGCTCCTACCTGGGCCTCGGTTGCGGCGCTTGGGGCACTTTGTACGAGGCCGGTGCTCGCTATCGCTACCGCAACACGCCCGCTCCCGAACGTTACGTTGCCGCGGCTTCCAGCTACGCTACCGCCGATCTTTCGCTAGTGAGCCCCTTGGTCGCCAACTACGAGCCGCTCAGTCCCGAGACCGCGCTCGCCGAACGGATCATGCTCGGCCTGCGCTTGGCGAGCGGGATTGATCTGGAGCGCTCCGCTGCCGAGCTGGGCACCGACCTGTGGACCGCAGAGCGCGCCCGCGCGCGAGACCGCCTGCTCATCCAAGGCAAGCTCACCATCCAAGGCTCACGCGTGGCCATTCCCAAGCAGCACTGGCTGTTTGCGGACGGCATCATCGCCGCGCTGATGTAGGCCTCGCTCTCCCACCATGGGGAAAAATGCCTTATGGGCAACGTGGAAATGCCGTTCCTCAGGGGTGGCGCGTCGTGCGCCTGGAGCCCTGAATGCATCGATCGTTCGTCGTCCCGTTGGTCACTGTTTCGGCTTTGCTTTTGGCGAGCGTGAGCGCCTGTGGCTCGAAGGGCGGCAACAAGACGGACGATCCGACCGGCACGGGTGGCGCATCCGAGACCGGCGGAGTCGACGGGCATTCGGGCGATGCGGGCGACTTCAGCACTGCGGGCAAGGCCGCAACGGGTAACGAGATCAACACCGACAACGGTGGCGCGCCCGACACTGGTCCCGTGACGCAACTGGCGCTCGAGGTCACCCTCGATCAAACCAAGCTCGCCCTGACCGGCAAAGCCGCCACCGTCGCCGCGCACGCCAAGTACGAAGATGGGACCACGCCCAACGCGGTGCTGTGGAGCGTGAGCAACACGCGCCTCGGCTCGATCGGCGACGACGGCGTGTTCGAGGCCAATGGCTTCACGGCCGGCTCGGTCACGATCACCGCAGAAGCCGGCTCGGCGAGCGCCTCCGCCAAGCTCTCGACCACCGTCGAAATCAGCCAAAACCTCGACGATATCGGAGAAGATCAGCGCAACGCGCTGACCGCCGGCGGCAAGGGCGGCACGCGCGACATCGGCCCCGACGACACGTTCCGCTTCTTGTACCCGTACGACAACACCGTGTTCCCGCAGGGCTTAGCTGCGCCCAGCATGCAATTCGACGGCACCCCGCCGAACGTCACCTACCTCAAGATCACGACGCCCGGCTTCTCATACTCAGCCTTTGCGCTCGGCAGCGTGCCGACACGTCTGGCGATCCCCGACGCGGTGTGGCGCGGCATGACGCTCAGCGCCGGCTCCTCCGAGTCGGTCAAAGTCGAGGTCTCGAAGCTGACGAACGGTGAAGTGACGGGCCCCATCACCGAACATTGGTCCGTCGCGCAAGGCAACTTGAAGGGCGTAATCTACTACAACACGTACCGCTCACTGCTCGCGCAAAACGGCGGCGTGATGCGCATTCGGCCCGGAAAAAACGCCGAAGTCCTGCAATCCGGCTGCACGGTGTGTCACAGCGTGAGCTCGCAAGGCAACGTGCTCGTGGCCGGTGTGAATTGGGATCAGAACCCGATCGACAGCGAAGCCCTCGACTTGAAGGCCGATGGCACGACCAAAGTGCGGCGCATCGTCAATGACGGACGCGTGTTCTCGCTCGGCGCGCTCACCCCTGACGGCACGCGGCTCATGGCGAGCGGCATCGCGCCCACACCGCCCACACCGCGCGGCATGTCCGGCTCGTTCGCCTCGCTCTTCTTCGACACGAAGACCGGCAAGAACATCCCCACGCCCACCTTCAGCAGCCAAGTCACGTACGCGCTCACCCCCGCGTTTTCGCCCGACGGCGCGCACCTCGCGTTCAACAATCGCGATCTGAGCGAGGGGCATACCTTGTCGGTGCTGGACTACGACGGCGGCGTCGAATTTTCGAAGCTGCGCACGGTGGTCAGCGACCCGAGCCACGTCGTCGCTTGGCCGAGTTTTCTGCCAGATAGTGGCGGGATCGTGTTTCACGAGGGCGACTCGTTCGACACCGCGAAGTACCAAGGCGGCCCGCTGTACGCCGACTTGCGCTTGGCGTCGTTGGACAAGAATGTCGCCCCGAACACCCTCGCCCAACTGAACGGCCATGACCAAAACGGCGTGTATTACTTGCCGTACGGCGCAGACGAAGAAGCACACCTCGACTACGAGCCGAGTGTGCTGCCGGTGCCCGTGGGCGGCTACTACTGGGTGCTCTTCACCAGCCGCCGCGCGTACGGCAACACCATCGCTCCGGGTGGCACCGTGCCGCGCGGCAACGACAAGTGGGGCAAGCCGCAAGGCAACGAAGTCGAGTCCCCGAGCCCGCGCAAAAAGATTTGGCTCGCGCCGATCGACCTCGACTACGAGGGCAAGCTCGATCCGAGTCACCCGGCCATCTATCTCCCGGGGCAAGAGCTCGAGTCGGGCAACATGCGCGCGTTCGCCGCGTTCGAACCGTGCCGCGCCAATGGCGGCACTTGCGAGTCTGCTGCCGAGTGTTGCGACGGCTTTTGCCGCCAAACGAGTCGAGACGAAAACGGGCCCGTCCTCGAGTGCGTGCCGCCGCCCAAGAACGTGTGCTCGAACGAAGACGAGGCGTGCGCCACGGCGACCGACTGTTGCAATACGCATGACCTTTGCATCAATAAGCGTTGTGCTTCACCGAACCCCGAACTGCCGCCCGTTCAATAACCGTGCACTAGTGACGGATTCTGCCGGCCCATACGGCCGCTGGACCCGAAACGCTTCGTGACGGTTTCGTGAGCACAAAACCGCGCTCGAATGCCTGGTCCCGAATGTAACCGCGACCCTAGTCTACGAGGCAGACGGCAGCGCTGAAGGCGGTGTCTAGCGCGCGAGAGCCCCGGCGCAGCGACCCAAGGGGCGCCATCCACAGCGACCGTGGCCACATTTGGTCACTCCGAAACCTCGCGACGCGCATGGGTGCGAGTGCACGAAACAGCAAAAATGCAGCCGGAATCAGTGCCGAATTGTCGTTGCAGCGGGGGCCGGGTGCGGTATTGTCGGGCTGACATTCGAACGGTTCCGGTACGGCACGACCCCTTCTCGCTTGGGCTCGCGACGACTTTCCGAGCCGCAACGAGAGGAGAAAGTGATCATGGGAAATCGTCTGTACGTCGGGAACCTGTCATTTCATTCGGATACCGAAGCGGTCCGCGCTGCGTTCACGCAATACGGCGAAGTGACCGATGTCCACATCGTGACTGATCGCGCAACTGGGCAGTCCCGCGGCTTCGCATTCGTGACGATGGGCTCTGATGAGCAGGCCCAGCGCGCGATCGAAGGCGTCAACGGCCAGATGATCGACGGTCGCCCGCTGCGCGTGAACGAAGCTGAAGAGCGTCCGCAGCGTGGCGGTGGTGGTGGTGGTGGTGGCGGCGGTCGCCCGGGTGGCGGCGGCGGTGGTGGTGGTCGCGGCGGCGGCGGTGGTGGCCGCGGCGGCGGCGGTGGTGGTGGTGGCGGCGGTGGAGATCGCGGCGGCGATCGGCGGAACCGCTGGTAGTCCGGAGTACCGACCCTTTGTCACGTCCAGCAGCTGAACCCAGTGCTTCGAGCGGTACGCGCCATGCCCCTGGCGACGCGCGCCGTGCTTTGCTCGACAAGTCCGCAACTACCGCGGGCACACTCTGGGCTCAGCGCTGGTGCGACGAGCTTCGCAAAGAGGGCCGTCCGGTGGTCGGCGGTTGGCCGGGCACGTTGCGAGAAGCCCGTGCGCAAGTCAGCGCGTACCTCGGCACTTCACTGGGAAAGCGCAAGCTCTCCTTCACCCGTGAAGAGCTCGAGCGCGCTGCCAAGACCGCGTATACCGCGGCAAAAAATAGCTGGCTAGCCAAGGTCGACCGCGAAGAAGACGAAGACGCGGACGACTTCGAAGCTGAAGGCTGAAAGTACTGGGTTCGCCTCGGGGGACAAGTTCGAGCCAGCCTTGGCTCTCACTCCGACGGGCCCAGTACTTCTCTCTACCGTTCCTACTCGTCTTCACTCACTTCGCGCGAGGCGCTGGTCGACGCGCGACGGCGCTGGTCGACGCGCGACGGCGCTGTTGGACCTTCTGCGGTAAACGTCGAAGACGGTCGGGTTACCGCCGGAGGCTCCTCGCTCGAAAGTGTAATCGTTCGCGGAGCGCGCCCACTTTCCGTCCTGAAATAGCGTTCGGACCCGCGCATGGTTCAACACGGGAAGGGCGTAAAATGCAGTATCAGAACCATGAGGCGCTGCGGCTAGCTGGGCGCTCACTGGTGCGACAGCGCACCTCACATCTGGTCACGTTGCTCGTGGCGCGGCTTCGGTTCGACTCACGGGCGTCGAATCGCGAGACCCCTTTAAAACGAAAATCTTAGCGTGAATTCACGCTACGATTTTTGCGTGAGCACCCATGCGGTGCGGTCGCCGCGGTCGCGGTGAGACGGCCGGGCTCATTCCTCGATCCCGTCCGCTTTGTCGTACGATGCCAGCACAACCGCCTGCTCCGGCAGGTGCCGAGAGCTCGCTCGCGGTTTCGAAAAACTTGAAACCCTCACCCTGGGTTGGACTGCGGCAAAGTTACAGCAGCGTAGTGATCAACCATGAGCGGACCCGAACACTATTTTTTGCCACGCAATGGCGCCTCAGCGAGGGGCAGAATGCGATCCAGCTCAGCTCGCCCCCGCAGCCACTCGAGATTGACCGCATGTTGCCTCGACAGAGACCAACCGCATGCCGAGAAACTAGTTGTTCGCGCAACTGAATTTCTGAGACGGAAAGCGAGTGTCCTCGCCAATGGACGTCAAGGGCCGTTACAACAGCGTGCCGCGTAGCATCAGGCTACCGACGCTGAAGTAGATCACGAGCCCCGTCACGTCGACCAGGGTGGCGACGAAGGGCGCTGAGGCGCTCGCCGGGTCGAAGCCCACGCGGCGCAGCACGAAGGGCAAGACCGAGCCGGCAATCGTGCCGAACATCACGACGCCGATCAGACTGAAGAGCACGGTCTCGGCGACGCGCATGTAGTGCTCGCCGTAGATCGGGCTCACGGCTTGCCAAGCCACGATGCGCACGAAGCCGATGACGCCCAGCATGGCGCCCAGGGCCAAGCCCACGGCGAGCTCCCGGCGCACCACGCGCCACCAATCGCGCAACCGCACCTCACCGAGCGCCATGGCGCGAATCACCAGTGTAGATGCCTGAGAGCCCGAGTTGCCGCCGCTGGAAATGATGAGCGGCACGAACAACGCGAGCACGACGGCGCGCGAAATCTCGTCCTGGAAAAAGGCCATGGCGGATGCGGTGAGCATCTCGCCCAGGAACAGCGCGGCGAGCCAGCCGCCGCGCTTCTTGATCATGCGGCTGAGCGCGATTTGCAGATACGGCTCTTCCAAGGCCTCCATGCCGCCGAACTTCTGGGCGTCTTCCGTGGCCTCTTCCTGCACCACATCGACGATGTCATCTACCGTCACGATGCCCTTGATGTGCCCCTCTGGGTCGACCACGGGAATGGCCATCAGTGCGTTGTCCGCGAACAAGCGGCTGACGTCTTCCTGATGCACCTCTTCACCCACGGTGATGAGATCGGTGGTCATCACTTCGCGTACTTTCTTGCCCACGGGAGCGATGAACAGCTCACGGAACGAGACCACGCCGAGCAAGTGTTGCTGCTCGTCCGCCACGTACACGTAGTAAATCGTCTCCAAGTTCTCGCGCGCTTGGCGGCGCAAGTAACTGACGGCCTCGTCGACCGTCATGTCCGGGCGCACGCGAGCAAAGCGCGGGTTCATGAGCCCGCCGGCTTCGTCCTCGGCGTATGCCATCAGCGCCGTTACTTCTTTGCGCGTTGGATCATCCAAGCACGCGAGCAGCTTGTCGCGATCTTCGGCGTCGGCGTTCTGCAGTAAGTCGGCAGCGTCATCGGGCGCGAGCAAGCGTACCCAAACGCGGCGCTCTTTCTCAGGCAGCGCGTGCAGCAGATCCGCCATGTCGCCCGCGGTCAGGCCAAGGAAAAACTCTTCGGCGTCCGAGCGCTTCAAGATCCTGAAGCCATCGGCGCGATCGGATTTCGAAAGCACGAGCCAGGCATCGCGGAGATCCGCAAGGGGTAGTGCCGGTCCGGGGTATTCGCTCAGCGTGGGCGACATGAGTCTCGCGGGCAGCCCGCCTTCAGCCGGCCTATCCGGTTCGAAGCACGGCGCTTTTGGGCGAACTACACCGCGACGGCCAAGAGGACTAGCAATATTTGCGGTGGCCAACGCGCGCCCGATGAGCAAAGCTCCCCGACACTCGAACGCCATGAATCACCGGTTCACCATCGCCTGCCTGGGTCTCGGTTTGGCCTCGCTTTTCGGTGTCTCTGCCTGCCACAAGGACGACGGCGCCCCCAAGCCGGTCGTGGCCGTCGGGGACCAAACCATCGCCGTCGTGGCCGACGAGCGCGGCTTCACGCCCGCTGCCGTCGAGACCCAAACCGGCTCCAAGCTCACCCTGCGCTTCACCCGAACCACCGACGCCACCTGCGCCGACAAGGTCGTGTTTCCAGAAGCGGGCATCACCAAAGACCTGCCCCTGAAGCAAGCGGTGGACGTCATCGTCCCCACGGACAAAGCTCGGACCCTGGCCTTCCAGTGCGGCATGGGCATGTTCAAGAGCGCCGTCGTCATCCGCTAATTCTCCCCCGTACACGTTTACGTGTAGGGGGTTTGGCTAGCGGGCAAGGAACGCGAAATAGCGCGCGTAGCTTGCTTGACCGGCTCCACCTTTAGACTAAATCTAAACGGGTGAAGCGGGAGACCCTAGAAGCCTTGACCGAGCACGGCATCCAGCCGTCGGCACAGCGCGTCGCCGTGGCTGATTACGTGCTGTACACCACCGACCACCCCTCCGCCGACCAAGTGTGGGCGGAGGTGAAGCGCAGCTTCCCCATGCTGTCGCGCGCCACCGTGTACAACACGCTCAATCTATTCACCGAAAAGGGCCTGTTGCGCGAGCTGGTGCTGGCTGAGGGCAAGGTGGTCTTCGACCCCAAGCTCGACCCGCATCACCATTTTTTGGACGAAGATACGGGCGAAATCGTGGATGTGCCCTGGTCCGCGCTGGACGTGCGCCGGGTGCACAGCCTCAGCGGGTTCGACGTGCGCGAGTACCAAGTGGTCATGCGCGGGAAGAAAGCGCCGCGCGCCCAACACGCCAAGCGTTGACTCGCCGCCTTCGCCGTCGAAGGAAGTTTCCGCAGGGTCTCGAGGTAGCCCCCTCGAGTTGGGCCCAATCTACCGTCAGACGATATCGATCATGAGCGCACTTGAAGCCATCCGAGCCGAGATCCCCGAGGTCGCGAAAGCACTCCGCGCGGACCTGAGCGCCGTGCTCGCGAGCGGCGCCCTGGCCGTGCCCGAGCGCTGGGGTGTCGCGATCGCCGCCGCGCTTTCGTCTCGCTCGCGGCGTTTGGCCGAAGCACTGGTCGCCTCGCGGCCCGAGGAAGTCAGCATGCAGACCGTGGAAGATGCGGTCGCGGCCGCCGCCCTGATGGGCATGAGCAACGTTTTCCATCGCTTCCAGGACCTCGTCGGAAAGCCCAGCTACCAGCAAAAGCCCGCCAAGCTACGCATGAAGCGCCAGGCGCTGCCAGCGACCACGAGCGCCGCGTTCGAGCTGTTCTCACTCGTGGTAAGCGCGGTCAACGCTTGTGAAGCCTGCGTTCGAGCGCACGAAGCCGCGCTGCTCCAGCACGGCACCACCGAAGACCAAGTTCACGACGCGATCCGCATCGCATCCGTGGTGCATGGCGTAGCGGTCGCCCTCGACGGCAGCTCCCTGATTCGCGAACACCCTTACGCCGCTCGTGTACACTCGTCGTCGACTCGATGAGCGAAGGGCCTTCCAGCATTCGACGTGGTGTGGCGCCCTACACGGCTGGGCGTCGTCTGGTGATCAGCGCTGCGGCGGGCCTCGTCGTGGGCAGCGTCACGGGCATCGGGGCGCCTAGCTTGGGCTGGGCGATTCACTTGGTGTCGGGCTGGGACGCGGCCGGGGTGACTCTGCTATCGGTCGCCTGGTGGCGCATCTGGCGTGACTCTTCGGTCGAAACGCGCAAGCACGCGGCCGCGGAAGATCCGGGTCGCACGCTGGTTTGGCTGCTCGTGCTCTTGGCCAGCTTGTTCAGCTTGTTCGCTGCCGGCTTCGTGATGCGTCAAGCACACAGCATGGCCCGCAGCGACACTGGCTTCTGCTTGCTGCTCTTCTTGTGCATCCTCGCCGTGGCCAGCGCCTGGGCCCTCACCCACACGGCTTATGCCCTGCGCTACGCGCACCTCTACTACCGCGACGACGACGATGGCGAAGGCGGCCTGGAATTTCCCGGCAAGCTCGATCCAGACGGCATGGATTTCGCCTATTTCGCGTTCACCCTGGGCATGTGCTTCCAGGTCTCGGACGTGGTGATCACGAGCCGCCCGATTCGCCGAGCAGTGCTGGCGCATGCGCTGCTCTCGTTCCTGTACAACACCGTAGTCGTCGCGCTGGCGTTGAACCTGATGCTCAACTTCCTGAGCTGACCGTCAGTTGGACGAAGCCGGCGCTGGCGCAACCGGGACCGGGACCGGGACGGTGCTGGACGGCGCGGCCGCCGGCGTGAACGTCGTCGGGTCCGGCTTGGAAACGGCCTGGTCCTGGCCCTTGTCGTCGGCCAAAAGCTCGTGCAGCTTCTTCTCGCGCTCGGCGTCGTTCAACGAGAGCTTGCTGGTATCGAAGGTCAGGAGCGGCAGTTTGTCGCCGCTGTTCATCATCGGCAATTTGCCGTCCCAACGCTCGATGGCGCGATACTGCAGGACGGTGCCCGTCGTCGAAAGCCGGATGATCTCGTTGGATTTCGCATCCGCGCGAGCGCGGATCAAAACCGCGTCCGCCTCGCCTTCGGCCCGTTGCCGCGCGGCTTCCGCGCCGCCGTGCGCTTGAGCCACGTTCTGCTCGGCCTCGGCGCGCACCTGGCGCACCCTGTTTTCGGCCTGAATCGCGTTTTGCGTGGCCTCCATGGCGCGGTTGATGGCCTGCGCCACGTTCTCCGGCAGGCGCAACGCGCCGTTGATCGTCAACTGATCGATCACGAAGCCATCCTTACCGAGCACCTCGCGCAAGCGCGCCGAAACGTCGGACACGAGCTTGCCCTTGCCCGCGCCGTAGATTTCTTGCACTTGCATGCGCGAAGCAATGTCGTTGAACGCTTCACGCACCGCGTTGCGCACGTAGCCGTCGGCCAGGACCATCACGTCCGGCTGGCGAAAACGCAGGTACAGATGGGGCGCCTTCTCCGAGTCGATATGGAACGACAGGCCGATGTCGGAGTTCACGTTGACGCCCTCTTGAGACGAGAACGTGATCGACTCGTCGACCGTGCGACCTTCCGCCTGTGACGCCGTCCAAACCACGTTCTGCACGCTGATCGGGAACGACACGATCTGCTCGGTGAGCGGGTTGTACATCACCCAGCCCGTGACCACGGGGATGTCCTGCACACCGCGCGCGCTGCCCGCGAGCTTGACCTTGATCCCGACGTGCCCAGCGTCGATGCGCATCAGGGTCGCGTTGAGCAAGAAGCCGACGCCGACGAGGATCAAGATCGCGAGCACGATGCGCCGCAGCGCGTTGCCTTGGGTCTCCGGGTCGAACGAGATTTTCTTGGTTGCCACGCGAGTGGTCTACTCGAGTGGGTGGCGATCGCAACGGAGCTAGGAGACTAGGCCGATAATCTGCATGGTTACGTAGGCCACGGCGCCACTCAACGGCAGCGTGAGCACCCACGCCAGCACGATGTTGGACGCTACACCCCAGCGCACCGCGCTGACTCGCTTGCTGGCGCCGACGCCCATGATGCAGGCGTTGATGCAATGCGTGGTGGACACCGGGATCCCGAGCTTACTTGCCGCCAAGATCACGAGCGTGCCAGAGGTCTCCGCAGCGAAGCCCTGCAGCGGCGCGATACGAATGATCTTGGTGCCCATCGTCTTGATGATGCGCTTGCCGCCGGCCATCGTGCCGAGCGCGATCGCGGCGGCGCACACCACGATCACCCAGCGCGGCACCTCGTTCCCGACCGGCACCATCCAAGCGGGCAGCCCGGCGTGACCCGCGGTCATGAACGCGGCCAGCGCTAGCGTGATGATGCCCATCGACTTCTGCGCGTCGTTGGAGCCGTGCGAGAAGGCCATCCCGCAGGCCGACAACAACTGTAGGCGCCGCGATCCCACCCGCACGGTGCCCGGCTTGAAATTACGGGCGATCCAAGTGAGCCCGACCATCATGAAGAAAGCCACCACGAAGCCGAGCGTGGGCGACAGCACGAGCGGCACGAGCACCTTCTGCACCAAGGCGTGCCACTTGAACGCGCCAAGCCCCGCGTGGGCCACGACCGCGCCGCCGAGCCCGCCGATCAAGGCGTGCGACGAGCTGGACGGGATGCCCCACCACCAGGTGAGCAGGTTCCAGATGCACGCCCCCAGTAAGGCGGCGAGTACTACCGTTTGGCTCACTACGGCCGGATTGGCGAAGCCCGAGGCGATCGTCTTGGCGACCGCGGTGCCTGCCATCGCCCCCACGAAGTTGAAGCAGCCGGCGACGATCACCGCCGTCCGCAGCGGCAGCACGCCGGTCGACACAACGGTAGCGATCGCGTTGGCCGCGTCGTGAAATCCGTTGATGTAATCGAACACGATGGCGGTGACGATGACCGCGATGAGCAGACTGAGCATCGTTAGCCGTGCTTGATGGCCAGGTTCGCCAGCGTGGAACCGACCCGTTGGCAGTGATCGATGCTGTTTTCCAGGTGCTCGAGCACCTCACGCTCGCGCAGTAGCTGCTTGGCGTCGATAGACCCGTTCTTGAACAGCGCGCTGACGGCGGTGCGGAACACGGTGTCACCGTCCTTCTCTAGCTTGCGCACTTCACGGCTGGCTTCGATCAGCGCCGTGTACTCGTGAGCTCGAAGGTGCGGCAGGGCCTTCTTCAAGACCTCGGTGCACTCCACCAACTTGTCGATCAAGCCGACCATGGGCGTGGTCGGCCGCTCGACGCCGTACAGCACGCAGGCGCGGGCCGCGCCATTCATCAAGTCGAGCACGTCGTCGAGCTCTTGCGACAGCTTCTGCAAGTCCTCGCGATCGATGGGCGTCACGAAGGTGCGCGCGATGGACTCTTCCACCTCGTGCGCGATGCGGTCTCCCTTGTGCTCGAGCTCTTGCACCGACATGCGCACGTCTTCGGCGCTGACGCTCTCGTCCTTGAAGCGGGCCACGGCCAACGCGGCTTCGTGTGCGACGGAGGCTTGATCCTCCAAGAAGCCGTAAAAATGGTCCTCGCGTGGCAGGAACCAGCGGACGAATGCCTGTAGGCCCATGGGCGCGCGTCTTGGCCGCTCGTCACTCGGGCGTCAAGCAAAAGTCTTGCGGATGCCCCACGAACGTCACCCGATCAATCCCCCAGCACGCGCAGCGAGCCTCGAACCACGCCGTAGCCGCCAGAGGCTTTGAGATTGCGAAATATTTCTCGGCCCGAGATCCGTCCCTGGAGCAGCTCGCGATACGAACCGACGATGCGAGCCGTCTCTTCCGCGGACTCGCGCACCAGCTCGACCCGAAAGCGGCGAACGCCGGCGCGCTGCAGAGCGGGAACGAGCTCGGCCGCGCTCTGCGCCGAAGCGTGAAACACGGTGTTTCGACAGCCCACGTCTGCCTCCACGGGATGGTCCATGCCAGCGCGGTCACGCAACGACAGTTGATGCCGATCGCACGGCCGCCCGCACGTGAGGTGATCGCGACCTTCCGAAAGTAAAGCCGCGATCACACAGTGCTCCATGTGGAACAGCGGCATGGGGTGGTGCAGCACGACCTCCGCGTACGGAGCGAGCGACTCGGAGAGCAACGTGAGCAGCCGCGGCGAATCCAGATCGAACGAGGGCGTGAACGCCGACAGCCCGCGCGACAAAACTTCCAGGGCCGTCAAGCGGTTGCTCACGTTGAGCGAGAAATCACCGATCCGCACCGGGCCTGCAGCAGCGGTCTGCGCGGGCAGCTCGAACAGCGCACCCAAGCTGCGCACGAGCACCGAATCTGGCGCTAGGCCATCGAGGTAGCGATCGATCTTCTCTTCACCGGGCTTACGAATGCGCGGCGGCGCGACGCCCACGTGAGCCCCTGAAGCGCGCAAAGCGCGCAGGGCCGCACCCGTCCCGGTGAGCTCCAGGAAATCGAGATACACGCCATCGGCACCCGCGGCGAGCGCGGCGTCGGCCTGCGCCCGATTGCGGCACAGCGCAAATAAGCCGGCCGGCGGCGGCGCGGGCAACGCTTCGACCGAACCGACGCGGACTGGGCGCGGAGAGGCCGAAACCATTGCCCCCTCGAGCGGCTCGCACAGCGCGCTCACCAGCGCGCGCCGCGCACGATTCAACGCCGAGACCGGCAGCCAGGCGTCGCTCGGCAACGAGATCTGCAGCCCGTCGAGCACGAACGGCGAGTCGCCCAACCGCCCGAGCTTGTCGGCCAGATCTGCCGCGGAGGTGGCTTGGTTTTGCGCGGGCTCCACCGCAGCGTCACCTTGCACGCGCGCCTGCCGACCGCGTTCGCTGCGGGCCGCGAGCGTGAAGGGCTCGCCGTACTGACCCGAGATCTCCAACTGCAAGCGCTCCTTGTACGGCTCGCGCTGCAACAGCGCGCCGATCTCGCGCGCAGTCTCGGGATCGTGAGTGCGAAACACGCGCCGGCCGCGCGTCACCTCGGCGAGCTCTAGCTCGGGCCCGAACCACAGCTTCACCGAGCTCCCCGCAGGCGCTTCGGGCACGTCGACCCCAGCCAGTTCGAGGTTCCAAACGCGACCGCCCACCTCACCCTCGCCGCCCCAGCCGCCCTCGATCAGCAACCCGTCACCGCGCGCAATGCGAGCGCTCGTCTGCAGCACGAGCCACGAGCGCCCAGCTCGCTGCTCGCGCCGCTCGGCCTGGCCAATCTGCAGGCCCCGATGGTCGCAGGAACGGGCCTCGACCAGCTGCTGGTGATCGACGCCAGCCAAAAAGCCGGGGCCAGAGCCGCGCGAATAGCTTTGAATGGCGCGCTCTTTGGTGCCGTTGTCGGGTGAGCTGCCTTGGCCGAGCGCGGCGTCCACCGCCTGCCGATACAAGCGCGTGGTAGCGGCGACGTAGTCTGGCCCCTTGAGACGGCCTTCGATCTTGAACGAGCGCACGCCGAGCTCGATCAGCCGCGGCACGTGCGCGCTCGCTTCCAGATCTTGCGGCGAGAGCAGGTACGCGCGTTCGCCCAAATCCCGAAGCGCCCCATCCACGACCAGCTCGTACGGTAGGCGGCAGGCTTGCGCGCAGGCGCCACGGTTCGCGCTGCGACCGCCGATCGCTTCGCTGGTCAAGCATTGACCCGAGTAAGCGACGCACAACGCGCCGTGCACGAACACCTCGAGCTCCACCGCCGTCGCGCGCGCAATCTGCTCGATATCGCTCAAGCTGAGCTCGCGCGCGAGCACGACGCGATCCGCGCCGAGCGATGCCGCAAGCTCGACCGAGGCCGCGTCCGTGCACGTCATTTGCGTGGAAGCGTGAATGCGCAAGCTGGGCGCGATGCGCCGCACCAGCCCCATGGCGCCCAGATCCTGAACGATGACGGCATCGATCCCCGCGCGCTCGGCTGCGCGCACCACCTCGGACCAGGCTTCGACTTCGGCGTCGAACACCAACGTATTCAAGGTCAGGTGCGCGCGGACCCGCCGTGAGTGCAGAAGCGTGACCGTATCTGCTAACTGCTCGAGGCTGAAATTCTTGGCGCGGGCGCGGGCATTGAATGCGTCCACACCGAAATACACCGCGTCTGCGCCGGCGCTGATCGCGGCTTCGAGCGCGAGCTGGTCCCCGGCGGGCGCGAGGACTTCAGGGCGTGTCGAGATCTGAGACAAGGGCGGTGTCACGGGCCAAAACCATAGCAAACACGGAGCGTCGCGCGAGTTTCGGGGAGCCGTGCTCGGCTTCGGCGGCTTGTATTCGTATCGCAGGCTGGATACCCTCTTCGAAGATGAGTGAGGAGGACACGGACGCTCGCGCGTTGCGCGAGAGCGAGGAACGTTTCCGAGCCCTCTCGGAAGCCGCCCGAGAAGCCGTGCTCATCAATGAAAACGGGGTAATTCGCGAGGTCAACTCCGCGCTCAGCCAGCTCATCGGGTACTCCCGGGAGGAGCTGATCGGGCGCAATGGTCTGGATTTGATCGCCCCCGAATCGCGGGAAATCGTTCAGGCCAGCATCCGCTCGCAGGGTCGCGGCGGCACCGCGGAAATGTGCTGGATCAGCAAGAACGGCGAGCGCGTCGTGGTCGAATCGAGCTCGGAGCCCATCGTGTATCAGGGCCGCCCGATGCGCGTGGTGACCATGCAAGACCTCACCGCCCGGCGGGCCGCGGAGGCCGCGCTGCGCGCCAGTGACGAGCGCCTGCGCTCGGCCATGACCGCCGCGCGCATGGGGCACTGGGATTGGCAGCTCGATGAAAACACAGTCACTTGGAGCCCGGAGATGTTCCCGGTGTTCGGGACCTCGCCGGATCGCTTCGACCACACGTTCGAGTCCGTCATTTCGCTGATCCACGTCGACGATCGAGCGCGGGTTCAAGAAGCGGTCGAAGCCTGTTTGAAGGGGGAGACGCCCGAGGTCGCGTTCGAGCATCGCATTCAGGCCGCGGACGGGAGCCTGCGTTGGGTCGAGAGCCGCGGTCGGCCCATCCGCGACGCGGGCGGCAAGGCCTTGCGCATGGCCGGCACCAGCATGGACACCACGCGCCGGCACGAGCTGGAAGAGCAGCTCTTGCATAGTCAGCGCATGGAAGCCACGGGGCGCCTGGCCGGTGGCATCGCGCACGATTTCAACAACCTGCTCACCGTGATCATGAGCTACAGCGAGCTCGGCCGCTTCACGCTGGACTTGAACCACCCGTCCTACGAAGCGCTCGAGCAAATCAACGTCGCTGCGCAGCGCGCCGCCGCGCTCACCCGGCAACTGCTGATCTTTGCCCGCAAAGAGGTGGTGGAGCCCAAGGTCATCGACCTCAACCATTTGGTCGAGAGCGTGGCCAAGCTCCTGCACCGCGTGGTCGGCGAGGACGTCATCGTGTCGATTGACTTGTGCAATGATCCGACGCCGGTGACCATGGATCCCGTGCAGTGCGAGCAATTGCTCATGAATCTGGCCGTGAACGCGCGGGACGCGATGCCCGCCGGTGGCTCGCTCCGGATCCGCACCTCGCTCGGCGAGAACAGCGTGCGCGTGAGCGTGAGCGACACCGGCCTGGGCATGCCAGCGGAGGTGCGCGAGCGCGCGTTCGACCCTTTTTTCACCACCAAAGACGCCGGCAAGGGCACTGGGCTCGGGCTCTCGACCTGCCTCGCGATCGTGCGCGGCGCAGGCGGCAGCATCGACATCGTGAGCGAAGTGGGTCGCGGCACGACCTTCGACGTGGAGTTGCCGCGCGCGCCTACCAAGGCCGATAGCGAAGCCCCGGGGCGGGCCTCCGTCATGCCCCGCGGGGACGAGACCGTGCTCTTGATCGAGGACGACGCCGTCGTGCGGCAACTCACGGCCCGCATCCTGCGCCGTCAGGGCTACAAGGTGCTCGTCGCGACGCAGGCCACCGAAGCCCTCGAGCTTGCCTCGGATCACAGCACGCGGATCGACCTCTTCCTGTCGGACGTGGTGATGCCTGGCGAGTCCGGTCCCTCCGTGATCGAGCGGCTGTCCAAGGTTCGCCCCAGGACCAAGGTGCTGTTCGTCTCCGGCTACCCGGGCGACGACATCTCACGCCGCGGCGTCGATGAAGCGAGCTTCCGCTTCTTGGCCAAACCCTATTCGAGCGAGCAGCTGGCGCAGCGCGTGCGCCAGGTTCTCGACGACTGACTCACTCCGCCGGAGTCTCGACCTCGGCTCCGAGCGGCGTGAGCGGCGTGAGCGGCCGAGGCGCAGCCGGCGCCGCGACGCCGATGCGGTTCGCATTGATCACGTGAGGCGGCGGCTTGTGCAGATCCCACACCAGGCCGAACCAGGAGAGCACGCGCAAGACGTAATACGTCATGTCGACCTCCCACCAGAAGAAGCCCTGGTTCACCGAACGCTGGTAGTAGTGGTGATTGTTGTGCCAGCCCTCGCCCATCGTGATCAGCGCAAGCAGCAAGTGGTTCTTGCTGTTGTCGGTGGTCACGTAGCGCTGGGAGCCGAACACGTGCGTGAGCGAATTGATCGTGAAGGTGCCGTGCCAGAGCAGCGTGGTCGACACCAAGAAGCCCCAAAACAGGGCCCAAGTACCGCCGAATAGGTAGAGCGTGGCAGCGTAGGCGATGGGCGGAAGGACGTGCCAGCGGTCCAAGAAGCGCAGCTCGGGGAAGCGCGCGAGATCCTTCACCTTGGACAAGTCCGTCTCGTCGTATTTTCGCGACACGATCCAGCCCACGTGGCTCCACCAAAAGCCGTCTTGCAAGACCGAGTGCACGTCATCCGGTTGATCGGAGTTGCGATGGTGGGTTCGGTGATGCGAGGCCCACCACAGCACACCCTTCTGCACGCTGGTCATGGCCAGCACCGCCAGCACGAACTGGAACGCGCGGCTCGTGCGGTAAGTCCGGTGCGAAAAATAGCGATGGTACGCGCCGGTCACACCGAACATGCGCACGTAGTACAGCGCAACGGCCAAGAGCGCGCCCGACCAAGACCAGCCGAACCAGAACAAACCGACGACTGCGGCGAACTGCATGGCGAAGAAAGGAGAGGCTTTGAGCCAAGCAACGCGACGAGCTTCGCGTTCGGGCTGCGGGATCGACATGTTGAAAAACTTAGCGCTCCACAGGTCAGGAACTGGTCATGTCACCGTCACACCTCGCCGGTTCCAAATCGGGACGCGAATTGCTCGGGGTGAGCGCTGCGCCCCGCGTTTGGCGTCGTTGGATACGTAAAGGGCGCGTGGCTTCGCGGAGGAAACGGCCAACCGAGTGAGACGAATCAGCCCCGAGCCGCTCTTCCGCCTCTGGTAAATTCAAGAGGTCGTGCCTCACCAGTTCCTTCGTTTTGCGATTATTTGTGGGCCCTCTTGGCTACCGGTCCCGTGCAGCGCCAGCGATCCCGCGCCGCCCGCGAGCAGCGGTGCAGGAGCGGCCCCGTCGGGCGGCGGCTCAGAAGCGCAGCAGCCGCGGGCAGCTCGGCCGCTGGTTCGAATGTCGGCGGTGGCGGCGCCAATAGCGCGGGCGTCACCGACGGTGCTGGCGGCTCCCTCGCCGCCGCTGGCGGCTCCGGTGCTGGCAGCGCCGGAGCGGGCCCGGTCGGCTGTACACCTGGCACCGGCACCACCGCCGTCGGACAGCAATCGGTCTTGGACCGCAAGACGTGCCTCACCTGGACCAAAACGCGCGCCGCCATGACGAGGACCAACAAGCAGTCCGCCAAGTATTGCGCCAGCTTGGACGCCAAGTACAACGACACCAGCGTGACTTGCGCCTGGCAAGGCGTCGGCTTCGCGGGCTGGGTCGAGTGCGTGTCGGGTTCGGCCGCGACAGGGACGACCGGGGCCCCATGCTCAGGTTTTGGGCCCCAACCCCAAAACCTACGCGAGCTGCGGCGACGCGCTAAGCGCCGCGCTCGGCCGAGCTGAGGCTCGCGCCGTTCGAGGCGATCACGTCGCGGTACCAGTGGGCCGAGTCCTTCAAGGTGCGTTCTTGCGTCGGATAGTCGCAGAAGACCAAGCCGAAGCGGTGCTTGTAGCCGTGCGCCCACTCGAAGTTGTCGATGAACGACCAGTGGAAGTAAGCGTCGATGGCCACGCCGTCGGCGAGCGCCCGGCGCAGCTCGATCAAATGCCGCTCCATGAAGTCGATGCGTTGCGGATCGTGCACTTTGCCGTCGAGCGATTGAAAGTCACGTGAAGAGATGCCGTTCTCGGTGATGACGATCGGCTGCTTGTAGCGCTCCCACAGCAGGCGCGACCCCCAGTACATCGCCTCGGGGGTTACCAGCCACTCGAATGCGGTGATCGGAAAGCCGACCGGGGGCGGCACCACCTCTGGACCATGTTCGCCCGCGCGCACGTGTTGGCCTTGGTAGATATTCACTCCGCAGAAATCGACCGGTTGGCTAATGAGCTCCAAATCGCCCGCGGCGACGTGGGGCACTTGCCCACCGAAGAACTTCAAGCCGTCTTCGGGGTAGCGTCCGAGGAAAACGGGATCCATCCACCAAGTGTTGGTCCACGCGGTCTCGGCGTTGACCGCGAGCATGGCTTCACGCGCCGCGGCAATGTCGGCGGCGCTATCAGTGGCGGGGATCTTGACGGTCGCGACGGGCGCGAAGCCGATGCGCGCCGGCTTGGCGCTGGCCGCGCGGATCGCCTGCACCGAGCGCCCGTGAGCGAGCAACGCATGATGCCCAGCCAGCAATACCTCCGCAAAACGGAGGCGGTCACCGGGAGCGTGGCGCCCCTCGTGGTGACCCGCCCCAATGAACACCTGCGGCTCGTTCAAGGTCATCCAATGCTCGACGCGGTCGGAGAATTTGCGCGCCACGACATCGGCAAACTCGCCAAACCACTCCACCGTGTCGCGATTGAGCCAGCCACCGCGGTGATACAACGCGAGCGGGTAATCCCAATGAAACAGGGTGATCCAAGGCGCGATGCCCGCCGCCAAGAGCTCGTCGATCAGGCGATCGTAGAAGTCGAGCCCGCGTTGGCTCACACGCCCGACGCCCTCCGGTAGCAGGCGCGGCCAAGACACGCTGAGCCGATACGCCTGCAGCCCGATCTGCTTCATCAGCGCAACGTCCTCGCGATAGCGCTGCACGTGATCACACGCCACGTCCCCGGTCTGGCCATTCCAGACCATGCCCGGCTTCCGGCAAAACATGTCCCACACCGACCAGCCTTTGTCGTCGGCGAACGCTGCACCCTCGATTTGATACGAGGCCGCAGCAGCCCCCCACACGAAGTGACTCGGGAATGGCCGGCTCATCAGGCGGCACTCTTCCTCAACGCGAGACCAAAAACCAGACGAACCAGTTCGTGAACAGTTTTAACTGTTCGTAGCGCTTCACCTAGTAGCCCAGCACTTTCCGAATCCCGCTGAGCAGGGTGTCGGGGGTGAAGGGCTTTGGCACGAGAGAGACGTCGCGATCGAGGCCGCCGAGGCCGGTGAGCACGTCGCCGGTGTAGCCGGACATGAACAGCACGCGCAGCCCGGGGTAGAGCAGGATCAAGGCGTCGCGCAGGGCACGGCCGTTCATGCCGGGCATGATCACGTCGCTCAGCAGCAGATCGATGCGGCCCTTCTCGCCGCGCGCCAGCTCGAGCGCCGCCAATCCGTCTTCGGCCACGAGCACGCGGTAGCCGTTCCGCTCGAGCACGTTTTTCACGAGCGTACGCACGCTCGGATCGTCCTCGGCCACGAGCACGGTCTCACCCCGGCCGGGCAAGGCGCCCTGCCCTGGCTGTACCGTTTGCACACCGTCGCGCGTGCACGGGAAATAGACGCTGAACGTGGCCCCTGCGCCCTTGGTGCTGGAGACGAAGACGCCGCCGCGATGCTGCTTGACGATGCCGTACACGGTCGCGAGCCCCAGGCCGGTGCCCTTGCCACGCTCTTTGGTCGTGAAGAACGGCTCGAACAGCCGTGCCAGGGTCTGTTCGTCGATCCCCTCACCCGAGTCTTCGACCGTGAGCACGCCGTACGAGCCGGGCTCGAGCTCGAGCTCCGCGTCGCGTTCGATGCGGTCGCCGTGCGAGACGCTGACCAGCAAGCGCCCGCCCGTTTGACTCATTGCGTCCTGCGCGTTCACGACCAGGTTCAGCACGACTTGCTGCAGCTGAGTCGCATCCGCGCGAATCACCACCGGCTCGCTGGGCAGGTTCAGCACTAACTCGATCGACTCGGGGATCATGGCACGCAAAATCTTCTCGATGCGACGCACCTGTTCGCCGAGATCGAGCGCGCGCACTTCTAGAGCCTGCTTTCGTCCGAATGCGAGCAGCTGACGCACCAATTGGCGCGCGCCCTCCGCCGCCTCCAACACCACCGCCAGGTCGGCGTACATCGGATCTGCCGGCGGCAGGCTGGAACGGACCAGCTCGGTGTAGCCAATGATCGGCGTGAGCAAGTTGTTGAAGTCGTGCGCAACCCCGCCCGCCAGGTGACCTATGGCTTCCATCTTGCGGGCCTGTGTCAGATGCTCTTCGAGCTCCGCGCGCTCGCTTTCTGCCCGCACCCGATCAGACACGTCGCGCACGTTGACGATCACGCCGGCTACGCCGCGCACGTCGAAGGCGGGCCGCCCGACGAGCTCGACGTCGCGCTGATCTCCGTTGCGATGCAACACGTGCAGCTGTTCGAACACGGGCTTGTCTTCACGCACGGCCTCGGCGAGCCGCGCGCGCACGGCAACCGCATCCGCCGGCACCAGCCAATCGAACCAATTCTGACCGATCACCGCCTCCACGCTGCGGCCGATCAAGCGCTCGATGGACGGACTTGCGTACAGCACCTTCCCTTCGCGGTCGATCACCAGGATCACGTCCAGCGCGTTTTCTACGAAGGCACGCACGCGTTCTTCGCTCTCGCGCGCCGAAGTTTCGGCGCGCGTACGGTCCCCGATCTCGACCAATAACCCCTCGAGGGTTTCGCGCACTTGACCGGTCATCAGGTTGAACGCGCGCGCGAGCATCTGAACCTCGCGTGGGCCGGAGATTTTGGCGTGCGCTTCCAGATCGCCGCGCGCCACCCGTTCTGCGCTCTCCGTCAGGCGCAAGATCGGCGCCGCCACGCGAGTACCGAAGAACACTGCCGCCAAGATCGCGATCACCGCAACGCCCAAAGCGACCAGGCCCGCGCTCTCCAGCTGTTCGTCGACCGGCGCCATGAAGGCGGCGTTGGGGCGCACCACCGCGACGCGCCAGGTCTGACGTTGGATTTTGGTCCCCGCGACTTTCTGCTCCCGCCCGCCGCCGTGCGCTTCCAGGTTCAGGTGCGTCGTGAACATGGGTACGAGGCCCAGCTCGCTCAGCCCGCGGGCCAGCTCGGGTGAGTCGAGCGCGACGTTGCGACCGACCGCGCGCGGCTCGAGGCCATGAGCGAGGTAGCGGCCCTCTTGATCGACCAGCACCAAGAATGCTCCCGGGCCCAGCAACGCCGTGTCCCGTGCCAGCGAGCGCTGCAGGATCTGCGCATAAAACTTCAAGCGCAATACGCCGACCACGTCCAACTCCGGATCGCGTACCACCGAGCTGAAGGTCACGACCAAACGCTTCGAGCCGGGGGCGATCGGCTCGACCTCCGAAACGTGGGGTAAGCCGTCGCGCACGGCGACGCGAAAATATTCGGCCGCGGACTCGTCATTGCCCAAGTTGGTGGGGCTGGAGTCGGCGACGTTGTGCCCTGCCGTGTCCAAAAGGCCGTAGGAAGCTACGAAAATCGAGTCGCGCAGTGCGCCGCGCTCGAGCAAGGCTTCGAGCTCCACGCGGTCGGCGCTCTTGGCCCGTTGCTCCGGGGGCAACGACAAGAAGCGCGACAGAGCCGGATCTTGTGCGTCGCTGCGCACGTTGTCCAAGCTCTTGCTGATGAAATCGTCGATCGCGTTGGCGGTCAGCTGCGCTGCGGAGCTCAGCAAGCGCGCCTCGCGTTCGACCAGCGCCTCCTTGGTGACGTGTGTTTGAATCAGCGTGAGCACGATCAGCGCGCCCAAGGAGATACCGAGCGCCAAGATGATCAGCCGACCCCGGATGCCCATGCGGTTAGCGAACGGAAAAATCATTTCGCGCTCGGCAAAAAACGTGGATCGAGCACGCGTTCGAGGTCCGGAGCAGCGCTGAGCGTGCCACGGCGCAGGAAGTAGTCCACGTATTGCCCGAGCACGTGATACGCGGAGCGGTTGTTCGTGCCGCGCTCGAACAACCGCTGCTCCTCCGCGAGTGTCATCAACCGGATCCCGGTCAGGTTGATGCTGTTCGCTGGAATGGCGAGTCGCTTCTCCAGCAGCCGGTCGTCTTCGGCTGCGTGCAAGGCCCAGTGGTCGACGGCACGAAACCAGGCTCGCAGGAAGCGGCGCACCGCGTCCGGCCGCGAACGCAGAGTTTCGCGAGAAAACAAGAAGCCGTCGAGCACCAAGCCATCGGTTTGGCGGCTCGTGTACAGCACCCGCGCGCCGGCAGCGCGCGCACGCGTCGCATACGGCTCCCAGGTATGCACGGCCGCGACCTCGCCCGCGATCAAACGATCGACCGCCTGCGCTGCGTCGACGTTGACCAGCTTGACGCGCGCAGGCGGCACGCCGTGTTGATCCAACATTTGCCGGATCAACAGCTCACCAAACCCGCCCAAGTTCGTGCCCACGGCCTTGCCCGCGAGCCCCTCGGGCACGTCGATGGGCGGCAGGGCCAAGACCATGTCGGCGCCATCAGAAACGTCCGAGAACAGCACGATGCTCGCTTCTGGATTCACCTCCAGCACGTTGATCGTGTCACCGGCCGCTACAGCGATGCCGTCCAAGCTTCCCGCCGCAAAGTCGACCAAGAGCTGGTCCGTATCCTCGGGCAGCGAAATTCGCACGGCCACCTGCTCGCTACGGAAAAAGCCGAGCTCGTCTGCGAGCAGCGCCGGATAATAGCCAGCCCAAAGATCGAGCCCGATCTCCAGCGGCAGGTCCGCGTTGGCCTTCGCCGATTCGTTCGGGGCGCACGAGGAGAGCAGCAACGCAAGCCCAAGCCCTCCGAGTTTTGCCCGAATTTTCGGCACCCTCGAAGTAGAGCAAAGGCTCGCCGTGACTCCAAGTCAAACGCCGAGCGCTCGCCACTTGTCGGCGAATTTGCCACGCAGCTCGCGGTACGTCGACGCGCTGCCCGGCGTGCTTTCCAACGCCATGCCCGGCTCCGGTACGACGAAACGCGCGAACAGCTCGGCCCACGGCAGGCCTTCGACGGCTTGCGCTGCGCGCAGGGCCCCGCCCAGAGCAGCCGAGCTCGAGCTCCGTAAGACCTCGATTCGCGCTTCGAAGACATCCGCCAAGACTTGCAAAATGCCGCGATTTTTCGAGGCGCCGCCAGTCACGCGCAGGACCTTCGGCGCTTGGCCAATGAAGTCCGAGTAGCGCTGCATCGACAACGCTTGGGCCTCGACGATCGCCCGCGCATTGGCGGCGGGTGCCCGAAACTCACGGAACTCGGCGCTGCCGTGGAGCTCGACGTGCGGCGCGAGCACGCGCGGCGTCATCTCGGGAAAAAAGTAGGGCAGCATCCAGTTCCCGTCGTTGCCCGCTCGCGTCTCGCTCGAGAGTGCGCGCTCGAACGCGCCCCAGCCGAGGCCAACGCGATCCGCCACGAGCTCGCGAGCGAGCGAGCCGTTGGCGAAGCTGATCAAGCACATGAAGCCGCCCGCAGGATTGCCGAAGACGTGGCCATAGCCTCGCGGATCGGTGCGAGGCTCGGACATGGCCGCGAACACCGTGTCACTCGTACCCAAGCTGATCACGAACGTACCCGGCTCGGTCGCGCCCATGCCCACCAAGCTGCTCGGGTTGTCGCCCGTGAATGCGATCACCGGGGTGCCCGGGGCAAAGCCGTAGCGCGCCACGAAGTAGGGCGAGATGCTGCCGACGCGCGTCGTCGAAGCAGAAACTTGTGGCAATTTGCGCGCTAGCCCGGGTGCAGTCGCCTCGAGCAGCGCCGCACTGAAACGGCCGGTCGCGAGCTCGAGCAGGTTCATGCCTGCCCCGTCGCCCTGATCGATGGGCGCGCTCTGCCCAATGAAGACGGAGGCCATGAACGCGCTCACCAACGTGATTTCGGCGGTGGCCGCGTAAGCACCAGGCTCGGTCTTCCAAAATTTACGGATCTGCGGGCCCGTGAAACGCTCGATCGCGCGCGAGCCGCTGATCGAAACCAAAGCCGAGTCCCCGCCGAGGGCCGCAGCAATTTCGAGGCACTCACCGGCCGTCGAGCTATCGAGCCAAATCGGCGAGGTTGGCCGGCTGAGCAGTGGCCGCACTTGCTCGCACAGCGGCGCATTCACCGACCACGGCGCAGCATCGCTGATTCGAGTCTTCAGGTACACCGAGCCGTGCTGCTGCGCGGCGCCGCTCACGCCGGAGAGCGCGCCCAAGTCGAAGCCGCGGGCCACGATCTTGGCGAACAGCGCGTCGATGGCGGCGACCCAGAGCAGCGGATTGGCGTGGCGCAGTTGGTCATCAGGGTGTGGCAGAAAGCCGTGGGGTGACTCGAACTCGGGGAGCTCAGCGCCGAAGTTGAGGCTCTCCTCCAGCACTACTTGCCCCGAGGCCGTGTCGATCACCAACGCCGACAAGCTCTGCGTGCTGGAATCCAGACCCAGGTAGAGGCCCATGCCCTTCGAACCTATCAGATTGCAGAAACGCGGCCCGTTCGTGCGCGAAAGCAGTCAGCGCCGAATTTTGCAGAGCGAGATGTCGTGTGAAACCGCCGCGTTGAACAGCGTGCTTCCGCTCAAGGAGCAATCGGGTTAGGTCATAGGTATGCCGTCTTTCGATTCCGCCAGGAATTGCCACATCGTGCGGATCGTGTACGACGGCCCCGGCATTGCCGGGAAAACCACGAATTTGCAGCGCATTTGCGACGTAATCCCGAGCTCCCGGCGGAGCGAGATGTACACCCCGGCCGAGCTCAAGGGCCGGACCATGTTCTTCGATTGGCTAGAAATCGACGGGCCGGCCCAAGGCGGGCAAGCCCTGAAATTTCAGCTAATCACGGTGCCCGGCCAAGTCGAGCGCGCCTATCGTAGGAAGCCGCTGATCGAAATGGCGGATGTGGTCGCCTTCGTATGTGACTCGAGCCCCGCGCAGATCCCGGACACGATGCGCACGTTCTCGCGCCTGCGCGCCTTGATGCGCCGCCGGAAGGACAAGCTGCCCTTGGTCGTGCAGGCCAACAAGCAAGACGTCGAAGGCGCGCTCACACCGGACAAGATGCGTAAGCGTCTGAAGCTCGATGCCGCAGTTCCCGTCGTGGGCGCAACAGCGGTCACTGGCGGCGGCGTGAAAGAGACGCTGATGACCGCCATTCGCGCCGGCGTCCACACGCTGCGTGACTCGCGCATCACGCCCTTGGCCAAAGCGTTCGCCAATGCGGACGCCCTGTTCGACCACGTGCTGAGCTTCGAAGACACGCCGAACGACGACGAGGTCGTGGACGCCGAAGAGCTGCACATCGCGGCCGAGGATATGGACGTCGAGACGGCCGCGGCGGCCGCGCAATTGCAAGCCGCATCGCTCGACGATCTGGAAGCTCGCGCGCGCCGCGCGGCCGCGCGCAACCGCTCGCAGTCGACCAGCAAGTAGCGTCCTGCGAAGCTCCCGCTGGAGCTCGAAAACGTCCAAAGAACGCGAGTGCTTTTCGCGCTTTGCGAGGCCTGCCCGCGGCGGACTTTACAACCTATGAAACCGGTTCCAGAATCGGTCACGATGAAGTCATTGCGAGCCCCTGCCGTCGTGTTGTTCCCGCTCTGGATTGCAGCCTGCGCCACCGCCGAAGACACCAGCCCCGGTTCGGACGGCGGCGCGGGCGCAACGGCCCCGCGCGCCGGGTCGAGCGCGGGCGGCGCCCTCAGTCCTGGAGCCGGCGCGGGCGGCAAGCTGACGGGCAGCGGGGGCTCGCCGAGCGGCGGCTTCAATGCCGGGGGCCAAGCTGGCGGTCACGCGGGCGCCGCAGGGCGCGGCGGCGCGGCTGGCAGCGCGGGTACCGTTGGCGGTTCGGGCGGCGGAGGCGGCGGCGCTCCCCCCGTATTCGAGCCCGGAGCCTGCGCGGCCACGCCCACGATGTCGCTGCAGTACTTGCAGGGCAGCACGCAACAGGCAGTGATCACGGCGCAATATCAATTCATCAACACCAGCGATACGCCGGTGCCCCTCGCTTCGCTCAGCATTCGCTACTTCTTCAGTAACGAAGAGAGCTCTGCCTGGAAGCCCTCCGTGTACAGCGCGCAGGTGGACGGCGGCACCGGTGGCTACCGCCCAGTCAGTGGCGCGACGCTGAAGGTCGTTTCGTTGGGCACGAAGGCCGATGGAGCGGACAGCTACGCCGAGCTCACCTTTCCAGCGGGAGTTACGCTAGAAAAGGGCGCCACGGCCAAAGTCAGTTGGGATCTGCAACCGAGCACCTACGACCCGCCGAACCAAACCCAGGGCAACGACTACTCTTACAATGCCGCCGACACCGCGTTCACGGTTTGGGACCACATCGCCATCTACCAAGGCGATCTATTGGTTTGGGGTTGTTTGCCGAAAGCTGCCATTGGCACCGGCGGTGCTTCGGGTGCGGGCGGTGCTTCGGGTGCGGGCGGCGCTTCTGTTGCAGGCGGTGGCGGGGCTGGTGACGGTGGCACGGGCGGCACGACCGCAAGCGGCGGCGCAGCCGGTAGCCTCGCCGGTGCTAGCGGTGCGCCGAGCGCTGCCGGCGCCCCCTGAAGCTGGTTGGGTGGGCGCGTGAAGGCGCGCCTCGTCGTGCTGTGCGCGCTCTCGGCGCTCACGCTCGCGGGTTCTGTCGCTGCCAAGCGCCGGCACTTCGAACCCGATGATCTGGAGCTCGAAAATGCGGGCGTCTTGGATTTCGATTTGCAGGCAGGGCCAGTGCTCGGCACCTCCACGAGCCAAAATCACCTGCTATTGCCGGACTTCGAGATCGGCCTCGGGCTGACGCGGGCCGTCGAGCTCGACGTCAGCGGCGCGTTCAACTTCGATCGGGTGGGCGGCAAGCGCCACGTGAGCGGAGACGCGCTGTGGGTCGCGACCAAGCTCGGGCTGTACGACACGAGTGATTCGCCCGGCGACGCCTGGGCCGTCGGGCTCGAGCTCGGGCCGCGTTTTCCGACGATCGACTCCGGGGGTATCGGCTATGGCGCGCTTGGCCTCGTGGGCTACACGCACCGCGGGCTCGCCTGGGTGCTCAATGCAGGCACGCTGATCGATCCAGGCGCTAGCATTGCCGATCAGCATTCCAGCAGCCTGGTGTGCGGTGTCGATTTCAATGCCGAGCTCGCCGCGCAGAGCCGTTGGTCTTTGCAGTCCGAGCTCGGCGCGGCCTACTATTTCAGCCCCGACCCGCACGAATTGTCGTTTTCGCTCGGCACCACCTACGCGGTCAATCCTCGGCTCGACGTCTCGCTGACCGCGCTGAGTGGCTTTCTGCGTCACACCGATCACGCAGCCTTGCTGGTCGGCGTATCACCGCAGGTGGACCTGTGGTGATACGGTAGCCGCCTTCGGCTCAGCCGAGATCGAACAGCAAGACTTCGCCGGCCTTCACGCCGCTGATTTCTAGCGCAGCTTCGTCGCTCACTTCCAGCGCATCGCCGGCCGCGAGCTGCTCACCGTTCACGCGCACCGTGCCTCGCGCCACGTGCAGCCAAGCCTGGCGACCCGGCGCCAGCGTGTACTTCTGCTGCTCGCCCTCGGCGAAATGGCCCGCGAGCAACTTCATGTCTTGGTGCACGACCACCGCACCGTCAGCGCCGTCGCGCGAGGCCACCACCCGCAATTTTCCTTGTAGCTCTGGCTTCGCGAAATTCTTCTGCTCGTAGCCGGGCTCGAGGTTGCGGCGCTCGGGCAAGATCCAGATCTGCAAGAAGTGCACGGGCTCAGTCTTCGAGGCGTTGAACTCGCTGTGGCTCACGCCCTGCCCCGCGGTCATGCGTTGCACGTCACCCGACCTCATCACTTGGCCGTTGCCCATGGAGTCCCGATGCTCCAGCGCGCCGTCGAGCACGTAGGTCACGATCTCCATGTCGCGATGCGAATGGGTCGGAAAACCTTTGCCGGGCGCGACCCGATCCTCGTTGATGACACGCAGCGAGCGGAAGCCCATGTGCTTCGGATCGTAGTAATCACCGAACGAAAACGTGTGCCACGAATCGAGCCAACCGTGCTGAGCGTGTCCTCGATCTTGAGCTTTTCTCAGAGTGATCATCGTTACCTCCAAAACAACAGCGTCGAAGTTAAGTCGTGGGCTTCGCCCTCGGTAGGCTTCACGCCACAATAGACTGTTGTGGGCCTGCAACGCGCCCCACGTGCGAGCTACCATCGAGCGGAAAACCGGCTTGGCAAGCCACGCGTTCGGTCTATCATCCAGCCAGGAAGCCCGCGGATGCCCAACGTTTCAGTCCTGATCTTGCCCGGTCTCGGTAACTCCGGCCCCGGGCATTGGCAAACTCGGTGGGAAGCCACGTATGGCTACCAGCGCGTCGAGCAGGCCGATTGGGACCAGCCGAAGCTGCCTGATTGGCTCGACAACCTGAAGCAAGCGGTGTCCGAAGCGGATTCGGACGTCGTGCTCGTCGCCCACAGCCTGGCCTGCTCGCTGGTGGCTCACTTCGCCCAGCTCACGGGCGCGAACGCGAAGGTGTTGGGCGCGTTCCTGGTCTCGCCGGCCGACGTCGAAACCCCGCGTTGCACCCCGAGCGAGACCCGTTGCTTCTCGCCGATCCCACGCGGGCGTTTCCCGTTCCCGGCTCACGTGGTCGCCAGCGCTGACGATCCGTTCGTCGATCGCGAACGTGCTGAATTCTTCGCGCAGTGCTGGGGCGCAGGCTTCACCGACATCGGTCCCGCCGGCCACATCAACGCCAGCTCGGGCCTCGGTGCGTGGCCCGAAGGCCACGCCCAATTTCAGACCTGCCTCGCTCGCTGGCACGGCTGAGCGTCGCTCATTTCGGGATCTCGGGGATCGCGCATTTGCCCCCGATGCAATCAGTCACCCCCGCATTGCAGCACTCTTTGGCCGCGGTGCAGGCGTCGCCCACGCCCTTGCAGGACAAGGTGGACTTGTCCACGCACTGTCCGTCGACGCAGAAGCCGGAGCAGCACTCGAAGTTCGAGGTGCAGCTCGGCCCCTTTTCGGGCGGCTTGGGCGTCTCGATGCACTTCGCGAGCGCCCAGAAACCGCGCATGTTCGGCGTCGCGTCGTCCTGACCCTCCACGTAGAACGCAGGGTGGCTCGGGTCGACCTTGCGGAGCGTCGTGTCGACGGCCGCGACCCACAGCCTGCGCTTGGAGTTCTTCACTGGGCCCGTGAGCTTGTTGCCCCAGTCACGCATGCTGGTGAACACGACCCACGAGTAGCCGCCGCGCTCGATCGGACAGAACGTGGGCTCGCGCTGCGTGTTGTGATCGGCCATCGCCGGCGGATCGTCGATGTTGACCAAGCGAATCGGCGCGCCGCCCGCCGTGGGGCTCACCCACAGCTCGCCGCTATCGAACGTCGGATCCTGACAAGCAGGGACCATCGGGTTCGGATCGGCGTGACAGCCCGTCGAATACTGACCCGAGTGGTACGCGATGAACTTCCCGTCGGGGCTGAACGAGGGATAGCCAAGCTGGTCATTGCCGGTCGGAAGATCGCTGGCTTTGACGATTTCGTGGATATTCGCGGCGTCGAACTTCGCCTTCTTCTGATCGAAGTCCAGATAGAAAATACGCACCGAGCTCGGGATCACGTTGTCCACGAGGTCCGATCCCGTCGCGGACTGCACGAGCGCGAGCTTGGTCCCGTCGGGCGAGAACGAAGGCATCATCACACCGTCAGCGCCGAAGCGGGTCAGCACGTTGGCGTTGGGGAGCGCGAGGTCGTCGAGACCGCTGTCGGCGATCACTTCACCGGTCGCCGTGACCGCGAGCGAAATGTACTTGGAGCCCGGAACGACTGTGGCCGTATCGGTGATGGCACGGCCGCCAAACACGACGTACTTTCCGTCCGGCGTGAGCGCGGAGTTGCCCCCGTTTTTGGTGGTCTGCTTGATCACGGTCGCGTCCGGCAAGCTGAAGCCCGCCCAAGCCCGGTAGTACTGGCCCGCCAGGCTCGAGCCGGCGACGGCTTCGTATGGTGCCAGTGAGGGCGCCGAGGGATCCTCGATCGTGGCCACCAGCGTGGTGCCATCCGCGCTCACCGAGTGGCAGCCCATGCACTTTCCCTCGTTGAGCTTCTCCGGCATCGCCCCAGCACCGGGGTAGATACGGGTGATGCTGCCGACACGCTCGGTCTCGGTCTGCGATGCGGTCCAATAGTAAATGGCACCGCGCAGGCTCTCGGGCGCGACCGTGAGCTTCTCGGTCACGGAGGTGTACGCCAGCGACTTCGCGCTATCCCAGCGCGATACCGTGAGCGTCAGCAGGTCACCGGTGTTCGAGGCGGTCACGCGATCCCAGGCGTCTTGCGGTAGGCGCACCTGGGCAGGCGCGTCGACCGCGGAGTAGTAGTCGTACTGGTAGCCCTTTTGCTCGAGGTGAATGCGGTATACGTCGCCCGTAGGACTCGGCGCGTTCCACATCATCAGCGGCGACGACAGGCCGAGGGGAAACACGGTCTTGTCGTATGGGTAGAGCAACGTGGTGAGCGTGGGATCGGCGGGCAATTTATCGGCGTTCAAAGCCGTGATCGCGGCCTTCGGCGGTTTGCCCTCGGTGTGCGCTTCGACGATGTTGACGACCAGCTTCGCAGTCGCCTCTTTGCCTCCGAACACTGCGTGCAGCACGCCGGTGCCCGCCACGGCGCCAGTGGCAGTCAGCACTGCGGGCGGGCCGAGCGCGAAGGACGCAATGTCCGGACGGTCGAACTCCAAAGCCTCCGCGGGCACGGCGCGGACGGCTCCACCCTCGAGGGTTGCTTTGAGCGTGTAGCTGGCGGTCTTGACCGCGCCGGCGTCGCCCAAGGTCAAGGTCACGCTCTCGGGATCGAAAACCAAATCCGTCGCGATGATGGGGCCGGTGCCTGGATCACCGCCGTCCGGCGTGACGATGTTGCCCGTTGCAGCGGTGCCGATGTTGCCCGTCGCGGCAGTACCGTCCGTGCCACCCGATGAACCGTTCGCACCGCCACCATCAGCAGCGAACGCCGCTACACCAGCAGGTGTAGTCACCGATGGGTTGCTTCCGCAGGCAGCCGCGATCGCGCCCGCGCTGCAAAACACCGCTACCCAGGTCCCTCGACTGCACCGACCGTCAAGCCACGCCATAAGTTTATATTATTGCCCACGATTCTCAATGCACGAGCGTTTGTATCGATTCGAAACATTGAGTGCGAGCGCGAGCGCCGATGTGCGGGCGTGTGCGCTATACGCCGGGCACCTCGAGCAACCCGAGCCGCGCGATGCCCGCTTCGAGGTCCGGGCCGCGCGCGCCTGCGGTACTGATGCGCACGAAGGAGCCTGGCTTTTCCGCGGCGAACCAAGGCACCCCGGGCGTGAGCGAAACGCCCGCCCGCGCAGCAGCGGCCACGAATACGAGGTCATCCACCCCTGAGGGTAATTCCACCCACAGGCTGAATCCACCGTCGGGGATTCGGCTCAGGCGAGCATTCGGCAAGTGACGAGCCAAGGCGCGCACGGCCAGATCTCGGCGCTCGCGCAACGTGTGGCGCAGCTTCTGTACGTGCGGCGCCCAGCCCGCGGCATTGACGAGCTCGAGTGCGGTGTCTTGAAGCAGGCCCGAGATGAAAAAATCTTCGGTCGCGCGCAGCGCTCGCAGTCGCCCGAGCACCGGACCTTTGGCAACCACACCCGCGACACGCAGCCCCGGCGCGGTCGACTTGGTGAGAGAGCGAATGTAAACGACGCGATCGCCCGCATCGCGGAACAGCGGCGCTGGCGGAGCTGCGCCGAACGAAAGGTCGCGCGCATAGTCGTCCTCGATCACGAACGCGCCCGCGCGCTCCGCGACTTCTAGGACCTCTTTGCGGCGCTGAGCCGAGAGCGTGACGCCCGAGGGATTGGAAAACGCGGGTTGCAGATAAAGCGCGCGCGCGCCGCTCGACGCGAACGCCGCTTCCAGCAAATCAGCCCGGATCCCCTGCGCGTCGAGCGGCACCGGCACGGGCTTCAAACCGAGCGAGCGCGCCACGCTGAGCGCACCGAAGTACGTCGGTGACTCGAGCAAGATCGGGCCGCCAAACGGCACCAAGGTGCGAAAAGTCGCCGCGAGGGCCGCTTGCCCGCCCGCGACCAGCACCACGTCATCCGCGCGCGCGTTGCCGCCGACGTCGCGCGCAAACCACAGCCTTAGCTCCGGGTGACCCTCGGCGGCCAGGCGATCCCAAGCTCGCGCATTGGCCGCCGCGCGGCGCGCCGCCTTCGCGAGCAAACCGAGTGGCTGCAGGGACGGATCGGAATAGCCGCTGCCCAAGACCAACGTGCCGGGTACCGGTAGCTCGAAGGCGGCGTTCGCGATTGGATCGGCGGCTGGCCCGAGCACCGTGAGTTGCCACGATGAATCCGCGCGCGGCAATTCTCGAGCGCGCTCGGCCACGTACGTGCCGTCCCCCGGGCGGCTGTGCACGAGCCCTTCGCGAGCCAGCTGCGCCATCGCGCGCTGCACGGTAACTGGGCTGGCCGCGAACTCCGAGCTCAGCTCACGCACCGAGGGCAGGAGCGATCCGGGCGCGAGGCGCGCGACGCGCTTCCGGAGCTCGCTCGCGATGCGCACGTCGGCCTTCAAGGACTTGCCGTTGCTCGGCATAGTGTTATCTATTTCCATGTCGGAACCGAGTAACGATACCCGAACGCGGGCAGTAACGCTACATGCCCCGATTGCCCAATTTTCTAGCCACTTTCGCGGATTGGGCGCCGCCGCGCTCGGTGTCGCCTGCTTTAGTCTTACTGTCCCCGCCACACGGGCAGCGGTACCGGAGCTGGGCGCGCTCCTGATCGGCGCCGGTCGTTCGGTGATCGCGGGGGTCTTGGCACTGCTCGTGTTCGCGTGGCGTCGCGAGCGCCTACCGGCACGTGCCGATCTCGCCTCGCTCGCGATCGTCGCGCTGGGCGTGGTGCTCGGCTTTCCGTTGTGTAGCGCGATCGCGCTGCGCAGCGTGCCGGCGGCGCACGCGCTGGTGATCATCGGGCTCGTACCCATGGCAACTGCGCTCGTTGCAGTGCTCAGGAATGGGGAGCGCCCTGCGGCGAAGTTTTGGCTCGCGTCATCGCTCGGTGCAGCGTCGGTGCTGGCCTTCGGCTTCACCCAGGCTTCATTGCACCTGGTCGCGGCGGACGGTTGGATGTTGATCGCTGTCCTGAGCGCGGCCGTCGGCTACGGTGAGGGCGCGCGCCTCACGCGTCGACTAGGCGGCTGGCGCGTGATCTCGTGGGCGCTGGTGTTGTCTTTGCCGTTGACCTTCGGGCTGTCGTTGCTCGCGCTGATCGAGCACCCGCTGCCGACAGAGGTCTCTTGGCGAGCCTGGTTAGGCCTCGGCTACGCGGGCGTAGTCAGCATGTACCTGGGTTTTTTCGCCTGGTACCACGGGCTTACACGCACCACCGTCGCGCGCGCGAGCCAGGTGCAGCTGGCCCAGCCCGTGCTCGGCATGTTTTGGTCCTGGCTCCTGCTCGGCGAGCATTTGACGCGCCCGATGCTGGTCACCTCCGCTTTCGTCGTGCTTTGCGCGGCTTGGGCGAGCCGAGGTCGCGTGCGTACCGTGACAGTCTCAGCCGCTGAATCCTCGCCGATCGCGGTCCGCATTTCCTAGTGGACTCTGTTCACCTCCTGGGGCATTCAGCCCCCGGCTATGATTCGAACCACTGACCTCGGCAAATCGTACGGTGCGCGCGCGCTGTTCGAAGGCGTGAGCCTCGAGCTGAACGAAGGCTCGCGCTACGGCCTGGTCGGCGCCAACGGTTCTGGAAAAACCACCTTCATCCGCATCGTGTCGGGAGACGAGCCGGCCACCAACGGCACGGTGAGCATCCCCAAGCGCGCGCGTGTCGGCGTGCTGCGTCAGGATCACTTCCTCGACGATCAAGCGCTGATCCTGCACGTGGCCATGATGGGCGACACGCAGGTCTGGAAAGCGCTCGAACAACGCGCGCAAATCATCGATCACGGCGGCGACGCCAACCAGCTAGCCGAGCTGGAAGAAACGATCGCCACGCACGACGGCTACACGCTCGAAGCGCGCGCGACGGCAATCTTGGAAGGCCTCGGCATTCCCCTGGCCTCTCACCACCAGAAGTTGTCCACCCTGTCCGGCGGCTTCAAGTTGCGCGTGCTCTTGGCGCAAGTGTTGATCGGCGGCCCTGACTGCTTGTTGCTCGACGAGCCGACCAACCATTTGGACATCTTGTCGATTCGTTGGTTGGAGAAATTCCTCGCCGGTTATCGTGGCACGGCGCTAGTGATCTCTCACGATCAGCGCTTCTTGGACAACGTGGCCACGCACATCCTGGACGTGGACTACGGCACCGTCACGAGCTACGTCGGCAACTACGCGCGCTTCGTGATCGAGAAGGCGGCGGTGCGCGAGCGTAAAGAGGCCGAAATCGGCCGTCAGCAGAAGATCATCGCCGAAAAGCGGGCATTCGTGGACCGCTTCGGCGCCAAAGCCACCAAGGCCAAGCAAGCGCAAAGCCGCCTGAAGCAGATCGAAAAGATCGAGGTCGAAGAGCTCGCGCAGACCTCGCGCCGCGAGCCGCTGTTCCGCTTCACGCCCGAGCGCCCGAGTGGCAAGGAAGTGTTGGAGGTCGAGGGCGTGTCCAAGGCCTACGGCTCGAAGGTCGTGCTGAAAGACGTTTCGCTCACCGTTCGGCGCGGCGAAAAGCTGGCCGTGATCGGCGCGAACGGGCTCGGCAAATCGACCCTGCTCAAGATCATCATGGAGCGCCTGAAGGCCGACAGCGGCAAGACTCGCTGGGGTCATGAGGTGCGCCCCGGCTATTTCGCGCAGGACCATCACGAGCTTCTCGGCAGCGCCAAGCAAACTCCCCTCGACTACGTCTGGGAGGCCTGTCCGAGCGAAGGCACCGCCACGGTGCGCGGCATGCTCGGGCGCGTGCTGTTCTCGGGCGAGGACGTGCAAAAGCCGGTCGGCTCGCTGTCCGGTGGTGAGGCCGCGCGCTTGATTTTTTGCAAAATCATCGCCGAAAAGCCGAACGTATTGGTGCTCGACGAGCCCACGAATCACTTGGATTTGGAGGCCATCGCCGCGCTCGTCGAGGGCCTCAAGGCATTCGAGGGCACCGTGATCTTCGTGTCCCACGATCGCTCGTTCGTGTCCGAGCTCGCCACGCGCATCTTGGAAGTGACGGCCCAGGGCCCGCGTGAGTTCCCAGGCACGTACGCGGAGTATCTGGCGCGCGCCGGCGACGACCACTTGGACATCGACGCGGTGAGCCTGAAGGCCAAGACGGCCAACGCAAGCGCCAACAGTGGCTCGGGCCCGAGCAAAGGCTCGGTGCCTCCGCCGGGCCTGTCTTGGGAAGAACAGAAGAAGCGCCGCAATCGGCTAGGCACGCTGCCCGCGCGCCGCGACAAGCTGCTGGCACAGATCGAAATCGCCGAAGCGCGCAAGAAGGCGATCGCCGATAGCTACACCGTGGACGGCTTCTTCGAGCGCACCAGCGCCGCAGACGTCAAAAAGCTCGAGCAAGAGAGCTTGGATCTGACGAAGCAAATCGAAGCTTGGCTCGCCGAATGGGAGACCATCGAGACCGACATCGCCCGCATCAGCGAGGGTTAACCACCGTGAGTGGTGAAGCCCCCACTCGCACCATCATTCAGGCCGAGGCGTTGGCTTGGCTCGCCGAAAACCCTGCGCCGCCCGGGACGAGCGTGATCACGTCATTGCCAGACGTATCCGAGGTCCCAGAGCGCGGCTTCGAGGGTTGGCGCGCGTGGTTCGGCGAGGCCGCTCGCGCCGTCTTGCGTTGGGTTCCCGAACCCGGCCTCGTGATCTTCTTCCAGAGCGATATTCGTGAGCGCGGAGCCTGGGTCGACAAAGGCTACCTCGTGCAGCGCGCAGCGGAGGCCGAAGGTCGAACGTTGCTCTGGCACAAGATCGTGTGTCGCCACGCGGCGGGCACAATCAGCCACGGCCGCGCCAGCTACTCTCACCTCCTGTGCTTCGCTCACGCGCCGCACGAACGGATTCGACACCCTGGCCCAGATGTGTTGCCCGATGCCGGTTTCAAGCCCTGGAGTAAAGCCATGGGCGTGGACGCTTGTCGCCTCGCTTGCCGCTTCTTGAAACAAGAGAGCCAAACGACCCTGGTCGTCGATCCATTCTGTGGTCACGGCACTGCCCTCGCCGTCGCCAATCAGTACGGTTTCGACGCGCTCGGCGTCGAGCTCTCGACGCGCAAGGTCCGCGCGGCCAAACGCCTGGAGCTGCCGGCAGACGACGGTTGAGCGAGAAGCTCGAGTGGCTACTTACTTTCGAGCACGGCCTTTACGTCGCTGAGGTGTTTGGCGGCGGACAGCTCATGATGAAACGCGCCCAAAATCCGGCGGTCCGTGTCGATCACGTACGTGACGCGCAGCGTACGATTCAGGATCGGCATCGACGCGCCATACAGCTTGATGAGCCGGCGCTCGGGGTCGGCGATCAGTGAAAACGGCACGCCGTGCTTTTCGGCGAAGCGTTGGTGCGAGTCTTCTTTGTCGCCGCTCACGCCGACCACGTTGGCGCTGAGCGTGCCGAGCTCGTTCGAGGCGTCGCGAAAGGTGCAGGCTTGCGCCGTGCACACGGGCGTGAAGTCCTTCGGGTAAAAGTAGAGGACGAGCCGACCGCGGGCGAGCAAGCCGCCGAGGGTGAGCGTTGCGCCATGTTGATCTCGGGCCGTGAAATCAGGGGCGAGGTCGCCGACTTTGAGCATCAATCTTCCCCGACCGTGGCAGCGACACGGCCATCGGCGGCGTCGAATTCACCGGGGCCCTTGAGCCGAAACAGCCGACGCAGGCCTCTCGATGCATCATCGAACAACGAGTAAGCAACGGGCGTGGCGAGCAGCGTGAGCGCCAGGGACAACAGCTGACCGCCGACGACCACGCCAGCGGTGGCGCGGTTGTAGCCGGCACCAATGCCCTGTGAGACGACGAGCGGGATCATGCCGGCCACGAAGGCCAACGTCGTCATCAAGATCGGGCGCAAGCGATCGCGGTTGGCCTGCAAGATGGCCGGCAAACGGGCCATCCCCTCGCGCCGCAAGTGGTTCGTGTGGTCGATCTGCAAAATGGCGTTCTTCTTCACCACGCCAAACAGTACCAAGATGCCGAGCATCGAGTAAATGTCGAGCTGTTGGTGAAACAGGATCACGCTGATGAATGCAAACGGCAGCGTTAGCGGGAGCGAGATCAAAATGGTGATCGGGTGCAACCAGGATTCGAATTGCGCCGCGAGCACCAAGTACATGAAAACGAACGAGAGCGCGAAGGCGAGCAGGAAGTTTTGCCCGGTGCGTGCCATTTCGCGCGTCGTACCCGCCGAGGCGATCTTGTAATCGGCCGGCATGTGCTCGGCCTCCATGATCTTTTTCAGCTGATCGCCGATTGCGCCTTCGCCCGCTCCGGGAGCCGGGTTTCCGCTGATTGCAACCTGCCGCTGCCGGTTCAGCCGGTTGATCGCCGACGGCCCCGCGCCGTTCTTCAACTGCACGACGTCACTCAGCGGTACGAAGCCGAGCCGCGACGACGGTACCGTGAGCAAGCGCAAGCCCTCCTTGTCCGCGCGATATGCGGGCTCGGCGCGCACGTGCACTTCGTACTGTTCGCCGCGCTCCTCGTAGGTCGATACTTGGACGCCTTCGACCAAGAGCCGCAAGGCGTTGGCCACGTCCATCACCTGCACGCCGAGATCGGCGGCGCGCGCGCGATCGATGTACACACCGATCTCCGGCTTGCCCGTGATCAACGACGAATCCACGTCCACGGCTCCCGGCACTTTGCGGAATTTCGTGACGATGCTGTCCGAGTATTGCTCGAGCTTCTTCAGATCCGGGCCGCTCAGGGTGTACTGAATTTTCGCCGTAGAAAAGCCACCACCGGAGAAGGCGCCGACCTCGGAAACGACGATCCGCAAATCCGCGGCTTGCTTGGACGTGATCTCCCTGCGCACGAGATCCATCATCTCGTCTTGGCTCATCTTCCTGAGCCCCGGGTCGACCAAGCGAACGTAAACGTGGGCCAGGTTTTGGGTCACGGCGTCGTCGTCACCCACGGTGGTGAGCGTGGACTCGACCCCGCTCAACTTACGGATTTGACGCGCCACGCGTTCGCCCACGATTTGCGTCGCGGCTAGGCTCGTGCCTTCCGGCGCGCGCACCGAAACGTTGAACTGTGCCTCGTCGTTGCGGGGCAAGAAACCTTTGTCGGCGGCGCCCGCCAGCGGCACACACGAGCCGATGGTCGCGATCACCAGCAACACCACGACCCAGCGGTGCCTCATTACGAAGCCGAGCACGCCCACATAAGCTCGCTCGATCGGCTTATATACGACGTCCACGATACGCTCCAGGATTGGCTTCTTGTCGCCGTGCTGAGCGTTCTTCTTCAGCCAGCGCGAAGCCAACATCGGCGTCAGTGAAAAGCTGACGAGCAGCGAGACGCCGATGGAGAACGCCATCGTGACGCCGAAGCTCTTCAAAAAGCGGCCCGGAATGCCGGCCATGAACGCCACCGGCAAGAACACGGCAATCAGCGACAACGTCGTGGCCAAGACGGCCAAGCCAATCTCTTTCGTGCCGCTGCGCGCCGCTTCGACCGGGTCCATTCCCTTCTCGTCGACGTTGCGCCAAATGATCTCCAAGACCACGATCGCGTCGTCGATCACGATGCCGACGGCGAGCGCCAAGGCGAGCAAGGTGATCGTATCCAGCGTGAAGCCCTCGAACCACATGCAGGCGAAAGTGCCGACGATCGAGGTCGGAATGGCGATCGCGGCGATGACGGTGCTGCGCACGTTGCCGAGGAACACGAGCACCACCAGGGCCGCGAAGATCGCGCCCAGGATCAAATGCTCTTTCACGGCGTCGACGCTGGTCCGAATGACTCCCGAGTCATCGCGCACGAGCTCTAGCTTGTAGTCGGGCGGCAGGGTCTTGCCGATATCGGTCAAACGATATTTGATCTCGTCTGCCACCTGCACCGTGTTCGAGCCGGACTGTTTGCGGATGGCCATGACCACGGTGTCTTCACCGTTGCGCAGCGCGGAGCTCTCGATCTCCTCGGCGCCGTCCTCGACCCGCGCCACGTCTTGCACGAGCAGCGGATGAGAGCCCTGCTGCTTGACCACCAGTTTACCGATCTCCAGGGCGGTTTCGACGCGCCCGTGCACGCGCAGCGTGAGCTGCTGCGGGCCGGTGTCGACACGGCCGCCGGGCATGGTCAGGTTCTGGGCATCGATCGCCTTTTGCACGTCGCTGGCGGTGACACCGGCGGCTCGCAGCCGCAGCGGATCCAACCACACGTTCACCTGCCGCTTGCGGCCGCCCAAGATCTTCACGCCACCGACGCCGCCAATGGTCTCCAGCTGCCGGCGCACGCGCTTGTCGGCGTACTCGGTGACTTCCGTGATCGGCCGGTTCGACTTGAGCGCGATGTACATCACCGGCGCCTGATCCGGATCGAGCTTGGTCACCACCGGCAGATCGATGTTCTTCGGCAAATCCGGGATCACCGCGTTCAGATGATCACGCACTTCTTGAGCCGCGACGTCGACGTCCTTCTCGAGCAAGAAGGTGATGAACACCTGGGATACGCCTTCGGCAGAGACCGAGCGTAGCTCGTCGATGCTGCTGATGGTGTTGACCGCTTCCTCCACCTTGTCGGTGATCTCGGTCTCCACGTCCTCCGGCGCCGCGCCATTGAGGCGCGTGGTCACGGTGATGATCGGCAGATCGATCTTGGGAAAGCGATCTACACCCAGCTTGCTGTAACCAAACAGGCCAATCACCCCCACCAAGAGGATGAGCACGGTCGCGAAAATCGGCCGTTTGATGCAGATTTCAGCTAACCATTGCATGGCCTACTGCACCTTCATGCCGTCGTGGATCGTCTTCGGGGGGTTCTGGACGACTGCTTCGCCGACCTTCACGCCGCTGCCGACGGCCACCATGCCATCGAGCTCCTCCCCCAGCTGCAGCACGCGCTCTTCGATGTGACCTGCGACCACCACGTAGGCGCGCGCCGGGTCGAGATCCTTGCGCACGGTATCGAGCGGGACGACCACGGAGGGCTTCTCCCCCACCTTCAGACGCACGGTGGCGAACATGCCGGGGCGCAGCTTGCCGTCGGCGTTGGGAACCACGGCTTCGACCACCAAATCGCGCGACTCCTGACGCACGTTGGGGCTGATGAAGCGTACTTTGCCGGAAAACCCCTGGTCGCCGTAGGCCGACACTTTGAAGTCGACCTCCAGGTCCTGCTTGATCAGCGCCACGTTGGACTCGGGCACGCTCAGCTCGAGGCGCAGCGGGTCGACCGCGTACAGCGAAACCACGCGCGTGCTCGGCTGCACGTATTGGCCGACGTTCACGTAGCGCTCACCAACGATGCCCGAAAACGGCGCGCGAATCGCGGAATCACCGACCATTTTCGCGGCGGAGCCGTGCTGAGCAGCGGCAGCCGCGACCGACCACTGAGTGCCGTTGCACTGGCTGATGGCGCGGTCGAACTCGGCCTTGGAGATGGCTCCGGAGTCGAAGAGTTGCTTCGAGCGATCGCACTCAGTCTTGGCTTGCTCGGCCTGGGTCTTGGCAAACTGCTCTTGCGCTGCCATAGCGCGCGCGTTGAGCGCTGCGGCGCTGGCATCCAGCGTTGCCAGCAGGTCGCCCTGCTTCACGCTCTGCCCGCGCTCGACCTTGGTGGTCAGCACCTTGCCGCTGGCGTCCGCCGCAATGTCCGACTCCTTGTCGGCGAGCAGGCTCCCCGTGAGGGTGAGGAACTCCGGCACCGGGCGCTCACTCGCTGCCACCGTGCTGACGTGGATCGGAAGCTCTTCCTTGACTGCCGGACCGGGCGCGGCCTCGGATCGGTGGCAGGCGGAAAGAGCGAAGACGAGGACGCAGGAGAGTGGGATTTCGGTTCTGAATCGCGGCATCGGAAAACCCGTGGGGGTGGTTATGCGGCGGGACCATTGTCCTGCGCTCGCGAGAACGCAAACCCCGAAACGGCGCGGGGTGACTCGACTCTTGCTGGGACCTCGCTCGTACGTTGCCTGATGGTGCCAGTCCGCAACGACGCCAGCCGACCGCCTCGCCGTTTAACAAAAAAATACAGTGGCCCGGTGTGCTTGGCGCGCCACGCACGACGTCAAACGAGGATGAGCCGCCGGATCAAACGCAAGGCGAGTAGCAGCAGCATGGGCGAGATGTCGATGCCGCCCGTGCTCGGCAGGAGCCTGCGAATGGGGCCGAGCACCGGTTCCGTCAGGGCCGACGTAAACCGGATCACGGGATGGTCTTCCGACAAGCGCAGCCACGAGCAAATGACCGCGACGAGCACGACCAGGGTGTAGGCATCAAAAGCGAACGACAGGACTGCCATGCTTCATCGAGAAGTAAGGCTCGGCCGGGCCTGTGGCAACGAAGCCCTTGGAAATTGCCGGGCGTTGCCCTATATACTGAACCAATGAGCAGCTCCAGTGCAGAGTCCGTGAACTACGACAGCGTGCCCCTGGTCGAAGTCGAGATCGAAGGGGTGGACTATCGCTTGGACGCGGGCAAGCAAGGCACCGCTCTGTGCATCTCCACGCGCCCGGCGGGCAGTTGGGATTGGAGCTTCGGCGGTGAGGCCCGCTGGGACGTTGGCTCGCTGCGCTGCAAGGCGTTCGAGCGGCGCACGCTCGACCAACTGTCCCGCGCGTTCAAGCAAGCGCTCGAAAACGCGGACTGAGAGTCAGGGCCGGCTAAAGAACCAGATCGCGACTTGCACGGAGTACACGAGCGCAAGCGCGATCAGCGTGGCGTTCACTACGCGATCCACCTGCTTACCGAGGGCACGCAGCCGGTGCGGGGCGAATAGCTTGAGCCCGATCAGCGCCGCAGCGCACAAGAAAATGATTCGCGTCAGCATGCGCCGTCAGCCGGCCGAGAGTGCGTCGCGCAGCGCCTGGGTCAGCGCGCCCAACGCTTTGTCCTTGGAAGCAGGGCCGGCCGTGCGCGCATTGCGCAGCAAGGTGCGCAGCCGCTGGCGGTCGGCTTTGGCGTAATCGGCCAAGAATGCTGCTAGCTCCGCCTCACCACCATCGAGCAGCCGGCGCCGCCAATCATCGGCGGGGGTACTGGCACGGCGCGTATTGGGGTGGGACAGGTCCTCCAGCTTTTCGCGCAACAGACCGAGGTCGAGCCCACGCAACTCTTGCCGCACCAGCCGTAGCGCACGGCTCCTGGCCCCGGGGCTGCTGATTTTCCGGGTGTCCTGCACGACGCGCAGCACCTCTTCGCTCAGCTCCAAGCGCAGCAAGTGGCGCTCGCTGATCGTGGTCAAGGTCTTGGCGAATTCCATCCAGGCGGCCTCCGAACGTTTACGTTCGGCGCGCAGATCCGTGCGTGAGGTCAGGTCCTCGTCTTGTTCTGCGTTGGGGTCGGGGCTCACTTCGATCGGTTTTCGCACCGGCGGACGATAGCGCGCTCGAAGCGCCGCTCAAGCGTCGTTTTGGGCCAATCGGCCGTTGGCTCTCGATTGGCGTGGCTCAACGCGACGGCACCGGCAGCAGCAGAGTCAAGCGCGCGCCCGTTAAAGCCGAAGAATCGACGCGGACGGTACCGCCGAGCGCCTCGACCACGCTCTTGACGATCGCGAGCCCGAGCCCCGTGCCGGAGCGGTCGGCATCCGTCGTGAAAAAGCGCTCGAAGATGCGGGTGCGGTTGGCCTCGGGAATGCCGGGGCCATGGTCGGTGACCGCAATCGTGACGAAGCGATCGCTCGGGCGGCCGGAAACCCGTACCTCGACCGGGCTGCCCGGCGGTGAGAACTTGAGCGCATTGTCGATCAGGTTCAGCAAGGCGGCTTCTAGATCGGCGGGGCGCGCGAAGATCACCGGCACGCTCGAGGCGTAGTCGAGCAAGACTCCGCCGTCCGGCCCCTGACAGCGATCGACCGCGCGCCGCACTAGCGCTTGCAGGTCGACCAGCACCGGAGATTCCTCGGAGGCGTCGATGCGGCTCAGCTCCAGCAAGCGCGAGACCAAGCGATCGAGCCGCGCCGCGTCGAGCGCGATATTTTCGAGGAAGCGTTGCCGGGCATCTAGATCGTCGGCAGCGCCTTCGCTGAGCAGCTCGGCCGCACCGCGAATGGAGGTCAGCGGGGACTTGAACTCGTGCGCGACGTCTGCAGCGAATGCCGAGATGTAGCGGTGGCGCGCCTCGAGCTTGCGCGTCATCTCGCGGAAGGCTTCGGCGAGCTCGCCGATCTCGCCGCCGCCCACGACCGGAACGTCGAGCCCGCTGTCGCCGGCTGCGATACGACGAGCCGCGAGTGACAACCGCTCGAGCGGGCGCGAAATGGTCCAGGCCAGGATCAGCGTGAGGGCGGCCGTCAGCGAGAGGGTGATCGCCAAAACTCGCATCAAACCACGACGAATGCGGTGCATTTCCTCGAGCACCGGGGTCGTCGAGCGCGTCACGTACACGGCGCCGCGCACGCCCTCCCCTTGGCGCACGGGCTCGGCCAAGAACAGATAGACCGCGGGCGGGTCGTGCGACACTCGCGTAGCCGTGCTGCGTTGACCGTTGAAGGCACCGAGCAATTCGCTGCGTTTGGCCAGCTCCACACCTGGATCTCCGTTGTTCGAATGCTCGCGCAAGCTCGCGATGGCTTGCCGAATCGAGGGCCGTTCGCGACCCAGGAACGAGGGCTGCGCCTCTTTCCCTTCGGGTGGGCCGTTCTTGTGCGAATCGGACAGCACGCCATGCTCGCTATCGACGAGGCGAATGCGCGTGCGCGTTTGCGCCGCGGCCCGCGCCAAGAGCGCCTCTTGTTCGGGCGTGCCAAAGCCCTCTCCGCGTGCCAGCGCGGCCTCCACGACCGTTTTGACCAGCGTGGCTTGGTTTTGCATGTCGCGCTGCAGCCCGTCGAGCAGTTGCCGCTCGTACAGGCGCGCGAACTCCAAGCCCACGATCGGCACCAACACGACCGCCAAATTCACGACCAACAGCCGAATTCGGATCCGCCGCGCAGCGCGATTCACGCGCCGGCCAAACGCCGCCCACCAACCCGCCATGCCTCAGGCGTCGCTCGCTTTGTAACCCACGCCGTGCACCGTCGAGATCGGATCCCCGCCCACACCGCGGAATTTCGCGCGGATCCGGCGCACGTGGCTGTCCAGCGTGCGCTCGGTCACGTGCAAGTCCCCGGCGTACGCGCGCTGCAGCAGCTGCCCGCGACTGAGCACGATGCCTGGCCGCTCGATCAGCGCGGCCAGGACCTGGAACTCGGTTGCGGTGAGTTGGACGCGTTGCCCGGCGAAGGTCGCTTCATGACGATCGAGATCCAGCGTGAGCGAGCCGTGGCTCAGCGCGCGCGAATCGAGGGCCTTGGCTTCGCCGCTCGGAGCCGCCTCGAAGCGCCGCAGCACCGCGCGCACTCGAGCCACCAGCTCGCGCGGCGAGAACGGCTTGACCAAGTAGTCATCGCCGCCCAGCTCGAGCCCCACGATGCGATCGACTTCGTCGGCCCGCGCCGACAAGAACAAGATCGGCGTCTGGCGTTGACTCCTGATCTTACGGCATACCGAGAGCCCGTCCAAGCCGGGCAGCATCACGTCCAGCACGACCAGGTCAGGGGGATCGCGCTCCACGGCCGAGAGCGCGCTGGGGCCGTCCGGGGCCGAGCTGACGCGGAAACCGTCTTTTTGCAGCGCATATTCCACCACCTCGCGGATGCGCTTTTCATCGTCCACGATCAGGACGTGCTTGGAAAATTGCATGAGGTTCCGGGTGCTGTAAGTGATTCGCTGTCGAACGGGCCGTCGCCGCTCGTGCCGAGCATTTCGACGCGTGCCCAGACCTCGGTCACGATATCACCGGCCTCGCCGGGCGAGGAGCCCGAGTAGCGAGCGAACACCAATTGCGTTCGGAGCGCCGCAATCAGCTCGGAAAGCTCCTCCAAAGCGCGCCGGTCGCGCGCGGCGAGGCCCTGGAGCCGAGCCACGTTCTCGAGGTGCAAACGCGCCGAGGCGAGCGTGCGCGGCGACGCCGAGCGCTGCTCTAGCCGCGCCAAACGCTCCTCCGCCTCGCCGCGATCGAAGCCCTTCTTTGCGAGTAGGTTATCGAGCTCCGCCGAGCGCTCGGTCGCGCGGCGCAGCTCGCGCAGCAGGCGATCGACGGCATCCCGCGGCAGCAGTGGCTCGAGCGGGGTGTTGCGCACGGCCTCGTGTCCTTCGAGCAAGGCGGCTTCGGCTTCCGTGGCGGCCGAACGACGCTGAGCGCGCTCGTGCTGGCTCTGACTCGACGCGAAGAGCACCGGCAACCACAACGGCCAGAGCGTGACCGCGAGCGCAGCTCGGCCAAGCGCACGCGGACCGCGCTCTGCTTCGCGGCGATACACGACCACGCCGCCGAGCGCCCCGGCGAGACCGTACAAGACGCCCAAGTCAGCGAGATTCATAACGTGCCCCGGGCTCCGAGCTCAGGCTCTGCTGCAGGCTCAGCTCGAGCGCATCGAACAAGCTTCCCTGACGCCCGCGCAAGAAAGGCACCGAGGCATCCGCCGGGCGCCCGAGGAACGGCCTCAGCATCCAAGCCGCCTGTCCACCGGTGCTCATCACCACCGCTCCGAACAGCCCGACGATCACCAAGCCGCGGCCGTCTAAGCCGATGCCGCGCAGCACGATCGCGAGCGCGGCCAGCCCAGCCACGGCGTAGCACGCCGTGGCCAATAACACCCCAGGGTGATAGGTGAGGCCGCGATCGAAGCACAGCCAGATCAACGGCGAGAGGGCCGATAGCACGAGCGCCGCACGACCCGCCGCAGCCAACGTGAGCCCGATCATCCCCGAGAAGCTCAACGGGCGCCCCAGGCCGGCGGCGATTGCGTGGAACGCCGGAACGACCAAGAGCAAGGTCGCGACCATGGCGAAGGGCAACTTGACGCCCGAGTACAAGAGCTGCGCTCCGCCGCGTGACGTCGCGAGCGTCGCCCCGAACACGCCTGCGCCGAGCACGATGGCGCACAAGGAGGCGATGAACAGTGCGCGCAGGTCGCCGCCAGCACGAGCGCGCTCGGCGACGGCACGCGGTGAGCGCAAAAGCTCGTCGATGGCTTGCAAGACCGCGTTGTTCATAGCGCCCCCCGCAGGATCGGCAGCGCGTACCAGACGCGGCACGCGAGCAGCACCGCGAATACGCAAAACGCAAGCAACAGCGCATTGCTCTTCACGCGCAGCGCGAACGGCAAACCGAGGAACATGCGGCGCACGGCGCCCAGCAACTGATACAGCCCGATCCCACCCGCCAAGAGCAGGCCGGCCTCAGCCACGAATGCGGCCGCGCTGGGCGACTCGATCGTCACCGCCAAGAGTGCGGCACTCGGCGCAAGCCCCGCGAGAACGAAGCCCGCGCTGCCGAGCGCGCGGGCCCCGGCCGACAACATCGCTCCCGGCGACACGGGCGCGTTCACGAGCGCGAGCAGCACGAACAAGGACGGCATCCCAAGCACCGCCACCGCGGCGAGCCCCGCGCTGGACGCGAGCGCGTGCTCGAGCAACGACGCTCCGCCGCTGCGCGCGCCAAGCGCCAGCCCGTACAAGGCCGCAAAACCGAGCCCGCTAGCCAGTCGCGCCAAGTCACGGCGGGGATCGGAAGGCTCCTGAACAAACACCTGCGACGCCTGCTCGACCGAGCTATCGGGCACTACTTGGCTGCCCGGCAACTGCAGCGCGCTGCCCGGCGAATTGCCGATTGAAGTGAGCGTAGGAAATGACTGATCCATCACGGCTGGCCTCCTTGTTTGCTGTCACGGCGCTAACCTCGACGCCGTGCTGGTGTCGTAGCCAGTCGTTGTCGCGGTCCTGCGCAGCTGGAGAGGAGAATTCCAGCAAAGGCTATGGAGAAATCGTGGCGAACCCGTAGCCGGTTTCGACGAGACCCCGCAGCGTTCGAGTGATGCTATGGCAAGCCGAGCCCGTTCATGATCCCCGTTCGATTCCCTGCCCTCAGGATCGCCTTGCTTCTTTCTCTCGCGTTGACCGCCTGCGCCGGGTCGGCACCATCTGCGACGGCCCCTGCCCCCGCGGCCGAAGACGCCGCGCCCCAGGCGCAGCGGGCTGAGCTGACCCCGGCCGAGGTCGTTCAGCACCTGCGAGGCAATGAAGCGGATCTCCGGCGCTGCTTCTTCGCGAATCCGAGCCTGCGTGGCGCGGTGCGTTTTTCGTGGAACCTCGACGAGACAGGCAAGGTGCACGGCGTTCGGCGTGAGACGTCCTCGCTGAGCGATCCGCGCGTCGAGGCGTGCATTGCCGAGCGCTTGGGCGAAATCCGTTTCGGTGATCTCCAAGGCCCCTCGCACGCCCATTGGACGTTCGTGTTCCGCTTGGTGGATCCGCCAGCCGCGCCAAAACGCGGACACAAAGCAGGCAGCAGCAAGAAAAAGAAGCCCGCGCCGGACGACGAGCGCGGCCTGGTCATCGATCCGAGCTCGACCGGCGTGCTCGCGGAGGACGCCATCGACAACGTGATCACCGCAGGCTACCCGCTATTCGCGCGCTGCTACCGAGATGGCGTGAGCCGCAACAGCGATCTCGACGGGACGGTGCGCTTGCACTTCGTGGTCGGTAGCGCGGGCTCCGTGTCCGAGGTCAGCGACGGCGGCTCCGACCTCAGCGATCGCCAAGTCGTCGATTGCATCGCCGAAGGCTTCTACGCCTTGCGCTTCCCGGAGCCGCAGCGCGGCAGCGTGCAGGTCCTGTATCGCATCGGCTTCGACGCGGGGTGACGCTCAGCGCGTGACGGGTTTGCCGTAAATCTGACCCCCGCGTGCCACGTACTCGTCCAAAACCTGGCGCGCTTCGGCCTGCAGCACGCCTTGCGAGACGGCGATGCCGCGTTGCTCGAGCACCTTCACCCAAGCATCGGGTTTCGGACCTTCATCGAAGCCCACCGCTTCGGCGTCGGCGGTCGTTGCCCCGCACACCAAGCGGCGCACGCCCGCCCAGACCAACGAACCGAAGCATTGGCAACAAGGCTCGGTGCTCGCAAACAGCGTGAGCGGAGGCAAGTTCAACGCGCCGCCGCCGAGGGCAGCTTGCGCTGCCATCAAAGCCACGATCTCGGCGTGCGCGATCGAAAAGCCGCTGCTCAATACCAGATTGACCCCCGAGGCGACCAGACGATCACCGAAGAACACCGTGCCGCCGAAGGGACCACCGCCGCGCGTCACGTTCTCGCGCGAAAGACGGATAGTGAGGGCCATGCGCTGTTCGTCCGTGCCGAGCCCCCCCGCGTGCTCGCTGACGACCTGCGCGATCCATTCGGGTAGGTCGATCGTCAGGCGTCCGATACTCGCGTTGTTCGCTGTCATGACCGAAGCCCAGCTTACCGTACTCGTCGCAAGACGGGAAAGACGGGAAAGACGGGAAAGACGGGAAACGGCGCGCGTGCGGCAGGCGAGCCTCGGGGTTTGACGCTGACCGGCTTTGCCGGGCAAAGTGCGCTCGGAATGCGGACTGGTCGACTCGAGGCGTTCAGTGACGGCGTACTTGCGATCCTGATCACGATCATGGTGCTCGAGCTCAAAGTGCCGCACGGCGCAGATCTCGAGGCGTTACATCACATTACCCCCGTGCTCTGCGCCTATATCCTGAGCTTCATTTACATCGGCATTTACTGGAATAACCACCACCACATGCTGCACACTTGTGACCAGGTGAGCGGCGGCATCCTGTGGGCCAACCTGCACTTGCTGTTTTGGTTGTCGCTCGTCCCGTTCGGGACGGACTGGATGGGCGAAAATCACCTCGCGCCGCTACCCACGGCCCTGTACGGCGTAGTGCTGTTTGCGGCAGGCGTCGCTTATTTGATCTTGCAGAAGGCGATCATCCGACGGCAAGGCGAGCGTTCCCGCTTGCGAGCGCTGATCGGCAATGATCTGAAGGGCAAAACGTCGGCCGTCCTTTACTTACTGGGGATCGGTTTCGCTTTCGTGCACACCACCATTTCGCAAGTGATCTACGTGTCTGTCGCCGGGCTGTGGTTGATCCCTGACCGGCGCATCGAAGCCAAGTTGGCCGAGGAATAGGAGCAGTCGATGTCCGCCAAGCCGAGTCCGATGTCCGGCACCGAACCGTGGGAGCTCGTGGCCGAAGGGTATGCCGCCGAGGCGTCGTTGGTGATGGCGCCCTTTTCACGGCGCGCAGCGGAGCTCCTGGAGCCGGGAGTGAATGCCCACGTATTGGACGTGGCGGCTGGCCCCGGGACGCTCGCGCTGCAGCTCGCGCCACGGGTGCGCGAAGTGACCGCGATCGATTTTTCGGAGCGCATGGTGTCCGAGCTGCTGCGAGCCGCGTCGCTGGCAAATCTCGGGAATTTGCACGCAGTGATCGGTGACGGCCAGACCCTGCCCTTCGCGGACGACGCGTTCGACGCGGGCTTCTCGATGTTCGGGTTGATGTTCTTTCCCGACCGCCCACGCGGCTGGCGCGAGCTGCACCGGGTGCTCAAGCCGGGCGCCGGCGCGGTCGTGTCGAGCTGGGCTTCCTTCGAAGAATCGTCCTTGATGCTAGCCATGTTCGGCGCCCTCGCGGCCGTCGATCCGAGCTTCACCGCGCCACGCAAGGACGGCGCGAGCTTGGAGAACCCGGACGTCCTTGCGGCGGAGATGCGCGCGGCCGGCTTCGAGCGCGTGCGCATCGAGCGCGTGACGCACGGCATTCGCCCAACGAGCGCCGAGGACTTTTGGCTGCGCATGGTGCGCAGCAGCGCGCCGCTCGTGCTTCTGCGTAACCGTCTGGGAGAAGCAGAGTGGCTGAGGCGTGAGCCCGGGGTGCACGAATACCTGAATGAAGCGCTCACCCGGGATCCGGTGCTGTCGACCACTGCCCTGCTCGCGGTGGGCTACAAACAGGCACCCTAGCCCGGCACCGCTGCCGCTATTTCACGACCAGGATGCGGCACGAGGACGGACACGCATCCCCGTCGATCAGGTTGCCGTCGTCGCAGTCCTCACCTTTTTGCACGATGCCGTCCCCGCAGTAGGCGCCGAGCACGCAGCCAGCATCGCATTCGCCGTAGCCGCCGTCGTTGACGCCGTCGTCACATTGCTCGCCAGGCTGGATCGTGCCGTCCCCGCAGACCGGCGAGCAATCACTGCTTGCGGTGTCGAAACCGGCGAGGGTGAGCTTGAAGCTCGAGCCGGTTTTCTTGCGCTCCGCGTGGAACACGGAGATCTTGTACACCCCGCCGTCGCTCAGGCCGAACGTCGCAGCCGACGAGCCGTCCACCGTCACGCTGCCGTCGACCGGCACGTGCAGGCCGCCCAGGTCGACGGCCAAGGTGCCATTGATGAACACCCACACGTCGTCGTCACCCGTGAACGCGAGGGTGGCGGAGGTGCCCGTGTGGTATTGGAACCAATATTCGACGTGTGTAGTGAACGAAAAGTCGTGCGGCTTGGCATCAGGCACGACGTCGGTGTCCGCGGGCCAGTTGTAGCCGTAGGCGGGCGGAATCGAGGCGGCGAAGCGAGCGTCGGTCCGCGCCCCTAGGTTGTTATCGAGCGGGAAAAACAGGGGGTTGCCGTCGTACTTGGTGAGCGATAGCCCAGTGCAACCGGCGCGCGGTTTGTCCGTCAGCTTCGAGTACGAACAGGGTAAACAACCCGCGGCCTGGCACGTCGTGTAGTCGTTGGCGGCCCATTGCTCGCCCATGGTGCTGCTATAGCCCTCCCATTGTTCGCCGTTCGCCCCATAGCGATTCACGAACCCGCCATTGCCGTTGTCGAACAACACGATGCTGTCGACGACGGCGTTGCTGTCCGCCGAGTCGACGTACCATTTGCCGAACGAGTCCGCGGAAGCAATGCACGCCGTCGAGCTGGACGCCGCAGCGAGCACAGGCACGCCCTTGCTGCCGAGCTTCATCTGCACGAGCCCGGGCAGCGGCTTTTCACCGCCGCAGCCCACTTCGAAGTCAGTCGGGACGCCCGCGTTGAAGTCGTGATAAACGACCGGCACTCGCAGCACGCAGGCGCCGTTGACCTTCTCGCAGTTCGCGGTCTGTGAGCAGGTGAAGCCCATCTCGAGCTTACAATCCGAGGAGCAACCGTCACCGCTCTTCTGGTTGCCGTCGTCGCACTCTTCATCGATCACGAGGCCGTCACCGCAAGAGGATTTGCAGGCGCCCGCTGAGCAATCGGGCTCCGCTTGGCAGGTGGCGGAGCAGCCGTCGAACGGCGTTGCGTTGCCGTCGTCGCAGCTCTCCACGCCTTCCTTCACACCATCGCCGCAAGTCGTGTGCGTACACGCGCTCGGGCTGCCGTCGCATTTGAAGCCGAGCTCGACTTTGCAGTGCGCAGAGCAACCGTCACCGTCGACCGCGTTGCCGTCGTCGCAGGGCTCCGAGACAGCGACCAAGCCGTCGCCGCAGCGCACGATCTGACGGCACGCCGCGCCCGGCGGGTTGCACGAGTACCCGACTTCCACGGACAGGCAATTGGCCGCACAGCCGTCGCCGCCCACCTTGTTGCCGTCGTCACAGGCCTCGTCCGAGGTGAGCATGCCGTCGCCGCAATCCGGAGGAGGAGGCGCGTTGACGCCGCACGGGGAATCGGGAGCGTTCGGATCGCAGGTCTTGATCCCAGGGCTTCCAGCGCCGCCCAGATCCAACCCCGAACCGCCGGAGTCAGATGCGCCCACTGGCCCGCGGTCCACCTGACCGCCGGTTTTGGAGCCCGCGCTACACGATAAGACGAGCAGCGACACCCACAGCAACTGCTTCTGGATCACATTCAAGCAAGCGGCCATTCGTTTCCAAATCTAGCACGCCGAATCCCGGCCTGGAACCGGTTCCCGTTTTTGAGCACACGATTATGGTGCAGCGCACGACGCAGCGCGTCTGCCGCACACATGCGAGCACGTCGGCACACCGTCTCTATTGCGGCTCGATCGCGATGCCATCGCGGCTCAGTGCGCCGCGCCGACAACTTTCCAATCACTCCGTCGGGCGGAGAGCGATCGCGTGCTCCGGGCACGCAACGACGCACATCCCACACGCCTGACAAGCATCCGCGCGCGGCGTGTGAGCAATTTGCTTACCGTGTACCCAAAGCTTCACGCGGTCGAGCACTGGCAGGGCTCGAAACACGGCATCGTCGATCGCGCCGATCTCGAACACGTCATAGGGGCAGACCTCGGCGCAGTCTGCCTTGCCCTCGCAACGGCTCAAGTCCACGACCGGCTTGAAGCGGGCGGGCGGCGCTTTGCACGCCTCGCCCGGACGCTGAGGGTGGTTTGCCGCGCGTTTGGCCTTCTCGGGGTTCTTTCGCTGCTTGCTCACTGACTCCCTCAGCCGAAATGAAACGCTGACAAACGCAGATCCAAGATCTTGCCATTGTAGGCGAGCATGCCGCGATCGGCACCTGCAGCTCCCGCAACGACCATCAGTGGGATCAGGTGCTCCTCGCGCGGGTGCGCTTGGCGCGCTGCGGGTGCGTTGGTCCACTCACTCAAGCGTGCGTCGCGCTCGGCTTGGGGCATTGTCGCCGCGTCGCGCAGCCAGCCATCGAACGCCTCGGCGGCCTGGCTCGACTGTGGGCCGAACGCACGTAGATTGTGGTACGTCATGCCACTGCCGACGATGAATACGCCTTCGTCGCGCAGCGGCGCGAGCGCGCGACCGAGAGCCAGGTGCTCTTTCGGGTCGAGCCCACGCTTGAGCGAAAGCTGAAGGGTGGGCATGTCGGCGTTGGGATAAGCGAGCTTGAGCGGGACGAACGTGCCGTGATCGAAGCCGCGCTCGGCGTTTTCGGCGCTCTCGAAGCCGGCTCCGGCGAGCAGCGCGCGCACTCGCTGCGCCAGGGCCGGCTCGCCCGGCGCGGGCCAGGTGATCTCGTACGATTCGGGGGGGAAGCCGTAGTAGTCGTAGAGCATCGGCGGCGCGGCGCTGGTCATCAACGTGGGTACGGCCTCTTCCCAGTGCGCCGAGATCACGAGCACCGCCTTGGGCGGCGTTTGCGGCACGGCCGCCACCGAGCGCAAGTATGCGGCGAGCTCGGCTTGCTCGGCCTTGGTCCCGATCCGCAAATCCACGAACGGCCAGGGGCCGCCACCGTGCGGCAAGAACACCACGGGCAAGCGCCCGCTCGAGGGATGCACTGACTTGCGGCTCGCCTCGGGCGCCGTGCCGTCGCCTGCCCGTCCCGAACCATGCACCACCGGCAAGGCCGCGGTGATCGCGGCACCAGCCAGGCTTGCGGCAATCGCCGCGCGACGGGTAACGGAAGCAGGTGCGTTGTCTGTCATGGCCAAGGCTCCTCCGAAGCGAAAACGCCCGGTAGCCTTCAGTATGCAGACCATTTGCCGTCGCCACTAGGCCTGCAACGGGTTCAGACCGTTGCAGGCCCGCAACGGTGCGCGGATCAGCCGGTTTGTGCGTGACGTTGGTTGAAAGCCACCGCGTCTTCGTAGCGCACGCCGTGGCCCCCGAAGATATCCAGCGCAGAGCCGATTGTCAGATCGATGCGCCCTCGGCCAAGCCGCGTCACGAGCTCCAGATCGGCGAGCGAGCTGGCCCCGCCCGCGTACGTGCTGGGGATCGGCGACCAAAGCGCGAGCTTTTCGACCAGCTCGGCGTCGATGCCGCGGCACAAGCCTTCGACGTCGACCGCGTGCACCAGGAACTCGTTGCACGCCTTGGAGAGCCGCTCGAGCGTCTCGGCGCTCACGCGGACGTCAGTGAACGTCTGCCAACGATCGGTGACGACCCAATAGTCGTCTCCGCGACGACGGCAGCTCAGGTCCAGCACCAACCGCTCTTTACCGATCTTGCTTTCGAGTTGCGCCAGGCGCTCGAAGTCGACTCGGCCGGCCTGAAACACCCAAGAGGTCACGATCACGTGGCTTGCCCCGGCCTCTAGCCAACTGACGGCGTTGTCGAGGTTCACGCCGCCGCCGACTTGCATGCCGCCGGGATAAGCAGCAAGCGCCGCGCGTGCCGCCGCTTCGTTGCCAGGCCCGAGCATGATCACGTGACCGCCGCGCAGTGCGTCGCGCCGGTACAGCTCGGCGAACTCCGCGCTCGACTTCTCGGACACGAAGTTCTCGCGCACTGGGCTCTTGTCGCCCAGCGTGCCACCGACGATTTGCTTGACCTTACCTTCGTGCAGATCGATGCAGGGACGGAACACGCCCGAACCATAGGAGCGGGGGCGAACGAGCGCCAGCGCACGTGGCAAATAGGGGCGCGGCGGGGGATCGGAAACGAGAGCGCGCGCCGCAAATCGCGAACGGCCGCGGTTCGGCACCCCCGATCTGAGCAACAACGATCTGGCCGTTTCGATCCTGAACAACTTCGGCCTGGCAGACACTACGTCCGGCGGCCCTCGCTTCTGCCACGGCGCCCTGCCCCACCTCACCGGCTGAGCCGAGCGCATCCGCCGCCCGCTGTTCAACCTTCGGGGTGGCGAAACGTCAGGCTGTACACGAGCTGAGTATCCTGGCCGAGGTCCCAGAGCCAAGGCGAGCTGAGCTCGGGGTCCGCGACCAAGGAGCGCAGCCCGGGGGAAAGCAGCTGGCGAACGAGGTCCTTGGGATCAGGCCGCAAGTTGAGGCCAGCGCTGGCACGGGCCTCCTCGACGAATTCTTCCAGCTCTTCCGTGTCGCGGCCGCGGAGCTCGGATAGAGCCGGTGTGTCTTTGGAGGACGAGGTATCGAACACGATCACGCCGTGACCGCCTGGACGCGTGCAGCCGGTCAAAGTCGCGAGGTGCACGGCGCTGATCGTGCTCAGCAGATCCGCCCAATTGACGCGCGAGGTCACCCAAGCGCGTTGAAACGGCACGGCCAACTGACTGAGCACACAAGCCGAAACCACGACCGAAAAGCCGCGATCGACGCCACGGACGATGCCCTGCGCGGCTGCTACTGCGCTTTGCGCGAGCTCACGGCGCTCGGGAAAGCGCTCGCCCCAGTCGTCCAAATGCTGGAGCATGCCAGAGCAGTCCACGTCCGGGTGCAGCACCATCTTGGCCCTGACGGCCGCGCCCTGACGCTCGCGCGAGCGTTGCAGAGCTTCCCCATCCAGATCCACCAAATGGATCTCGGAGAAGAGCGATGCCAGCCGTTCGAGCGCCAAATCATTACAGTTCCCGGCCCCGAAGACGCACAGCTCACCACCTTGCGCCAACTGCTCGATGTGCCCCATCACTCGCTCGCGGTGACTCGCATAACCGAGCCAGCTATCCGGAAAGCGACGGTTTAGCTCGCTAGCGTAGGCACGCGCACGCGCCACACTGCCGCTTGCCACGACGCCGCTGTGCGCTTCCGCCAGGTGGCGATCCAAACAGGCCAAGGAGCACGAGAGGAAGCTCTGCCCGGCGCCCTCGCACGCATCACAGACGCGACGGGGGGCACCTAGGCACGAGCAGCGTTCGATGCGGGGGGCGGTGGGCTCGAGCGCGTCAATGAGAGTCACGAGGCGGCAAAGGTAGCAGCAGCGCGCGGTGCTTGGCCGCGAAATCCTCCAATAACTCGCGGTGAATGCAGGCCGCGAGGATATCGAGGGACTCCACCACGAGCACGACCTCCGGCTCGAGCGCCGCGAGGGCCTCGAGCGACGAAATCAGCGCCCGCACCCAAAGCACACACGATCTCGGTGGCGGACGGAAGGAGCGAGACAATGCGCCGGTTACGAGCCTTGCTCGCCACACCCCTAGCACGGGCGCTAAGGTAGCGAGCGTGTCACCGTGGACGGCGCAACGCTTGGGAGGCATCGTCGGCGCCCTGCTGGCAGTGGCAGGGGTCGTCTGGCTACGCACTCGAGTGCCGCCCTGCCCTGGCGCAGTCACCTTGGAGTTTCACCCGCCTCTCGCCGACCCCGGCCGCTACCGATTCGAGCTGCTCGGCGCGAACGACAAGCCGTGCGCGTTCACGCTCACCCTGCCGATGACCGGAAAGGATGAGGCGGCCAACGGCGCGAGCACGTGCGGCATGGCACGCGAGCTACGCACCCAAGTGCGCGATGGTGAAGCCAGCGTCGTCGCGCTCACCTTTGCCGCGGCTCCGGAGCGCTTCACGTTGCGCGTGACGCGCAACGGCGAGCGCATCTACGACACGCCGCTCGTGCCCAAGTACGCGCCTTACGCAACGTTGCGCGCCGAGAACAAACACTTTTGCGGCGACCGCGCACGTATAGTGCCGGAGTGCCTACGCAATAGCTCGGAATGCCAACCCTTCCCCGCGCGCTGCACCGGGCCTGACACGTGCCCGAATGGGCAAGCCTGTTGCCTGACCCCCGAGTGGGGTCGAGACTTCGGCCCGCACGCCGCCAGCGAATGTTCGACGAAGTCGAGTTGCTTGGCCCATCTCGGCCAGCTCGCTTGCCACACCGACCGTGACTGCCCGAGCGAGCTACACTGCCAAGCCTCGTCCCTGAGCGGAGAGTTCTCGCCCGCTGTGCTCGGTTGCCGGTAATGTGGCGTCGTGAATCGCTTGCTCTTCCTCGGTGTGGGAACGATCGCCGAGGCCGTGCGTCGCGCGTTGCCGGCGTGGTCCGCGTCGGGCTCGACCCGCAGTCGGCCTGACGCTCGCTTTCAGCATATTCAGCCAATCGCCGCGGACGATACGCCGGTGCTTCGTGATAGGGCGCGCGGCGCACACGTCTTGGTCTCGTTCCCGCCCGACGGCGATTCGGATCGAAAATTCGCAGACCTCATGGGTGCCGCAGCGAGCGTCGTCTACCTATCTTCGACAGCGGTGTATCCCAGTGCGGCGGGGGTGGTGACCGAAACGAGCGAGCTCGCCTCGAGCGGAGAGCGGGCGCTGCTGCGAATTGCTGCAGAAGCGACGTGGCGCGAGCTCGGCGCGCGTGTGGTGCGCTTGCCGGCGTTTTACGGCGCCGGCACCGGGCTCCACGTCAGCATCGCGCGCGGTACATTTCGTATGCCGGGCTCGGGGGCAAATATCGTGTCGCGTGTGCATGAAGACGATGCGGCGCGCTTCGTTCTGGCAGCATTCGCCGCGCCCCCGGGTTCGCTGTTGCTCGCCGGGGACGCCGAGCCCGCTCCGGTTGCCCAGGTGGTGGAGTTCGTGTGCGCGCTGTTCGGGCTGCCCCTCCCCCCGAGCAGTGAAGGCAGCGACATCCCGCTCTCGCTGCGCGGCGACCGGTCGGTCGACAACCGCGCCACGCGCGCCGCGTTCGGCATTCAGCTCGCCTACCCGAGCTACCGGGACGGCTACCGGGCCATCCTGGCAAGTCGTCCCTGATTAACCCGGGTTGATTTTTCACCTGGTAATATTGCGAATCCTTTATACCCGGGTATTATCCACGCGATGCCCGCGCCACACACTTATTCCGCGTTTTCCGAGGACCGACTAATCGCATTTGGCTCGCTGCCCACGGTCCTGAGCGCCGCCAAGCTCTACCTCGACTCCGGCGAGGAGCCGCAGCTCCTCATTTTCGAGGACCGGACCGGGCGGCAAGTGGAGTTCGACTTCACGGGCACATTGGAGGAAGTGCAAGCCCGCGCCCTCCCCCCGCCCGAGCGGACCGGGCCGGGGCGGCCCAAGTTGGGCGTCGTATCGCGCGAGGTCTCGCTGCTGCCGCGGCATTGGGAATGGCTCGAGGACCAACCGCAAGGCATCTCGGCCGGCTTGCGTCGTTTGGTCGACGAAGCGCGGAAACGAAATCCCGGGGAGCTGCGCGCGCGCAAAGGACGCGAAGCCGTCAATAAGTTCATGACTGCGATTGCCGGCAATCGCATCAACTACGAGGAAGCATCACGGGCTCTGTTCGCGTCCGACCACGCGCGCTTCGAAGAGCTGATTGCCGAATGGCCAGAGGACATTCGCGCGCACTTGCTGCGCGTGCTCGAAGAGTCGCTCACGCCCGCATCGGGCTCAGACAACGACGACTGAGCTCAGGGCGCGTCGAAGGTGTATTCGAAGCCGTACAAGTGCTTGCCTTCGACGATCTCGATCGTCATGCGCCCGGCCAAGCCCTTCAGCTCGCCGGTCCCCGAATCTGGCACGACGGTGACGCTGAGCTCGCCCTTTCCGCGCGTCATCGTACCGCTGTGTTGGAGCACGAACGTGCCCGAGCGGCCGTGCAACACGCCGCTGACGCGCTCGATCGCGACGTACCCGGCAGAGCCCTTGACCTCAGAGCGCGCGCCGATCATCTCCACGCTACTGACCGCTTCGAGGTCCCCGGAGAATTGCTTCTTGATCGACACCCGCCCGATACTGGCGCCCTCGTTCACGTCGTACGGGGGCTCGGGGTTCATGGTGACCGCGAAGGTGCCGGCAGCGGAGGGCATGCCGTGATGGTACACGGCATCGCCGACGGAAGCAGCATTCACTCGTGAAGCGCCGCGTCGGGCGCTTCAGCGGCCACCGCGCGAGAACACCTTCCACACCATGCGCGCACGAGCCGTGACTTGGCTCGAGGCGTCCGCCTTCTGCAGGTGCTCGAGCACAGCTTCGAGCGTGGTCACGTCACGCGGGAAGGTCGGGTCCTTCGCCGTATCGCGCGCCATGTCGCCCACCGGAGTGCGGAGGTTCTTGTGCTTGCTGAGCCAGTCGTAAAAATTAGTGAATGCGGCCATCGGGGCGCCTGTGTAGCACGGGCCCGCCAGACGAAAGGCCTCAACCGATGGAAACGCCCAGGATTTTACCGATCAACGCGGTCACGGCCATGGCCAGGCTGCCGCCGATGCACACGCGCAGGGCCGCCCTGACCCGGGGCGCCCCGCCGAGGTGCGCGCCGACGGCACCCAGGGCCGCCAAGCTGAGCAGCGACAGCCCAGCAATCGCCGGCACGCGCAGCACGGCCGGAGCGAAGATCAGCGCCGTGATGGGCAAAGTCGCAAAGGTTCCAAAACTGAGCGCCGAGATCCAGGCCGCTTGCAGCGGCCGCGCGAGCGCTTCCGGATCGATGCCGAGCTCATCACGCAAATGAGCGCGCAGTCGATCGTGCGCGCTGAGTTGTTCGGCAACCTTCAGCGCGAGCTCCTTGTCCAAGCCGCGGTGCATATAAATCGTCGCCAGCTCGTTGAGCTCTGCTCGCGGTTGACCTTCGAGCTCTCGCTTCTCGATCTCGATGTCGGCGCGCTCTGCGTCGCGTTGCGAGCTGACCGAGACGAACTCACCCACCGCCATCGACATCGAGCCGGCGACCAGACCCGCGACGCCAGCGATCAGGATCGCTCCCTTCGACGCCGACGATGCAGCTACGCCGATCATCAAGCTGGCCGTGGAGACGATCGCGTCGTCCGCACCGAGCACGGCGGCGCGCAGCCACCCTGCTCGTCCGCTGCGATGCAGCTCGCCGCCGTGTGATCCTTTGCGTTTCCCGTTCGCGTCCGTGCCGTCGACCATCGACACAGCTAACCCGAACCGCGCGCGGCAATGCAACCGGACCGAGAACACGTCGCGCGCGTGAAATCGACGGGCGATATCACGCACCCCGATCACCGAACTATTGGATACTGTGTCAGTTTTGCGTTTCAGATCTGCAATGCGAGTGACAATCGCACACGAGCACTTGAATTCCGATGCCGTGGCGGTTATTCAGCGCCGTACCTAACCTTACGAGTTACTGAGAGAAGCGGAAGTATCGTGTCTCGTGAACGAAGTAGCCTGATTTCGGGCCTAAATGCGGTCGATAGCCTGCGTCGCGCCATCATGGCGGCGTGCGCTGCGTTCGCCATTGGCCTGTGGTTCACGAGCTTTGCAGGCGCTTCTGCGCCCTCGCTCATCGAGCGTTTGATCAGCGCACAGACTCCACTGCAGTCGAAGCAGGACCCTCCTGTAGACGCGCGAGAGCTTGCCAACGCCATCGCTGGTGTGCCCAAAATCACCCGTGAGTGGGCCGCTCTGATTTTGACGGTAGCCGCCCATGAATCCGCGCTCAGCGCGCGCATCGCACGCGGCGAATACAAAGACTACGAGGGTGATTCGTTCCGCAATCGTGAAGGCAAAGTTCAGCATCGCGCTTGGGGCTTGTGGCAAGCACACCGCAATCGGCTCAATGACGCGGCCTGGGGCTCACCCGACATCAACGTGCAGACCGAAGAAGCCGCGCGCGCGCTGCGCCGCGCCTTCTACACCTGCAACGGCGGCGGGCGCCCGCATTCGGACTGGGTGCGCTCGACGCTCAATTCGTACAGCGGCCGCCGCTGTGACGCGGCCTGGCCCGGACTCGAAAAACGCTTGACTACGTATCAGCACGTGCTGCACGCCCTCTGAATTCCGCAGCCCGGACAGCGTTCCTGCGCTGTCCAACTTGTGAGCGCGGCGCGCGGCCCCATACTGCAGGTCATGCACGCGACGTCGACACCGGCAGGCTTCGAGCTGGAAGTATTTTACGACGGTGCGTGCCCGCTCTGCACGCGCGAGATCGACATGCTAAGGCGCAGGGATCGCGCGCACCGCATTTGCTTTACCGACATCGCCGCTGAAAGCTTCGATGAAACGTCGATCGGCGTGCCCTGGGCCGCGTTGATGGCGAAGATTCATGGCCGATTGCCGGACGGCACGCTCATCGAAGGGGTGGAAGTATTTCGGCGTCTGTAT
>JBEQTH010000105.1:0-109924 GCA_040348785.1 Myxococcales bacterium | reverse complement strand
CCAGCGAGCGCCGGCAAGAGTGGCGGCGCGGCGAGTGGCGCGAGCGGCGAGAGCGGCGAGAGCGGTGCCGGTGGAGAGGGAGGCGCGGTCTTCGAGACGCCGACTCTGTTCGGTGCTTGTTCGGGAGTTGGCAAGCTCGCTTGTGATGGCGCTGCGAGCGCGCAACGCCTCGCCTGCGACGGTTCGAAATGGCAGGCGGGAACCACCTGCCCGAGTGGGCAGCTGTGCAACTCCGAAGACGGCAAGTGCATGCCGACGATTGAGGAATGCGCCGACGCGAAGCCTGGGCAGACGGTTTGCCGCGCCGACGTTCCGCTGACGTGCGGCCCCGATCTGGTCACCGCCGACTTGGGTGAGGCGTGCGCGAACTCGTGCAAAGACGGTGTTTGTCAGGCACCGAAGTGCGGTGACCACAAAATTCAAAATGACGAGGCCTGCGATGACGGCAATGTTTTGCCGGGCGACGGCTGCAGCGCCACATGCACTGTGGAACCGGTTGCGCTCGCGCTGGGCAATGGCTTCAGCTGCGCGCTCGGTTCGAACGGTATCGTGAAATGCTGGGGCGACAACCAGTACGGTCAGCTCGGGCAGGGCGACACCGAAAATCGCGGTGACAACAGTGGCGAGCTCGGGGCCAAACTGCTTCCGGTGTCGCTCGGCGCCAAGAGAATCGCGAAAGCGATTTCGGCTGGCAATGACTCGGTGTGCGCACTGCTCGACGACCACAGCGTCAAATGCTGGGGCCGCAACGATGTCGGTCAGCTCGGTACCGCTGACTTCAACAACCGCGGTGACGGGCCCGGCGAGATGAGCGACAATTTGAAGCCGATCAATTTCGGTGCTGGTCGGACCGCTACTTCGATCAGCATCAATCGATACGAGGCGTGCGCGGTCTTGGACAACGGCTCGCTGAAGTGCTGGGGCGATAACGCATCAGGTCAACTTGGCCAGGACAACACCAACGGCTACGCAAATCCCGCGCTCGTGCCTCCGATCGACCTCGGGCTCGGGCGCACCGCCAAAGCGGTGAGCACGTCGGCGTACGATTATACGTGCAGCCTGTTGGACAATGGGCTGCTCAAGTGTTGGGGCAACTACAGCTTTGGGCAGCTGTGCTTTTCCCCAGAAGTGCCCAGCGGTTCCGACTGGGGCGGCCACGCTGGCGAAATGAGCCAGCTCCCCGGCTTTGGCGTGGCCGCGGGTCGCTCGGTGAAGACCATCGTCACTGGCGAGCGGACGATCTGCGCCTTGCTCGACAACGGCAGTATCAAGTGCTGGGGAGAAAATGCGTACGGTGAGGGTGGCGGCGCTGAGGGGTGCTCCGACCCGTTCGACTTGAACAATTATCCATTCGTCGACTTGGGCGTCGGTCGCAGCGCCAAGTCGATGACTATGACGCACGAGCACAACTGCATCTTGCTCGACACGGGAGGGATCCGCTGCATTGGCCAAAATGGTTCAGGCCAACTCGGCATCGGGAGCACCCAGAATCAGGGGCGCACGTTCCAAGATTCTCCTTTGGTCAAGGATGTGCCCCTCGATCGTCCCGCGCTTCAAGTAGCAGCTGGCAACCAGCACACCTGCGCGATCCTCGACGACGGCCTCGTGCGTTGCTGGGGCTTGAACGACTCCGGCGAGCTCGGCGTGGGCGACAAGCTGACGCGCGGGAACAGCGGCGGCCTGGCGGGCGTGAAGTTGACTCCGGTCGCACTCACGTTCTAAAACGCCTTCGCTCAGGGCGACGCCGCCCGCGCCCTGAGCGAAACTTCTCGCCTGCACTGAAGCGCGCCGCGGCTTTTCTGAGAAAGCGCCGTGATCGAGAGCGGAAGTGAACAACGCGGTTCCGCTCTCGAAGGAACACTGAGGGCATGGTTTCCTCGTTGTTTCGCGATTCGCGCCTCGCGCTGACTTTGGGCGGATTCTCCTTCTTGGGGTTGGTCGGGGCGTGTGGCGCACAGAACCCGGTCGATGCGTTTTCGAGCGGCTTGTCGGGGGCGGGCGCGGGCCTAAGCGTTGCTATCGGGAGTGGATCGAACGGTGGCGCGTCGGCGATCGCGGGCTCAACTTCGGGCGTCGCCGGGAACGCGCTGAGCGCTGGCGCGAGCGCGGTCGTGGGGGCGGGCGGCGCGCCGGCTGCAGCGGGGTCATCGAACAGCGCGGGTGCGGGTGGCGCAACCGTCAATGGCGCAACTTGCGCGGGCATCACCGCGTGGACTTCGGGCACCCTAGCTTCGGTGGTGAGCCACAACGGTAAGAAGTACTCGTGCACGATCGCGGGCTGGTGTGCGAGCACGGCGGCGGCGTACGAACCAGGAGTCGGGTTTGCGTGGCAAGACGCTTGGGAGGATGACGGCAACTGCGGCAATACCGGCGGTGGCGGCGCGACGGGCAGCGGCGGAGCAAGCGGGACCGCGGGCGGTAGCAACGGCAGCGCAGGCGCCCCCAGCACCGGTTGTGCCCTCGACGCGGTTCTGGGCGAAAACAACTTTCAGGCCTGGTTCCCGAATCGCAACGGCTTCTACACGTACGCAAACCTGTGCAAGGCCATCAACAAGTACCCGCCGTTCGCGACGACGGGCGACACGACCGCGAAGAAGCGCGAGGTCGCCGCGTTCTTCGCGAACGTCGCGCGCGAAACCGGGATGCTCAAGTACATCGACCAGATCAATCACGACCCGGCGAATGGGAATTATTGGGGTCGCGGCCCGCTTCAGCTCACGTGGGACTACAACTACAAGGCCTGCGGCGCGGCCATCGGTGAGAACCTGCTCGGCCAACCAACTCTAGTTTCCACCGATGGCGCTATCACGTGGGAGACCGCGCTCTGGTTCTGGATGACCAACGACGGCGGCACCGGAAAGACGCCGCACACCGCGATCGTCGGCGGCAGCTTCGGCGGCACCATCGACGCCATCAATGGCGGCCTCGAATGCAACGGCCCGAACGAGGGCGCGAACGAGCGCATCGACCACTACAATTTCTTCACGCAAGCATTGGGCGTCGACCCCGGTGGTGCGCTGACCTGTTGGTGACGCTCCCCCTTTCTACGCAACCCACAGAACCCCGCAACCGATCAGACGTGACCAGTGGCGCCAAAGGCGGCGCCGCTCGTCACGTCATCTTCATTGAGGGTTCTAGTCATGAAACGGATTCAATCGTATTGGGGTGGTGCTTCGGTTTTGGTTGTCGCTTTGGGGGCGGGGCTCGCGAGTCCGGCTTGTTCGTCGAAGTTTACGGATTGTGCGGCGAAGAGGAGCTGCGTCGCGAGTGGGGGATCGGGCGAAGCCGAGGCGGGAGCGCCGGATCAGCTCGACGACGTGGCGGGTGGCGCTGGGCGGTCCAGTCATGCCGCGGGCGCGGGAGCACCGGGCCTCGTCGTTGTCGAAGAAGGAACGGCTGGCGAGGGGGGCATGAGCGGGGCGAATGGTGACTTGGGGTCGGTAGGTGCGGTTGAGAGCGCGGGCTCGGGGGCCACGGGTGGCTCGCCCGTTCCGGTCGATCTCGTGCCGCCGAGCATCCTCAGCGTCACGCCGGTCAACGGCGCGACTCAGTTGACTCCGACCACCGACACGATCGTGATCACGTTCAGCGAGCCGATGAACAAGGCGAGCGCGGAGTCGGCATACGCGCCGAGCGGGGACGCGCCGAAAGCAGCGTTTTCGTGGAATGCGGCGGGGACCGAGCTGTCGATCAATCCGAACCTGACTTACCCAGCCGCGACCGATCCGGCGGCGCCGGCGCAGCCGTTCAAGTTCAGTGTGACGACGGCGGCCAAGGATCTGGCGGGGAACTCGCTCGTCGCAGCCGTGAATTGGCAGTTCACGCTGATTCGGGAGGTCACGCAGAGCTTCGGTTACTCGAGCGGCGGGAATTGGGTCGACGAAACCAAGTCGGGCAGCTTTTGCGAAGCGGGAGATAGTGTGTTGGATTTGGCGAGCCGCGGCTTCATGACGTACAGCATCTCCGCGCTGCCTGCCGGTATCACTGCCTTCGAGAGCGCAACAATCGAGACAGTAATCACCGGCATTGGCGGTGACCCGTTCGGCAAATTCGGTGGCTTGCAGATCCACAGCGTCTCCTACGTACATACCAATCAGGCGGCGTTCGAAGTGCCGCCGCACCGCGATTTGGGGACCTTCGTTGCGGCCACTGGCCATAACGCCGTCGATGATGTGGTCTCGAAAGACGTGCTCGAAGCGCTCAAAGACGACTATGCCAATCGCGTGGCGCGCGAAGACCGGAGCCAGTACCGGATCCTGTTCTCGTCCTCACCGAATTCAGATGGTGTCGCCGACGTTGCTCGCGTGAGCAGCAACAAATCCGGCAACAAATTGGTCGTCAAATACCTGTTCCCTTGAGCGCAACGCCGCTCAAGGCTTTTCGACGAACAGGGTCGCCAGGTACTTTTTCATGAAGCGTTTGAACGCCTCGCCGGCCATGGTTTCGTACAGGTCGGCGGGTGTGCTGCTGTCGGTGAGGGAGTTGAGATCCGGGGCGCGCCAGACCGTGAGCTTGAAGGCGAGGCCCTCGCTGTCGGCCGGGATTTCGAAGCTCACTTTGCTGATCAGGCCGATGCCGGACATCGCGAAGCGGGGCCTGCGGCTCGTGAACGCCCCTGACAGCTCGGTGTGATACGTGACGAGCACCGTGGGTACGGTGGGCTTGGGGTCGGCCGCGGCGTCGAGGGCGGGGCCGGCTTTGGCGTCCACGAGGTCGCGCGGGAAATGGTCGTTGAGCGCGGCGGTGACGTAGGCCGCGGCCGCGGCTTCGCGCGGGGTCTGGTGCGCTTCGTCGAAGTACTGCCCGGGGAGGGTTTTCGCGCCGCTGAAGTACGCGCTCAGGCGCAGCGATTTCTCGGCTGTTTCTAGCGTTTCCGTGGGCTTTCGTTGAAAGCGGACTTGGACCTCGGGGCCGTGCTTGGCGGTGTAGCGCAGCAAGCGCTCCATGAATGGCAGGAGCTTGCTTTGGTTCGGCGCGAGGCTGGGCTTGAGCTGTTGCAGGGTGGCTTCGATGCGGGCGTTGATGGCACGCTCGATGTTCGGGGCGAGGAACGCGTAGCGCGAGTACTGCGCAGCGTAGGCTTTGAGCGCGCTGAGCGTGCCGCTCGCTTGGGCCACGCTGAGCTCTTTGAGCAGCGCCTGCTGAAGCGCGGCATCCGCTTCGGGTTGGATTTCGGTATTGGGGTGCTGGGCGATGAACTGTTCGATGGCGCTGACGCCGCCCTGCTGCACCGCGTCCCGCAGCTCGGTGCGCGGCAAGAGGAGCGCTTCGACGTCAGGGTTCTTGCCGCCGCGCGCCAGGTAGGTGCGGTAGGTGTCGGTTTGGTCGGCGCTGCGCGCTGCGGCGTACAGCCGTGCTTCGCTCAAATGGTTGCGAATTAGGAACGCCGCGCCGCCCAGGAGCACCCCAAAACCCAAGGCCAACAAAGGCCAGATTTTGAGCCAAAAAGGCAGCGCTTTGCGAATGGACTCCGTGGGCGCAAACGGGTTCTTGAAGCCATTGTCGATCAAGGGATCGACCTGCGATTGCTCGCGCGTGCTGGAGTCCGGGCCTGCGTTCGCGAGCCGATCCCTCAGCTCGATGATCGCGCTTGCGGCTTGCTGAGCACGCTCCACGTCCCCCGCGGGAAACTCGAAGTGCGAGCCCCCGACATCGATACGCAGGCTGCGCCGCGCGCTATCGACGTGGGCTTGGGTCTCTTCGGTGATGCGATACACGGCCAATTGCGGCGCGCGAGCGTCGATCACGCCGATCGGAAACAGGTACAGCGCGGGTCGAAATGGCACCGCATACGCGGTCACGTAGCGCGCCGCGGCCTTGAAGAAGCCGAACGCCGCGAGCGCGAAGAGCCCGCCGTACACCGCGACGCACCACACCGGAGCGAGCGCATAGCGGCTGTTCAGATCGCCGAATCCGATGCGAAGTGCGATGAACGCGCCGACCACTCCGCACACGCCCAGCGCAAAATAGCTCAAAATGCGGGTGTCGCGAGCCAAGGGGCGCACCGCGAGCGGCGCCGGTGCGGCCGCGCCTTGGGTCGACGCCACGAAGCGCTCTTGAATCGAGCGTTGCAGGCCCCAGAAATCCACTTTCGTCATGGCTCTCCCCTCGCGCCGCGCTTGGCTCGGTCTACCAGCTCTTGCAACGCCTCGCGCGTGACGCCCAGCCGCTCGGCCGTGCGCTCGGCGAGTGACGTGGTGGCGACGCCGGGCACGAAGCCGTAGGTCGGGTTTTCGTGGGCGTCGAGCTCGACCTGTAAGAACTCGAGCCGAGCGACCGGGCGCTCTTGCTCGAGCCGTGAGGCGAACTGGAGGAAATGCGTAGTGATGAAGGCCTGCGGCTCGAGCTCGGCCAAGAGCGAGACCACGAGCTCGAAGATCTCTTCGCCCTCGGACGGATTGGTCCCCGAACACAGCTCGTCCAAGATCACGAGGCTGCCGAAGCGGAGCTGCTCGAACATACGGCGGATGCGAAGCAGCTCGGTGCCGAGCCGCCCCTCCCGTTGGTCGGAGCTGGCCTCGTGCGACAGTGACACGAACAGGCCGTGCCGCGCTTGGAGCACGGCGCGCTTCGCGGGCACGAACCAGCCGGCCTGGCCGAGCAATTGCGTCAACGCCAACGCCTGCAAGAGCCGAGTTTTGCCGCCCGAATTGGGGCCGGTGATGATCACCAAACCGCGCGCGCCCGCGCTCACGTCGGCGGTTTTGGGCGGCTTTTCTTCGAGCAACAAGAACGGATTGAACAGGCCGAAGACCTCGGTGCGAGCGGTCGCTTCCCCGTGCAGCTCGGGCAAGCACATGCTGAGCCCGTTGCTCTCGGCGAGCTGCTTGAGCGACAGGCTGGCCAAGAAGAACTCCATGTCGACCAGCAATTGAAAGAGCGTGATCACTACGTCTTGCACGCCGTCGAAGGCGGCGTTCGTGAGGCGACCGAGGATCTCGGTCTCGCGGAAGCCGTAGCCTTGGATCCAGAGCGTGAGCTTGGTCAGCAGGCGTGCCACGCGCGTGCGGTAGAACGGGTTCTCCTGATTTTCACCCGCGCGCACGATTTGAAAGCTGCGCAGCTCGCCGTCGTAGCCGACCTTGACCTTGAGCTCGATCGTCGCGCGGTCGCTCTCGTGATCGAGCAGGTTGACCAAGGTCTGATAAGCCGGGATGGCGCGTTGCTCGCGAGCGAAGTCGCGGATGCGCGACAATCCCGAGCGCGCATGGACGAAGGACTCAGCCAGCTCGTCGAGCAACTCGCGGACGCCGCGCAGGATGTCGATGCGACGCCCGATGGCGTCGTAACGCTTGCCGCGGTCCGGCGCTTCGAGCTTGTTGACCAGGGCGCGGATTTTCACCGCCATCCGGCCGAGCTCGAGCGACAGCTCCGGCCGCTCGCCGAGCTCCCTCAAGATCTCGTGGCGAAACGCGGTGATCTGCGGATCCCGCGGCGGATGCGCGAGCAGCCGCTGCAGGTGCGCTCGCTCGGGCACGTATTTCTGTCCGGCCACGCTGAAGGTCAGGCAGCGCGTCACGAAGTCGGCCAAGAACAGCTCGCGGGCGAAGCAATCACTCGCGAAATCACTGACGCCGAATTCGGCTCGCTCCCAAATCTTGCTGAAGCTCTCCGACGTGCCGCCGGTGGCGAAGGCGAAGGTGAGGGCTTGGCGCAGCGCGCGGGTATCGAGCCTGCGTTGCGGCTCGACGAAGAGCAAGTCCGGGACGGTGGGCATCAGTGATCGTCAGCGTCGAAATCAGTTGCCGGAGGCGCACGAACTCTGGTTCACCGCGGGCGGCACGCACTCGCAGCAGCCGACATACACGGCCGTGCCGCCGCAGTGATCCAAACAGGTGTTGGCGACGAAGCATTCGCCGACCGCACAGGAACCCGCGCCGCCCCCTTTGCCATTGCTCGCGCCCGCCTGGCTTGCGCCGGCTTGGCTCGCGCCGCCGTCATCCGACGGGGCACCGCTGTCTTCGGACGCGGACCCGCCCGTCCCTTTCGAGCCAGACGAGCCGGAAGAGCCGGAGCACGCACAGCACCAGGCCAGCGCGGCAAAGCCCAGGGAAACGCTGCGCTTTGTCATCGGTCCGCGCGCGAGCTGCATGGCAGCGAGCGTACCATGCGCGGTCGTTGTCTCGGCAACGCTCAAAACTGGCACAGCACGGCGCCTCGTCGTGCGCCGGACCGCGACACTGTTATTTTGAGGGTCCGCTGCTCAGCCAGCCAATCTCGCGGGCGGTCTCGTCACCGACGCCCAGCTCCGAGAGCGACTCGGGTGGGCGCTCCGCGCCTGGCGCGAGCACGAGGTTTCGAGTCATCACTTCGGCGAAGCGCTGCGGATAGAGCGGAGCTCGGTTCGGTTCGACGAGGCCCTGTGGGATCAGGGCGCGGCCTTGAGCGTCGTACTTGTCGGTGGCGCCGAGCGTGTGGAAGAGCTCGTGCGTCACCACGAATAGGGCTAGGCTGACGCTGGAGCGCGCGAGCTCGATGCGTGCCACGCCGACGCGCCCGCCTTGTTCACTGGAGCCCTCCACCCAGCTGCGCGCGCTGTCGGTCGGGGCGCGGACGACGACGTAGATGCGTGAGTCGAAGCCTGCTGATTCCAAGCCACTGCCGCGATCGACCGCGCGCGTCCAGCGCCATTGCTCGTAGGCATGCCGAGCAAGGCTGACGAGACTGTCGTCGGGGTCTGCGGGCGGCGGGCGATCGACCGCAACCGGGCCGAAGATGGTGAACGCGATGGGGCGCGCCAGGCTTTTGCCGAAGCGATGGGACTCGACGGCGAGGCGTTTTTCCAGTGCAGGGAAGCTTTGGCGGAGCGCGATGAGCGATGGCCGATCGACTTGCCCGAGCTCGACGAGCGCCACGGAAACCTCGACTGGGCGTTGCCATTCAGTGCGTTGTCTGCGGGCGCGCACGTCGTGCCATGCCCAGAGCAAAGTGCCCGCGAGTGCCGCGAGGAGAACATAAACCCGGACGCCGATCGCGCGCCGTGCTCGCTCGGTCGTCATTGGCTAGGTGCACGCAGCCAGCAGATCTGCATGTAGACGAGCATAGCGCGCGGGCAGCGCGCTGCGTCACGGCCAAGTGCGTTTTTCAAAATTGCCAATCGCAGGTAGGCTCGACCCGAGTGGAACCAAAGGCAGGGAAACCCGCGGCACCCGCGCGCGCCGACGCTCCGTGCGATCCTGCACCCAGGCCCGTTCTACACGAGCTGTCGGATCCGCACGCGTTTCTCGATGCCATCATCGAGAACATCCCGCACATGATCTTCGTGAAGGACGCCGAGCGCCTCGCGTTCAGTCGCTTCAACCGAGCGGGGGAGGAACTGCTCGGTATGCCGCGCAGTGCTCTGCTGGGCAAAACGGATCATGATTTCTGGCCGCCGGATCAGGTCGAGCACTTCATCGCCAAGGACCGTGAGACGCTCTCCGCCGACAAACTACTGGAGATTGACGAGGAGCCGATTCAAACGGCCCGAGGCTTGCGCTGGCTACGCACCAAGAAGATCCCGCTTCGCGATTCAGCGGGCGTGCCTCGTTATTTGCTCGGGATCTCGGAGGACATTACCGAGCAGAAGCTGGTCTACGAAGAGCTTCAGCGCACGCGTCAGGAGCTCGAACAGCGGGTGATCGAGCGCACCGCCGAGCTGTCTCGCTTGAACGCGGAGCTGTCACAAGAGATCCAGGAGCGGAAGCTCGCCGAAGAGGCGCTGCTCAAGAGCCAGGAGCAGCTACGTCAGGCTCACAAGATGGAAGCCGTGGGGCTGCTCGCCGGCGGCGTGGCGCACGACTTCAACAATTTGCTGACGGTGATCGCCGGCTACGCCGAGACACTGCTGGGCGATGAGCAAACCTCGCCGTCCGTGAGGGACGACCTGTCGCAGATCAGCCGCGCCGCCGAACAGGCAGCGACGCTCACCCGCCAGCTGCTCGCATTCAGCCGGCGTCAGGTGCTGAAGCCCGAAGTCCTGGACCTCAACCTGATCGTGTTGGACCTCGAAAAGATGCTGACGCGCCTGATCGGTGAGGACATCTCGCTGCGCGTACAGCTTTCGGCGCGCCCGGCTTTGGTCAAGGCCGACCCGGGCCAGATCGAGCAGGTGATCTTGAACCTGGTCGTCAACGCACGGGACGCGATCGAGAGCGGCGGCCGGATTTCGATCGAGTCGTCGCATGTCGAGCTCAGCGAGTCCGGACAGAGCCCGCGCTCGAGTGTGCTCTTGTCCGTGAAGGACACCGGGCAGGGCATGGATGAGGCGACCCGCGCGCGCATCTTCGAGCCGTTTTTCACGACCAAAGAGCGCGGCCGAGGGACGGGGCTCGGGCTCGCTACGGTGTACGGCATCGTCGAGCAGAGCGGCGGCTCGATCAGCGTGCAGAGCGAGCCCGGTGTTGGGTCGACCTTCAAGGTCTTCTTGCCCGCGACCCGCGAGCAGCCGAGCGAGCAGCCACCGCCGCGCGTGGACTCGGTCGTGCCCGCGCCGCAGCCGCTAACGGTCCTCTTGGTCGAGGACGAGGAGATGGTGCGCTCCGTGGCTCGCCGCGTGCTCGAACGTCACGGCATGCGCGTCGTCGAAGCCGAAAATGCGGCCAAGGCGTTGGCCATTTTTCGCGCTCAGCCGAGCGAGTTCGACGTGGTGGTGACCGATGTGGTGATGCCGGGCATGAGCGGCCCGGCAATGGTCGATGAGCTCGTGCGGCTCGTCCCCGAGCTGAAGGTCTTGTACATGTCCGGATACACGAACAACGCGCTCGTGCTTCAGTCCGTCACCGAGCGGGGTTTCGTGTTCCTGCAGAAGCCGTTTGCGCCGCTCGAGCTCGTGCGCTTGGTTCGCGAGCTGGCGACGGCCGCCCCCGCTCGACGCTGAGCTTCAGTTCAGGCTGCTGCCCACGATCTTGAACCACAGCGAGCGCTGAGAGCCGCATTGCCGGCAGCGCAGCTTGGTCTCCCGCAAGCGCACGCCCTGGTGTACGAGCGCGAGGTGCTCGACCACTTCCTGACTGCCGCCGCAGCGGGGGCAGGCCACGCTCGTGGCATGCGCCTCGATCACCGCGGCGCTGAGGGCCTCGATCGGGCGCTCGATGCGACCGCCGGGCTCCAAGGCGAACAAGCGCTCCCGGTCTTCCTGCAGGCGCGTGCTGGCGCGCTCGCCCTCTCGGCGCAGGGTTCGCTCGCTTCGTTTCGGCTGACGCTTCGCCATTCTCTGGGCAACTTGGGTCTTAGATTCCGGCAAGCAAGTGGCGAAGGCGACCAACGATCACGTCGAGCGCCTGGGCATTCTGACCGCCCTCGGGCACCACCAAATGCGCGTGTTGCTTGCTGGGGGCGACGTGCAGCCGGTGCATCGGACGGACGCTCTTATAGTACTGCTGTTCCACCGAGGGCAGGTCGCGCCCGCGGTCCACCACGTCCCGCTTGATCCGGCGCATCAGCCGAATGTCGTCATCGGTATCGACGAACAGCCGCAGGTCGAAGCGGTTGCACAGCTCCGGGACGGCAAACAGCAAGATGCCCTCGACCACGATCACGTGTCGAGCCGGCACGGTCCGAGTCTCGGTGCGGCGGGTGTGGGTCGCAAAATCGTATTGCGGGGACTCCACGGTTCGGCTTTGGCGGAGCTCGTCCAAGTGCTGGGCGAGCAGCGCATTGTCCAGGGCCGCTGGCTCGTCGTAGTTGATGGCCTCGCGTTGCTCGGGCGTGTAGCCGGCGCGATCCAGGTAGTACCAATCGTGTGAGATCAGCGTGGAGCCCTCGCCCAAGGCGTCACGGATCTTGGTAGCGAGCGTGGTCTTGCCGCTACCCGTGCCGCCAGCAATGCCGAGGAGCAGCGAGCGGGACGCGCCAACCTCGAACATGCTGTCCATCGAGGCACTATACCGATCCCCGGGGCGCACGGTATTTTTCCGAATTATTTCATGGGGTCGCAGCGCTAGGCCCCGCCCATGCGTCGCCCCCAGCGCTACTTGCCCTCGATGCCCCCAAGGTGGAATGGTGTCGGGCTCGTGACTGATTCGTGGCTCATCTTCGCCGGCTTCGCGCTGGCGGTCGTGGTGGTGGCCGGGTTCCTGCGCTTGGCGCCCCTCGCGCCGCGGCACCGCCTGCGCCGCTCGGTCATCCTGCTCGGTTTCTACGCGGCGGTGCTGGTTCTGCAGACCGCGTTGCACTGGGTACATGCCCCCGAAGTGGTCGCCGCGGTGCAAGTGGCCGCCGAGCTCGTGCAGCTGCTCATCGTCATCAACTTGGTCGCAATCGCCTTGTTCGACTTGACGCTGCGCGCCTGTCGCATCGGCTATCCCGACATTTTGCATGACGTGGTGGTGGGCGCGGCCTACGTGGCTGCGTTCGGGTTTTTGATGCATCGCGCCGGCGTCAACGTGACGAGCATCGTGGCCACCTCTGCGGTGGTCACCGCGGTCATCGGCTTGTCTCTCCAGGCCACGCTCGGCAACGTCGTCGGCGGCATCTCGCTGCAGCTCGATGATTCGTTGAACGAGGGGGATTGGATCGAGCTCGAGAACAAGACACAGGGCCAGATCAAAAAAATTCGCTGGCGGCACACCGTGATCGAGACTCGAGACTGGGACACGCTGATCGTGCCCAACGGCCAGCTGATGACGCAGGCGCTCAAGGTGCTCGGAAAGCGCAATGGTCAGCCGCTTCAGCACCGGATGTGGGTCTACTTCAACGTCGACTTCCGGTACGCGCCCGCCGAGGTCATGCGGGCGGTGAACGACGCGCTGCAAGCCGCGCCCATTCCAGGCGCCGCGCTGGAGCCAAAGCCGCACTGCATTTGCTATGATCTGGCGCGCGACACGCGGGACAGCTACTGCTACTACGCGGTCCGCTATTGGCTCACCGACATTGCGCGTGACGATCCGACGAGCTCGCTCGTGCGCGAACGAATCTATGCCGCGCTGAAGCGTGCGCAAATCCCGCTCGCCATTCCGGCCAAGACGGTGTTCGTGTCGCCCGACGACCTCGAGCATCGCAATCGCAAGCGCGCTCGCGAGCTGGACGCGCGGATCTCGGCCCTCGCCGCCATCGAGCTCTTCGAGACCCTGTCCGACGACGAGCGTCGTATCTTGGCTTCTTCGGCTCGGCTCGCGCCGTTCAGCGCGCGTGAGGTGATCACGCGTCAGGGCGCCGCGGCTCACTGGCTGTACGTGCTGCTCAAGGGCACGGCGTTGGTTCGCGTCGCGAGCAGCGGCGGTGAAGAACGCCAGGTCGCCATTCTCGAATCTCCCAGTTTCTTCGGCGAAATGGCGCTCATGACCGGGCAACCGCGCGAAGCCACGGTGATCGCAGAAACGGACGTGGAATGCCTACGCGTCGACCGCAAGGACTTGGAGCGCATCATCAAGGATCGCCCCGAGATCGCCTCCGAGATCTCCGGCGTCTTGGCGGCGCGCCGCGTCGAGCTCCTCGCCGTCCGCGAAGGCCTCGATTCGGATCAAAAGCGGGAGCGGCTGGACAACGAGCACAGCCGTATCCTGAACGCGATTCAGAGCTTCTTCGCGTTGAAGTAGGCCGCAGCCCCTGGGCTCCACACTCCACCCATCCGGGTTGGTAAGGGCGACTTCGTTACCCAAAGCGTGTGCTGGGTCGGTCATTCCGGCGTCATCCGAGCGGCGCGCGGAAATTGCCATGCTATGTCTGACACATTCGCCTGATCTCGATCCACGGCGACCACAACAACGATGATGAACTGGCGAACGGCATGTCTGCTCTTGGGTCTTTCCTCCGTCCTGGCCTGTGCCACGGCCACCAACGACGCCGCACCGGGCGGGGATTCCGGCGGCGCTGACAACGGAGGCGGCCCGGTCGGTGAGAGCGGAGCGCCCGTCGCGGGCGCCGCCAATCCCGGAGCTGGGGCCCTCGATGGCGGCGCCGGCGCGCCGGTCGTGGCTGGCGCCGCAAATGGCGGTGCTCCGAGCCACGCCGGGGGAGGGGGCGCGCCTTCAGGTGGCCACTCTGGAACTAGTTCCGGAGGAGCGAGCGGCGCGGCGGGTAAGGGCGGCGCGACGAGCACCGCGGGCGCCGGCGGTAGTGGCGGCGCGACGAATGATGGCCCGTGCGCAAACCCAGTCGATATCATGGGGAAGAAGTCAGGTGACGTCGGGCTCGCGGGCGGCTGTTTTCGTACCACCGAGACCTTCAACTCACTTGGCTGTTCGAACTTCAGCGGTGGCCGAACGATCAAAGTCAACGGCACGCTCGATCCGTGCGCGGGCACCAAGACCACGTTTGCACCCATGATTGGCGGCTACAACTACTTCGAAGTCAGCGCTGGCGACGTCCCTTACGCGGCGTTCTTTTGGTACACGAGCTGATGGGCGCAAAAAGAACAGCTCGCTGAGCACTGGCTCAGCGAGCTGTTGCGCGAGCGGGACGCTCGTCACTTCTTGGCGATGGCGGTGCTCAGAGTCGTGAACTGGGCCTTGAAGTTGGCGGCGGTCACCTTCTCGAAAGCTTCGTCTTCGAAGTCTTGCGGCGTCGGGATCGCTTTCTCGTCCACAGCTGCCGGAGCGGCGACGGCGGGCACTGCCGACGCGACCGGGTCCGGAATGACCGGCGCAACCACCGTGGGCGGCGCGACGACCGGGGCCGCGGACGGCGCTGGGTCGGGATCTTTCTTCTTCAGCAGCGATTTGCAAGCGCCGAGCTCCGCGATGGAGCACAGGATTACGACGGCATAAAGAGGGCGCAGGTTCATTTGGTGGCTCCAGCGACGGGGGCTGCGGCAGCAGGCGCGGCGACGGCGGGTGCGGCGGTCGGCAGGGCACCGCTGCGTAGTGCGTTCAGCGCGTCCGAGTCCCGGGTCTCTTCTTTGGTGATCAGCGCGTCGACACTCTTCACGAAGGTCGGGTCTTTGGCGCCGAGTGCGCGGATGCGTTGCAGGTAGGCGAGCCGCTGCGCGTGCAGCTTCAGCTCATCAGAGGAGCGCGGGTCGGAGAGCAAGCCGCCCCAGCGCGATTGCATGTCCACGAACTCGGCGTGACGCCGCTCCGGGCGGCTCTTGCGCAAGGCCTCGATGTCGAGCGCAATGGCCGTGGTGTCCGGATGCACCGCGCTCGCCACGGGCGCCGCGCTGCCGCTCGTGGCGGGTGCCGCGCTCGTGGCGGCAGTGGCGCTCGGTTTGGGGGCCGCGCTGGCGGTGGTGGTGGGCGCCGCCGTTGGAGCGGCGGTGACCGTTGGCGCGGCGGTCGGCGTCGTGGTTGGAGCTGCCGTGGGTGCCGCGGTTGGAGCCGTGGTTCCCGTGGCTGCGGCTTTGGCTCGCGCCAACACCGCGGCCTGTTGCTGCTGCAGGCGTTGCAAACGCGCTGCCTTGGCTGCGGCCGTGGACTGCGCGAGCGCGAGCGGGGCGATCGTCGAGGAGATCAATACGGCGATCGCGATCGAGTGGGTTTTCTTCATGTTGAACAGCTCGTCGGGGTTTGGGCAGGGTTCGAGTGAGCGTTACTTGATGGCGGCGGTGCACGACGTCTTGGCGCATGTCATGTCGTCCCAGGGGCGTGGGCCGCTCGAGGGGAAGTTATTGCTGGCGTTTGCCCAGTTGCCGGGGATCGTTTCGTCAGGCGCGTCCGCCATGCAATTGATCAGCCCTTCGGTCGCTGGGGTCATCGCACCATTGGCGGGCGGCCATTCGAAGAACATCGGGTCGGCGCTGGCGCCGATGCTCGAACCACAGGCGCGTACGATGTCTCGCTTCACGAGGCCCGATTTCCGTTCGTTGGCGATGCACGTCATGATGGCTTCGATTTGGCCGGGAGCTGCGGTCGCGCCTTCAGAGAGACAGTAGTGGCCGTCAGGGTCCGTCGTCGTCGTCTCGCTCTCGGCGGCGCAGGCGTCCCACTCGTCGGTACAGTTCTGAATGAAGCAGCCATAGCATTCCGCCTCGGCGGCCTCGACCACGCTATCGGCTCCGCCCTCGGACGCGTCGGCCCCGGCGCTGCCAGCGCTCTCGACAGCTCCGGCATTACCGGCGTAGCTCGCTGCCCCGCCGTAGCTCGACGCGCCGCCTCCGCTCGTGTCATCGCACACGCATGCGCCGTAGATGCCCTCATCGGTACAGAGTTGGTAGCTCGTGAGATTGCCGGCACAGATACAGCCACTGAGCTTCTTGCCCACCGGGCTACACTCGCCGCTCGTCGCGTTGCCCGCGCCAGCGCTCGAGTTGCCGGAGCCGGCTTTGGCGTCGTCGTCGTCCGTCTTGATCGTGCAGTTCGTGACCAGGAGGCCCACACTCGCGACGCCCACCAAAAGCTTCCACATCGATCGCTTGCTGTTCATCGATAAATCCTCCTCGGGTCAGGTTCCCCGCGCCAAGTCGCCATCCGCTCTAAGCACCCGGAGAGAAATCTCCAGGGGCAGTACTCTTATACGAAAGCGGCTAGATTGGATCCCCCCAAGTTCGGCGCTTTCTTGGCGTTTGTCACCTACACGCCCCCACCAGCTTTGCCCTCATTTTGCAGTCGAAATCAATGTTGGGCCCGCGCGTTTGCGCCCGCGTTGGAATCAGGACACCTCACAGACGCGGTGAGCGAACGCTATTCGCTGAGGGCTTCGTCGACTAAACGGCGAATCTCTTCGAGCTTTGGATCACGCGGCTTGTGCGAGGCGCGCACGGGCTCGGCCGTGTGCAGCGCCGCCTCCAGCTCTTCGATCGTCGTGGCCGAATCGACGCTGGGCGTGCGCTTTACTTTGCTGCCGAGCCAGCGTCCGAGCCACGAGCTCGGCTCCTTCAAAGCGAACTCACCGCGTGCGATACGTTCGGGATGAGCGCGCAGCGCTTGCACTAACGCCGGGTTCGAATCCGCCCAGGCCGTGGCGTCGGCGAACGCCTCTTGCTGCGTGGCCGACAAATGCTTCGACACCTTGCGCAGCGATTGCCCACTGACCGCGGCCGACAAGGCGAGCACGAGCGCCACCTCGGTCGGGCCGAGGGTGGTGGTGCGCGCCACCGACGGCCCACCGCAGGATTTGCGATAAATGTGTGAGCCTTCGAGCAGGAGCACGCCGTAACCGAGCGCCACCGCCGTGAGATCCACCGCCAGATCCAGCGGCAGATCGCGCGGAGGTGCGTCGGCTTCCCGCAGCACGGCGAGTGCCACTGCGCGACACAGCGCCGAGCTCAACGCTACAGGCTGACCCACCTCGGCGGGCAAGACATTGATTTGCCAAAACTCCCCCGCGTCGATCAAACGCTCCACCGCTTCTGGCTCGGCTTCTGCCGGCCCACAACTGCCGCAAGCCCCGGTGCCACAGCTTGCGTCCGCCTCGCCCCAAAGGCGCACGACGACGGCCATCTCCCCGAGCCCCGCGTGCTCTAGCAAGCGATCGAGCAAACGTTGAACGCTCGGTTCGTCTCGCGTGAACACGTCCGGAAAAAAGTCCCCGTTCGGCAACACCAGCGGCCGCCCTCCAGATTCAGCAGACAACACCTCTACTCGACCGAGCAGGTGCGCGTAAGCGGAGACCAACCCACGCCTGACTTCGTTGTTCGGCAGCTCCATGCGTCACGAAAGGTTATCACGAGGGCTCGCGGCGCGCCGTTTTCCCGGTCACCCGAGGCCGCCGCGCCGAAGATCGCCGTTCAAGCTGGAAAGATGGCCGATTTCCCCGCACACTCCCGGCCCCCCCATGGCACGCGCCCGCCCCACAGTCGCCCTGTTCGATATCGATGGCACGTTGATCGTCACCGGGGGCACTGGTCGGCGCTCGGTCAATCGTGCGTTCTCGAAGATGTACGGGCGCGCGGACGCCTGTGATTCGTTCGGCTTCGATGGCATGACCGATCGCTTGATTGCGCGCATGGGGCTGGAGGCTATCGGCGTCGAAGCGACTCCAGAGGCGATCGACGGCTGGCTCGCGGAGTACCTCCTGGCGTTGGCCGACGAGGTAACGCGAGCAGACGGCGCGAGCTTCCGCTTGTTGCCGGGCATGCACGAAGCCATCGCCGCGGCGCACAACGCCGAGATGGCAGTCGGCCTCGGCACGGGGAACGTGCGCGAAGGGGCTCGCATCAAGCTAGAGCGCGTCGGTGTGCATCATCATTTCCGCTTCGGCGGCTTCGGTTGCGATGCGGAGGCACGACCCGATGTCATCCGCACCGGGGCCGAGCGCGGCGCGGAGCAACTGGGTGTACCGCTCGCAGAGTGCCGCGTCGTGGTGATTGGCGATACACCGCGCGACGTCGACGCTGCAGAAGCCATTGGTGCCGAGTGCATCGGCGTTGCCACGGGCCGCTATTCGGTTGCGGATTTGAAGGCAGCCGGCGCCGTGCACGTGTTCGCGGACTTCTCCGGGCAGGCGCCATTGAGCGCCCTGCTCGCCGTGTAGAACCGGTCCCACATTTGGCTTTTTTTGACGCGCGGCGCCGTTGCGCGGCGGAGCCGAATTTGGCTCGCTCGGTGCACAACGTTTATGCTGTAAAATGCCGCCGCTTGCCTTCTTCGCGAGAATCCGTAGATAGAACAGGGATGAAGTCTTTCGCACGCCTGTTACCGGTTCCAGGTCTGTCTCAAAAGGGTTTCGGGCTGTTGGCTTCGTGCCTGCTCGCGACCGCGTCGTTGCTCGGTGCTTGCGCGCAGAGCGAGAGCTCGCCGTTGGCGAACAACCCCTCCGGCTCCACGCACGCGTCGCCGAAGAAGCCCGGCGCTGGCGACCCGGGTGATGACGGCCCGCTCACCGAGCCCACCCAGCCGCCCAAGGCAACTGGCAATCCGCTCGCAAACATCAAGTTGTGGGTCGACCCGAATTCGAACTCCATGCTGCGCGCCAACACCATCCGCGCCAAGGAGCCGGAGAAGGCCGCCATCTTGGACAAGATCGCCAAGCAGCCCCAGGGCCTCTGGCTCGGTGAGTGGAACAGCAATATCTACCGCACCGTGCAGTACAACATCGAGCACGCCAAGGAAGACGGCGCGGTCGCAGCGTTCATTCTGTACAACTTGCCGCATCGCGATTGCGGTCAGGAGTCGGCGGGCGGTTTGAAGACCGCGGACCACTACAAGCACTGGATCCGCCGCATCGCTGCCGCTGCGGCCGACGACAAAGTGATCTTCGTCTTGGAGCCGGACGCGCTCGGTCTGCTCACCAAGGACAACTGCCTGACCAAGGATCAGCAAGTCGAGCGCTTGGCGCTGATCAAAGATGCCGTTTGGACGCTGCGCAAGAACCCGAACGCCATCGTGTACATCGACAGCGGGCACGCGCATTGGGATCCCGCGCCGGTGTTCGCCGAGCGCCTCAAGGCGGCCGGCATCGATGACGCGAACGGTTTCTCGCTCAACGTCTCGAACTTCGTCAGCACCGAAGAGAACACGGCCTTCGGCAAGAAGCTGTCGGCGTTGGTCGGTGGCGCGCATTTCATCATCGACACCAGCCGCAACGGCGCTGGCTCCACGCCGGACAATGCGTGGTGCAATCCGCCGGGTCGCAAGATCGGCAAGCCCCCCACCACGAGCACCAATGATCCGCTGATCGACGGCTACTTGTGGCTCAAGCGCGCCGGCGAGTCCGACGGCGAGTGCAACGGTGGTCCGAAAGCGGGCGTGTTCTGGATGGAAAAAGCGCTCGAGCTCGCGCAGTAACGTCCTGCTCGGCCCTTGGCGGTTTTCGTACCGCCGAGGGCGCTACTTGCTCCGGAGGTAAGCGCGCCAGCCGCCGAATTCGGTGATGTCGTTCGCCCCCTCGAGCGCGATCGGCTCGCAGCCGAAGCCGTGGACCTTGCTGCCGTCTTCTAGAACGAGCGTGCCGATCGTCATCGGCGTCGGCACGCCCTTCATGAATTGGCCGAACCCTTCGGTGGTCAGCTCCCAAACTTCGACCTCGATCGCGCTTCCGCCGCTGCTCACACGCGCCAGTCCCGGCTTGGGTGGCACCGTGTTGGCGAGCGCATACAAGCGGTATTCGGGGGCGGTGTTGCACGAGCGCACCAGCTGCGCGGACAAGTCGGTGAGCTGCTTGTTCAGCGGCTGCCCGCTCAAATGCGCGCCGACCACGGCGAGCAGCATGTTCCCGGTGCGCGGCGTGGGCGGTGGCGGCGCGGGCGGCAGAGCGGCGTTGGTGGCGCCGAGCTTGCCGGCGACGTCGCGCTGAAAAGCGGCGCCAACCGCGGCCAAATAGGCGTCTCGGTCGCGCTTGCCGAACAAGGTGATGCCGAACGGTAAGCCGTCGCCGCGCAAGTCCGAGGGCACGGCCAGCGCCGACAAATCCAACAAGTTGGCGAAGTTCATCAACGCGCCCAAGCGCGAGTTCAAGCCGATGGGATCGGCTTCGACCTCGCTCACTTTGGGGAAGAAAGGCGTGGTCGGCACGATGAAGAAATCGATGCTCGGCCAGGCAAGCCGCGTGCGCCGCGCATGCTGGGCGAGGGTTTGCATGCCGGCGAAGGCGTCCGTGGCACTGAAGCCTTCGGCCTTGCTCAATACCTTGCTGATCACTGGCAGAATTCCGCTCGGGCTCTTGCTCAAGATATCGCGCACGGATGCGGCGCGCTCGGCGACGAACGCGCCGTCGTACAGCATCTGCCCGGTGCTGTGGAACGGCTCGAAGTCGATCACCACGGGCTCACCGCCCAGACGCTTCAAGCGCGCGACGGCGCGCTCGAAGTCGGCGCGCGTGCCGCCGAAATCGAGCTCTTCCAAGTACGGAGCGCTCGGAACACCGAAACGGAAGCCGCTGGGCGCGTCGCCCGGCGTGAAGCGCACGTTGCCCGCATCGGAGCGCGAATAGGCATCGTTCGGATCCGCGCCTTTGGCAATGTCTGCGACCTCGCTCGCGTCGTGCACGGTGAGCGCGAACACGGACACGCAGTCGAGACTGCGGCACGCGGGCACCACGCCGCTCGTGCTGAGCAGGCCGCGCGTCGGCTTCAGGCCCACCAAGTTGTTGAAGGAGGCCGGAATGCGCCCCGATCCGGCGGTGTCCGTACCGAGCGCGAAGCTGACCAAACCCGACGAGACCGCCACGGCAGAGCCGGAGCTGGAGCCGCCCGGGATGCGTTCGGAGTCGAAGGGATTGACAGCAACACCGTAGGGTGAGCGCACACCGACCAGGCCCGTTGCCAGCTGATCCAAGTTCGTCTTGCCGACCATCAGCGCGCCCGCGGCGACCAGGCGCTGCACGACGAAGGCGTCTTTCTCGGCGAGGTGTGCGAAGCCGGGCAACGCGGCCGTCGTTGGGACGCCGCCGACGTCGATGTTGTCTTTGACCGCGAAGGGCAGACCGTACAGCGGTAGCGCTTCGCCCGCGGCCTTGCGTTGCTCGAGCTTTGCCGCCGCCGCGAGCAGCTCGTCCTTCGACTGCAGGTGGATCCAGACGTGCTTGGCGAGGCTTGCTTCCCACACGTCCGCCAACTGCTCGACGAGCGCGGTGGGCGTCAGGGCTTGCGAGGCGTAGCGAGCGCGCAGGCTGTGAAAATCGAGGCTGAAAGTGCGCTCGTTCTGAGGCATGGCGGGAGCATCCCTGTCGGACTGTTTCGCGTGGGTGTCGGACTGCGAGCGCTGCCACTTTTGGGGCGGGGACCCCAAAAGTGAGGGTGGTCCCCGCTAGCGGGGCGGGAGCAAAGCGCCCGGAGATAAACGAGTTTACTCGGATTTCCGGAACGGTAGGGCGTTCTCGCCACCCCCAGCGTGGGGTGTTACCGTGCTCGACGCTAGCAAAATTCGAGCAGCGACGAGTGTCGAGGAGCGCGGCGTGAAGATCAATCAAGATGGGCGAGATGCAACTGAGGCCCCGGCTCAGCCAGTCCACGTGATCGAGACCATCCCCGTACGCGGGGACAACAAGGTCAGCGCCGCAGAGGTGGCCGCCGAAGGCATCCCCACTCCGGCACACCTCCGGATTTTTCCCGAGCTCGGTCGCGGCGGAATGGGCCGCATTCATCCGGCCACCGATCGGAACCTGTTGCGGCACGTCGCCCTCAAGCGGCTCGACCGCGAGCTGGCCAAGGTGCCGATGTACAAGGACGGCTTCATCGCCGAAGCGCAGATGACCGGGCAGCTCGAACATCCGAACATCGTGCCCGTGCACGAGCTCGCGGTCTCCGCCGAGGGCGTGCCTTACTTCACGATGAAGCTCGTGCAGGGCATCAATTTCGACGCCTGGCTACGCGATCCCGATCACGCCGTCGGCTCGACCGAGCGTCTACAAAACGGTTTGGATATTTTCCTGAAGGTGTGTGACGCCGTGGCGTACGCGCATCACCGCGGGGTCATTCACCGCGACCTGAAGCCGGAGAACATCATGGTCGCCGGCTTCGGCCAGGTTTATCTGATGGACTGGGGTTTGGCGCGGCTCACCAAGACGCGGCCCGCCTCCGGGGCGCGCGCGCAGATGGAAGCCAAAGGCGCAGTGGGCACCCCGACGTTCATGGCGCCCGAGCAAGCGCGCGGCAACCCGGAGGAGATGGACGAACGCAGCGATATCTTCGGTCTGGGAGCGATCTTGTACGAGATCGTGAGCGGTAAAATGCCCTACGGCCCGTCGCTGAACGTGGACTACGTGCTGGCCCAAGCCGTGATGGGCAAGGTCGTGCCGATCGACGAAGCCACGATGGGCATCGGCGTGTCGAAGCGCATTCGCAGCATCGTCGCCAAGGCCGTGGCCGTGAACCCGGACGACCGGTATCAAACCGTGGTCGAGCTGCAAGACGACGTGCGCGGTTTCTTGCAAGGCGGCCTGCACTTGCCGCGCAAATCTTTCGCGCCAGGCGCGCTCATCATCCGCGAGGGTGAAATGGGCGACGAGGCGTACATGATCGTGAGCGGCACCGTGCGCGCCGTGCGCGCGCGTGATGGCGCTCAAGAGACGCTGGGCACGATGACGGCGGGCGACGTGTTCGGAGAAATGGCGCTGCTCTTGGCCGGTCCGCGCGCGGCCAGCGTCGAGGCTATCGATCAAGTGACCGTGCTGGTCCTCGACCAAGCCACCATGACCGCGGGCCTCGGCTTCGACGGCTGGACGGGTGCGCTGGTCCGCGCTCTGGCGCAACGCTTTCGCAACCTGGAGCAGCAGGTGCGTGATTCCGGAATCAAACGCAGCTAGCCGAGCGCCACGGGGCTGCGGCGCAGCCGAGAAACGAGCGCGAACGGCAACCAGAGCGGGAACAGCAGCGGGATGGCCTCGGCCAAATACGCCGCCCCGAGCAAGCCGTGGGCACGTCGACCTTGGCGGTTCGTGACGTAGCAGAACGCACGGCCTCGTTCGCCGAACGGCAGCGGGGCGCGCTCGAAGCGCGCGCACCAGTCGCACAGCACGACGAGGCGCAAGAGCGCGCGCCCGGCGGCGCGGTCCGGATCGAACTCGAAGCGGCGCTCGCGCAGCTCGGGCGTGACGAACGCGAAGTACGACGCCCACATCAGCCAACTGAACAGCTCGACGCGCGCGGAGACCTCGATCCAAAAATGAAACAGCACGCCCACCCAAAGCGCGAGCCGGCGGGTGCGCGGTAACCAGGCCCCGATTGCGATGAACAGCTCGGTCGCGATCGCGGCTTTGGCGGCCAGGCTCGCAAACAGCGCGGACGCGAACAGCTGCGCGAGCCAAGCAGGCAAGGGAAAGCCGTGCTGAGCACAAATCTCGGCCGTTTTGAGGAAGCGCAGCAAAAGGACCTGGCCCCCGCGCCAGTCGCTATCCAGCAGCTTGCCGAACGCCGAGCCCAGATAGACGAGCGAAACCTGAACCTGAAACAGACGGCGGGCGAACGTGGGCGCGATACGAGCAGCCTCGGGCAAGCGCAGCGGTCGACGCGCGAGGCGAAACGAGCGATCGCACGGCGTGAATGCGAGCAGCCAGCCGAGGATGAGCAGCGCATAGCGGTTGTTGTGATACTGCAGGCGATCGCAGAGCAGCACGAACAGCCCGATGCTCGACGCGCCGAGCAGTGCCTCGCGCGGCCACCAACCGAGGAACGCACAGGCCGCAGCCACCGCTTCGCCGCCCAAGAGCAGCTCGTACGCGCTGCGCGATGGAACCCACGACGCAGGCACGATCGGGACGAAGAAAAAGTCGGCAAAGTAGCCGTTGTGCTGCAGCTCGAGCAGCAGCCGGCCGCAGTGCACGAAGATCAGCGCGCTCAGCGCCAAGCGCAGCAGCCCGAGCACGTAAGCGTCGCGTTCCTCGCTGAACAGGCGCGACCAAGCGGCACGCAGGGCGCTCATCGACGAGCTTCCCGAAGCCGCACTCGTTCGCGCTGACGTCCGTTCTTCACCGTGTCGACGACGGCGACTAGGGCCTCGGTCTCGTTGTCCCCGGGCAAGTGGCTGGCCACGTCACGGAGCGCGAACTGCAACCGGTACAATTGTGCCTCGAGACCATAGGAGGCATGCACGTACCGATCGAGCTGGCTCAGCACCCCGTCACGCACGCGATCTTGCCAGCGGTACTCGTGTTCTTGGCCTTCGCTGCCTTCGACCTGCCATGCGCCGTCGCGCACCGGTACGAGTCGGGTGTGGCCGTTGCGGCGGACCTCGCGGAACAGGCTGATTTTCATGTCCGACGAGGCGTTGAACATCTGGAAGCCGAACACGAAGTCAGGGCTACTCTGCGCTCTCACGAGCAAGCCGAGCTGCGCAAGCAAGTACGCGCAAAAGAACGTGCTGCGCAGCGGCAGCGGGAGATCCAAGAGCGAGCGCTGCATGTTCTTCCTGGGGAGCTTCCAGTGCCGCGAGATCCATGCCTTTTTTGCGCTCTCGCGGCAAACAAGGCCATTGCAGGAGCCTGTTTCAGCACTAGGTTCGTGGGGTGCAACCGACGAAGTTGAGGAAAAGCGTCGTGGTGATCGGCGGCGGCTTTGGTGGCATCGCTGCGGCCAAGGCGCTGGCCAAAGCGCCCGTGCACGTGACCGTGCTGGACCGCTCCAACCACTATCTGTTTCAACCGCTCCTGTACCAAGTGGCGATTGCCGGCTTGGCGCCGAACGAGATCGCGCAACCGATCCGCAGCGTGCTGCGTCACATGGACAACGCCCGCGTGCTACTGGCCGAGGTCACATCGGTGGATTTGGCAGCGCGCACCGTGCACACCAGCGAATGCGCCGCGATTCATTACGACTACCTCGTCGTCGCTACGGGCGCGGTGAACTCGTATTTCGGTCATGATGAGTGGGAGCGCGTCGCGCCCGGTCTGAAGGATTTGGATCATGCGGTGGAGATCCGGCGCCGCGTGCTGCTCGCTTTCGAGGCCGCCGAGCGCGAGACGGATCCGGTGAAGCAACGGCAGCTGCTCACCTTCGTGGTCATTGGCGGAGGGCCCACGGGGGTGGAGCTGGCGGGCGCGATTGCCGAGCTAGCGACGTTCGTGTTGGCGCGTGATTTTCGAGCCATTCGCTCTGACAAAACCCGCGTCGTTCTGGTCGAAGGCGGGCCGCGCGTGCTGGCCGCGTTCGATCCCGAGCTTTCCCAGCGCGCCAGCCAAAGTCTGCACGAGATGGGCGTGGAGGTGATGACCGACGCGCGCGTGACGGCGATCGACGAGCACGGCGTGTCCATCGGCCCGACGCGGATCGAAGCGTCGACCGTGCTGTGGGCGGCGGGTGTGCGCGCCGCGCCGCTGGCGGAGCGCTTGGGCTTGCCGGTCGATCGCGCCGGCCGGGTCAAGGTCGAGCAGGATTGCTCGCTGCCCGGGCACCCGGAGGTATTCGTGATCGGTGACGCGGCTAACTTCACGCCGACCGGTGAAAGTCAGTCGCTGCCCGGCGTCAGCCCCGTCGCCATGCAACAAGGCCGCTTCGTGGCGCGCATGATCGAGCGCTCGATCGAGAAGCGAGAGCGCAGCCCGTTCCGCTACTTGGACAAGGGCACCATGGCCACCATCGGCCGGCGCCGCGCGGTGGCCTCCGTCGGAAAGCTCAAGCTGAGCGGCTTTCTGGCGTGGCTCGCCTGGCTGACGGTGCACATTTTCTACCTGATCGATTTTCGCAGCAAATTCGTGGTGCTGTTCGACTTGGCCTGGTCGTACTTCACCTACCAGCGCGGCTCGCGGCTGATCACCGGGCACCGCTTGGACGCGGGCGCGCCCGAGCTCGGCCCGGCGAAGGCGGCGAGTGTGCTGCCAGCACCCGCCACTCCGCCTGAAACCTCAGGCGGCGATCGCCTGCAGCTGCATGGCGAGGTTTTGAAAACCAGCGCAGACGACCGGCGGGTAGGGTCCCAGTGACGCGGCGACCGCGACGAACACTGCCGCTCGCGGCGCCTCTTGCTGCACGAAGTACTCGGCCATTTCGGTGACCGTGTTGACGGTGTGGGGCAGGAACCCGGGCCGCTTCAAGGTGCCCGCCAGCTCGTTGAGGAGCTCCATCGTCGGGCCCGTAGCCAAGAGCAGCACGCGCAAGCGTTCCAGGATTTCATACGTTTTCAGGCGGTCCGCGACCCAGATCGCCGACTCATTGGTGTTGGGCATCAGCCGCGGCAAGAACGGCAGCGGCAGGGCGCCCGCATTTTCGTCGGGCATCGCGACCGCGAACAGAGCGCTGTGGTCGAGGGTGCGCAGCACGGAATAGCCAGCGCGCATCAGAAGCACGCGCAGCGTTTGCTCGCTGAAGTTCGTCAAGTGCGCGTTTTGGAAAAAGTTCTCCTGCAGCAGACCGTACGGCTGGTACACGTTGGGCACCTCGATCACCATCCGCCCGCCTGGTTTGAGCCAGCTGCGCATGCGCAACAGCGCCGCGAGCGGATCATGCAAGTGCTCGAGCACGTGAAAGATCTGAATTTGGTCGAACCGTAGCTCTCCCGGATCGTAGTCTTCGATGGTACCGGTGAAGCATTGAATGCCCGCGGCCGTGGCTTTTTCCGCCTCGGCGATGCCCGGCTCGATGCCGTAGGCGTCGATGCCGATCTCGCTTTTCATCAGCGCCAAGGTGCGGCCATGGCGGCAGCCGATCTCGAGCACCTTATCGCCGGGTTGCGTCTCTCCCAGCGTGCGAGCATTGCCCGCTTGCACGCGGTGCCAGGAGTCCATCGCGGTCTCGAACGCCAAGTCACCCGGCTTGGCGTAACCGCCTCCCGCAGTGGGATAACCGATGTCTCCGTAATGTTCGCGGTAGCTGGTAGCGTAGTACTCGGCCATCGCTTCGCGAGTCGGCCGCGGAGATTGATAGACGAGCGCGCAATGGTCGCAAGCGATGTTGCGCACGTTCATGTTGAAGCGCCCGCGCGTGCCGACCTCGAGCCCACTCGAGCTCACGCCGCACACCGGACACAGGGGAACCTCAGTCGCTTCGGGGGGAGAATTGGCCACGCACTCCGCGAGCAAGGTTCGCGCCAGTCGCCGGTAACGATTGGTCACGGAATGCCCACGCAAAGTGCGCGAATTGATTGAGTTAGGCCGCCGGTGTGGGCTGCCCCGGCCGTCATCGACCTGACGCTCGTCAGTCGTTTGACGGACGCCTTTGAAACCCTTCGCACCGCGCGCCGTACTTGATCCATGCGACATCTACTTTTCGGCCTCGGCTCGGCGCTGCTGTTGCTCGCCGGTTGCCACGAAAGCTCGACGACGGATCAGGCGGCAGGGCGCCCTGCGGCAGCACCGAACACGCTGAGCGCGGCCGCTGCGCCGGTCCACGTAGGGACGGAGCCGGGACACGTGGGGCGCGGCTCCCCGCTCACCGCGCAGCCCGGTCACGAGCTGGCTGCGTTTGCCGCTGGCTGCTTCTGGGGCGTGGAGGACGCGTTTCGCCACGTTCCGGGTGTCACGGCGACGGCCGTCGGCTACACGGACGGGCACACCGCAGATCCGACCTACGCTCGTGTGTGCGAGCACGACACCGGCTACGCCGAGAGCGTGCTCATCGAGTTCGATCCCAAGAAGGTGAGCTACGACCGCCTGCTCGACATTTTCTACGAGATCCACGATCCGACCACGCTCAACAGCCAGGGGCCGGACTACGGCGATCAATACCGGAGCGCGATCTTCACCGAGTCTCCCGCGCAGGAGCAGGCCGCCCGCGCCGCCACGGCCCGCGCGCAAAAGAAGCAGTCCGACAAAATCGTGACTCAGATCAAACCGCTGCCTGCCTTCTACCGCGCCGAGGATTATCACCAGCAATACGCCGAGCGCACCGGCTCGCACGGCTGCCCCATCAAGCAATTCTCGGCTGAGGGATCGGCCTCGCTGTGAGGTGTCGGCCGGGCGGGGATCAGCTCGGCAGATCACCGAGGGCGCGCAAGACGCTCTCGGTGACGCGCCGGCGCACGGCCAAGGCGTCCACGTCCGGCGCGTGGCCATCGATGACGGTCGCGAAGAACACGCGCTGCTCGCCGAGCTCCACGTAGCCCACGAACCAGCCGACTTCCATGATCTCCTCGGGGGGACTGGCTGCGCCGGTTTTGCCGCGGAGTACATAGCTCGGGGTGACGTCGAGCGTGAGCACGTCCCGGACCACGTCCAGCGTGTGCTCTTGGATCGGCAATTTTCCGCTCTCGAGGCGACGCAAGAAATCGATTTGCTGCAGCGGGCTGATGCGTAGCGCGCCGTGCAGCCAGAACTGGTCCACGGGGCCCGAAGCGTCGCGGTTTCCGTAGTCGAGTCGTGTCACCCATTCCGTCATGCGTTGCGGGCCGACCTGGCGCGCGATGCGTTGAAAACACGGCAGGCACGAGACCTGAATCGCGCTGCGCAGCGTGTGATCGCGATTCCAAGCCGCGTTCTCGTACTCCTTGCCGTCCCAAGGCAGCGGGCTTTCGGCGTCACTCACGACGCCGGTCTCGATGCCGATGATGCTGTTTGCGATTTTGAAGGTGGACGCGGGGAGGTAGCCGCGCTCGCAGCGCGCGGGATCGCTACAGCGCAGCTTGCCATCACGCGTGTCGAACAGGGCCAGCGCGCCCGTGACGCGCTCGGCCGCCAGCGCTCGCACCGCTTCCGGAAACGCATTGCTCGGTTGCCCCGCGGCGACGACGGGCGCAACGGTGCTCGTTGCACCGTTCGTCGCGGGCGCAGCGCCAGCGCCGACGGCGGGCCGATCTCGAACGGCCGCGCCACAGCCAACCACGAATGCTGCGGCTAGCCCTGCCCAGATCACGCACTTCATACGGGCGATGCTGCCCACAGCGCGGCGAGCTCGTCCAGCCCTCTGGCCCGCGGCGGCGATTCGGGTTACACCGCGGGCGCGCTGAAAAGAGGCATATTTTGAGCTTATTGGTCGCGATTTTGCTGGGCATCGTGGAAGGTTTGACCGAGTACCTGCCCGTCTCTTCCACCGGGCACTTGATCTTGGCGAGCCAACTCCTGGGCGAGACGAGTGAGGGCGCGAAGGCGTTCGACATCGTGATTCAGCTGGGCGCCATCTTGGCGGTGGTCGTGCACTATCACCGCCTGCTCGGTGCGCGCGTGGCAGGGTTGCTGCGGCGCGACGTCGCGTCGATTCGCCTGGCTGCGGCGTTGGCCGTGGCGTTTGCGCCGGCCGCAGTGCTCGGCTTCTTGTTTCACAAGTTGATCAAAGAGCGCTTGTTCGGTCCGCTCCCCGTTGCGTTTGCGCTGTTCGCAGGTGGAGTGTTGATGATCGTGGTCGAGCGCGTGCGCGCGAGACGCTTCGGAACACCAGAAGGGTTGAGTCGCCAGGCGCACGGCTTGGTCGGGCTCGAGCACGTGACGCCGGGGCGCGCGTTGATCATCGGTCTCGGCCAATGCTTCTCGCTTTGGCCGGGGGCCTCGCGCTCGATGTGCACGATCGTTGCGGGCCAGGCCACGGGCTTGTCTACGGGCACGGCGGCGGAGTTTTCCTTCCTGCTGGCCTTACCCACGCTGGGTGCGGCCACCGTATACGAAGGCCTAAAAGCGCGTCACGAGCTCGCGTCGTCCGTGGGCGGCCCCCAGCTGTGGGTCGGCATGCTCGTCTCGTTTTTCGTGGCCTGGGGCGTGATCGCGGTGTTCATTCGTTACTTGCAGCGGCGCGGTTTGGAGCCCTTCGGCTATTACCGCATTGCGCTCTCTGCTTTGGTTTTGTGGTTGGCCCTCAAGGGCTGAGCAGTGCGGCGCGCGTTCCTCACGCTGCTCGGCTCCTTGGCGCTGAGCGGCTGTTGCCGTTGTCGAACAGCGGAGGGCGCCACGCCGAGCACGGCGTTCGTCGCGCCGATGTATGCTCGTGGCTCGTTCACCGTCGGGGTGCGCGACGGGCACGCCTGGTTCTTCGCGCCCGATGGCGCGCTTCCTGTCGCAGGGCTGACCTGGGCGCTCGGCGCTGCCTACGCGGGAGCCGTGCTGCGAGTACTGCCGCGCGTTCAACGGTAGAAATCTTGGACCAACCAAATCTGGCCATTGTCGGCGGTGCTGAAGCCACACGACACGCTGCGGAATTGGGGATCGGTCATGTTGATGTAGTGCCCGTGGCCGGCGAAGGGCCCGGGGCCTTCGGCGAACATCTGCGCGAGGCATTTATCGATCACTTGTTCGAGCGGGCCGGGCCAACCAGGACACTCGTTTTGAGCGCCTTCTTGGCAGCGCCCGAACGCTCCGTGAGCGGTGCCGCTGGCCGCATCGGCTTGGGCTTCGGTGTCCAGGCACGCTTCGCGATCGGTTTGACGTCCGAGCGGAGCGAGTGAGAGCTGGGCGCGGAATTCATTCGTGCGCTGCACGCAACGCGCGCGCAAGGCAACGAGCGGATCGGCTGAGTTGGACGCGACGGAAGGGATCGCAGCTGGCGACGCGGGCACGCTCGCGGGACTGGCTGTTGGCTGCGCGGCGCCCGGAAAACAGGCGTAGCCGAGAAAGGTGGGCAGGCATTGCGAACCGGGCTTGCACGCGGCGTTGCTCTGGCACCCTCCGCAGCGGTTGTTGATGCAGTGCGAGAAGGCGCACTGCAGATCTTGCTCGCTTGCGCACGGCAGGCCCACGGCGGCAGCGCCGGTCACGGGCGCGGGTGCGGGCGCGGGCGCGCTCGTTGGCGGCGGCGCGGCTCCGGTCGGATAGACCGCGGGCTGAGCGCTCGGGGGATAGCTCGCGGGCGGATCTTCTTTCTTGCACGCGCCGAGCAGTACCGCGGACAGCGGTACTGCTCCGAGCAACGCCAATCGAACGAGCGCCCCCACGCTTTCGGGCCTACTGCGGCGTGTTCCAGCCGCCGACGTCTGCTACCAAGCGATCGGCTTGAGGCGGGCCCCAGCTGCCCGGCTCGTACTCGAACATCGGGCTCGGCCCGTGGATGACTGGATCGACGATCGCCCAAGCGGCCTCGACCACGTCTTGCCGCGCGAAGAGCGTGGCGTCGCCCGCCATGGCATCGCCGAGCAGGCGCTCGTACGGGCCCAGGCGGCCGTCTTGCCCCTGCTCGTTGGTCTCGAGCACCGACAGCTCCACGGGCCGGCCGCGCATGCCTTCACCCGGCCGCTTGGCGCGCGCACCGAGCGCGATGCACACCTCCGGGTTGAGCCGGAAGCGCACGTAGTTGCCCATCGACGGCGCAGCCTCGTTGAACACGACTTGGGGCGGATTGTTGAGCTCGACCGTGACCTCGGTGACGGTCTTGGCCAAGGACTTGCCGGCGCGGACGTAAAACGGCACGCCTTCCCAACGCCAGGAGTCGACGTGCAGGCGTAGCGCGGCGTAGGTGGCCATGTACGAATCGCTGTTCACGCCGGGCTCGTCACGGTAGCCGCGGAACTGGCCGCGCACCATTTGCTCGGGGCTCAGCGGACGGATCGTGCGCAGGACCTTGGCTTGCTCGTCGCGCACGGCTTCGGGGTACGTGCTGGAGGGCGCTTCCATGGCCAAGTAGCTAATGATCTGCAGCAGGTGGTTTTGGATCACGTCGCGGATCACGCCCGTCTCTTCGTAGAACTTGCCGCGACCTTTGACGCCGAAGTCCTCGGCCATCGTGATCTGCACGTTCTCGACGTAGTTGCGGTTCCAAATCGGCTCTAGGAAGGCGTTGGCGTACCTGAAGTACAGAATATTTTGCACGGCTTCTTTGCCGAGGAAGTGGTCGATGCGAAAGATCGACTCCTCTGGAAAGACCTCGTGTAGCGTCTGGTTGAGGGCTTTGGCGCTGGCCAGATCGCGCCCGAACGGCTTCTCCAAAACCACGCGCGCAGGGGCCGTGCAGTTGGCCTTCTGCAGTTGCTGCACGACCGTACCGAACATCGACGGCGGGATCGCGAGGTAGTGCGTCGGCAGTTGAGCGCCGCCGAGCGCGGATTTCAGCTGGGTGAACGTGTTGGGATCGTTGTAGTCCCCATCCACGTAACGCAGCTGCTTCGCCAGAATCGCGAACGCGTCCGGATCGAGGCCGCCGTACTCGGTGCAGCTGGCTTTGGCGCGCTCGATCAATTGTTCGAGCGTGGCGTTGGACTTGGCCACACCCACGATCGGAAAGTTCAACACCCCGCGGCGCGCCATGCGCTGCAAAGCAGGAAAGATTTTCTTGTACGCGAGGTCGCCCGTGGCGCCGAAGAAGGACAGTGCGTCAGATCGCGGTTTAACGTCGCTCATGAATTCCCACTTTGCTTATGGCCGCTGCGTCGAACGTCGAGGTTAGTCGAAACTCCGAGCGTTCAGCGGTCTGCCGGGCGTCGCCAATTGCCTCGAAAATTTTGGAATGCTTTCCATGAATTACAGGAAGTGCTGGGCGGGTGTTCAGTGTCCTGGTAGACGCGATCCCAGAGGAACCAGCCGATGGAAAACAATCTCCGCCCCGTTTTGAAGAGCATCGCCCCCGAGCCCACGCGTGCGTTTCAAGCTCTGGATCACTTCGTCACCGCGGGTGGCATGCGGGTCACCTACTACGCGCTCGCGCTCGACAAAGTGCCGGCCGACTTCTTCGCCGATCCCGACGGCACGTGGAGCTATGACCTGCTGGCGCGCGCGGCAGGCTTTGCGTCGCACAGCGGCGTGGCAATCGGCGCCCTGCGCGAGCCGTTCAATGGCCACCCCGAGGGTGCCGCCGTGGTGACGCTGAACGCGCTCACCCGGCCCTACGTCGCGATCGTGGAGTGCCCCATCGCCTACGAGTACGTGGATAGCGCGACTGGATCGGGCACGGGCTCCGCCAGCTCCGCGGCGTGAGCTCGCCCGGTTGAGCTGCGCGCTCAGCCGCCGCCTTGGATCACGCGAAACTGCGCGCGGGCGCCGAGCACCGTCTGGATGCGCTGGCTCGCTCGGGCATCACGCATGAAGCTGCCGGGAAAGCGCAGGCGCTGCTCCAGCTCGCATACGCACTCCGCGAACTCGAAGTCCGCCACCTCGAGGGCACGCTCACGCGCCACGCTGAGCTCCGCCGTTAGCCAGGCCTGCACCAATTCCAGCGCAGCGGGAGACAGCTCACCCAGGCGGCCGCGGGCGGGCTCAGCGCTACTTTCCAGCTCGATTAGCCGCTCTGGGGCCAACAGGTATCCGGGGTCGCGGTCTGGATCTCGCAAATCACTCACGTTTTTCAGTGTGCCCCAAGTCGCCCAGGATGGAAATAGGCGACTACAGTTTTGTGCCATGCTCCGCCCGGCTATGGCTTCTGCGGATCACACGGCTCAAGTTCCTCCCTCTTCCCTCCCGAAGGCGCTGCTGGTTGGCGTGCGCTTGCCTCAGGTGTCGGAGCTCGACTTCGATGCCAGCCTCGACGAGCTCGAGCGTTTGGTGAAGACGTTGGGCTACCGCGTGGTCGGCCGGGTCAGCCAGACGCGCGCCACCCTCGCGCCGCAGGCTGTGCTCGGTGAAGGGAAGCTGGCCGAGCTCGCGGCGCTGACCGGCGGCTCGGGTGATGGCAGCGTCGAGGTGCCCCGTGTCAAAGACAAGGCAAGGATCCGGCGCGAGGCGATCGAAGCCGGCCAGACCCTTCCGGACGACGCCGACGACGAAGACTCGGACGAGGGCGACTCGGACGTGAATGCCGAACGCGCGCCGGCCGATACCGATGATCTACAGCTGATCGCGGTCGATCACGAGATTAGCCCGAGCCAGCTGCGCAATCTGGAGCGCGCCACGGGGATCACGGTTTTGGACCGTACGGGCGTCATCATCGAGATTTTTCATCGCCATGCGCACAGCCGTGAAGCGCGCATGCAGGTCGAGATCGCGCGCTTGCGCTACGAGTCGCCGCGTGTACGCGAATCACCGCGCGGCAAAGAGCGGCAGGCAGGGCGCGGCTCCGGTGAAGCGGGGCTCGAGCTCGACCGGCGCAAGATCCGCGACCGCATTGCCGAGTTGAAGGAACAGCTCGAGGCAATTCAGAAAGAGTACGGCGTGCGCCGCGCGCAGCGTCAGCAGGCGCGGCGCGTGGCCCTCGTGGGTTACACGAACGCCGGCAAATCCAGCCTGATGCGCGCCCTGACCGGCAGCGACGTTTACGTCGAGAACAAGCTGTTCGCGACGCTCGACACCACCGTGCGCGCGCTCTCGCCCGAGGTCGAGCCGCGCGTTTTGGTCAGCGACACCGTGGGCTTCATCAAGAAGCTGCCCCATGATTTGGTGGCCAGCTTCAAGTCGACCTTGGACGAAGCGAGTGAAGCCTCACTCTTGTTGCATGTCGTCGACGCGTCCGATCCCAGCTGGCAAAGTCAGCTCGAAGTGACGCGCGAAGTGCTGACCGAGATTGGCGCCCACCAGGTGCCGAGCCGGCTGATCATGAACAAGGTCGACCGGCTGAGCGAGGAAGAGTTGCTGAGGCTGCGGGCCGAAGAGCCCGAGGCTTGGTTCCTTTCCGCAAAGAGCGCGAGCGACGTGGCGGACTTGCGGAAGCGGATCATCGCCTTCTTCGAGTCGAGCTACGTTCAGGCGGAGGTGCTGGTGCCGTTCAGCGAGCAGAAGCTGCTGGCCGAGATGCACGCCAGCATGAACGTGCTCGGCACGCGCTACGAAGAAGCCGGCGTGTTCGTCACGGTACGCGCCGACCGCGCGGCGTTGGAGGCGCTGGGCGCTCGGCTACCCGGCGGCTCAGTAACCCTTTTGGCTGAGTAGCTCCTTCAGCCGCGGCGAATCCTTGATGTCAGCCTTGGCGACCTGACGGCGCAGGCTGCTGATCGTTTTGTGCGGCCAGTCCTTCTGCACCAGGTTCACGATCCATTTGGCGACCGAGCCGCGCGGATCGGCCAGCACTTCGGCCAGAACGCGGGTTTTCTTGCCGCCGTCGATCGAGGTCAGGGTGAAGGTGCCGAACTTGAACTCGCCGCGCACGTAGTCTGTTTTCGGGGCGCCCGAGTCGTAAACGGAGTGGTAGTTGAGGAACAGCTTCTTGTTCGGCGGGTCGAGCTCGAGCTTGATGTCGAACACGAAATCGCGATCTTTGATGACCACGGGCGTGCTGATGTGCGTCCAGTGAATCTGCTCGTCCTCGCTGAGCTTGCGGATGACCTTGACCTCGGCCAGGCGATCGATCCATTCCGTCGAGCGCGTGGTATCGCACAAGACGCTGGCGACGCGCAGAATCGGTGCGTCGACCACGCCCTCACCACGCAGCGCAATCACGGCGCTGCCGGGCACCTCACGCCGAAAAACGGCGATGCCTTGGTCCTCGTCGAACTTCTGCCAGGGCGGGTCTTGCGGCGCGTTCGCGGCCGCAACCACCGTCCCAGACAGCAACAAGCCGGCAAGCACCGCGCGCGCTGAGGCTGAGCTTGAATGCCGCGCCCGGACTCTGCTCGCTCCGGTCGTCGTGCCTCGCCTCATCACCCCAAAGCGTAAAGGTTTCACGTTGCCGTGCAACCCGCGCGTTACGCCCCTCGCGCGAGAAGCGCGAGAAGCGCGAGAAGCGCGAGAGTCAGGAGGATGTGGTTGGGTGTGCTCCGTTGGGGCGTTCCGTTCGGAAAGCCTTGCCTCTGCCGCGTCCGGTAGTATCTTCCGCGGTCCTTGAAAGAACTGTTCGACACGCTGAAGAAGCAGGCGTTACCCGCAATCTGGGCCCAGGGAGTCAAGCTGGCGCGGGAGGATTCGGTCTCGCTGGAAAAGGAAAGCGACGGTCGGCTCGACTTACGAGTCCGCGTGCCCGCGCGCGCCTCGTATCTGACCGTCTCCCTGTTCACCAAAGACCTGGAGTGGACGTGCGATTGCCCTGGCCCCGCTGATCCGTGCGTGCACGTGATCGCCGCGGCGCTCGCCGTGCAGCGCGTCACCCAAGCCGGCCAGCGCTTGCCGGATGCCAAGAAATCCGGCGCGCAGCTGGTGTACGCGTTTCGCCGCTTGCCCATGTCTGGGCTCACGCTCGATCGCTTTCTGCTGGTCGGTGAGCAACGCACGCGGCTGGAGAGCACCTTGGCCTCCGTGCACGGCAAGGTCGGGCTCTCACCGGGTCCCGGGGATCTGGTGGTGGACCGCATTTTGACCGCGGCCTCGCGTGGCGTGCTGCGCCCCGGCGTTTGGCAGAGCTTGCTCGAAGCACTGAACGGCGCGCAGGTCGAGTTCGACGGTAAGCCGATCGGAATTTCGGCCGAGCCGCTGCTGCCCGTCGGTCGCGTCTACGACGAGGGTGAGGACATCGTGCTCGCGGTCGAGCAAAATCCGGAGCTCAGCTCGATCGTCGAGCTCGGCCTGGGCCGCGTCGGCGATACGCTGCGCCCGCTGGGTTTGACCGATCTCACCGGCTTGAAGCTCGAGCGCTTGCCGCTGAAGCGTCGCTTCCCTCAGAGTGAGGTGGGGGAGCTTGCGACCAAGGTGATGCCGGAGATCGAGTCCAAGATCAAAGTCGTCATTCAGTCGGCGCGCATGCCGCGGCGCGGGAAGACGCGCATGGCGCCGCGCATCTCGTTCGAGCTGAGCCACGCGGAGCACACGCTGAGCGTAGTGCCGATGGTCGTGTACGGCGATCCGATCTGTGCTCGGATCGACGCCGGGCGCTTGGTGCACGTGCAAGGTGACGTGCCGGAGCGCGATGAAATCGGGGAGCGCCGTCTGATCGGTCGCTTGCGGGACGAGCTGTTCTTGGTGCCCGGGCGGCGCGTCGATTTCGACGGTCAAGAGGCCAACAAGTTCGCCCAAAAGCTGCGTGAGTTTCAGACTCGGCTGGGCGGTGAGCCTGGCGCGCAGCTCGTGCGGGCGGCGCCGGTGGAGGCCAAAATCCGCGTCAATGGCGACACCCTGAGCATCGAGTTCGAAGTGCCGGTCGATAACGACGCGCCCAAGGGCGCCGAGGCGCCCCGCCGCGGCAAAGCCAGCGCCGAGGCCGTGCTGCGCGCCTGGCAAGACGGGCTGTCGCTGGTGCCGCTGGAGGGCGGAGGTTGGGCGCCCCTGCCCAGTGATTGGCTCGAGAAATTCGGGGATCGCGTGGCGGACTTGCTCGCCGCGCGGGACTCCGAGGGCCGCGTGTCCCGGGTCTCGATCCCGGCCCTGTCGGCGCTGTGTGATGATCTCGATCAGCCGCGCCCGCCGTCCTTCGACAAGCTCGCGCCGCTCATCCAGGGCTTCGAGAGCTTGCCGGAGGTCGACCTGCCCAAGGATCTGACCGCCACGCTGCGCTCCTATCAGAAGGTGGGGGTCGATTGGCTGTGCTTCCTGAGGGACGCCGGGCTCGGGGCCGTGCTCGCCGACGACATGGGTCTCGGCAAAACGTTGCAGACGCTGTGTGCCGTCAGCGGTCGGACGCTGATCGTGTGCCCGAAGAGCGTGCTCCACAATTGGGAGGCAGAGGCCAAGCGCTTCCGCCCTGGGCTCAAGCTCGCGATCTACCAAGGGCCGCGCCGGGAGCTCGACAAGAAGGCCGATCTCACGATCACCACCTATGCCATCTTGCGCCTCGACGCCGAGCGCTTGGCCGCTGAAACCTGGGATACGGTCGTGCTCGACGAAGCGCAGGCGATCAAGAACCCGGACAGCCAGGTTTCGCGTGCAGCGTACGCCTTGAAGGCCAATTTCCCGGTCGCTTTGAGCGGCACGCCGCTCGAAAACCGGCTCGAAGAGCTGTGGAGCATGTTCCACTTCTCGCATCGCGGTCTGCTCTCGGGCCGTTCGCAGTTCCGCGATCGCTACAGCTTGCCCATCGAGCAGGGCAACAAGAAGAAGCTCGCCGAGTTGCGGGAGAAGACCAAGCCCTTCATCTTGCGCCGCTTGAAGCGCGAGGTCGCGCCCGAGCTACCGCCGCGCACGGATATGGTGCTGGAGATAGAGCTCGATCAGAGCGAGCGCGATCTGTACACCGCGGTGCGTGCCGCGACGCAGAAGGACTTGATCGAGAAGCTGCAAAAGGGCGGCAACGTCTTGCAGGCCTTGGAAGCGCTGTTGCGTTTGCGGCAAGCCGCGTGTCACCCCGCGCTCGTGCCCGGGCAAAGCGCCGAGACTTCGAGCAAGATCGAAGCGCTGCTCGAGATGCTCGAGCAGGTCGCCGCCGAGGGCCACAAAGCGCTGGTGTTCTCACAATGGACGAGCCTGCTCGACTTGGTCGAACCGCACCTGAACAACGCGGGGCTCCGCTTCGTGCGCTTGGACGGACGCACGCGCGATCGCGCCGCAGTCGTGAACGAGTTCCAAGCCGACAACGGCCCCACGGTCATGCTCACTTCGCTCAAGGCGGGCGGTACGGGCCTCAACTTGACGGCCGCCGATCACGTGTTCTTGCTCGATCCATGGTGGAACCCCGCGGCCGAGGATCAAGCGGCCGATCGCGCGCATCGCATCGGTCAGAATCGCCCGGTCTTGGTCTACCGGCTGATCGCCAAGGACACGGTGGAGGAGGGCATTTTGGCCCTGCAGGCCAAAAAGCGGGCTCTGGCGGACGCGGCGCTCGAAGGCACGGGTGACGCCGCGGGCATTACCCGCGAAGACCTGCTGGCCCTGCTCGCCTGAGTCGTAGCCTCCGGGTTCGACTGTAGAGTAAGACTAGCAGTCGACCATGGCTTCACACACGAATCGGGTCGCCGGGCGGTGGGCGATCGCGTCGTCCTTACGCCGCCTCGGCCCCCCGCTCGGCTGCGGCGCGCTGGGTCTGCTCGCCGCGGCTTGCGATCAGCGCGAGACGCCGAGCGAGATCCGTTTCGAAATGCCGAACGTGATTACCTCGAAGGACATCGTGGCGGTGGCTGCGCAGGCGCTGAACGCGCGCGGCATCGCCAAACCCGTGGCCGAGGGCGGTGACTACGCGGTGGAGCCCAAGGACTTGGCGAGCGTCAGCAAGGCCGGGCTACTCAAGTGCGAGCACTCGGGGGACGGTAAGCTCACGGTGTCGATCAACACCGTGAGTCGCAGCGTGCCGATCCGTTGTCGAATCGTGGCCCGCGTGGAGGCGCCGAACACCGGTCGCGTCGAGCTCACCGCGGGTCCATTCAAACCCAAGGTGCGCGTGCTCGACCAAGCCGGGGCAGAGCTGAGCGACGTAGACGTCTCGTTCTTCTCCAAGAACTCGGGGGTCGTCTTCCCGCAAGAAGGCCAGCTCGTGCCCAAGCAGGTCGGCACCGCCACGCTGGTCGCGCGCGCCGGGGAGGGCTCGGCCGAATTCAAGGTCGACGTCGTGCGCAAGGTGGTGGTCGAAGCGCTGCCGCTCAATCAAAACACCAAGTTGTACTTCTCGCTGGAGCCCGCCAAATACGAGCTCACGGTGAAGCTGCAAAGCCCTCACCGCATGAGCTTCGAATGGCGAGGCGCGCCGTTCTGCAATGCCGCCTCCGAGGGCACCGATCACGTGTCGGTTTGCGGGCTACGGGCCAAGGCGGGCGGCGTGGTGTTCGACAATCCAGCATTCTTGAAGGATGGTTCGAAGACACCGTCGCTCGACGGTGTGGAGTTGTACGAGGTTCCCTGAACATGAACGGGAGGTGCCATGGCTGAATCTCTGATCGCGGCCACGCTCGGGGCGGAGCTGATCGAGACCTTCAACAACCCCGAGTACCGCCCACCGCCGCTGCCCGGGATCGCGCTCGAGCTGATGACGCTGTCGAACCGCGATGACGCGACCATCGATCGCGTCGTGCGCTTGCTGGAGCAGGATCAGATGTTGGCGGGTGGGGTGATGCGCCTGATCGGCTCACCGTTGTACGCCGCGCGCACCCGCATTCGCTCCCTGAAGGAAGCCGTGGTGCGGCTCGGGGTGCGCACGGTACGCGATCTGGTGTTCGAGACTGCGCTCAACCAAGGCGTGTTTCAGCTCGCCGAGTACGGCGAAACCATCGAGCAAATCCGGCGCCACAGCACGGTCACGGCGTACATTGCGCGCATCGTGTGCAAGCACGCGAAGGTGGACGAAGAGCACGCATTCTTGTGCGGCTTGCTGCACGACATCGGCTTTGCCGGCTTGCTGTTCGCCGTGTCCAACGTGGAGGCGGACTCGAGCCCGCCCTTGATCCAGCTCTGGCCCGAGATCGACACGCTCCACGAGCAAGCCTCGCGCATCATCACGGAGCTGTGGAGCCTGCCGATCGAGATCCAAGAGCTCGTGGGCCACCACCATCACCTGCACACCGGGGAGACCTCGCAGGTCGCCGCCGCCATCCACTTGGCGGATCGGTTGAGTGAGCAATTCGGCGCCAGCGTGGTCGGCCCGCTGGATGATCAAGGCGCGCTGCTCCCCGGGGACGCCGTGGACGAGTTCGACCTGGAGGTCAGCCGGAGTGAGCTCGGGCTGAACGACCAGACCATGCAGCGCATCATCGACGAGGCGGAAGCCATCGTGCCGGACATCCTCTGGCTCTAGCCGAGCATCCGCTAGCGCTCTGGCCGCGGTCTGGTAAGAGCGGGGTCTGATGCGCTGGGTTCCGTTCTTGGTCTTGCTGAGCTCTACCGTCAACATCGCCGCCTGTTCACGCTCCGAGCACGCGCCCCGCAAAGCGTCGGCGCCCGCAGGCGACCGTGCGGCGGCCAGCTTCGGCCCGCGCGTCGAGTCGGCCGCGACGGAGGCACCTGCGATCAGCGCCGAACCGAGCCCGCGAGACGCCCATGAGGCGACGCCGCCTGCCACAGCGTTGCCGATGGTCGATGCCGAGACCCTGCTGCAAAAGATCCGTGACAGCGGTCAGCGCGGCGTCGTCGTCAACGCCTGGGCCAGTTGGTGTGATCCGTGTCGTGAAGAGCTGCCCATGCTGGCGCGCGTGGCGCCCAAGCTCGCCGCGCGCGGCGTGCCCATCTGGCTGGTCTCGGTGGATGATCCGGACGGCTTCGCCGCTGCCAAAGCCCTGCTCGATTCGCTGCATATCACCCTGCCGGCCTTCGCCGCCGCTCCGCCGTTGCAAGACTTCAAAGCGGGCGTAAATCCGAATTGGCCCGGGATGATCCCAGTCTCGTTCCTATTCGATGCCACGGGCAAGCTGCGCTACTTCTGGCCCGGCGAGGTGTACGAGAAGGAGCTGGTACCGATTGTCGAAGGCTTCGTTGCCGGCAAGCACATCGATGGCACGGCAAACTTCGGCATTGCTGCGGGCGCGACTCAAGGTCCCGGGCACTAACCGCACCGCCGCATGCAGACTTCGCCGCACGCTGCACAAAACGATCTCCTGCAGCAGGCCTTTGACCTTGGCGCTGCCGCCCGCGGCCTCGACGAAAGTGACCTGGTACTGCGCCCAATCGGCAGTCAGACTGATGCTATTCTTCGGATGGTTGAAGCAGCCCGCCTTGCAATCGCCGCCGTTCGAACGGCCCATCGAGTCCATGCCGACCTCCTTGGTGGCGGGGATCACGAAAGTTCACGTCGATCTTGGCACCGGCAGTGCCGGCCTTGGCCCAGAACGAAATGCCGTCGAGCGCCGTCACGTCGGCGCACAGGAAGCCGCCAGCCGGGTCGATGACCACGTTGAAGATCGCCCCGACGCCGAAGCCCGGGGCCACCTTGCTCGGATTCGCGCCAGTGCCCTTGTACTGGCCCCTTGCCCGACTTGCCGTCGGCGATCTGCAGTAGCTTGATCATGTTGTCAGCGGAATCGACGCCCGGCGAGCCCAGGTCGTTGAACGTGGACCGGCCGTACGCGATGTTCGTGGCCGGATCGCACATGCCCGTGACGCAGTACTCGCTGCGTTCGCAGCCGATAAGAGTGTGACCCGCCACAGCGACCGTGCTCGTCGCATGCAACGGCATGGGTCCCGGGAAGCGTGGTCTCGGGGCAGACGTCCTCGAGACCCTCGTCGTCTGGCTTCGCGTATCGCGGTCGATTGCGACGCGCGTCCCTCGCCACGCGCGTCCCTCGCCACGCGCGTCGAACGCGGTTGCGCCTTGAATTGCAAGTCGGATTTCCGACATCCGTCGTCGCTCAGCAACGGCTCGGCGTGTGAAAATTCTCGCAGAATACGCAACCCGACCCGCCTCGATTCGAGAAATTCAAGTCGGATTCCGGACATCCATTTAGAGTTGAAAGGGCGCCACAGGAGCCACGCGACGGCAAAGCCTTTGCTAGCGCCGATGGCCGATGGCCGATGGCCGATGGCCGATGGCCGATGGCCGATGGCCGATGGCCGATGGCCGATGGCCGATGGCCGATGGCCGATGGCCGATGGCCGATGGCCGATGGCCGATGGCCGATGGCCGATGGCCGATGGCGCGCCGCGCCGGCCTTCTTAGGCCAGCGCTTGGGTAGCCGAGTGCCCGGAGTGCGCAAGCGCGAGGACGCTCACCGCACCACGTCGCATCCGGCGCGGAGCCACACGATCAGCGGCCGCCCATACCCGTGGTGCTGATGCCTTGAATGAACGTCTTCTGCGCGAAGAAGAAGAGCACGATGATAGGCATCACGAGCAGAGCCGAGGCACCCATCAGCAAGTGCCATTCGCTGCCGCCGAACTGGGACCGATACTGCTGCAAACCGAGCGCCATGGTGAACGTTTCCGGCTCGGTGAGGAAGATCAGGGGGCCGAGGAAATCATTCCAGGCATTGAGGAAGGTGAATAGGGCCACGACCGAGAGGGCGGGGCGCGCGAGCGGCAGGATGACGCGCCAGAAAATGCCGAACTCACTGCAGCCGTCGATGCGCGCGGCGTCGGACAGCTCACCGGGGATGGTCAGGAAGAACTGACGCAGCAAGAAGATGTTGAACGCGCCACCGAAGAACATGGGCACCCAGAGCGGCATCAGCGTGCCGATCCAGCCGAGGCTGCGAAACACGCCGTATAGCGGCACCATGAGCACCGGGAAGGGCACCATCATCGTCGCGAGTGTGACGTTGAACAGAGTGGCCCGGCCCTTCCACTGAATGCGCGATAAGCCGTAGGCCACGAGCGAGCTCGAGCCCAACGTGCCAATCACCGACAAGAGCGCGACCAGCAGCGTATTGCTGAGGTACGTGAGGAACGTGATGGTCTTGGTGTGGTCGCCCTTGGCGGTCCAGGGCAACGAGGATTTGGCGAGCAGCTCGCCGAGCGGGCGGCCCTTGTCTTTCTCGCTTGCCGTGAGCGCGCGGATGGCTTCCGGGTAATTGCCCAGAACCGGCGTGATCTTGCGCCTGACGCTGCCGGGCTCGACGTAGAACACGCGCGCTTCACGCGCGGTGTATTTCGACAAGAACCACTCTTTGACGATCACGAAGCGCGCGGGTACCTGCTGCTTCACGGACGCCGGGTACTCGTTCTCGAGCACGCGATCGGCGACTTGGGTGTGAATCTTGAGCTTTTCGTCGTGAAAATCGCTCGGGTCGACCAGCAATGATTTGCCGGCTTGTGGCCCCGAGCTCGGCACCACGAGCAGCTTGTCGCCGCCTACGGGCAACGGTGGCGTGACCGGGATGGTCTCGCCCGAAAGGGTGATGAATGCCTGACGCGGCAGCCATTCGGGCGGGATTTTGCCGACTTGCTCACGCGGTTGAACGGCGGTGAGCAGCAGCCACACCAACGGCAACGCGAACACCGTGGCCAGGATCACCAGCGGCAGATGAATCAGGGGAGTCGTGCGAGTGAGCGGATTCGGGCTTGCCATGTTGGGGACTCAGCGGTCGTACGTGACCCAACGCTTCGACAACTGCGTGGCGCCGAAGGTCAGCACCAAGATCACGATGAACAGCACCCAGGCCATGGCCGAGGCGTAGCCCATGCGCAGATCCTGAAAGCCGACGTTGTACAGGTTGAGCACGTAGAAGAGCGTCGAGCGCTCGGGTGCGCCGGTAGAGCCGGTCATGATGAAGGCCTGGGTGAAGGCCTGAAAACCGGCGATGATGCTGAGCACTACGTTGAAGTAGATGACCGGCGAAATCATCGGGATCGTGACGTTGAACAGGCGTTGGAAGAAGCCCGCGCCGTCGATGATGGCGGCTTCGTATAGCGACGTGGGCACGTCTTGCAGGCCGGCCAAGTAAACGACCATGGCGTTGCCGGCGCCCCACACGGCCATGATCACGATCGCGGGCTTGGCCCACGCAGGATCGGCGAGCCACGCCGGCCCGGCAATGCCGACCGCGCGGAGCCCCGTGTTGATGATGCCGCTCTGCCCGTTGTACATCCAGAGCCACAAGATGCTACCTGCCACCACTGGCATCAACGAGGGCAGGAAGAAGATGGTGCGGTACAGGCCAAGGCCCTTCACCTTGGAGTTCAAGAGCAAGGCCAAGCTGAGCGACACGAACAGGCCGAGCACCACCGAGCCCAGCGCGTAGTAAGCGGTGTTGTACAGGCTCTTCCAGAACAGCGGGTCTTTCACCAAATCCACGTAGTTATCGAAGCCGATGAACACGGGGGGCAAGAGCACCGAGTAGTCGCAAAGCGAGTAGTAGAACGCGGCGCACAGCGGGTAGATCAGAAACACCGTGAGGCCGACCAGCCACGGCGCGCAGAAGAGCAGGCCGTTCCTGCGATTTACTTGATCGAGCGAGGCCATGCTTACTTCGCGTCCCTTCGTGCCAGGATCCGGCGGTTGCGATCGAGCGCGGCTTGCATCTTGGTTTGCACGTCACCGAGCGCGACCGCGGGCGGCTGAGTCAGGTTCTGAATCAGATCCACGGCGTTGCCCATCTCGCGGTTGTATTCGTTCCAAACCCCGGTTTGCGGTCTGGAGAAGGCGTTTTTGCTCACGCCGAGCTCGCGGAACAGACGAATGTACGGATTGGGATGCAAGCGCCAGAACTCGTCGCTCACCTCCTCGAGTGGCGTGAACTTCTGCTGGCCTAGGCACAGCTTCTCGAGCGCGGTTTGCGTGGTCAGGTACTTCATGAACTCGAAGGCCTCGGCCGGGTGCGGTGAATCCTTCGGGATCACGAGCACGTCCGCGTCCGCGTTGGTGGTACCGGCGAGCTCTGGGTGATCCTTGGGGTAGGGGAAGGGTGCGGCTGCCCATTGTAGGCCGGGCGCGTACTTCTCGATGAAGTTGTGCATCCACACGCCCTGCAGCACCATCGCCACCTTGCCGGACAGGAACGCGTTCTGCGGGCTCGAGAAGTTGCCGAACCCGGAGCGGAAACGCTTGGTCACGCCCACGCCGAGGTTCTTGGAGTACGAGGACATCCACTCGAAGCCGCGGATGTTCGCTGGGTCCGCGGCTGTAATCTTGTCGTCGCCGCTGAGTAACTGGCCGCCGAAGAAGTAACCCCAACTGTACCCCCACCAGTCTGGCTCACTCGGTAAGAAACCCGCCTGAAGTAAGCGCTTTTGCGAGTCTGGAACGTCTGGCAGGTAACCCGTGCGGACTACCTTTTCGCCGTTCGGGAGCGTGATCTCCCACTTCGTGAGCTTCTCCGCGTAGGCGTCGAGCTCTTCGATCGTAATCGGCGGCTTTTCCGGATCGAGCCCGGCTTCTTTGAACAGGCGCTTGTTCGTCAGCAGCGCGATCGACGCGGGGACGATGGGCACGGCCCAAGTCTTTCCACGGTACTCGCCGAGCTCCATGTAGTGCGGGATGTACCGGTTACGGTCGAAGCCCGCCTCTTTGAGCATGGGGCTGAGGTCGGTGAGCGCGCCATTGTCCGCATAGGCGGCCACGTAGAAGCTGTAGTTGCCGGCGAGATCGGGCGGGTTGCCGCCCGCGATGGCGATTAGCAATTTTTGCTCGACGTCCGAGATCGTCACTTTCTCGACCTCGATCGGCGCATAGTTGGAGTCGGCCTTGGCTTTGGCGACTTCCTTGGCGTTGAAATCGTCGATGACGGCGTCCATCGCTTCGCCCTCGAAGCCGGTCCACTTCTCCCAATAGGTGATGTGCCGGGGAGCTTGCTTGTTTGCGGTTACCGAGCAGCCGGCGAGAGTCGTGAGCACGGAGAGCAGCGCCGCCTTGCCTACCTGCGCGTCTTTTCTTCTCAGCGCTCTGAGTAATCGTCCTGTCATCGCTTAATCCCGCGTTCTAGCTGAATCCCGCCCTAGGGGTTGGACTTTTCCGATTAATTTTGGACACGAGACGCGCACAAACGAACATCGCTCGCTCCGCGCGTGGTGACAGTCGGAAGCCGCTCAGAGTGATTGCTCGAGCTCCGAAAATCCCTAAACCATGCCGGAGCAAAGCCAGCATTCAGCCATTGTCTCGACTCTGCACCATCGCGCCCTTGCGCGCGCAACGTTCGGCGCTTACGCGCTCTGCGCGCGCGAGCTCGATCTCGAGCTCGAGCTGGGCAGCGGCTCGATCAGCTCTTCCGAAAAGCGCGGGTGCACGGTGCGCGTCGGCGCGGCTTCACCAGCGCGCTGAGCGTCGATACACGCCTTGGCAGCGGCAAAGATCTCCCGAACATCGAACCCGATATGCTCGACACCTTGACCCAAGCCAATCGGTCGCGGCCAATTGCAGTGGCCGAGCACGTACACGTCGCGTGCGGGCTCGACCTTGGCGCGCTTCAAACCGCGGAGCAGCGGGCTAATCAGGTTGTCGTCGGTGACGAACACGGCGTCCGGGCGATCGGCGCGGTCGAACAAGAGCTCGGTCACGCGCTCGCAGCCGACCTGAGCCACGTGCAGCGGCCACAGCTTGTCCTCCGGCACGCCGCGCGCGGTCAGGTGCGCCTCGGCCGCATTCAGGTTGGGCTCGTGCGGCGACATGACCGCGATGCGTTTGCCCTTTTCCAAGAGCTTGCCGCACGCGCGCTCGATCAGAGCGTCAAAAGCCAAGCTGACCAGCGCGGCATGCGGCAGCGGCGCCCAGATCGCCGCGCGCGGCAAGCCTGGCTTCTCCAGCGCCGGCAGCTGGTAAATGGTGGAAGAGTTCATGAGCAACAGGCCCGCCGCGGAGCCCTGCGCGACCACTTCACACAGCAATTGGTAGGCGGGGTTGTTGGCGCGCCCATCCACCCCCACGAGCGGCACCACTTGTCCGGGGATGCCCGTCTCGCACAGCTCGATCAAATCCAGGAACGTGGCCATGAAGCTGGTCCACTCCAAGGAGCCAGGCTGCTCACTCGTGACCCACAAATAGCGGTTGTGGTGCGGAAAGCGATCCGCCACGAACACACCGCGCGCACCTTTCTCGCTCACGAGGCCTTCTTCGCGCAGCGCGTCGAGCACGCGTGCAACGGTGGGGCGCGTGACTCGGAATTGCTCCATCAGCGCGTCGTACGTCGGCAGCTTGGCGCCCGGCGATCGCGCTCCGGACAGGATTTCTTCCCGAAGGATGAGCGCGATCTGTTCAGCTTTTCGGGACGGCATACGTGCCTTTCACGCGACGGATTTATTTTAGCATTCTGTACTAGGTAACGGGAACGAGGGCCCGCGCATGATCACAACCAGCCGCCACAGTATTATTGCGTTTTCTCGGCCCTCTTTTGCGGCACTTGAGATGGCCGTCGTCTTGGGAGCGCTTTCGGGCAGCGGTTGCGCCGCGTCGGGCCAGGCCGAAGCGAGCGCAAACGCGCCGACGGAAAGCGCAGCGTCCAGCGCGTCGAACTCGTCTCGCGTGCCGAGCGAGAAGAAATCTGCGGCGTTGGTCGTACCTGTGCCTACACCGGAAGAGACCGCGCCCTTCAAGCTCGAGCCGGATTGGACCGGCCCGTGCGCAAAGGCGGACAAGGTCGACGTGAACCTCGGCCACACGCCCGAGAGCTTCATTCGCGCTGCCGCGTGTCAGATTACGGGGGGTAAGCCGTTCATCTACTTCTACAGCGCGGGCAAGCTCGAGCCGCGCGACAAGTCGGGCGCGGTGCTCACCAAAATGAAAGCCATGATCAAGGCGGACTTCGGGGTCGAGCCGTTCCTAGCGGTGGATAGCACGTTCTTCGACGACAAGAGCACGGGCCAAGTCGCTGATCAGAAGTTCCAGTGGTTCACCTTCCAGACTCCCAACAAGCGTAGCCGCTCGACCATGAACGGAGTCACCCTCGATCACGCGATGGTGAACTGGGACGCGATCGGCCGCGATCACCCGGGCATCACCGGCAAGTCGCGTGATATGTTTGTCAAAGATACGTCCGTGCTGGACAAGGTGCTATCAGACTCTGCCGATGCGGATTTGCTGATTCTGGCCACTGGAACGACCTCGGCGAAGGCACCGGCGTTAATCGCAACTACGATTACTACAACGAGGGCAAGTGGCTGCGCCCGGACCACTTCATCCAAGCGATTCGCAAGTCGCAGATGACCCCGCACAAGAATAAGTAGGCACGAAATTGGCCCGCGCGAGCATCAATCCCAAGTATCACGTGGGCCTCGGCGCCGTGACCGCGCTCGAGCGCATCGAGCGTGGTCTCTTACTCACGGTCGGTGAAGAACGCTTTCGCGCGGAGGTGATCCGCGCGGACGTGTTGAGGCTCAAGATCTCGCGCTCGGCCGCGCTCGACGAAACACCGACGTTCGCGGCCGCTTTTGCGATGCCCGATCCGGTGCCGTTCCAGATCTCCGACGACAAGGACGCGATCACGCTCGTGACCGCGCAGCTCCGGCTCGTGATCACGCGGGCGCCGTTCGGCCTCGCCGTGTATCGGACTGACGGCTCGGTCGTGTTCGAAGACGCGATCGCTACCAATGGTCATTCACGCGGTTACGTGCACCTGAATGACTCCTTCGTCCTGACGCGGCGCATTGCGCGCCACGACGCGATCTACGGCTTGGGCGAAAAGACGGGCGCGTTCAACCGCCGCGGTCGCAACTTCATTCTCTGGAATACGGACGTGCTGCAGCGCGGAGTGCTGGCGCAAAACCGGCTGGACGAAGCGGACCAGTCGCTGCCCGGCTCCAGCACCGCGTTCGACCCGTACTACACCTCGATTCCGTTTTTTTATCACGCCCGCACCGGCGCTCATTCCGCGGCGCTGTCCGGCTCGTTCATCGACAACGGCTACAAGGCCAACTTCGAGTTCGACTCGCGGGACGAGTATCGAATCGAGTTCCACGGCGGGCAATACACGGAATACGTGTTCGCCGGCCCGAGCATGAAGGCCGTGCTCGAGGGCTACACGTTCATCACCGGGCGCATCTCGCCGCCGCCGCTGTGGGCGCTCGGCCACCACCAATGCCGCTGGCACGACTACAGCGCAGCGGACGTGCTCGGCATCGGCAAGCAGTATCGCGATCGCAAGATCCCGTGTGACGTGCTGTGGCTCGACATCGAGTACATGGACGCGTACCGCGTGTTCACCTGGAACACCGAGAAGTTCCCGGACGTGCCCGGGATGCTCGCCAAGGCCAAAGAGAACAAGCTGCGCGTGATCACGATCGTGGATCCAGGCGTGAAGTTCGACCCGGGCTACCCCGTGTTCGACGACGGTCTGGCCAAGAACCTGTTCTGTAAGACCGAAGCCGGCAACCTCTACATTGGCCAGGTTTGGCCGGGCAGAACGGCGTTCCCGGACTTTTCCAAGGCCGAAACGCGCGCCTGGTGGGGCGACTTGAATGCCAAGCATATCGGCTCGGGCATTGCTGGGATTTGGAACGACATGAACGAGCCGGCCACCGGTCAGGTCTCGCCGTTCTCGATGCGCTTCGATCGCGATGGTCAAAACCACCCGCACGAGCGCTTTCACAACCAATATGGGCTGCTCATGGCCATGGGCACGCACCAGGGGTTGCTCGCCGCCGAGCCCACGTTGCGGACGTTCATCCTGAGCCGCGCGGGGTTCTCCGGCATTCAGCGTTATGCCGCGCAGTGGCTGGGAGACAATTGCGCGGAGTGGTCGCACCTGGCGATGAGCGTGCCGATGACGGCCGGCATGGGCGTGTCGGGTCAGGCGTTCGTCGGCGGTGACATTCCCGGCTTCACCTCGAGCCCGAGCGCGGAGCTCGCTGCACGTTGGACGCAGTACGGCGCGCTCACGCCGTTCTGCCGCTACCACAGCGAACGCGGCGAGCCCGACAAATACCCGTGGAGCTTTGGCCCGGGTACGGAGAAGCTGACGCGTACCGCGCTCGAGTTGCGCTATCGGCTTTTGCCGTACATTTACAGCGCGTTCGTGACTTCCAGCGAGACGGGCGCCCCCGTGCAAAGGCCCTTCGTCTTCGATTTTCAAGACGATCGCCAAGCCTGGGAGACGGACGACGCCTACCTGTTCGGTGAAGCTTTGTTGGTCGCGCCCGTGATGGAGGCGGGCTGCACTGCGCGGCACGTCTACCTGCCGCCCGGCACCTGGCTCGATTTCTACACGGGTGAGCGACACGCGGGCGGTCAGTTCATCACTGCCTCTGCGCCGGCGGATCGCATTCCGCTGTTCGCGCGCGGTGGCTACGTGATCCCGATGTACGCAGAAGCTCCGCAGTCGACCATGGATCACCAGCCTGAGTTGCTGGAGCTGCACGTGATCGTGCCGGACGAAGACGGCGAAACGCTGAGCATGCTGCAAGAAGACGACGGCTTGAGCAACGCCTTCAGCTCGGGTGCGTTTTTACGTACTAGTTATAGTGTGGTGCGGAGCGCAGGTCGGGTCAGAATTTCTCTGCGTAGCTCAGGAAAAGGTTTCCCCGAATTCCGCCGCTCGCGTCTGCGCTTCGTGTTGCGAGGTTGCTCGGCCCACGGTGTGACGCTCGGTGAACGCGAAATTGCCCTAGAAAACGGGCAAATCGAGTGCGAGAACCGGGGCGAGCCGCTCACCTTCTCCTTCACTGTCTGAGTCGTCACGAGCGGTTCCGGAGCTCGTACGCCGCCCTGGGCTTTTGCGTGCTCAGGGCGGCGGGGTGCCCCAGGCGAGTGCGTTGCTCGCACCACGAAATAGAGCGATCTTGCTGTTCGGTGCGAACACGCTGGCCGCGCTGAACGAGTAGTCGCTCGACTGGTCGTGGTTCGCCACTGGGACCGAGCTGAAATGAGCTTGGAACTTCAGGTGCTCGCCTTGAGCAAAGCGTAGCTCGAGCCAAAGGTCACCTCGAGGAAGGCCTGCGTGAACTTCGTTTTCACGTCGCCCGGCCGCTCTGCTCGACCAGCGGAAAACGTGGTCAAATATGATGTTTACTGCGCAGTTTCCAACACCGCCCTCAAGCGACTCTAACCCGAAGTTCGCAACTCACGATCTCCGCCGAAGGCACCGAGTCGCGAGCTCGCTGTTGCTTGCTCAGCGCACGCCAGGCAACGGCGGTGGGCGCTTGGGTTGCGGCATAGCGGGCAACGCGGGCGGCGTGGGCCGCTTCGCTGGCGCTTTCGACGGAATCTTGCCGGGCGCTTTCGAGGCCGGTTTGGCGGGCGCCTTCGACGGCATCCTCGCGGGCGGCTTCGAAGGCACTTTCGGCGTCCTGGGAGTGGGGCGTGGCGGGCCCGGCGGCGCTGCATGAACGGCTCGAGGCGCTTCAATCGCCAGAGCGGGCGGCGCGGCGCCGAATCTCGAATCTTGTACGCCGAGCTTCGCCAGTGGCTTGGCCGGCGGACGAGCGCGCACCGCACCGGACGGGGTCGTCTGGCGCGCCAACGGAAAGTTGTATTCCGGCACCGGAAACGCAGGTCGTGCCAGCACATAGCCTTGCGCGAGATGCACCCCCTGATCGGCGACAGCCTTCAATTCCTCGACCGTTTCGATGCATTCGGCCACGACCTTGGCGCCAAGATCGATGCACAAGGCGACCATGTGCCGCACCATGATCTGACGCCGTGGGTCCTTGTCGATGCCGCGGATCAGCGCACCATCCAGCTTTACGACCTTGGGATTCAGATCCAAAATGCGCGCCAGGTTCGAGTGACCCGCACCGTAGTCGTCCACGACCAAGTGCACCCCTGCGCGCGCGCACACGTCCTTGAGCACGTTCATGCACAAGTCATAGTGCGTGAACGCGGCGGACTCGGTGATCTCCAGGTAAACTTCGCGTTCGTGGAAGTAGATCGGATCGTCTGGACGAACCAGCCAACGTTGGCTCAGCTCTTCTGGGTGGACGTTCACGAACAGCGCAGTGTCCTGGCAACGTTCGAAAGTTTGCTGGCGGATTACGCGGCCGAGGGGCCCACAGGCATGCTCCCGCTCCGCTGCGGCAAACAGCAATGGCGGCGAAGCGTACTGCGGAAGCTTGCAGCGCACCAACGCCTCGTGAGCGAACAACTGACCCGTCGCGATATCGACGATGGGTTGGAACACCATGTTGATGTCGCTCGTCGTGATCGAACGCACGCCCGCGTCCGGCCCCGCCTGATTGGGGTCGCCGTTGAACGTCCAGTTCAGGCGATCTTGAGGCGACATGAGGTGCGGGCTCTGCCTGGAACGGCGTCAGCCGCGACTATTTAAGCGCCCCCGCTTTCAGCCGATAATGGTCGGGATTTCGCGAGCTTCTGTGGCACGCGACAGGCGTGTGCTCGCCTCGGCTTCAAGGCCGGCTGGGGGGCACGAGCGGTGCTTCGAGCACCTCACGCACGCGCTCCAAGAGCGCGTCGGGCGTCACCGGCTTCTGCAGGAGCGCGACGTTCGGCTCCAAAACGCCGTGTTGCGCGATGGCCTCTTCGTTGTAGCCGGAGAGATAAAGCACCTTCGTCTGCTGTCGAGCGCGCTTCACGAGCTCCGCGAGCTCACGACCATTCATGGTCGGCATCACCACGTCGGTGACCAACAAATCAATCACTTCGGTGAACTGCTCGCTCTGGCGAAGTGCTTCCAATGGATCGGCTGCTTCGAGCACGCGGTGACCGGCGCCGCTCAAGATCGCGCGGATCAGCTTTCTGACCTGCGCTTCGTCCTCGACCAACAAGATGGTGGCAGAGCCTTGCTCTTTCACGTTGCTAGGTCGGACGCTGTGTCGCGGCGCGGCCAGGGGGGCGTCGCAGCGCGGCAGGTAGACGACGAAGGTCGCGCCACGACCGGGCTCGCTGGTGACGGCGATGCGCCCGCCGCTCTGCTCGACAACGCCGAACACCGTCGCCAAGCCGAGGCCCGTACCCTTGCCTTTGGCTTTGGTCGTGAAGAATGGCTCGAACGCGCGCTGGCGGGTAGCTTCGTCCATGCCCGCGCCGGTGTCGCTGACCGAGAGCATCACCGCGGGGCGCTGCTCTTCGGCGCCCACTTTCACCGCGGCCAGCACGTTAGCGGTGGTGATCGTCAACACGCCGCCATTGGGCATCGCATCACGCGCGTTGGAAGCTAGGTTCAGGATCACTTGCTCGACCTGCCCGACGTCTACCAGCACGTGCCCGAGCTCCGGTGCCAGGGTAACTTTGAGCACGACGTCCTCGCCGAGCAAGCGGCGAGTCATCTTCTCCATGCCGACCACGACCTCGTTCAAATCCACGATTCGTGGCTCGAGCACTTGCCGACGGCTGAAGGCGAGCAGCTGACGCGTGAGGCGAGCTGCACGCTCGCCAGCGGTGTGGATCTCTTGCGCGTCCTCGCTCGCGGCGGTACCTGCGGGCAGCTCGCTGAGCAAGATGCTGCTGTAGCTCAAGATCACGGACAAGATGTTGTTGAAGTCGTGCGCGATGCCGCCTGCGAGCCGCCCGAGTGACTCGAGCCGCTGCGTTTGCCGGACGTGCGCCTCCAGAGACTTCACTTCCCGCATGTCGTGCTGCACGGTGGCGAAGGCAAACGGGTGGCCGTGCTCGTCGCGCACCAGGAACGAGCTCACTTGAGTGTCGATCAACTCCCCGGTGACCGCGTGGCGGAGCTGCCCGGGGCCTTGCCAACGGCCTTTTTCGCGGATGATCGCGGCGCGTTCCATGCCGCTGTCGGTGTGGAAGCTCGGCAACGCGAGCAGCGAGAGGTCGACGTTCGGATCGAGCCCGACCAGTTTCTTGCCGGCTTCGTTGATGAACAACACGCGCCCATCCAAAGAGGCCATGGCGATGAACTCACCGCTGTGTTGAATCAACGCTTCGAAACGCTCGGCCTGCTCCTGTGCCTGTTTGCGCTCGCGGATCTCGCTCTTTTGGGACTCGAGCAGCTGCGCGTTCGAGATCGCGAGCGTGGCATGCTCGGCCAGGTTGCGTGCGACGGCTTCGTCCTCTGCGTTGAACGCCTCGCCCTCGCTGCCCAAGCGCAAGAGCGCGATGACCCCGATCAACCGCCCGCGAAGCTCGAGCGGGAGCGCGAGCAAACTACGCACACCCACGTCGCGCATGGCGGCCGCGTTCCCCGCCGAAAGTTGCGTGGTCAGCACGCCGATGTCCACGTGCGGGATCAACAGTGCTTTTCGGTGCCGAATCAAGTGCTGCCCCAACTTGGAATCAGCGATGGGAATGGGGCCATTCTGAAGCACGCGCTCCGCGCCGAGCATCAGCTGCGGATTGTCGAAAAAAACAGCGCCGGGCAGCAGGCTTTTTTCGTCGTCGGACAACAGTGCCACGACGCAGCCATTGCCGACGAGGCTCGCCATGCGCTCGGCCACCGTGTTCAAGAGTCGCTGATAGTCGATGGTCGCCTCGGCGAAGGCGCGCATCGTGTCGGACAACCCGTGCAGGCGTCCGTCCGGTACCAACAGTTCTCCCGTCATTCCCGAGCTCGAGGACTCTGAATACTAAAGGAAACTTCGCGCGTTCGCCCGGAAAACATGGCCTTCGCCAGGGTGACCGCAAAAAGAGCTAACCTAGCGTGACCAATGACGCTTTTCGCCCAGGTGTCCGTACACAGCATGATAGGTGCGAGGTGAGCGCCATCAGCGCCAAAGCCGCGTGGTTCAGCGACGGGGCTTACGTGTTCAAAGTTTGGCAGAGCTTGAAGCTCACTCATCGCCTCGACTACCTGAAGCTGCGCCAATACCTCGAGCGCTCGTTCGAGCTCGAGATCGAAGATGCGTACTACTTCAACTCCGACCCGGACGTGGCGAACGCCAAGCAGAACGCTTTTCACAGCGCGCTCGCGTACCGCCCGCCGGATGGTCCCGGCATCCGCGTTAAACTCTACTGGCTGCAAAAGAAGCCGTTGTTCTGGCCAACGAGCTGGGGCGGCGGTCCGGTGCTTCATCCGGAAACTCAGCGCCACTTCGAGCTGATTCAACAGAAGGCGGTCGACGTGGGGCTCGCCTTTCACTTGATGCGCTCGTTCGAAAAGCAAAGGTGGCGCACACTCTTTCTGGGCGCAGGCGACAGTGACTTTCACGAAGTCGTGCAACACTTGGTCGAGAACGAAGGCGTACAGCTGGTGCTGATCGGCAGCGATCAAACCATCAGCGGCGAGCTCTTGCCGTACGCTCACTCCGTGGTGAAGTTGCGAGAGATCGCGGACGAGGTCGCGCGCTCCACGTAAGCCGAGCTAGCCATGCCCGCAGAAACAGTGCTGTTCTTGCCAGGAGCCTCGGGTAACCTCGACTTTTGGCGGCCGGTCAGCGAGCGCCTGCGCCATCCGGGGGCGAGGCGCTTCATCGGCTACCCGGGGCTCGGTGGAGTCCCGGTCGACGAAGAGGTGAGCCGATTGGATGACCTGATCACGTGGGTGACGCGAGCAATGACGGGGCCGGTCGATCTCGTTGCCCAGTCGATGGGCGGAATCGTTGCCGTGCGAGCTGCTCTCGAAAAGCCCGAGCTCGTACGCCGCTTGGTGCTGACGGCCACGTCTGGAGGCATCGACCTATCGAGCTTCGGCGCGGTGGATTGGCGTCCAGAGTTCAGGGCGCGGAATCCAGGGGCGCCGGGCTGGTTCATGGACGACTGCACGGAGCTCTCGACGCGGTTGCACGAGATTACGGTTCCAGTTTTGCTGATTTGGGGTGACAGCGATCCGATCAGCCCGGTGGCGGTTGGTGAGCGACTGGCAGAGCTACTTCCCAGGTCGGAACTGGTCGTCTTGAACGGCGGCACGCACGACTTGGCGTTCGAAAGGGCGGACGAAGTAGCGGCGCTGATTGAGCGACACTTGCAACGCGAGCACCTGCACGGACTATGAGGTGCGCGGTGCGGCCTATGAGCGCCCAACTCATGGCGTCGCTCGTCGCGTCGCATCGTGTCGCGGGCGCCCGCCACGATTCCGACGACGCTGAGCAGTGCCTTGGGTTGCTTCCGGCACTGTCGCTCGAGGGCGGATAGCACGGCACCCATCGCTGCGCGTTCGGTGCATTGCGCCTTCTGCATAAGCACCCGCCTCCACTGGATCAGACATCATGAGCAGGAGGACGGTCAGCGCGATGTGCAGCCGAGCCGACAACGAATGACACGGCCCCGGACAGCGGGCGATGCTCATCCAAGATCCGAGCCGCACCCCAATTCGGGCCCGCGCGCGGCAGCGGCGACGCGATCAGCACGCGTCCTTATCGGCTGAGCTGCTTTTGCTCCAGCTGCCACAAGAACAGAGTCGGAACCAGCGCCGCGCGGCTAGGCTCTGAGATCTGATTGTCGTTCTGATACGCCGTCGTTTGGTACAATCGACCGTGAACGTCTCGATATTCAGCCACGTAGGCCTCAGTCTTACCGACCCAGTCGAGCGAGTGTCGTGCTCCCCTGGCGAGGGCTGGCAAGCGCAGGATGCGAGCATCGAGTTCTGATGGCGTCTTGCCTGCAGCAAGCGAGATGTTGATGGCGGGGCCGTTGCCCACATTTTCTACGTACCACGGAGAGTGACCATTCTCGTTTTGACCGTCAGTTGAGAATGCGAGCAAAGGCTGCATGGATCGTCGCTGCGTCAATCTAAAGCAGTAGTAGGAGAGCCCCGCGGCAGCCATGGAGACCGCCACGGCGATAAATCTAATGAGTTCATCCATCACCGATCTCCCTTTCAAATTCCATGCTCCAGTGCGCAACGGTGCTGTCGATCTTGCCCCTGAAGTAAGCGACGTTGTCGGCGCAGGCCTTGACCTGCTGTGAAAGCCCGTCGGATTCGACAGCCGAAGCAACGCTAACCGTCACAAGCAATGCGACGCACAGCGCAACCAAGAGCCTCCAGACCTTCATCCCCACGCCTCCGGGAGTCGGAGCATGCACCTCGACCCTACCTTGACGCTATGGTCAATTCGTTCGTGGTGTCCGCCGCGAGACCCGGTGCGGCGGTACGTTCCTGGCCGGAGAATCTGCTCCGATAGTCGATGAAATCGAAGTGGGCCCCGGTCTGGACTCCAACCGGAACGTGGTTGCCCAAAAGCGATTTAGAGTCCCCGGCGGCTGGCATTCCGCACGCGGACAACCGTGTCATCCGTAAAGGTCTCGGCTTTTCCGCTCAAGCGAACGCGCTTTGCCGCAACTCAACTCTTGAGCAACGGATGACCGCGCAGCCGCTGCACGGCTAAGTCGACGAAGGCGCGCACGCGGGCGGCGGCGCGCTTGCCTTCGCGGTGAATGACGTGGATCGGGATCGGCTCGGGCTCGAACTCGCGCAAGATCACGCGCAGGCGCCCGGCTTTGAGCTCGGAGGCCGCCATGTACGAGAGCACGCGCGTGATGCCGGCGCCGCCCATGGCCGCGTCCATGGCCACTTCCGAGCTGTTGACGACGAGCCGCGAGCGCGGACGCACGGAGACGGATTTATTGCCATCTCCGAATGACCAGGAGGGCGCGCTGCGATCGGCCGAGAACGCGATGGCGTCGAGCTCGTTCAAATCACGCGGCGTGCGAGGTACGCCGTGGCGCTTGAGGTAAGCGGGCGAGGCGCACAGCACTTGGCGCACGGCGCCTACGCGAATCGCGGTGTACGACGCATCGGACAGGTGCGCGATGCGGACCGCGACGTCTAGCCCTTCTTCGATCATGTCGACTACCCGGTCCACGAACACGGCTCGGCCGACCACTTGTGGGTGCTCGGCGAGGAACTCGAGCAGAATGGGCGCGACGAAGGCACGCCCGAACATCACGGAAGCAGTGATGGCGAGCGGCCCTTGCAGCGCTGCTTGCGAGCCCGAGATCGCTTGCTCGGCGTCGTCTACCTCGCTCAGCAGCCGCTTACAGTCGAGCAGGTAGCGCGCGCCCGCTTCGGTCAGGCGCACGATGCGTGTGGTGCGCTGGAGCAACTGAACGCCCAACCGTTGCTCGAGCGCACCGACGGTCCGAGTGACCACGGGCGGAGAGAGCGCCAAACGCCGCGCAGCGGCCGTGAAACTCTGCGCTTCGCCCACGGCCACGAAGACCTGCATAGCCAAAAGCCGATCCACGCATTATTCCTATTGATGGAATAATGATTTGTCAATTGCCGGTATTGTTCCACCGAAGCCCCACGCCTAATTTACCGCTCGTGACCCAAACTTCGAACCTTCGCCTGTACCGCTTTCCACTCTCGGGGCATTCGCACCGCGCCGAGCTGATGCTGTCGTTGCTCGGGCTTTCCGCGGAGCTCGTCACCGTGAACCTGCCGCTGAAGGAGCACAAGCAGCCCGCGTTCTTGGCCAAGAACCGCTTCGGGCAAGTGCCCGTATTGGAAGACGGAACATTCACGCTCGCCGACAGTAACGCGATCTTGGTTTACCTGGGTGAGCGCTACGACACGGCGCACCGCTACTACCCTGCGGATCCCGAGGGCCGCGCCCAGGTTCAGCGCTGGCTTTCGGTGGCAGCCGGGCAGCTCGCGGCCGGGCCGAACGCGGCGCGTCTGGTGCGTGTCTTCCATGCCCCGCTCGACCACGAGCTCGCCCTTCGCAAAGCGAACGAGCTGTTCACGCTCTTGGAAGAGGAGCTCAACACGCGTCCGTTCCTGGTCGGCTCGAACGCCACCATCGCCGACGTTGCGCTGTATTCGTACTGTGCGCACGCACCGGAGGGTGGCGTCTCGCTCGAGCCTTATCCGGCGGTCCGCGCCTGGCTTTCGCGAATCGAGGCGCTTCCGGGGTTCGTCCCCATGGCAAAGTCCGCACCTCAGTCATGACCAACGGGGTGCCCAAGCGGAGCCGCCTGATCGAGCGCGGTTGGAGCCGTGAGGCCTCGCCCTTCCACCCCGGCGAACAGCAAGTGCAGCGCCGCGTTGGCGTGCGTGATCAAGTCGAGCGCGCCGGCCGCAACATGATCCGCGAGCAGCTGCCGGAGCAACACCGGCAACTGTTCCAAGCGCTGCCGCTGCTGGTCGTGGGCAGCATGGACGAACAGGGCCGGCTCTGGGCCTCGTTGCTCAGCGGCGAGCCCGGCTTCGTGGGCTCGCCGACGCCCAAGTTGCTCCGCGTGCAAGCGGAGCCCGTGCTCGGTGATGCGCTTTCGGCGCAACTGCGGGTCGGTGCTCCACTGGGCTTGCTCGGGATTCAACTTGAAACACGCCGCCGCAATCGCGCCAATGGTCGCGTGGTGAGCCGCGAACCCGGCGCGTTCACGGTGGAGATCGAGCAGAGCTTCGGCAACTGCAATCAATACATCCAGGCGCGCGAGCCGATCTTCGACGCTTCGTTGTCCAACAACGCGGGAGCGTCGGTCGCAGAAGGGCCGTTTCTATCCGAGCGCGCGCGGCGTTTGCTCGAGCGCACCGACACGCTGTTCATTGCCACCGCGTCCGCCGCTGCGGCTCAGGGTGGCGACGGTGAAGGCGTGGATGTTTCGCACCGCGGCGGCCGACCAGGCTTCGTGCGCGTGCAAGATCGCCCGCAAGCGACGCGGCTGACCCTCCCCGACTTTCGCGGCAACTTCATCTTCAACACGTTCGGCAATTTGGAAGTGAACCCACACGCCGGCATCGTGTGCGCTGACTTCGAGACCGGTGACCTGCTCTCGCTCACCGGCACGGCGGCCGTCATTTGGGACAGCCCCGAGCTCGACGCCTTCGAAGGCGCCGATCGCCTGCTCACCTTCCAAGTCGATTCTGGCGTGTTCCTCGAGCGCGCGCTGCCGCTCCGTTTTCAAGGCTTCGCCGCGTCGCCTGATTTGGACGAAACCGGGACCTGGGCCGAGGCCGAGCAAAACTCCGCGAACCAAGCTTCGACTTCTTGAGGGGTGCGCAGTCGGACCAGCGGTCGCCCTGAAAGGCGTGCGGGCCACTCGCGCTGCGAAAGTGCGAGCGCAGGGCCCAAGCGAACAGCGCATCACGTCCCGGAAGATATCGCGGAGGCTATCGCGATTGCCGTTCCAAAGCTCTTCCTGCTTCCACCAACGCGCCGCCGTACGACGAGCCAGCCGACGAATGGTCAGCGCAAGCGGAAGACTGAGCCACACCAGCTCTGGCGCGCACGAAACCCCAAAAAGCGCGATCGCTCTAGCGAAACCGTGTGAGTCGCGCTACTCATCCGCCCCTGTGGCCCCTTGGCGGAATGGCAGACGCCGGGGACTTAAAATCCCTTGATAGCAATATCGTCCCGGTTCGAGTCCGGGAGGGGCCACCAGCATCAACTGGCCTCGATCATCGATGCCGACAGAGTGGTCGGAGGCTTCTTGGGCCTTCGCTCGGCAAAGGCTCGTGGGGTTCGGCTCGCGGGCGCGAAAGGCTGGCTTGCGGAGCGCGAATCCAGAAATTCCCGACCGTATCGGGAGTCCAGCTTCCGCGCTGATTCTGCCAGTCAGAATCAATACTGCGAGCAGCAACGCGACGAGCACGGCCACGGTCAGTTGGCCTTACGAGGACCACATCTCGTTTCTACGATCGACGGCAAGCTGACCGGGTTCCGATGGACGACGCGTTTACCGCGAGCCGCGCCACGTACTGCTGGGCGCTCACGGGGCTCACCACGCACCTCGCATCCCGTTGAGAGGTGCTCGCAGCGCGCCAGGGCTCACCACGCGCCTCACAGCCCGTTTGGGTTCTCGCTGCGCGTCAGCTCACGCCGCCGTGGAGCGCGGCGCTGCGGGCGACGCGCAGGGCTTCGCCCTCTTGCAGTGCATTGGGCGGCACGCCATCACCCAGCTCGGGGGGGCCCGATTTGTGGCGGTCGGCCATGTCGAGGGCGGTCGCGGCTGCTTCGTCGAGGGCGGCGCTGGTTCGCTCTTCGATTGTTTCGCCTTTTTCCAAAGCGAGAATCGCCCAGCCTTCTTCCGCCCGCTCGAGCAGTACCTTGATCATGAGATAACGGTGCTCTTCTCGACGCCATTGAGCAACCCGATTCGCCGCGATCTCGAGCTTCGAGCGTGGCGAGAACGCCTAGAGGCGTTCGTGTCAGCTTGTTTCGAGGCGTCAGTGCTTGTGCATCAAGTACCCGGCCAGCACCGATAGGCCGCCGACGACGATGATCAGTGCGATCATCAGCAACCAATTGTTGGTGCCGATCCCGGGCTTTACCACGCGGCGCGGCTGGCCGGCGCGTTCGGGGGGCAGGGAGGTGCCGCCGCGGCCGCCGCGGGCGAGGTTGGCCATGCCGGCAGCGGCGGAGGCGCTGATGTTCACTTTGACTTGCAACGCGCCGCGGGCGGCGTCGGTGAGCGCAACGAGCTGCGCCTTTTGCACGCGATCACTGCCGCCGCTGAACGGAGACAACGACTCGATGAACGCGCGCACCGAGCTCGGGCGAAGGTTCGGGTCGCGTTCGAGGCCGCGGTGGACGACGCGCGCCAGATCGCGTGGCACCCAGGGGGCGAGCGTGTCCAGCAGCGGGATAGGCTCGGTGCAGATGGCGACGATTAGCTCGCCGAGCGAGGTTTGGCCGCCCCACAGTCGTTGCCCGCTCAGGGCCTCCCAAAGCACGACCGAGAGGCTCCACACGTCGGTGCGCTCGTCGACCGCTTTGGCGTTCTTCGCTTGCTCGGGTGACATGTACATCGGCGAGCCGAGCATGCCGCCGGTGCGGGTGAGGCTCAGGTGACTCGCAGCGTTGTTGCCCTCGGTCAGCTTGGTGCGCTTGGCGACGCCGAAGTCGCAGACTTTGACCGTGACTTCTTGAGTCACGTCGTCGATCTGCAAAAACAAGTTGGCGGGCTTGATGTCGCGATGCACGACGCCGCGCGCGTGTGCGGCGGCCACGCCGCTAGCGCCCTGCAGCACCAAGCGCACCGCGACCTGCGGATCGATGGCGCCTTCCTTCTTGAGCACCGCCGAGAGCTCGAGCCCTTTCAAGAGCTCCATGATGATGTACGGCATGCCGAGCGCTTCGTCGGAGCCGGTATCGATGGTGCGCGCCACGTTCGTGCTGCTGATGTCGCTCGCGGTGCGCGCTTCGCGGGCGAAGCGCTCGAGCGCCGTCGGGGAAGCATTGACCATGCCCGCGGAGACGACCTTGGCCGCCAAGCGCTGGCCGTTTGGTGCTTCGACCTCGTACACGGAGCCCATCCCGCCTTTGCCGATCAAACGGATCACCAAGTAACGGTCGCTGAGGCGCTTGCCCACGAGTCCCAGCGGGTCGTTGTCCGTCGCGCCGGGGCGCGAGGGAGTGACGACCGACAGCGCCAGATCGGCGCGGCCTTCGACGCGTTGCCGGACATCACCCGAGACACGGGTGATGCGGGCTTCGTCGAGCAGCTCGTCGCCGCCCGAGAAGCGGCGCAGGCGATCGGCGAAGTCTTCCATCGAGGCGGGGCGCAGGTTCGGATCGCGATTGAGCGCACGGTGCACGGCGCGCGCGAGCCCCGCTTCGACCCAGGGCGCGCGGTCTTGAATGTGCGGGACGTCGTCCGTGCAAATGGCGACGACCAAATCGGCCACTGACTCGATGTGCGAGAACGGCGCGACGCCGCACAGCATTTGATATACCGTCGCGCCCAGGCCCCAAATGTCGGCGCGTTCGTCGGCCTCTTTGGCGTTCTTCAGCTGCTCGGGGGCGGCGTAGTCCGGCGTGCCGAGCTGGCTACCCGTGGCTGTCAGCGAGTCTTCGTCGGTGCCACCGAGCCGCTTGGCGATGCCGAAGTCACAGACTTTGACGATGATCTCCGGGCCGTCGCGATCGAGCAGCAAGTTGCCCGGCTTGACGTCGCGGTGCACGACGCCGATGCGATGCGCTGCAGCCAAGCCCCGGGCCGCTTGCAGGGCGACGCGCACCGCGCTCTCCGGAGCGAGCGCGCCGTGCTCCTCCAACACGCTATCCAGATCGCGCCCAGCGAGCAGGGGCATGACTAGGTAATGGCCCAGGGCCTCGTCCCGGCCCGCGGCGAGCGTGGCAACGATGTGCGGATGCGAAAGCCCGAGCACCAGCTTCGACTCGCGCTCGAAGCGCTGCGCAACCTCGCCGTCCATCAGGTCGGGGTACAGGATCTTCACGGCGCACGGCTTGGCCTCCAGATCCTCGGCTCGGTAAACCGCGCTCATCCCGCCGAGGCCGAGCAGTGAGCTCAACCGGTAGCGGCCAGCCACGAGCTGACCCACGTAGCTCTTGGAGCGTTCTTCTGCGTTGGCCGGGCCCACGATACTTGGCGGGAGCATAGCGACGCCCCAGCAGTCCGCCTAGCACTTGTCATCGGTCTTCTGGCCGCGGCTCGGTTGGCCAGCGTCGGCCCGGATTTTTCGAGGCAAGCCAGTTTGGCGGCGCTAGTATCGCGAGCATGTCGGAAGCCGTGGAGCCTCGTGGTCGTGTGTTGGTCGTGGCGGGCTCCGATTCGGGCGGCGGGGCTGGGATTCAGGCCGACATCAAGACCATCACCGTGCTCGGCGGCTACGCGGCCACGGCTGTCACGGCCTTGACTGCGCAAAATACGCTCGGCGTGTTCGGGGTTTTGCCCATCGATCCCGAGTTCGTGGCCGAGCAGATGGCCGTCGTGCTCACCGACATCGGCGCCGACGCCGTGAAGACGGGCATGTTGTTCTCCGAAGAGATCATCATCGCTGTCGCGTCCATGCTCGAGCTGCGGGCGCGGCGTGTGCCGGTGATCGTCGATCCGGTCATGGTCGCCAAGGGCGGCGCGTCCCTGCTGCAGCAGCGCGCGCGCTCGGCGCTCGTCGAGCGGCTGTTGCCGATCGCAGCGCTGGTCACTCCCAACGCGCCCGAGGCCGCGGCGTTGACCGGACATGCCGTCGAGTCGATCGATGACATGGAGCGTGCGGCCGGGCACTTGTTGGCGATGGGAGCAAGCGCCGTGTTGATCAAAGGAGGGCACGTGCCGGGTGATACAATCGTGGATCTGCTGCGCACCGCCGACGGCGAAGGGGCGCGCTTCGAGCACCCGCGCATCGACACCAAATCGACTCACGGAACAGGCTGCACCCTCGCTTCGGCGATTGCTTGCGGTGTCGCCCATGGCTTCACCTTGCGTGACGCCGTGCAACGCGCCGAGGACTACGTCGTGGAAGCCATCCGCACCGCGCCCGGGCTCGGCAGGGGCCACGGCCCCCTGAACCATGGCCACGTCATCGGCGCGCGGTTGAATTGAGCACGGGCGGCGGCATCGTCCGCGGCCGCTTTTCGGTCCAGGGGTCGCTGGCTCGCCAGGCATTTCCCCACGCAGCTGGGCTCACGCCGAGCCACTCACGGAAAGAGCGCGTGAGGTGAGGGGCGTCCGCGAACCCCGTTTCCTCGGCCACCTCGGCCACGGAGAGCCCGGTTTCGAGCAGGCGCCGAGCGCGTTGCAGGCGAAGCAGCGTTCGGTAACGATGCGGCGGCACTCCGAGTGCATTTTGGAAGCAGCGCACGAGGTGGCACTTAGACATTCGTACTTCACGAGCCATTTGTTCCAGTGACAAGGGCTCACTCAAGCTCGCAGCCGCACGCACGGCGGCCCGACGCACTCCCGGGTGACACACCGTGCGCGTCACATCGCGGGTCGCCGTGGCAACGCGCAACAACGCAGTCGTGGCGGAGCGGTAAGCGGTCTCCACGGTAGCGGCGCTTGCCCCGTTCTCGAGTAGATCGCGCAAGTGGCCGAGCTCGGCGGAGACGGGGCCTGCCGCGAGGAGCGCGAGCGACCAGTGCGGCGCGCCCGTAGTGCAAGCCTCGGCCGCGGCCCGTTCGAGGGCCGTGCGCTCCCAAAAAATCGTGAAAAAGCTACTCGGCCGATCGGCGGGTAAGATCCGCTGCACGTCACCCGCGTTGGCTAGAAGTATATCTCCCGAGCGGAAGGGACGCTGTTCGCCACGCAGCCAGGCCGAGCCGCACACTCCCTCGCTAGGGTTGATCACGAGTGTGGCGCTCCACATATCGGACAATTTTTGGCGCTGCAGCGAACAACTGACCATTGACCAAATCTCTACGCCTTGAATTCGGCTCAGGCGCGAGACACTGAGTGTCTCGGGGCGCCGATTCGTGCATAGCTCGAAACACGTGACGAAGCCTTGCGGTGCTTGGAGGTTCGGCCGTACCCTCTCCGAATCGTGGGAATTGGAGACCAAGTGAACCGCAGCCCCAATCCGCGAATCTTGGAGGGTCCCGCGATTCGGGTCTTTCTGATCGAGTTGGATGGCGGCCTTGCTCAGCAGGCGCTGCGCGGCGACCGGCACTTCGAGGTCCGAGCCGCGAGCTCCCTCGCTCGGGGTTGGGAGGAGCTGCCGCGCGTGCGGCCCGACGCAATCGTCGTGGCCATCGATGATCCCGCCAGCATCGACGTGGGCGAGGTCCGCAATTTGCTGAGTGCTTACCGCGCTCCCTTGCTGGCGGTCTCGGGGCGGCTCGACGAGCAACGGGTGACGGCGATGATCAAGGCCGGCGCCGGTGGTTATCTGCTGACGCAGGACCTTTTCCGCCTGCCGGATGCGATCCGGGAGCTGCTCCGTGGCGGGGTGCCCATGTCCCCGCCCGTGTCGCAGCTGGTGCTCGGCCGCGCCCGCCGCAGCTCCGCGAAAATGGCGGCTGTCCGCGAAGGGGGCCCGAGCGCCGATGATCTCATCACCAAGCGCCAGCGCGAGATCCTGACCTTGCTGGCGCGCGGGCACAGCTACGAGGACATCGGCCTGGCCCTCGACCTCAGCATCAATACCGTGCGCTCCCACGTGCGCGCCATTTACGAGCGGCTCGGCGCCAGCACCAAGGTCGAGGCCGTGATCGCCGCGATTGAGCTGCGCCTGATCGAGCGAGACTCGATCCCGTAGGCGACCACGATTTTCCTCCCGACTCGCCATGCTTCCCAAGCACAGACTCGCTCGTCGAGGCCTCGGTTCGCCATAGCATGGCCATGCGGCTCGACCTCGCCCAACACGACATCTGCGTGACATCGAACCGACCCGTTCGGCTTGTCCGCCCCGAATCAGCGTGGCATAGCGCAGCATGATTCGCGGTCGCATTCGGCTCGGGGCGCTGTTTTCCGCGGGGGTGCTGGCGAGCTGTGTGACCAATCACGCGGCGCTCGAGAAGAAGCCGGGCGGCGGGCACCTCGGCGGCGTTGGCGGCGTCGGCGGCGCGTCAGCCGGCGCCGGGCCCACCGCGGGCCGCGGCGGTGCAAGCTCGAGCATTGGGGGCCACGCAGACGACGAACCGGCCGGCACGAGCCGCCTGACCATCGTCAACGGCGTGGTCGACGCGCCCACCGTCGTGGTCTGCCTCGGCAAGGTCGATACCGATGGCAGCGTCACCGCGTTTGGCGATCCCATTGCGACGCTCGACTACGCCGAGAGCATCACGCTGGGCGAGCTCGCGGACGTGGACGCCACCCAAGACACGCTGCAGCCGTTCCTGATCGCCGGAAATTTGAAGCTGATCCGAGGTCTGGATTGTGAGGCGGCCATCCAGCTCGCACGTGCCGCCGAGCCAATGCCTCCAGCGCCGCCGTTCGAAGGTGAGGGCGGTGCTGCCGGCGCGGACGGCGGCGCGGCGGGTGCGGTATCGAACGTCACGACGAGTGCCGGCGAAGGCGGCGAGGGCGGCGCAGCGCCTGAAGTCCGTTCGGTGCTCCGCGTGCGCGGCTTACCTGCAATTCCTGCCGGCACGTTGGACCAAGGGCGCAGTCTCGCGCTGGTGGCCAATGGCTGTATGGGCGGCGCGACTTACGGTGCCGACATCGCCGAAGAATACTGCGGCGCCGGCTACACCGAGCAAATGCCCACGCTCTCCGCAGTGCTCGTCAATCTGTCGCGCGCGGTGTCTTACGATCGCGTCGGCATCCAGGTCGTGCACGCCTCGTTGGCCAACGACGTGATCGCCGTAGGCACGATTCCAACTCCGCCGCTCACGGGTTCGGGCATCTCGATTGCGAATAGCGTCAGCTTCGGCCAAGTGAGCCCGCGCCCGGCCTCGGTGACGAGCACGGTTGCCGATCTCGGCAGCACCCGCAAGGTCAGCGTCCAGGTCTCGTCCCAGGGGGCGGTCCAGTTCAGCGAGCCTTGGTCGCAGGTGCTGAAAAGCGGCGGCCTGACCGAGCTGCTCGCAACGCACACCTATGCGCTGGTCTTCAGCGGTCCGCGCGCGGATTTGGGCGCCCTGCCCGAGCTGTGGAATGCGCCCGCGCTTACCGCAATCGCCGTCGACCCGGAGTGAGCGCGCCGCCGCTCAGTGGTAGAGCGAGACTTCGGCGAGCTTGCTGCGTGCGTCGTTGATGTGCGGGCTATTCGGGAAACGCCGGATGAAAGCACGCAGCGTGTTCTTGGCGTCGTTCCAGGCCTGAATCGAGAGCTCCGCCTCGGCTAGCTGCAGCGTCGCTTCGTCCATGACCTCTTTGTCGGCGGACGCCTCGGAGAGCTGCATCAAGATCGGAATCGCGTCGCGATGCAGCCCGAGTTGAATGAGCGCGCGCGACAGTTGGAAGTTCGCCTGCGGGCTGTGCGCAGCGTCGCTCTTGTACTTGAGCGACTCGCGGAAGGCTTGCTGCGCTTCGTGCCAGCGTGCCATGCGAATGTGGTCGACACCCGTCTGATAGGCGATGAGCGACAGCTCGTTCTTGGCTCGCTCCACGGCTGCGTCGAACACCGCGCGCTCGGTGGGCGTGATGTCGAGCTTGATCACGTCCGGGTAGGCCGCGATCAGCTCCTGGCGCTTGCTCTGCACGATCAGCTGATAAAACTCGCTCGCTTGGCGGCTGGCGCGTTTTTGCAGCTCTTCACGCTCTTGCTCGACCTTGATGTCTTTCTGCACGGCCTCGAGCTGATCGCGCGTCTCCTTGTTCTCCCCACGTACCGTCTCGAGCCGGATGTCCCACGTCAGTTTCACGAACACGAGCAGAATGGCGATCGTTACCACGTACGCCGTCGCGCTATTGATCACGACCTTGCGCTCGGCGCCTTGCTGGCGCTTGGAGATGCTCTTCAGATCCGCGGCCAGCGCGTTGACCAAGTTGTTGGTCTTGATGGTGAGCGCGCGGCTCTCCACGATCTCGCGTTTTATCTCTTCGAGCTCGTATTCGTTCATCGCGGCGGCCTTTGAGTATCCCTCCGATGCGGGCCGAGCAAGCGCCGAAAGCGAGATAAGGTCCCGTAACCACCGCAAAAACTGGCCCGAACCCGTGAAAAAGCCGATTCTGGCTTGAACGGGAGGCGATCCCTGGCTAGAGCGTCACGGGCTCAGTGGCCGAGTTGGTCGCGAGCTCCGTGCCTGGCGGCCCCGCACATAGCGCCGCCCGGCCAATTCTCGAGGAAAGTATGGACACTAGCGACATCCGCAAGGGCCTCAAGTTCATGATGGACGGCAACCCGTACGTCGTCACCGATTTCCAGTTCGTGAAGCCGGGTAAGGGCCAAGCCTTCACCCGCACGAAGATGCGAAACATGCTGAACGGCGGCACCATCGAACGCAACATCCGTTCGGGCGAGAAGCTCGAGCCGGCCGACGTCGAAGACCGCACCCTGCAGTACATCTACCCCGAGGGTGATGCGTACGTGTTCATGAACCAGCAGACCGGTGATCAGGTCACGGTTCAAGGTGACGTGGTCGGTGACGATGCCGGCTTCTTGATCGACGGCATCGACGTCGTGATCACGATTTACAACGGAAACCCGGTGGCGATTGCGCTGCCCCCGCACATCATCGTGCAGATCACCGAGACCGAGCCGGGCGTGAAGGGCGACACCGCCACCAACGTCACCAAGCCCGCCAAGATTTCCACGGGCGCGCCGCTGAATGTCCCGTTGTTCATCAACGAAGGTGACTGGGTTCGCGTCGATACGCGCTCGAAGTCTTACGTCGAGCGCACTCGCGCTCCGTCGAAGGCGCCCTGAGCCGGGCCTCGCGCGAGCACCCCTTCGGGTGTTCCGCCGCGGCTCGCTACTTCTTGTGAGTGGTGCTCGCGCTTTGCTTCGGGTGCTCGAACAACACGACCCGTCCCGAGTCGACGCAGGCCACCGCGCGGGCCTCGTTGGCGACGACGCAGTCGACGAGGCGCGTGGCGTCGGCGTGCTCGCCGAGAGCCGAGGTTTGCCAAAGCTCCTTGCGATCACCGACCACGAGCAGCCCGAGCGGGCTCGGCGCGACCAACCAGTGTCCGTCCCGCGAACGCGGCGTTCCCAGCGCAGGCAAGCCGGCGGCGCCCTTTTTGCCGGGCGCGGCCAAGCTGACGCGGGTCCCCGCGATCAACGCCTCGAGCCCGTTCTCGTCGAAGCTGAGCGGTGACACGGGCACGCTCGGCCCCGTGCCGTGCCCCGTGCAGCTCGCGGGGCGTGCCGCGAGCAGCTTCGTCGGTAGCGGCGTGAGCAGCGGGTGCTGCGCGTCGCTCTCGTTGAACGAGAGCTCGGAGCGATCGCAGGCGTGAATCGCGCTCAGTAGCCGCACCCCGTTCGGAGTAGCGACGTCGAGCGGCCAGCTGGGCGCGCCGGCTTCGGCCGAGACCGGCGCCTCGGCGCTGCGATCGGCGCTCACGCGGCTCACGCCGCCGCCCGGGCTTTGCACGAGCAGCGCGCCGTCGGACTCGAACCAGAGCGGGCTATAGTGGACGAGCGGCACGAGCGTCGGCAAGGCGCGCACCGCGATCGGCGCGTCCGCCTCGAAGCGCGTGACCGCACGCAAGAGCTCGCGTTCGAGGGCTTTGCGGCCAGTGTTCGAGAGCTTGCCGAAGTACCAACCATCCTTGTTCAGCACCGAGAAAGCAGCGAGCGTGTCACCCTGCGCGAGAGCGCCGAGCGCTTCACTCAGCGCCAGCGAATCGATCACTTTGCTCGCTTCGCCACAGCGAAAAGGCACGCCGTCCTCGTCGAAGATGCGCGGCACGCCACCTTCTGCGCACACGCTGGACATCAGCCGCAGCACGTTGCCCACGCGCTCGGCCGTCTTTTCGCCGCGCTTGCTGCGCGCGACGAGCGAAACCTTGCCGGCCGCGCGAAGTAGCGATCCGCCGGGCTCGCTCGCCGAACGCGAGGCACCTGCCGCGCGATCGAGCCAGGCGAGCTCGGCGCTCGCGGCTTCGCTGCCGCTCGCCGCCACACTCAGCGTGAGCTTCACGTCGTCACGACCGTCGTGGTCTTGGTCCCCTGAATCTACCGAGAAATCGAGGGTTTCGCCGGGGGCTGCGCTGGCCGCGCGCAAGGTGAGGAGCAACGGCTGCTCGACGCTCGGCGAGACGACGACGAGCGCGCGCTCGGGCGCGCGTGCGATCAGTTGGCTCGTGCACTTCGCGGCCACGTCGAGCGTCGCGCTGTGCGGACCGGTTTGACTCAGGGTGGTCGTGAGCGCGCAGTCAGGCGAGCTCGGTACGAAGCCGGGCAGCGCGCTCAGCTTGCGGCTTGGCCCCGCATTCGGAAAATACCAGAGCTCGCCGGGTGGGGCGTTCTTGTCGCCAGCCACCGGTGCCAGCCACGCCAGCGCATCGAGCTTGGAGTCGCCGTCGAAGTCGCCGGGCAGCACTTGAACGAAGCGGCGCTTGTCTGGCGCCTTCAAGCTCAAGTCGGAGCCCGTCCAAGTTAGGGCGACTCCCGGCACTAGCTCCGCTTTGCGGACCGCAAAGCCCGCCGAGCTGCCAGGAGCCGCGCTGCTCGGGTCGAGCTGAGTGTTCGGCGCGTCGCTGCCGTTTTCTGCGCTCGGCGCGTTGGGCACACCGGAGGCGACACCGAACGGCGTGTACGGCTTCTGCGACCCACAGCCGTCACACCCCGAAAGCCCCGCGCACAGCCCCACCAGGGCCGAGATCGAGCTCAGCTGGGCGAGGCTAATGGTCCGAATGTATTCGAGTTTCGTGGCGAAGCAGACGTGCACATCAGCGAGCTTGGTACGTGGCGCGCTGCTTGGCCAAAAATGCCGTGAGCCCGGCCCGGGCGTCCTCGGTCGCGAATAGCGCGCCGAACGCAGTGGCCTCCAGCTCACAGGCCGCGGCCAGGTCTGCGTCGAAGCCGAGATTGAGCGCGCGCTTGCTGGCGGCGACCGCGAGCGGCGCTTGCTGCGCGATGCGACGCGCGTGCGCCTCGCACTCGGCGATCAGCTCCGCACCGGGGAACACGCGGTTGACCAAGCCGATGGCCAGCGCTTGCGCGGCGCTGATCGGCTCGCCCGAGTACACGAGCTCGCGCGCGCGACCGAGCCCCACCCGTCGCGACAAGCGCTGCGTGCCACCGAAGCCGGGCATCAAGCCGAGGTTGGTCTCGGGTTGGCCGAGCTTGGCGTGCTCGGCTGCGAAGATGTAGTCGGCACAAAGCGCGAGCTCACAACCGCCGCCCAGCGCGAAGCCGTTGACCGCGGCAATGATCGGAAACGAGACGCTCTCCATCAAGCGCCCGAGGCGATGCCCCGCCGCCGAGAACTCGTACGCGCGAGCCGCGCTCAAGCTCGACATTTCTGCGATGTCCGCGCCCGCCACGAACGCCTTGTCGCCCGCGCCCGTCAAAATAGCCGCGCGCGCTCGAGCTTCGGCCGGTTTTTCGGCCAAGCTTTGAAACGCTCGGGTCAGCTCCGAGAGCACCTGTGCGTTCAGGGCATTGAGCTTGCTCGGGCGGTTGATCGTGATGGTGACGACTTGTTCGGTTTCGCTGACGAGTAACGTGTCGTACATGGCTGATCCTTTCATCCGTGCTTAATGCGCGGGCCCGAGCTTCGCGCCCTTGTCGTCGTAGGCGTAGAAGCCGCGCTTGGTTTTGCGGCCCAGAAAACCAGCCGCGACCAAATTTTTGAGCAGCACCGCTGGGCGGTACTTGGGATCGCCGAAGTCTTGCTCGAGCACTTGGGCGATCGAGAGCACGGTATCGAGGCCGATCAAGTCGGCGAGCTCGAGGGGACCCAGCGGGTGATTGAGACCCAAGCGTGCGCCTTGGTCGATGTCCTCGGCGCTGCCTGTCCCTTCTTGAAGCGCGAAACAGGCCTCGTTCAGAAACGGGATCAGCATGCGATTGACCAAAAATCCCGGCCGGTCCTGACTCAGGATCGGCGTCTTGCCCAGCTTCTGAGCCAGCGCACGGATGGTCTGGAGCGTCGCTTCGCTGGTTTGCAGGCCGCGCACGAGCTCTACGAGCCGCATCACCGGCACCGGATTCATGAAGTGCATGCCAACCACGCGCTCGGCGCGTTTCGTCTTGCCGCCCAGAAGGGTGATGGAGATGCTCGAGGTATTGGAGGCCAAGATCGCCGCAGGTTTGGCCAAGGCATCGGCTTGTTCGAACAGCGCGAGCTTCAGCTCTCGGTTCTCGGTGGCAGCTTCGATGATCAAGTCCGAACGCGGGTAGGCGAGCTCCGCTTGGGTTGGTTCGATGCGGGCGACGGCTGCATCCCGCTCGGCCGGTGACAGCTTGCCTTTGTCGCACAACCGGCTGAGCTGCCGTTCGATGCCGAGCTTGGCGCTGTGGGCGCGTTCCGGTGCCGCGTCCGCGAGCAGCACCGTGTATCCGCTTTGCGCGCAAACCTGCGCGATGCCCGCGCCCATTTGCCCCGCACCCAGCACCGTTACCACCGCGTCGTCGGCGAGCTGCATTCGGGCGAGCTTTGCAGAGCCCGCGCGGATCGTCGAGCCGCGCCGGTAAAAGTGCTAGCTTCCGCGGTCTCGATGAAGTCTCGGGCTCGGGCTGTTCGCGTCGCCAGCGCGGTCGCGTTCGCATGGTTCAGCGCGGGCTGCGCGTTTTCTCACCCGGAGCCAGCCAACGAAGCGCGCATGCTGGTCGCCAAGGGCCGCTCGGCTGAAGCTGCCAGCGAGCTCGAGTCGTACTTGAAGGCTCACCCAGAAGCCGTGGCGGAGCGGCGGCTCCTGATTCGCGTTTACGCGACGCTCGGCCAATTGGCTCAGGCTCAAACGCACGCCGAAGCATTGGCTCGCCGGCTCGGCCCGCAGAGCCCTGTCCCTTGGGTGGAGCTGGGCTACGCGCTCGAGCTCACGCATCGCTACGATGAGGCGCTCGAACAGTACGATCGGGCCGCGGCGGTCGCGCCGGGGGACGCGCTCGGACCGGTCACCGGCGGCTTGCGCGCCGCGCGCTGGGGTGAGCCCGAGCTCGCCGGGCCACGCCTGATCGAAGGTTTGCGCAGAGATCCACGCAACGCCGAGGCCTGGCACGCGCTGGGTTTGGTTCAGGCGCGCCTCGGTGACCTCGACGGTGCGGCCCGCTCGTATCAGTCCGGACTTCGGGCCGACCCGCACGCCCTCGAGAATCACGTCGGGCTCGCGTCGCTTGCGGTGTTGCGAGGCGACGCCGCAGCCGCGCTTGCGGAATATGACGTGATCGTTTCGACGCGGCCTAACTTTGCTGACGCATATCTCGGGCGCTCCTGGGCGCTGCTGAAGCTCGGTCGGCTGGACGACGCGCAGCGCGCGCTCGATCGCGCGCAAGAATTGGGCGCCAGTTCTCGTCCGCTCAACGCGCAACGCCGCGCGCTCGCCGAGCTGCGCTCGATGCACTGAAATGTGTGCAACGCGGCGAGCAACCAACCTCGGCCGACTCTGTCGGAAGGGAGCGCCAGCGAGCACAGCGAGCCAGCGACCACGAGGGAGCGCCCGCGAGCCAGCGACCACGAGCGCGAGCCAGCGACCAGGAGCGCCTAAACACAATTAGAATCGGGGTGTTGCAAAGCTTGTAAGGACTGGGCCCGCGGCGTACTGTCGAGCCCCCGCTCTTCGCCGAAACCGCGGTGATCGAGTGGGGCAATGAACGGGTGAGGAATGGACTCCCAGACGATCCGCACGGCGCTCGGAACACTGCAGGCAATACCGGACTCGAACGAGGCGTGGACCGCTCTTCGAACCTCCACCAAAGAGAGCGGCGGCGACCTGTCGACCGACGAGCTGCTCAGGCTGCTCGAGGCCGCGCGCGACAAGCACGTCGCCCGCGGTGAGTGGAGCGCCGTCGCCGGGCTGCTCGAGATCGCATCTCAAGTCACCGAGAACACGCCGCGTGAAGCCGAGGCGTTGAGCGAACAAGCCAAGGTGCTGTTCAACGAGATGTTCGACGACGACGGCGCTGGGGTTTGCTACCTGCGCCTGCTCGAGATCGACCCGGGCAACTCCGTCGCTACCGCGGCGCTCGCCGAGAGCGAGACCAAGCGTCAGCGCTTCTCGGAGCTGGCTTCCACGTACGCCACGGAAGCCGAGCAAGCGACGGACGACGTTTACAAGAGCTCCATGCTGATGCGCGCGGCGGAGATGGAAGTGCGCTACGGCGGCGAGAGCGTCAGCTTGGAGACCGCGATCGAGCGGCTCGAACAAGCGGTCCGGCTTGACGCCACCAACGAGCGCGCGGGCCGCCTCTTGGAGCACATCTACCGCGGCGGCAACCGTTGGGAAGAGCTCGCGCGAGTCCTCGAGCGCTTGGCCGATCGCAGCGAGAAGCCGGCCTCGCGTGTCGCGGCGGGCGTGCGCCTGGCGCGTCTGTACGCTCAGCATCTCTCCGACAACGAGCGCGCCGCGCGCGCCTACGATCGCGTGCTCCGGGTGGATGCCTCACACGCCGAGGCCAAGGCCTTCTTGTCCGAGTTCTACGGCAACGACGAGCGTTGGGATGCCCTCGTCGCGCTGTACGAGCGCGAGCTCAAGGGCAAAGACATCAACGACGCCGAGCGCCTCGGCGACATGCTGCAGATCGCGATGCTGCATTGGCGCAAGCTTTCGCGGCCGCAAGATGCCGAGCCTTGGTTCGAGCGCATTCGCAAGGTCGAGCCGATCAACGAGGGGATGCTCAGCTTCTACCGCGAGTACTACGGCTCACTGCAAGACGACACGCGGCTGATCGAGGTCTTGCAGAGCGCGCAGCGCTCGGTTCCGGATGGCTCCAAGGAGCGCAAGAAGCTCGCCTCCGAGATCGCCAAGCTCGCCGAAGGCACGGCCAACGCGCAGAAGGCGATCGAGCAGTACAAGAGCATCCTGCGCCAGGATCCGGACAGCGGGGAAGCGCGTGACGCGCTGAAGCGCTTGTACAAGCAGACGCAAGGTTACAACGCCCTCGTCGAGCTGCTCCGTCAGCAGCTCGAGCGCACACCGGCCGAGCAGTACCAGGACCGGCTCGCGATCTTGCGCGAGGTCGCGACGGTCTATCGCCAATACGTGCGCAGCGACACGGCGCTACTCTCGGTGCTAAATCAGATCGTCCAGCTCGACGACAAGTTCGACGAGCACGACGCGGACGAGATGCGTGAGCTCGTCGGTTTGTACGACAAGCTCGGGCGGCATCGCGATTTGATCACGCACCAGTTGAAGCTGGCCGAGATCACGCCCGACATCGACGAGAAGAAGGAGCTGTACCGCGCCGCGGCTCGCCGCTGGCTCGAGCAATTCTCCAACGCGCAAAACGCGACCGAGGCGTACGCGGCGCTGCTCAAGATCGCGCCCAAGGACGCCGAGGCCCACGAGCGTCTAGAGGACCTGTACCGAAAGCGTCGCGCCTGGGACAAGCTGTTCGAGCTGTATTCGGCCGATCTGGAGAGCGCCGAGGGCGGCGCCAAGCTTTCGCTACTGAAGGAGCTCGCGCAGCTAGCCGCGGAGCGTTTGAACCGCGGTGCGGACGCGGTCGAGTTCTACAAGCGCATTCTGGAGGTCGATCCGACGCGCTCCGAAGTGCTGGACGCGCTCGAGAAGTACGCGGAACGAGCCAAGGATTGGCCGACCTTGGCCGAGGTTCTGGAGCGCCGCGTGGCGTCGCTCGATGACGACGCGGCGCGCCTCAGCGCGCTGCAGAAGCTCGGTACGGTGTACGCCGATCACATCGCCGACCACGCCAAAGCCGCGCGCGCTTGGCAGCGCGTGCTGGAGCTCTCTCCAGGTCATTCGCGCGCGCTGCGCGTGCTCCGCGAATCGTACCTGCAGAGCAGTGACTACGACGGTCTCGAGCGGCTCTACGCCTCGCAAAATGATTGGGACGGCTTGGCCGAGGTGCTGAGCACCGCTGCCGATCGCGCCAAGGAAGCGCCCCAGCGCATCGAGCTCAGTTACCGCGCAGCCGCGGTTTACGAGCAAAAGCTGAACCAGCCGGAGCGCGCGTTCCGTTCCTACGATCGCATCTTGACCGCGGATCCGACGGACACCCGCGCGGCCTCTGCCTTGATTCCGCTGTACGAGCAGGACGAAAAGTGGTCGCGCTTGCCCGCGCTGTACGAGCTCTTGTTCGAGCGCGCCGAAGGCGAGGCGGACAAGCTCGCGTTGCTCGGCAAGTTGGTGGATGTTTCGGGCAAGCGCCTGAACGATCGCAAAGCGGCCGCAGGCTACGCGCGCAAAGCGTACGAGCTTGCGCCCGAGAGCGCCTCGGCGCTCGATCTGTTCGAGGAATCCGCGCGCGCTGCCGGCGCTTGGGACTCCTTCGTCGAGACCCTCGAACGGCGCTTGTCGCAATCCGAAACGACCGCGGCACCGCCGCCCGTCGCTGCTGCTGGCGAAGCGACGCCCGCGCCCGCCCCCGCCAAGAAGGGCAAGAAGAAGAAGAAAGGCGAGAGTCTTCCGGAGGCTCCGCCGGCAGCGGCTACCCCCGCGCCGAGCAGCGAGCGCCGCTTGCTCGAGCTGCGCTTGGCTCGCGTGTTCGCCGAGGAGCTAGGCAAGTCCGAGCAAGCGATCGCGCTGTACAAGCAGATGCTTGAGCGCGACCCGGCCGACGCCGAGGTGGCCACGTCTCTGGAAGCCATTTTGCGCCGTGAGGATCGGCGTGACGATCTGCGCTGGTTGCTCGAGCTGCGCGTGGAGCACGCCGCAGACGACGAAGCAAAGGTTCGGATCCTGAGTGACTGGGCGACGCTCGAGGAAGACGTCTTCGAAGCTCCGGAGAAAGCGGTCGCTCTCTATCGTCGCATCTTGGACGTGAGTGATTCGGACGCGGCCGCGCTCCGCACCTTGCCTCGCTTGTTGCTGTCGCAGAACGACGCCGCCGGTGCCGTCGCGATCATCGAACAGCACCGCGAGAAGCTCTCGGGGGACGAGCGTTCGGAGCGCGAGGTGGAGCTGGCCGAGCACTACCAGAATCTGCTCTCGCGGCCCGAAGAGGCGTTGAAGAACGCCGTGCTCGCCGTCGAATCGCCCAAGGTGAAGGCGCGGGCGATGTCCGTGTTGGAGCGCTTGCTGGACGTACCCGAAGTGCGCGCTCGCGTGGCGGACGTGCTCGCTACGCAATACGCCGCTTCCGGTGAAGCGCGACGCGAAGCCCACGCGCTCAGCGTGTTGCTGAGCGAGACGAAAGAGCCGGAGCTGCGTTTGCCGCTCTATTTGCGGCTCGCGGACGCTCAGCAGAAGAAGCTCAGCTCGTACGGGAGCGCGCTGGACGTGGTGCTCGAAGCCGTCCGCCATTACCCGAGCGAGCTCGGGCTGTGGGAACGTGCCGATGAGCTGGCCCAGCTCGCCGGTCGGCCCACGGATTTGGCGGAGGCGTTCCGCGAAGTGATGCGCGGCACGCTGCCCGAGGCGCTGGAGGTCGAGCTCAGCGAGCGCGCCGCGCGCCTGCACGAGGACCGCTTGGGCGATCCAATCGGCGCGACGCCGTATTTGGAGCGCGTTCTCTCTCTGTCGCCCGGCAACGAAGCCGCGTTCCAACGCCTGAAGGACATCTTGACCGCGGCCGAGCGCTGGAGCGACTTGGAAGCGCTCTACGATCGCGCCTCGAGCGCCACGGATGACCTGTCCCGTCGCGCCGAGATGCTCGTCGAAGTGGCGCTGATCTGCGAAGAGATCATCGAAGACCCCGAGAAGGCGACCCGCTACTACGAGCGCATTTTGGAGGTCGATCCGCTGCACGAGGTCTCCGTGCGTGCGCTCGATCGCCTGTACGTCCGTCAGGGCAAGGACAAGCAGCTCGCGGCCTTGCTCGAGAAGCGGCTGGAAGCAGCCGCGGGGGACGAGGCGTTCGAGCTCAAGCTGCGCTTGGCAAAGCTCGATTTGGACCTGCACGAGCCCGAAAAGTCGATGTTGCTGGTCGAGGACGTGCTCGGCGAGCGCATCAACGATTATCAGGCGCGTGAGCTCACCGAACGCATGTTGGAAATCGGCGGCTTGCGTCAGCGCGCCGCGCGTCTCCTGGAGAGCGTGTACCAAGCGCGGGACGAGATCCGTGATTTGGTGCGCGTGCTCGAAGTGCGCTTGGAAGCCTTTGGCTCCGACCCCGCGAACGAGGAGCGGCGGGAGCTGCTGCGTCGCATCGCGACCCTGCGTGACGATCGCTTGCACGACGACGAGAGCGCGCTGCGCACCCTGGCGTTGCTCGTGCCAGCCGACCCGTTGGACGTGGACGCGCGCAAGCGGCTGCTGGAGATCGGTCGTCGCTTGGGCCAAAACGAGCGCGTCGCCGAAGTGCTCACGGAAGCGGCAGAGCGGGCCGACACGAACACGCTTCGCGGCGAAATTTTGATGCAGGTCGCCAGCATCTGCGAAGAGCTATTGAACGATCGCTCACGCGCCGAGCGCGTTTACCGGCGCGTGCTGGTGTTGGACGAGAACGACGCGGAGCTCGTGTTGCCCGCCGCGCGCGCCCTGGAGCGCATCTACATTGCCAGCAATGAGCACGCCAAGCTCGCAGAAATGCTGCGTGTTCAGGTGAAGCTCGAGCAAGGGGGCCCCGTTCGCCGGGAGCTGTTCGGGCGCCTCGGCGAGCTCTGCCAACAGGTCCTCGGTGACAACGACGGCGCGATCGCCGCCTGGAAGGCGCGCGTCGATGAGAACCCCGACGATGAGCAGGCGCTGGCCGCGCTCGACCGTCTGTATGAGCTGACCGAGCGCTATCGAGATCTGGTCAGCGTGCTCGAACGCCGCCGTGAGGCGTCGGTCGACGCCGAGCTGCGCCGGACGTTGATGACGCGCTCTGCCGAGACCCTGTGGAAGAAGCTCGACGCCGTGCCAGAGGCGATCGACGCTTATCGAGCGTTGATTGGCGAGTTCGGCCCGAACGGCGCCTCACTGAGCGCGCTCGAAGCGTTGTTCGGTAGCGCTTCGCGCTGGGAAGATCTGAGCGAGACGCTCGAGCGGCACCTGGACGTAGCCGAGAACGACACCGAGCGCTTGGAGCTGTTCGCCAAGCTCGGTGATCTCAAGCGCGAGCACTTGAGTGACGTGCCCGGCGCGCTCGAAGTGTACCGTCGCGCGCTGGCCCTCGACTCGAAGCATGCGCCGAGCCGCACCGCCCTCGAGCGCCTGCTCGACGCGGAAGAAGCCCAATCTCGCCGAGAAGCCGCGCAGATCCTGCACCCGATCTACGAATCGGAGTCGGACTACGAGCACCTACTACGCGTGCTCGAGATCGAAGTGGCCACCACCGACGACTCGGTCGAAAAGATCAACGGTTTGGAGGCGGCGATGCGCACCGCCGAGACGCCGCTCGCGGATCCCAAGCGCGCTTTCGGCTATGCCGAACGCGCGGTGCGCGCTGCGGTCGGGCACAGTCCGCTCGAACCGTGGTTCGCGCATTTGGAGCGCTTGGCGTCGGCCACCGGCAAGCAAGCCGAGTACGTGAAGCTGCTGTGCGAGGTGGTGCCCGAGATCTTCGACGGCGAGGTGCAGCTCGCGGTTACCCTCAAGATCGCCGATTTGGCACGCCATCAGTTGGCGGATCGGGAGCTGGCACGCGAGTACTACAAGAAAGCACTCGAGCAGCGCGCCGACGACAAGAAGGCGCTCGGCGCGCTCGAATCCTTGTACGAGGAGACGGGCGACGCGCAAAACCTGCTCGAGATCTTGGAGCGCCGCGTCGAGGTTGCCGAGTCGGACGAGGAGCGGAAGCAGCTCTTGTTCCGACGCGCGCGCTTGCTGTCGGACGTGCTCGACAACAAGCCGAAGGCGATCGAAGTCTACGAAAGCATCCTCGAGTTCGGCTTGGATACGACCGCGATCGGCGCGCTTCAGACGCTGTATGCCGACGTCTCGCAGTGGGCTGAGCTGATTGGGCTGTACGAACGGCAGCTCGACGCCAAGCTCGGCAACGCCGCTGACTTGCGCGTGAGCATCGCCAAAGTCGCGGCTCAGCAGCAAAAGGATCTGGGTCGTGCCTTCGACGAGCTGGAGACCGCGCTGTCGACCGATCGCCAGCACGCGGGCGTGATCGCCGAGCTGGAGCGCATTTTGGCCGAGGCCAGCGAGCCCGAGCACCGCGCGCGGGCCGCCGCTTTGCTCGAGCCGGTGTACCTGTCGCGCGCCGATTTTGGGCGCGTGATGGACGCCATCCGCGCGCGCCTGTCGTACGCCACCAATCCCGACGAGCGGCGCGACCTGCTGCTGCGCTTGGCCAAGCTGTACGAAGAGCAGAAGGAAGATTACCGCGCCGCGCTCGATACGATCGCGGAGCTGCTCAAGGACGAGCTGTCGGACTCGGCCACGATTTCGGAGCTGGAGCGCTTGGCCAAGGTGGCTGGCGCCGAGCGTCGGCTGGCCGAGATCTACGCCACCGAGCTGGAAAAGGTGAACGGCGACGATGTCACCACCGTGAAGCTTGCCCGTCGCACGGGCGAGCTCTTCACCTCCTTGGGCGAGCTGGATCGCGCGCTGGTGTTCTACCGCCGCGCGTTGGCTTTCGAGCCCGAAAGCAAGGATCTGTTCGGCGCCATCGACGCCATTTTGGTGCGTACCGCGCAGCACGAACAGCGCGTCACCTTGTACCGCGAGGCGCTCGATCATCGCTTCGATCCCGCGGAGCGGCTGGCCGCGTTGCACACCATGGCCAGCCTGCAAAAGAGCGAGCTGGGCCGCCCGGACGACGCGATCGATACCTACCGCTCCGTGCTCGACGTGGACGACGGCGACGCGCGCGCGCTCGATGCCCTGACCGAGCTGTATCGCGAACGCGAGCGCTGGGACGACTTGGCCGAGCTGTATCTACGCCGAGCCGAAGGCGCCAAGGGCCCGGCGGACGCCGCGCTGCACCGCTTGGCCTTGGCGCGCCTGTACATCAAACGCACCCAGCCCGACCGCGCGGTCGATCAACTCGAAGAGATCGTCTCGCAGGTTCCTGCACACCCGGAGGCGATCGCCGAGCTGGAAGGCTTGCGCAAGACCGAGGACCAACGCCAGCGCGTGGTCGACATCTTGCGTCCCATCTACGAGTCGCTCGACGATTGGCGCCGGCAAATCACGCTCAACGAGGACCGCTTTGCCCTGGCCGACGGCACCGAGAAGGTCGCCGTGTTGCGTGAAACCGCCGAATTGTGGGAGCGGCGTGGGGGCGATCTGGCCCGCGCGCGTCGCGCTTACGAGGCTGCCTTCATCCTCGACCCCGAGGATGCCGATGCGCGCGCGGACTACGAGCGGCTGACCGAGGCCACGAGCGAGTGGGACAGGCTGGCCGAGACCTACGACAGCGTGCTCAAGGAGCACCCGGATCTGAACAGCAAGCGAGAGCTGCTCTCCACGTTGGCCCGCGTGCACAACGAAAAGCGCGACGACCCGCGGCGCGCGCTCGCTGCCTACGGCGCGATCCACGAGGCCGACGGCTCGGACCTCGAGCCGCTCGAAAAGATGGAGCAGCTCGCGACTCTACTCAGTGACTGGCCGACGCTGGTGCGTGTCTTGACCGACAAGGCCGATCTCTTGCTCGACGACGAACAACGCGCGAGCGTTTGGCGTCGCGTGGGTGAGGCAAAGCGAGACATGCTCGATGACGCCGCGGGCGCCATCGTTGCCTACGAGCGCGCGCTCGAGCTCGATCCGGAGAGCGCGTTTACCGTCGATTGCCTGACCGAGCTGTACGAGGCCAAGCACGACGCGAAACGCTTGGTCGAGCTGTACGTCCAGCGCGTGGAGCTCTCGGGCGAAGACGACGCAGACCTCAAGTACACGCTCTTGATCAGCGCCGCGGCGGTGTACGAAAAAGACCTCTCGGATCGCTCCCGGGCCATCGAAGTGCTGGGCCAGGCGCTGGCCGTGCGCCCCGGTGACCCTGGCGTGCTGGGGACCCTCAATCGGCTCTACCGGATCGAGTCGATGTGGCCGGAATTGCTAGATAATTTGCGACTCGAAGCGAGCACCGCCGAGACCCCGGAGGCGCGCGCTGGGCTGCGCAAGGAGATCGGCAACATCCTGGCCAGCAAGCTCGAGTCTTACGAAGACGCCCTCGAGGCTCAGCGCTCTGCCCTGGAGGACGTGCCCACCGACTCGGAGTCCGTTGCGGCCGTGCGCGCCATCGGCGAATCGCACGAAGACCTGCGCCTCACGGTGGCCGAGATTTTGGTGCCCGTGTTGCGCCGCACCGAGCGTTGGGAGGAGCTCGTGAGCATCCTCGAGATGCGGCTCACGGTGGAGACCGAGCCCGGCCAACGCATGCAGACACTGCGTGAGGTCGCCGAAGTGCTCGAGACCAAGCTCGGCAAGCAGTCCGACGCTGAAGGCGCGCTTCTGCGCGCGCTCTCCGAACGACCCGAGGCACCCGAGCTGCATTCGGAAATCGAGCGCTTGGCTCAGGCAACGGGCGGCTTTGCGCGCTACGCCGACACGCTCGGCGAGCGAGCGCAGTCGACCTTCGACCCCGAGGTCGCGCAAGACTTGTTCGTGCGCTTGGGCCGCGTCGCCGAAGAGCAGCTGAAGAACGACCAACGCGCGGTCGAGGCTTACTCACGCGCGGTGGAGCAGGCCGGCGACAAGCCGGAGCTCCTGGTCGCGCTCGATCGGCTGTACACGCGGCTCCAAGACGACGAGAAAGTGGCGGAAATCCTGGAACGCCGAGTCGCGGCGGAGCCCTCCGACGCCATGCAGGCCGAGCTGTACTTCCGCTTGGCGCTGCTCCAAATCCAGAGCTTCAAGGAGCCGGCACGCGGCCTTTCTTCGCTGCGCATGGCGCTCGACCGTGCGCAAGACCACGAGGGCGCGGTGGACGAGCTCGAGAAGCTGACCGCCGAGCACGACCTGTTCGAGGAGGCCGCCGAGGTGCTGGAGTCCGTGTACCGCGCGCGCGGTCGCACCGATCGCCTGGCGCGTGTGTACGAGAAGCGAGTCAGCCACGCGGATTCGCTGGAAGAACGGGTCGACATGCGGCGCAGCTTGTCGCGTGTGCTCGAGGACGAGTGCAAGGACCCAGCGGCGGCGCAGCGCGTGTTGCAACAAGGCTTGCTCGAAGCGCCGTCCGACGGCGCATTGCTCGACGAGCTGGAACGGCTCGCGTCCGTCACCGGTGATTGGGCGTCGGCCGCCAGCTCGCTCAGTGAGGCCATCGAGAAGCACACCGATCTGTCGCCGGAGGCCGCGGTGTCACTGTGCGTGCGGCTCGCCACCTGGCAGCGCGATCGCGTGGGCAGCCCGAGCGCCGCCGAGGCAGCGCTCAATCGCGCGCTATCGTTCGAGCCCGACAGCGACGAGGTCTTGGTCTTGGTCGAGGCGCTGCAACGGGTTCCGGGGCGCGAACGCGACCTGTGCGCCACGCTGCGTCGTCGCGCCAAGCTGCAGCTGGACGAAGAGCGCCGCGAAGAGCTGTACCGGCAAGCGCAAACGCTGGCCGTCGGTTTGGGCGACGCAGAGCTCGCCGAGAGCGTGCTTCGCGAGCTGCTCGCACAGGACGACGCGAACCTATGGGCGCTCGCCGAGCTGACCAGGGTCAGCGAGGAACGCGGCAATTTCCAGGAGACCTTCGCGCTCTTGGTCAAGCGCAGTGAGCTCGGTGCCGAAGCCGACAGCGTGCGGGCGCTGCGCCGTCAGGCCGCCGACATCGCGCGCGACAAGCTCAACTTGCCGGCCAAGGCCATCGCGCTGTACGAGCAGTTGTTCGAGGACGAGCCGAACGACAGCGAGGCGTCGAACGCGCTGCGCGGGTTGTACGCGCGGACCAGCCGCTTCGACGATCTCGGTCGCTTGCTGGAACGCCTCATCGACATGGCCGAGTCGCCCGCGGCGCGCAGCGTGCTGCGGCTGGAGCTCGCCAAGCTGAGCGAGGAGCGCTTCCAGGCCTTGGATACCGCGATCGACTTGCTCCGTGCCGTCCTGGACGACGAGCCCGGCCGGGGCGACGCCGTGGTGGCGCTCAGCGAGCTGTACGAAAAGACGAAGCGCGACGAGGATTTGGCCGAGCTTTTGTCGTCTCAGATCAGCGGCGCGCAGGAGCGCGGTGACATCGCCGCCGAGCTCAGCTTCCAGGTGCGCTTGGGGGAAGTGTACGACTCGCGCCTCGGTGATCGGCAACGCGCGATCGACACTTACCGCGCGGTGCTCGCTCGCGACGCGCGGCACTCCGGAGCGCTCGAAGCCCTGGCTCGGCTCCTGCAGACCGAGAATCGGCTGCCAGAAGCAGCCGAGGTGCTCGATCAGCTGCTGACCGCGAGCTCCGGCGAGGCAGCCGTCGCTCGAGCGCTTGAGCTATCCGCAGTGGAGCAGAAGCTCGGCTCGCCAGAAAAGGCGGCGCTCGCCTTGGAGCGCGGCCTCGCGCACGACGAACGGAGCCTAGAGCTGCGCTCGCGCCTGCGGTCGTCGTACGAGGCCATGAAAGCCTGGGAGAAGCTCGCGGCCCACTTGGCCCGGGATGCCGACTTTGCGCCCACGCCGGAGGAGAGTGTGGCCTTGCTGCGCAAGGCGGCGACCATCCACGGTGAGGAACGCGGCGATCACGGCAGCGCGGCCGACGCCCTCGATCGGGCCAGCAAGCTCCGCCCGGACGATCGCGAGCTGCTCTTGGCCCTGTGCGACGAATATAGCGCGTCCGGACGTGGCAAGGCCGCCGTGGACGTGTTGCTCAAGATCGTCGAAAGCTATGGCAACAAGCGCCCGAAGGAGCTCGGTGAGATCCATCGCCGCTTGGCCAAGGCCTACCTGGCCGACGGCGACAACCAGAAGGCGATGGAAGAGCTCGACAAGGCGTTCCGCATCGAGCCCGGCAACGTGAACGTGCTGACGTTGCTCGGCCAGGTCGCAATGGACATCGGGGACTACAAGAAGGCCCAGCAAATGTTCCGCGCGCTTCTGTTGCAGAAGCTGGATGACGCTGGCCCGCTCAAAAAGTCGGAGGTCTTCCTGCGTCTGGGCGAGATCCACGAGAAGGTGGGCGAGGCGCCGAAAGCGATCCAGATGTACGAGCGCGCCATTCAGACCGATGGCCTGCCGGCCGCCAAAGAGCGGTTAGCAGCGCTCAAGGGCTAAGCCCGCGCCGGGCCCAGCACCAAGATGGCCCGGCGGATCCGCTCGACCCTGCCTTACGATCCGCGCACGGATCGCATCGCCGAGGCCGGTTGGCTCGGCGCGGTTGGGCGCGGTGCTATCCGCTGGGTGCTGGACGCGGACGAGCTCCTGCACACCTTCAGCGACGCGATAGCGTCGGTTTGGACGCCCGGCGCTGCGGCGCGCGACACCGTGCGGCGAGTGATCACCACTCAGATTATGTACACGGGCGTGCAAGCGCTGTCCTTGGTCAGCGTGATCGCCTTCTTGCTCGGCGCGAGCATCATCATTCAAACCAACCTGATGGGCTCGGCCGATGGCGAGCTGCTCGGCAAGGTGTTGGTCGCCGTCGTGCTGCGCGAGCTCGCGCCCCTGGTCACGGCGATCGTGATCGCTGGTCGCTCGGGGACCGCGATGGCGACCGAGCTCGGGAACATGAAAGTGAACTCCGAGGTGCTGGCGCTCTCGTCGCTGGGCATCGACCCGCCGCGTTTCATCGTGTTGCCGCGGCTCGTGGCGTCGATCGTGAGTGTGCTGGTGCTGATGATTTACTTCAGCGTCGTCGCCATCTTCGGCGCGTTCGTGGTCGCGCAGCTCACCGCCACTGCGTCCTGGGGCAGCCTGTATTCTGGCGTTTCCCGAGGCGTGATGCCGTTCGATCTCGGTCTATTCTTGCTCAAGGGCGTGGGCCTGGGTGCCATCGTCGGCTGGCTGTGTTGTCACTATGGCCTACAGGTGAAGAGCTCACCTACCGAAGTTCCGCAACAGGCCAGCCGCGCCGTGGTGATGAGCCTTTTGTGCGGTGTGGTGTACAGCACATTCGTTACCGCTCTGTTTTACTGGTTCGTGGGTCCGCCCATCCGCTAGCGCCACGGAATAGAAAGCGGACTAGCTCTGTGAGGCCGAGCGCCGCATAATGCGCGGTTGGTGGAGAACGAGACTACAGATCTGGACTCGCCCAATCAGGGGTTGTTCCTCGAGCGCGCGACGTTCGCTTACAACGACTTGTGGGTGTTGCGTGAGACCGATCTACACGTGCCGCGCGGTGCGGACTTGCTGGTGACGGGTCACAACGGGGTCGGCAAATCCACGTTCTTGTTCCTGTGTGCGGGCCTCGTGCCGGCGACCACCGGCCGCGTGCTCTTGGACGGCCGCGCGCCGCACGTATCCACGCCGAGTGACTTGATCCGGCAAGGCGTTCGTCGCGGTGTCTTGTTCGACACCGGAGGCCTACTCTCGAACATGAGCGCGCTCAGCAACGTCACCTTGGCCCTGCGCTATCACGCAGACGTGTTCGGCTTCGACGACAAGGAGATCGAGCGCCGCGCCCGCGAGGCCCTCACCGAGCTGCGCGTCGCTCAGACCGATTTTCATGCCTTGCCCGCCCATCTCTCGCTCGGCGTCCGCAAGCGCGTCAGCTTGGCGCGCGCCTTGGTGCTGGACCCGAACTTCGTCTTCTTCGACGATCCCGACGCGGGCCTCGACGCGCCGACGCGGGCTTTGGTTTATCGGCTCTTGGAGCGCTTCCGCGACGATCCGAAGATCACCATGGTGGTCGCCAGCAATAGCCGACCGCTGATCGAGCGCATGGCCGTGCAAATCGTGGAGCTGTCCCACGGCTACTTGCTCAAGAAGGTGAGTAGCCAGAGCCCGAATTCGCGCGGGCCTTCTTACTAGGAGCACGGGATGGGGTCGTCTTTCGCCAACGTTCAAGTGCTCGTTCGGGGCCGCGACTCGGGCACTCTGCGCTCGGCGGTCGTCGAGTCCCTGCGCGCCGCCCTCGCTAGCGACGGCTTCGTGCCGGTCAAGGAGGGCGAGGCCGTGGAGCGCACGATCTTAATCGCCGATGATGCGAATTGGATCAGCATCTACGACGAAGTCTGTGATGAGCAACATCAAGAGGAGCTGGAGCGTCTTGCAATGGCGCTGTCCAGCCGGACCGGAGCGCACGCGATGACCGTGCTCGTGCATGCCAGTAGTGTGCTCGAGCTACAGTGGTTCGATGCCGGGCAACGAGTCGATCGCTTCAACAGCGCCCCGAGCTACTTCGAGAAGGTCGGTGCCGAGGAGAAGAAAGCTGCCCGCGGTCGGCCTTCAGCCTGGGTGCCCTTGTTGGCGCCTGGCCGGGCGTCGAAGTCACTTAGTAGCGCTTGGCGTGCCAAAAAGCTATTCGCCGAGGACACGCTGCGAGAGACGGCGACGGCGTTCGGTCTCGATGCGGACCGTGCGACCTTGGGCTTTCGTTACGCTTCGGAAGCGGGCGAAACCGGTATGTACCTCGAGCTCTGCTTCCGACGCAGCTCGCGACCCGCTGAGCAAGTGCCGGCAGAGGGGCCACCCCGCTTCGAATATGTTGGATCCTCGGGACCACCAAGCGGCGCGGTAAGGGGGCCTCTGAGGTTCCACTGCTGGGTCAGGAGCCGCGGCGGACCCTCGCGCGGCGTCTCGGTAGCGGTGACTGGCCCCGCAATCGAACAGCAGTTGCTGCTCCCGATATCAGTTCGGCTCAGCGTGTCTCATCGCGGCGGAAGCGCGGTGAGCGAGGCCCCGCTCGTGCAGCGTGGAGAGGGAACGTTTTGGGTCGCCGCCTTCCCCGAGCAACCGATCGCCGCAGGTCGGCTCGCGCCGCAAGCGGTCGAGGTCGGAGCTGCCGCGGTCGAGTCTAGCGCGCGACAGCAGTACGATCTGATCGCCGCATGGGAGGAGGACGAAAAGAGCTTGATGCAGGTGTACGCCCTCGTGTCGGCAATTGGAGTAAAACCGGGAAGCGCCAGCGTTCAGCTCGTCGTCGTGCCGCATGCGGCGCACGAGGGCCAAGCCGGCGTCGCCCTCGACCTGAGCGTATTTCCGGCGGCACGTCGCCCGTTGCGCGCTCCGACGTCTGCCCCCAACATCCTCGATCGGCCGCGGCACGTGCTTTTCGCCTTGGTCTCGTTCGACTGCCCACAGAGCGAGGCGGCCCCCGTGGCGGCCCGGTTGATCGAGCGATTTGCGGAGGTGTTTCAGGCCTCGGGTCAGCTTTCAGTCACCGTGTTCGCGGCGGACGCGGAGGAGCGCCCCCGAACGACGGCCAGCGAATCGAGCGTCTTTTTCCGGGGTGCGCGTTGGAAGCGGGTTCGCGGCGAGCTCGAGCGCGCGCGCCGTGTCGTCGGCCAAATCAAAACGGAGCCCGCGGACTTCTTCGCTCGACGTCCGAGTGACGGGTTCTCGTTCGGTGGCGCATTGGCGGCGCCGCTGAGCGCTGAAGATCCGGAGTTGCCCTCGTTGGCCCTGTGGTGTGATTTGGAGAACGTGTCTGCGGAACGAGCGAGCGCAATCCAAGCTTTGGCAGAAGAATTGATCTGCGAGGCCATGTTCCAGCACGCGGGCATACAGGCGCTGTGTGGTCGGGCGACGACTGACCTCGTTTCGCATCTGGACCAAACGGAGTACGAGCGAAACTGCGATATTCACGGCCCTGCCACGTTGCGTCGAAGTTGGCTGTCTCGTTTCGTGCGCGGCGTCGAAGTCGGCTGCTTATGGCTCGGTCGCCAGCTCGTCGCCCGCGTCCCCGATCTAGAAGCGTTGCACCACGCCGCTCGAGTGCGGGCGGTCGCCGAGTCACTCGAAGTCAGAATCGAGAACGAAGCGGCGCTCGATGCCGTGGAACAAGCGCTGGCGCCATTGCTGCCTTCTGCAAGCGACGCCCAGGCGGCATCGAACCGCCTCTATGGGTGCTGACGGCGCGGCGCAGGCCGAACCAGCACTCACTGTCTACTGGGACCCGCCTGCGTTTGGCTGGATTCGCGCGACCTCACCGGATTCGCGCGAGCTCACTGAATGTTCAACAGCTCGATGTCGAACACGAGCGTGCCCGACGGAGCACCGGGGCGTTGCGGGTGATCGCCATAAGCCAGATCCGGCGGCAGCCAGAAGCGGGTCTTCTCGCCGACCACCATTAATTGCACACCCTCCGTCCAGCCTTTGACTACGCCGTTGAGCGGGAACGTGGCGGGCTCGCCGCGTGCGACGGAGCTATCGAACATCTTGCCGTCGGTGGTCCAGCCGGAATAGTGCACCGTGACGCGGTTGTTCGGCGTCGGGTGAATCTTGCCCGTGCCCGGCTTGAGCACGCGGTACGCCAGGCCGGTCGCGGTCTTTTTCGCGGATTTGGGCGCCGCCTTCACGTCTTCGGGCACCGCGGGCGGCTTCACGATGTCGAGCAGCTCGACGTCGAACGTCAGATCGCCGCTGGGCGCGCCGCCCATTTGCGGGTGATCGCCGTAAGCGAGCTTGCCGGGGATCCAGATCCGAACCTTCTCGCCCACGGTCATGAGCTTCAGGGCTTCGGTCCAACCTGGGATGACCTCTCCCACGCCGAACGTGGTGGGCGCGCCGCGCGGGATCGAGCTGTCGAACATTTTCCCGTCTTTGGTCCAGCCCGAGTAGTGCACCGAGACGCGATCGGTCTGCGTCGGATGATCTTTACCCGTGCCTGGCGTGAGCACCTTGTAGGCCAGGCCCGAGGCCGTGACCTTGGCGTCCTTCGGCGCCGCGGCGACGTCCGGTGGAGCAGGGACTGCGTTTGCGGTGGGGGCAGCGGGCGCGGGCTCTGCTGGCGGCGGCTCAGCGCTCTTCGGCGCTTCAGGCGCTGCCGCGCTCGCCGGCGCCTCGGCAGAGGCGGTCGTTTTCTCGCTGCTGGAGGGCTCGGCCGGCGCCTTGTTGCAGCCAGCGGAGCCGGCGGCGAAAGCAAGGGCGAGCGTTGAAGCCAACGAGAGGAGAGGCAGGCGAGGCAGGGTGGTTAGGCGGCGCATGGAATTGGGTGCGCATCTTCCATCAAGAAAAAGGCCCGCGCAACCCGCAACAAACCGGGTTCCTCGGGTCAATTTGCACCCAGAACCCGATTGCGTGGTCTATCTTCCCGCCCAATGACGGAGGCCATGCTTCGGTCGCGTGGCGTCGCGCGTGTCCTTTCGCTGACCGCGCTCTTGTTTGCTCTCCCCTCGTGTCAGCGCGAAAAAGGTGGGGATGCTCGGGCAGCCGCCGCAGCGCAAACCTTCACCAAGATTTGCGCTCGCTGTCACGGTAGCGACGGCAAAGGTGGGGTGCCCGCGATGGAGGGCAGCAACGCGCCGCGTAACTTTTGCGACGCTGCCTTCCAAGCCAGCCGCACGGACGAGCAATTGAAGCAGGTCATTCGTCAGGGCAAGGGCGCCATGCCTGCCTTCGGCAACCTGTTCAGTGACGCAGATCTCGAGGGGCTCGTGCTCAAGATTCGAAGCTATAACCCTGACCCCAAGGGTCACTGAAGAGATGGCGAAGAAGCTCGGTGTCGCGCTCGGTGCGCTGTTTGCGTTGTTGATCCTGGCCGTGATCGTGAAGTTTTACGTGCTGTCGCCGCGCTTGCGCCCGGCACCGGACGTCCACGCTCCGCATACGCCCGAGGCGATCGCGCGCGGCAAATACCTGGTCGACAACGTGACCGGATGTTTGGGCTGCCATAGTCAGATCGACGAGAGCATTTCCGGCGAGCCGCCCGTGCCCGGCCGGCTCGGTTCGGGTCGTGATTTCGGAGTCATTCCGGATTTCCCGGGTCACATTCGCGCTCCGAACCTGACGCCCGATCCCGAAACTGGCATCGCCTCGTGGAGCGACGGTGAGCTGCTGCGCGCGATGCGTGAAGGCGTGTCGAAGAACGGGCGCCCACTCTTCCCGATGATGCCCTTCGGCGCGTACGGCCGCGCGCTGAGCGATGACGACGCGCTCGCCATCGTGAGTTACCTGCGGACGCTCGCGCCGATCAAGAACGATGCGGGGCGCACCGAGCTCAATTTCCCGGTGTCCATGTTCGTGCGCGCAGCGCCAGCGCCGCTCGAGAAGTCAGCTCCGCCGCCGCCTCCGGAGAGTGACCCGCTCGCGCGTGGACAGTGGCTGCTCACGATGTGCAGCTGTCATGATTGCCACGATTCGGTGAACGGGCATCGAGAACCGATCGCCGGCAAGGCGCTCGCGGGTGACGTGCCCATGCCGGTCGCGGGCAAGGGTATCGTGTACTCGGCGAACATCAGTAGCGATCCCGCGACGGGCATCGGCTCTTACTCGGACGAGGACTTGCGGAGGGCGCTCGACGAAGGCAAGGGCAAGTCGGGCGCGATCTTGTACGCCATGCCCTGGCGCTACTACTCGGGCATGACCGACGCCGACAAGCGCGCGCTGATCCTCGCTCTGCGCAAGGCTCCGCCGGTCGTCAATGCGGTGCGCCCGGCGAGCTTCCAGCGCTGAGCCTCGCCAAGGCTCGTCGTCACGGTGTAAGGTAAAACGGTGACGATCACGAACGCTCCCGAGCAAGCCGACGAGCGCGTCGATCACTGCCGCCTGAGCCCGCTCGGGCTCGCGCTCTACAATGCGGTGTATTGGCCTTATTTGTTGGCCAGCTGCACGGTGCTGTTCTTCCCAGCACTCACGCTGTGGCTGCTTACTTTTTGGGATCCCAAGCGCCGTTGGCTCGCGAAATATACGAGCTACTGGGGCGCGCACTACCTGGCGTGGGCGCCCTTCGCGAGCGTGAAGGTGGAGGGGCTCGTGCACGCCGATCCGAACCGGCCCTGCGTGTACGTCGTCAATCACCAGTCGATGGTCGACATCTTGGCCGTGTTCGCCACGCATCTGCCTTACTTGTGGGTGAGCAAGGTGGAGAACTTCTACGCGCCGTTCTTGGGTTGGAACATGTGGCTCAACGGCTACGTGCCGTTGAAGCGCGGCTTCTTGCCCAGCATCCTGCGCATGGTGCGCACCTGCTTGAAGGAGCTCGATGCCGGCCGCAGCTTGTGCGTGTTCCCCGAGGGCACACGCTCGCCCGATGGCAACTTGATCAATTTCTATCGCGGCGCGTTTTGGGTCGCGAGTAAGAAGCGGGTCCCGATCGTGCCCATCATCGTCGAAGGCACGGGCGCGATCTTGCGCAAGAAGAGCTTGCAGATCCGGCCTCAGCAAACCCTCGTCCGGATCTTGCCCGCGATCGATCCGGCGAGCGTCGGCTATGACGATGTCGCGCTTCGGGATTTGGTCCGTACCCGGATGGCTCGCGAGCTGACCGAGATCCGTCGGCCAGCGCGTTGATTCGCTTTCGGCGCGTTCGGAGCGTTCGGCGCGCTGAGCGCTTGCGCAGGGGGCCCTGCTGAGCCGCGACCGAAACCCCCAAAAAGCCGCTTCCGTGACGGGCAGGTTTCGCACTTAGCTCGTCTCGCACCGCCCAGGGACGGGGATGTGGTATGCGAGAGACGCTGCGTAAGGCCTAGGTAAGCCATGCGGAACCCGCTGTATCTACGGAACAATCCAAGCGAAATCCGCTACGTCAACACCTACGTCGAGAACCGTTTCGCCGAGGAGAACGCGTTCATCCGCAAGCCGCGCCGCAACATCGAGCCGTGGCCGAAGTTCGCGGACGCCCAGCGAGATCTTTTGCCCGTGCCGAGCTGGCCGGGGCACGAAGCCGCGATCGAATGTTACTGGCGGTGCTGGGAGATCGCCTTCCAGAACTTCCGCCCCGCGAACGAGGAGAACTCGTTCGTTACGGACTACTCCTCCACCATGTACGACGGCTGCTTGTACATGTGGGACACCGTGTTCATCGCGCTCTTCGGTCGCTATGGCGATCGCGCGTGGAAGTTCCAGAACACGCTCGACAACTTCTACTGCAAGCAGCACCCCGACGGCGGCATCTGCCGTCAGTTCCGGGAGAACAACGGCAGCGAATGTTACAGCCGCTTCGACCCCGCGGGCAGCGGTCCGAACGTGCTCGGCTTCGCAGAATGGGAATATTTCCAGGCGTTTGGCGATCGTGAGCGGCTCGCCGAGGTGTTTCCGGTGCTGGTCTCCTACGGCCAATGGCACCGCCGGTACCGTACCTGGCCGAACGGCAGCTACTGGGGTACTGGCCTCGCCAGCGGTATGGACAATCAACCGCGCTCGCCCGAGGGCGAGATCATCGACCACGCTCATTTGACGTGGGTCGACACCAACATGCAGGCGGTGCTCGCCAATCGCATCGTGCTGGACATGGCCGCAGTGCTCGATCGCCGTGAGGAGGTGCAAGACTTCGCGGACGAGAACGCGGTGCTCGTGCCCTGGATCAACGAGTACCTGTGGGACGAGTCGTCGGGCTTCTATCACGACCTCCGTCGCGATCAGACGCGGCTCACCGAGGTGAAAACGATCGGGGCTTTCTGGTCCTTGCTTGCCGACGCCGTGCCCGCCGAGCGTTTGCCGCGCTTCGTCTCGCACCTGGACAATGCGGCTGAATTCAAGCGTCCCCATCGCATTCCAAGCTTGTCCGCGGACACGCCCGGCTACGATCCAGACGGCGGCTTGTGGCTGGGTGGCGTGTGGCCGCCCACGAACTACATGGTCGTACGCGGGCTCGCTGCCCGCGGTTACGAAGACCTGGCCTACGAGATCGCCAAGAACCACCACGACAACATGGTGGCCTCCTTCGAAGAGACCGGCTCGGTCTGGGAGCACCACGCACCCGACGAAGAAGGTGGCGGGCGCGGGCGCAAGGACTTCGTGGGTTGGACTGGTATCACGCCCATTGCCGTGCTGTTCGAGTTCATCTTCGGCTTGCGTCCCGAGTTCACGAGGAACCGCCTGACCTGGCACATCCGCGGCACCGAAGGCTTCAGTGTGGCGCGCTATCCGTTTGGCGCGGAGGGCTTGCTCGACTTGAAGCTCGAAGCGCGCCCGACCGTGCTGGACAGGCCCGAGGTCGTGATCACGGGCAATGTGGACGTGGACGTGGAGCTGATTTGGGCCGGCGGCTCGGAGCTCGTGGAAGTCCGAGCCACCACGAAATAGCCCAAAGAATCGGGGAATTGCCATGAGCAGCACGGTGATGATCGACGGCTTGCTCGTGCCCCCAGAGCGCGCCGTGGTCAGCGTGTTCGATCGCGGCTTTTTGTACGGGGACTCGGTGTTCGAGACGCTCCGCACGTATCACGGTCAGCCTTTCGACTTGGACTTGCACCTGGCGCGGCTCGAGCGCAGCGCGGCGCGCGTCGTGATTCCACTCCCGGTCAGCTTGGCCGTGCTCGAGCGCGAAGTGCTGCAGGCGATCGCCGCTCACCCGAGCCCCGAGCGCTACGTGCGGCTCACGCTTTCCCGCGGTGTGGGTCGTTCACTCGGTTTGGATCCGGAGCTGGCCGAGACTCCGCTCCGTGTGATCGCGGTCATGGATCTGACGTTGCCGCCGCCAGAGTTGTACGAGCGCGGTATCCACGCGATCACGTACCGCATCGAGCGCGCGAGCGACACGATCGGCGTCGCAGACGCCAAGGTCGGCAACTACTTACTGGCGGTATTGGCCATGCGCGCGGCGCGCGCTGCGGGCGCCCAAGAGGCGCTGCTCGAAGTCGCAAATGGCGATCTGCTCGAAGGCACGACGTCCAATGTATTTGCGGTTTTTTCCGGCAAATTGCGAACAGCGCCGGAGAGCGGTGCGATATTGCCGGGCATCACCCGCGCGCACCTGCTCGAGCTGGCGGGCGCCGCCGGCATGCCCGTCGAGCTGCGTGCGGTGCACAAGGCCGAGCTCGCCGGAGCCGATGAGGTCTTCATCTGCTCCAGCATCCGTGAGCTCGTGCCGGTCGTGAACATCGACGGGCAGCCCGTGGGTCCGGGCGTTCCGGGGCCAGTCACACGCGAGCTGCTGCGGCTGTACCGCGCGGCACGCGCGGGCTGAACATCAGACGCTCGCGGTTTCGGTCGGCAGTTGAGCTTGCGGCATGGGGATGCGCAAGCGACCGCCGTCTTGATACGCCAGAGCACTGATCGCCTTGTCGAAGAAGGCACGCAAGAAGCCGACCTCGTGCGGCGGGTTCGTGATCAGGCCCGCCTCACGGATGTTCTTCATGATCGCGACCACTTCCAAGGCGCGCACTTCACCCTCACGGGCGAGCACGCTGAGCGCGCTGTCTTTCATTTGCCGCGCCAAGCTCTCGCGGCGCTCGGGGGTGAAGTAGCGATCGGTCGCGGCGATCACCTGCTCTTCGAGCTTCTTTTGTAGCTCTTCGGGCGCGGGCTCAGTGCCCGGCGTCAGCGTTTCGCCAACCTTGAACAAGAGCTCGTCGACCGCGCCCTTGGGCGGGAACCAGCCGCGGAACTCGGGCAAGAGGTGGAGGCCGTGCGAGTTCTTGGCCAGGTCTTGGGCGTCTTCTTCACCGAGCTCCAAGCCCTCGGCGTCGAACGGATGCTCTTCGGGCTCGCTCGGGATCGGCTCGAGCAACGAGGCTGCGCTCGAAAAACCGAGCGGCTCGGGCACGCCGCGGCCGGCGTGCGTCTTGCGTGCCGCAGCGATGCGCGCACGCGCCCAAGGCACGGGCACCTTGACCGGGCGATACTCGGCGCCCGGTAAAGCGCGGGACAGCGCGTCCTTCAGCTGCGATTGACTCAGATCGCCGACGTTGACGCGATGGATCCCGAAATCATCGTGCAAGTACACGAACACGCTGTGCGCTTTGCTGGTCGGCGAACGCGACGTGATCACGAGACAGACGCTGCCGCTGCTATCCGGAGCGAGCAGCAAAGCTTCCTCGATTTCGGCCGCTTTTTCGCCGCTTACGTTGGCCACGTGGCGCTCGCTCGGCACGCTGACGCCGCGCGCCTTGAGCACGTTCAAGCCGCGCCGCGCTGCTTTGCGGGCGGGCCCAGTGGCGCGCTCCGAGGCGACGCCCACTGCCGCTGCGTTGCCGGCTTTCACCCACGCCTCGACCAGGTTGACCGATTGTTCGCCGGCGCGCGCGAGCGCGGCCAAGGCATCGTTGGCGCTTGCCGATAGGTCGGCCGCGGCGAGCGGTGTGCTCGTCTTGATTTGTTGTTTGTCCGTCATGGCAAGTCTCCCAGATAGTGACTCAGAAAGTCTTCAAGGCAGCACGGCAATGGCTTCGACCTCGACGCGCACACCGAGCGGCAGAGCTGCAACAGCGACCGTGGAGCGAGCCGGCGGCTCGCTCGGGAAGTAGCGGGAGTAAGCTTCGTTGAACGCCGCAAAATCCGCCATGTTCGTCAGATACACGGTCGTCTTCACCACTTGATCCAATGTGGCGCCAGCGGCGCTCAGCACCGCACGCACGTTGGCCATCACGCGATCGGTCTCTTCGGCAATCGTGCCGCTCACCACTTTGCCCGTGCCTGGATCGAGCGGGATCTGCCCTGCCAAAAACAACAGCGATCCGCTGCGAATTGCCTGCGAGTAAGCCGAGACCGGCTTGGGAGCGTCGGGCGTCAAAATCACCGTTTTGGACATGTGGGGGGGGGCGCATAGTCCCCCCGTGTGAGCCCCGAATCAAGGGCGCTTGCCGTCCATGGAGCGGCGGCCATCAATCGCCCGCCCGAGCGTGATTTGATCGGCGAATTCGAGGTCGCCGCCGTGCGGCACGCCGCTCGCGATGCGCGACACTTTGAGCCCTTTGCCCGAAAGTTCGCGCGCCAACAAAAGCGCCGTCGCTTCGCCATCCACGGAGGGGGGCGTTGCCAAAATGACCTCCTTCACCGCGTCTTCTTCGACCAAGTGGAACAGCTCAGACAGCGGTAGCTCATCGGGACCAACGCCATCCAGCGGCGAGAGCAGACGCCCGAGCACGAAGTAGCGACCACGCATGGCTGCGCTCTTCTCGATGGCCATTAGATCCTGCACGCGAGCCACGATGCACAGCAGGCTGCCGTCACGGCGCGAATCCAAACACACCGGGCACAGGGCGCGCCCCTCGGTGCCGACTTGGGCGATGTTCCCGCAGCGCTCACAGCGCTTCACGGTGTCGCCCAGCTCTTGCAGCGCCACGCCCAGCTCGCGCCCATATTCTTGGCTCTCGGTGACGAAGAACATCGCAAAGCGTTGGGCCGTTTTTTCGCCCACTCCAGGCAAGCGAGACAGCAGCTCGATCAGTCGTTCCAGGCGGTCTGGCAGCATTGCCGTAGGTTAGTCGCGCGCGGCCGCTGCGCCTTTGGAAAATGCGCGGACCACCAAACAGGCGAGGGCGAGGGCCGTGGTCAGGAGCAGCGTGCGCACGTCACCGAGCCGTTCGGCGGCCGGAGCGTGCAGAAACGACAGTGCAAAGCCGAGGTAAGCCGTAGCCCGCGCCCGCCAACGGCGCTACGGCCGCCACGCGGCGATGCTGCCGAGCCGATCAAACCGCACCCGGTCCGAGCTTCAGATCTTTGATGCGCGCGCCAAGCACCTCGATGGCATCGGTGATGCCGCGGTGCTTCTTGGCTTGCGCCACTGCGTCCCGTTGCTTCTGGACTCGAATCTCGCCATCGATCGTGGCGAGGCTCTTGATGCCCGCAGCGCGCGCCGAGTCGAACTCGAACACGACTTTGGTCGGAACGCCCAGGTGCTCGCTCGCCAGGTTGGTCAACAGATCTTGAGAATCCTTATCGTTCGCGCCGTGGCTGAACATTGCCCCCGGCTCCCAACCCAGACGCAGCTCGCCCTCCTTGATCGAGAGGATGGACGCGCGCGCCACGAACGCGGCAAGCTCGGGTCGGCGCTCGTTCACCCGATCCATGATCGCGCGGAAGGTCGCGAGCTCTTGGGGATTGGGCTCGCTCTGGGGAGGGCGCGGCGGCGCCGCCGGAACGGGCTTTGCTTCGGCCTTCTTCTCGGCCTCGACGTCCTCGGGAAAGGGGATTGCGAAATCGGGATCGATTTCGGGTGCTCGCTCCGGGCGAGGCCGTAGCTCTTGCTCGACGCGGCGCGGTGGAGGCTCCTTACGGCCCTCTCCCGGAGCTTCTGGGCGTGCGCTCTCCACGCTGCGCACCTCACGCGGCCGCGGATCCGCCGTGCGCGATTGAAGATCGGGCGTTGGTGGCGCTGACTGCGGAGCGCGCTGCGGTTGCGATTGGGGACCGCGGCCCTGAGAAGCGAACGACGACGCAGGCGGCGGGCCAGACGGAGCGCCCGACTGAGCGCCCGGGCCACGCGGCGCGCCCAACCGTTGCTCGAGCGCCGCCAAGCGCCGCACCAGCTCGTCGACCGGCAAGAGCGGGGGACGGCGCGCCAAACGCACGAGCAGCATCTCGAGCGCGGCGCGCGGTTGACCGCTGCGCACCACGTCGTCGAAGCCTTGTGAGAAACCCTGGTGCAAGCGGATCAAGTCGTCGGCGTTCGTGCCCTCGGCGAGGTGCATGACGTCCCGCGCTTCCTCGTCAGCCAAGTCCAAGAGCGCAGCGGGCTCTTTGCAGACCTTGGCGACCACGACGTCCCGCAGCAGCGCCAGCAAATCACGCGCGACGTGGGCCGTGTCGTAGCCTTGATTCGAAAGCTCGGCGACGACATTGAGCGCGCTCGCGGCATCCCCACGCACGAGCGCGCCGGCGATGTCGTGCAAGACCTTGCGGCTGGCTACCCCGAGCACGCGAGCCACGCCTTCCCCCGTCAGCGTGTCGCCACCCCAGGCGATGACCTGGTCCAACAGGCTCATCGCGTCGCGCATGCTGCCTGCGGCCTCGCGAGCGATCACGCCCAGCGCCGCGTCGTCACTGTGCACTTTTTCTTGGTCGAGCACGTAGCGTAGGCGACCCGCGATGACCTGCGTGGGAATGAGCTTGAAGTCGAAGCGCTGCACACGGCTCAAGATCGTGATTGGGACCTTGTGCACTTCGGTCGTGGCGAAGATGAATTTGACGTGCGGCGGCGGCTCTTCTAGCGTCTTCAAGAACGCGTTCCACGCGTTCTGCGACAGCATGTGCACTTCGTCGACGATCACGATCTTGAAGCGGTCGCGCGCCGGCCGGTAAGGCAGCGAATCCTGCAGCTTTCGCACGTCGTCGACGCCGGTGTAGCTGGCGCCGTCGATCTCGCGCACGTCCACGTCCGTGCCTTGAGTGATCTCCAGGCAGGCCGCGCACTTCAGGCACGGAGTGACCGTGGGCCCGGGATCGGTGCCCGGTGGAGTGGTGTCCGGGTCACCCAGGCAATTGAGCGCCTTGGCCAGGATGCGCGCGCTGGTCGTCTTACCCACGCCTCGTACACCGGTGAACAAAAAGGCATGCGCGACACGGCCGCTGTCGATCGCGTTGCCGAGCGTGCGAGACACGTGGTCTTGACCGACCAGGTCCTCGAAGCGCATCGGCCGCCACTTGCGTGCCAAAACCACGTAGCTCATCGGAAACACTCGCGTAGCAGATCAAGTCCGCCCTGGCGAGCAGAGCCCGACGCGGCATCTGATCCACGCGGTTTGCGCGGTCTGATTGAGCGGAGCGCGCGCCCGGGGTAGCGTGCCAAGGTGCGTTGGTTTCGTTTCCCGTTCTTCGCCGTTGCGGTCGCGTTTGGTTCTAGCGCTTGCGGCCCGCAGGTTCCCAACAGCGCAGCCGTCCCTGCTTCGAACTGCCAGCCGCTGCCGGGCACCAGCGCGAGCTCCGCGGTGCCAACCGTTGCGAACGGCACACCGCTGCTCGCCGAGCCGCTCCAAAGTCCCACCTCCGCGGTGCGACTGTCCTTCGCCGCGCCGGAGCTAGGCGAGCAGATCCCACTCACTGCGCTCGGCGAATTTCAGGTAAAGCTCGCGTTCGACGCGGCCGGGGTCGAGGGCGCGCGGATCGAGGTTGCGCTCGACGGCGGGCGCCCCCGGCGGCTGACGGCGCCGCTCCCCACGATTGCGCTGAGTCAATTGCTGGCCGCGGATGCCGAGTTGCGTCCAGGTGCGCATTGGCTGTTTGCCGCTCCAGTGCTGAGCTCCGGGTTGGTTCCACGCGGCGCCGCAGGCGCGCCGCGAACGGCCGTCGCGCGCCGGTTTTTCGTGGGCAAACGGGAAGCCAGTGACTCCGGGCCAACCGGCGCGCTCTGGTTGCGTCAGCCGGAGGGCACGTACAATGGCCAAGCGGCCGCGCAGGCCGTGTTGTTCGACGTGTACGTGTTCTCTGCCACGGGCGCGCCGCAGGACCTACCGTACACCGTCGCCCTGCACGGGCCGAGCGTGAGCGGCGAGTTGCGTTTCCCTTCGCCCTTCAGTGTGCACGACGTGCCGAGCGGCGACTACGGCGTTCTTGTCTCGGCAGCCACGGCAACGCCGGTCTCGGCTCGCTTCACCGTCAACCGTGAGCTCGGCGGCGCACCGTGAGCGGTACTTATTTGTCCGGCATTTTGTCGGCCTGGGCGGCGGCCCAGCTCGGCTTGGGTGCGTTCTTCGTGCTCGCGTTCTTCGCGGGCCGACGCGAATCAGAGTACTTCGTCTTCGGCTTGCTCTGCTTCTCACTGAGCGTGATGAGCGCGGGGGTCGCGTGGGACTATCACGACGGCGCGCACGCCGACGGCATCTTGGCCGACCAAGTGGGCTTGTCGGGCGTGATCTTCGCGGCCGCGCTGAACGTGCATTTCGCGCTCTGCTTCTCGAACGTGAAGCAACGCTTTCGCATCGTCTGGCCGCTGTACTTGCTGTCAGCCTGCTTTTTCGCAGCCAATTGGCTGGGCTTCATCTGGGTGCCCGGCAAATATCGGTTGGTCAGCTCCAACGTGTTCGGCGCGCGCGTTCAACACATCGTGGGTCAAGCGAGCGTGGTCGGCAACGCCTTCTACTTGGTGGGCTTGCTCGAGACCTTGGCCACGGTAGCGATCTTGGTGCGCGCGTACCGTGCGGGGCGGCGTGACGCGCTGGCTTCGCTGATCGGGATTTCGCTCGCCATTCCGGCGGTGTTCAACGACGTGGGTCTGGCCTCCGGCTTGCTCAAGAACACGATTAGCCTTCTGCCGCACGCGTTCTTGATCTTTGCCTTCGGCGTGGCCGGCACGGTGCTGCTTCGTTACCGGCTCGCCGCCGGCGGCCTCGAGCAAACCACGCAGCGCCTGCAGCTGCGCACGGACGAGCTACGTAGCTCCTACGCCGAGCTGCGCACCGTGCAGAGCGAGCTCGTTACCAAGAACCAACTCGCCGCGGTCGGTGAGCTTGCCGCCGCGATCGCTCACGAGGTAAGAAATCCTCTGGCGGTGATCGTCAATGCCGTGGCCGGCTTGCGCCGCGCCTCGGGCAGCGAAGAAGATCGCGGCATTCTGTTGTCAATCGTGGACGAAGAGGCGGCCCGCCTGAACCGGTTGGTGACCGATCTGCTGCGTTTCGCGCGGCCCGTGAACGTGAAGCGCTCGCCGGTGTCGTTGGTCGAGCTCGCCAATCGCTCGCGCTCGCAAGTGATGGACGGTCACGAAATCGTCGTCACCATCGGCGACGATCCGGACATCCAAACGGTGTGGGTCGACCCGAGCCTATTTCGCCTGGTGTTCGACAACCTGGTGCAAAACGCCTGTCAGTCGATGCGCGGCGGTGGGCGCGTAGACATTCTGGTGACGCGCGGCACTTTGCCCACTGGACCTGCGGTATCGATTCGAATCAAGGATCACGGTCACGGCATGGAAGCCGAGGTTCGTGAGCGCGCGCTCGATCCCTTCTTCACCACGCGCCCGAGCGGCACGGGGCTCGGCCTACCGATCGTGCAGCGCATCGTGGAAGCGCACGGCGGCGAGCTCTCGATCGAGAGCCAAGAAGGCGAGGGCACGAGCGTGACGCTATTTTTGCCCCTCGGGGCACCTCAAGAAGAACCGCTTGCGGGTGACGAGCCCGCGCCCCATCAATTGGCGTGAGTAACAGATGAAGGCACTCGCTCGAGAACAGGTGATCGCGCTGGACAAGGCGCACGTATGGCACCCGTACACCCCGATGGAAGAGTACATCGCCGAGGTGAACCCGCTCGTCATCGCGCGCGCCAGTGGCTCGCGCTTGTTCGATGTCGATGGCCGTTCGTATTTGGACGGCAATTCCTCGTGGTGGTGCGCGGCCCTCGGTCACAATCACCCGCGCCTGGTCCACGCTCTGCAATCCCAGGCCGAGCGCCTGAGCCACACCGCGCTCGCCGGCATGACCCACGAGCCTGCCGCCTTGCTCGCCAAAAACCTGGTCGCGGTGGCTCCCGCCGGCCTGGAGCACGTTTTTTTCAGCGACGACGGCTCCACGGCGGTCGAGGTCGCGCTGAAAATGTCGCTCCAGTACTGGGCGCAGAACGGCCGGCCCGAGCGCACGCGGTTCGTCGCGTTCGATGGCGCGTATCACGGTGACACTTTGGGCGCGACCGCGCTCATGGGGGTCGAGGTCTTTCGGCGCCCGTTTGCGTCCGTGCTCATCGAGTGCCTGCGCGTGCCGGCCGCGAGCGACGGTTACGAGCGCGCGTTCGCGGCGCTCGAGCAACTGCTCGAGCGGGAGGGCGATCGCATCGCGGCCGTGGTGCTGGAACCGATGGTTCAGGGCGCAGCAGGCATGCGCACCTACGATGCAGAGTTCCTGCGCCGAGCGCGGGCGCTCACCAAGCAGCATGACGTCATCTTGGTCTTGGATGAAGTCTTCTCCGGCTACGGGCGCACCGGGCCGATGTGGGCAGGGGATCACGCGGGCATTGCCCCGGACATCTTGTGCACGGCCAAGGGCTTCACCGGCGGCATGCTGCCGATGTCCGCAACCTTGACCACGCGCCGTATTTTCGAGGGCTTTTTCGGCGGTTCCGAGCGCGCGTTTTACTACGGCCACACCTTCACCGGGAACCCGCTGGGCGCGGCGATCGCGCTCGAAGTGCTGCGGGTGTACGAAGAGGAATGTGTGCTCGAGCGCGCGGCGGGCAAGGCCGAACGCATTCGCAGCGCGTTCGCGGGCTTTGCGAACCTGCCGGGCGTGGCCACGACTCGCTCGCTCGGCATGATCGGCGTGCTCGAGCTCCAGGGCCGGCAGAGCTACCTCGAACGCGGCGGGTTGCGCGTGTATCACGAAGCTCTGCGCCGCGGCGCGTACCTCAGGCCCATGGGCAACGTGGTCTACATCACTCCTCCGCTGAACATTACCGACGCAGATCTGGACGAGCTTTTGGGCATCGTCGAAGGTTCCGTGCGCTCCCTCACCAGCAGCTGAAAGATCCCATGGCCGAAAGAAAACGTTACTTGTTCGTGTGCGTGAACCGTCGCCCCGACGGCACGCCCAAGGGATCGTGCGCTGCGCGAGGCGCGGTAGAGCTGCACGAAAAGCTCAAATCCATGCTAAAAAAGCGGGGCATCGCCGAGCTCGGGGCGCGCGCGTGCACGTCCAGCTGCCTCGACACGTGCTGGGTCGGGCCCGTGATCGCGGTCGAGCCCGACGGCTTCTTTTACGGCCGCGTCAGCGATAGTGATCTAGAAGAAATCGTCAACGGCCTGGAGAGCGGGCAGCGCGTCGAGCGCCTCGTGCTCGGCCCGAGTGATTACATCGAGCCGAAGGAGCTGAAAAAGCTCGAGAGCTAGCGCGCTGGCCACGCCGTTTCAATCGGCCAGAGGCGCGAACAGATCGTCCAAGTCGCTCTCGGTGAGGCGGGAGGGAACGCCCGCGCTACCGAGCAGCGTCGCGGCCAGCTGTTGCTTCTTCTGTTGGAGGCGCAGCATGCGTTCTTCGACGCTGCCCGCGACGATCAGGTTGTACACGAACACTGGCCGCTTCTGTCCGATGCGGTAAGCGCGATCGGTCGCTTGCGACTGCGCCGCTGCGTTCCACCACGGGTCGTAGTGGATCACGGTGTCGGCGCTGGTCAGGTTGAGTCCGGTTCCGCCCGCTTTGAGGCTGATCAGGAATACGTCTGCTTCCCGCGCCTCGAATTGATCGACCACCTTTTGCCGATCTTGGGTCGAGCCGGTGAGCTCCAAGGTGCCGATTTTTCGCTCTTTCAGGCCATTGGAGAGCAGCGCGAGCATGCGCGTGAATTGCGAGAACACCAGCACGCGGCGGCCCTGCTCGAGCTGAGTGGTCACGAGCTCGAAGAACAGATCGAACTTGGCGGAGCTATTCACGGCGCGCGCGGAGGGTGTGCTCACCAGCCGCGGATCACAACACACCTGACGCAGCTTCATCAGTGCGTCCAAGATGGCGATCGCCGAGCCCGGAATGCCCTTCTTCTTGATCGCGCTGCGGACCTCGCTGTGCGCGGCAGCGCGGATGCTCTCGTATAGCTCGCGCTGATCGCCGCCCAGCTCGACCGGGCGCACCAGCTCGGTCTTGGGCGGTAGATCGCGGGCTACGGTCTCCTTCATGCGCCGCAAGATGAAGGGAGCCACGGCGTTGCGCAGAGCTTCGAGCTTCTGCATGTTGCCTTCGCGCTCGATGGGGTGACGGAAAGCAGTGCGGAAGCGATCGGCGTCACCTAGGAAGCCCGGCATCAAGAAATCGAACAACGACCACAGCTCTTCCAGGTTGTTCTCGACTGGAGTGCCCGACAAACACAGCCGATGACGCGCGGAGAGCGCGCCGACGGCCTTGTTGATCTGGCTGCGCGGATTTTTGATGGCCTGCGCTTCGTCCAAGATCAACAGGTGAAACTCGGTGTCTCGGAAATGCTCGACATCGCGCAAAACGAGCGGGTACGTGGTGAGCACGACGTCCGCGCCCGGGATTTCACCGCGCCGCGCTTCACGCTTGCTGCCGTGCAGCACGCACACTTTCAAATGCGGAGCGAACTTCTTGAGCTCGCGCTGCCAGTTACCGATCAAGCTCGTGGGCATGAGCACCAAGTTCGGGCTGCTCTGGCGTCCGGATGCCTTCTCCGCCGACAAGTGGGCGATGGTCTGCAGCGTCTTGCCGAGCCCCATGTCGTCGGCCAACACGCCCCCCACGTCGCACTCCACGAGGTGTTGTAACCAGTCCAAGCCCTCCTGCTGATAAGGGCGCAGGGTCGCGATGAGCCCGCTCGGTTCGGTACCCGCGGTCGCGCGCGAGCCTTTCTTGCCGAGCGCTCGGCCGCGCTTGCGCACGTCCGTGTCGCCACCCCAAAGCAACGTCGCTGCGCCAGCCAGCGCTTCGTCCAGCTTGGCGACGCTGGCCGCGCGCGCGCCCGGAAACCCGATCGTCCCGTTGACCAGCTCTTCACCGCGGTACAGCTCGAGCAGCACTTGCAGCACCGAGCGCAGCCGCTCGGGCGGCACCGGCAAATAGCGGTTTTCGCCGATCGGAACCACGCGGAAGCGCGCGGGCATGCGCAGCAGCGCCTCCAAGCTGGAAGCGTCCGAACAGTCCTCGAGCAGCTCGAGTAGAGCGGGCACCAAGTTTACTCGTTTGCCTTCGATCTCGATGCCCAGCTCCAAGCTGAACCAGTCGCTGCGGCCGTCGTCGGCCAGGGCCGTTGCGTACCAAGGCACGTCGGCCGACACGACTTGATAAGGATAGTCGCCCGCGATCTCGATCTTGAAGCCCAAGCTCTCGAGCTGCGGCAACGCATAGGCCGTGAACGAGCACAACGTGTGCACGTTGCCACCGACCTGCACGATGTAGTCCGCTTGCGAGTCCAGATCGGCGGCGTAGGCCGTCGCGCACTCGACTTCGACCGCGCCGAAGCCCTCGAGCAAACATTGCGCGCGCGCTTCACCGGCGGTGTCGCGTTCGACGCGCGCCAGGCCGCCTCCCGCACCGACGAAGAATTGCTTGCGCCGATCGGAGGCTCGAATGCGCGTGCCGGCGTACTCGAACGACAGGGCGAGCACCGGCACATCGAGCTCGGCGTAGCCGCTGGGATCTTCGGCTTGTTCGACCGACATGCGCTCGACGAACAAGCGCACGCACGGGACGAAGGGGATCGGGCCGGGCGTAGACGCCGCGACCGGCTGGGACTGGGTAGTGGCGTTGGCGAACAAGAGTCAGGCTCGGTTAGATCAAACTACGGAACATTTGTCGATCCCCTACGACACCCATCCGTTCAGGTAGGTAGGTCCATTGACCACACGCAGTGGCGGGGCTCGCCAGCATCCCCCTCAAATGACAGCAACATTCAGCAATTTGACAGAATTGCTCGCCTAAGACAATCTGTCATGATGCCTGACGCAATGACAGAAGCGATCGACGACTTGTCGCCAAGCAGCTCGAGGCCAAGCGCCGAAGCGGGAGCCGAGTTCACGGTGCTCGTGGTCGATGACGAAGCGAGCAACCTCGCGTCCCTCGAAAAAATCTTTCAACGCGAAGGGCTGCGTGTGTTCACCGCAGACGGCGCGAAGGCCGCGCTCGAAGTCGTGCGGCGGCACCGCGTGCAAGTCGTGCTCACCGATTTGATGATGCCTGGCACGAGCGGCGCGGAGCTATTGCGCGCGCTGAAGGAAGTCTCGCCCGACACGGAGGTCGTGCTGATGACGGCTTACGGCACGGTTGAAACCGCCGTGCAAGCCATGCGTGACGGCGCGTACGACTTCGTGGAAAAGCCGCTCAAGCGCATGACGATCGTGAAGAGCGTGCGCAAAGCCGCCGAACGGCAATCGCTCGTCGCCGAGAACCGCTCTCTGCGCCAGGAGCTGAAGCTCCTGACCAATCGTGAGATCGTCGGTCAGAGCCCGGCCTTGCGTCGCGTGTTGGACGTGGCCACGCAAGCCGCGCCTTCCAGCGCCACGGTGCTGATTTTGGGCGAATCCGGCACGGGAAAGGAGCTGATTGCCCGTTACATCCACTCCAAGAGTGGGCGCGCCAGCGGCCCGTTCGTGGGCGTGAATTGCGCTGCGATTCCCGAGAGCATCTTGGAGGCCGAGCTGTTCGGACACGAGCGCGGCGCGTTCACGGGCGCGGTCGCCAAACGTGAAGGTCGCTTTGCACGCGCGCGCGGCGGCACGCTGTTCTTGGACGAGATTGGCGAGCTCAGCCCCGCAGTGCAGGTGAAGATCTTGCGCGTGCTGCAGGAGGGCGAGTACGAGCCCGTGGGCGGGCACACCGTGAAGGCCGACGCGCGCATCGTCGCGGCGACCAATCGTGACTTGGTCTCGGAGGTCGAAGCGGGACGCTTTCGCGAGGACTTGTACTATCGCCTGAACGTGATCGCCGTCACCGCGCCTCCGCTCCGCGCGCGGCGCGAGGACATCCCGCTCTTGGTCGATCACTTCTTGGGGGTGTACTGCACCAAGAATGGCCGCGCGCGGTTGACCGTGCCGAGCGACGTGCTCCACAAGCTGATGGACTACTCTTGGCCGGGCAACGTGCGCGAGCTGGAGAACGTGATCGAGCGGGCCGCGGTGCTGTGCCGATCGGAGGTGCTGGCCTTGTCGGATCTGCCGGATGCGGTGGCCAGCGCCACGCCCCGCCCACCCTCCGAGCTCACGTTCTCGATCGGCACCCCGCTGTCCGAGGTCGAGCAACGAATGATTCGCGACACGCTGTCGCACACTGGGGGCGATAAATCGCTCGCCGCGCAGTTGCTCGGCATCTCCACGCGCACCATCTATCGCAAGCTGGGCGAAAACGAGTGAGGCCCCGAAATCGCGAGGCTTTCTCCAGTCACGGGCGCCGCCGGCCGGTGTGCCGGGGCGCGTCTTTTGCCAGTTTGTCAGGGAGCTTCGATCGGGCCGGGAAAGCTTGCCAGCTTGGCGCGCGGCCGCCCGCCCAGTAGCGGCAAAACCCTTGGGAATCCGTTGCTTTTTCCGGTAAGGAGCGCTGGCACGTCTCTCGCTTAGAGGCGTCGTTGGGACACCCGTGGCTTTCGATCTCCTGCTCAAGAAGTATTTCATCGGCGTCGTCCTGTCGTTCGTCGCCTTGGCGGCGTACTTCCAAGCGGCGGGCGCGACCCAACTGATCGGCGCGGCGTTCACGAGCCCCGCTTCGAGCGCGCCCCCGCCGCGAGCGGCCACGCTGCCGCCCACGAGCACGCAGGAGCGTCCGACGGCCGAGGCGATCATCCATCGCAATCCGTTCGATTCCGTGACGGGCCCGCTCGACGCCGAGAAGCTCGACGTGCCCGTGCCGACCAAGAGCCCGGTCGACAATACCGATCCGCTGTCGGCGCCCGCGTGCGATAGCCCGACGGTGTTCATCGTGACCGAATCCACCGATCCGTTGTGGTCGGTCGCCGCGCTGCAGGCGCCGGGAGAGCCGCGGCCGCGCATGCATCGCGTCGGTGACGACGTGGGCGGCAAGAAGGTCGAGTTCATCGGCTACAACCCGCGTGAGGCAACACCCTCGGTGTGGCTCTCGAACGGCGGCACGCTCTGCCAAGCGATGCTGTTCAAGACGCAGCCCGTCTTGCCCGCGGCTCCCGCCGCCGCCGCGCCCGCTCCGCCACCCCCCACTCCGCCGACGAACGGTCCGTCGCCGGTACCCGCCGACATTGCTTCCAAGATCCAAAGGATCAGCGACACCGAGTTCAACATCGACCGCTCGGTGGTGGACAAGATCTTGGAAAATCAGGCTGAGCTGATGAAGTCCGCGCGCATCGTGCCCGAGACCAAGGACGGCAAGGTGCTCGGCATCCGCTTGTTCGGCATTCGTCCGGACACCCTGCTCGGTACGCTCGGTCTGCAGAACGGCGACCGTTTGGAGTCCATCAACGGCTTCAACATGGGCAGCCCGGAGAAGGCGTTGGAAGCGTACGCCCGGCTCCGAACCGCCTCCCAACTCGACGTCAGCGTCAATCGACGCGGTGCCACGGTGGCCATTACCCACCACATCAAGTGAGTGTTTTCGTGACGAGTTTCGTGCTTTCGAAGTTCAAGTTTTCGCCCGCTTTCGGCCTGACCGGTCAGCTACGCGTCGCCTCGCTCGCGTTCCTCTGCGCGGCCACCGCCTCGGCCCAAGATGCGCCGGCACCGGCGGTGCCAACGCCGCCCGCGCTGCGTCGCGCTCCCGCGGCCGTCCAGGCCAGGCAACTGGCGCGCAAGCCGGCGACGCCCGCAGTCGCAACAGCTGCAGCCGCTGCCGCGCCCGTTGCCGCGATACCCGTCGCCACTGCGCCTGCTACCGATCGCGACCCGCCGGGCGCCGCGCCGGCGCTGCCCACCACGATGGACAAGATCGCGAGCGCGGTCGACGTGCCGTTCAAGCCGCAACCCGGCGGGCACCTGGTCAAGTTCAACCTCCAAGATGCGGACTTGGCGGAGCTCGTCAATCACATCAGCGGCCTCACGGGTAAGCGCTTCATCTACGGCGCCAAGGTGCGGCAGATCAAGGCCACGGTGGTCTCACCCGAGCCCGTGACTTTGGAAGAGGCATACCAAGCCTTCTTGTCGATCCTCGATGCCAACGGCATGACCGTGGTGCCGCACGGCCGCTTCTTGAAGATCATCGACAGCGGCGGGGTCGTGACGCAACCAACGCCCGTGATCGCGCGCGGCGAGCCCGTGCCGGACTCGGACCGCTTCGTGACCCGCCTGTACCGCCTGGAGCACGTGGGCACGGACGAAGCCATGGCCCTGCTCGGCAAGTTCAAGAGCAAGGACGGCGACATCTCGGTGTACACGCCGGGCAAGCTGCTGATCGTGACGGATACGGCGACCCAGGTGCGTCGCTTGATGCGCATCGTGGAAGAGATCGACGTGGGCGGCTCGGGCCAGCACATGTGGATCGAGCCCGTCCACAACGGGACCGCGCAGGAGCTGGCCAAGCGCGTGAACGAGCTGTTCGACTTGGGCACGGCGCCGGCCGCGCCGGGTGCGGCGCCCGGCTCGCCCGGCTCCAAGGGCAACGGCCTGAACAAGGTGATCGCCGACGAGCAGACCAACTCCCTGATCGTCGTCGGCACCGAGGATTCGTACCTGCGCTTGTTGGAAGTGTTGAAGCGCCTGGACTCGCAGTCGCAAGAGACGGGCAAGATCCACGTCTTGCCGCTGCAGCACGCGATCGCGGAAGAGATGTCGCAGACGCTGAACCAGATGCTCGGTGGCGCGGGCGCGAACCGCGCGGCGCAGCCCGGCGGCGCTCCCGGCGGAGCAGCCCAAGGCACGTTCGAAGGCGATCTGCGGGTCACCGCAGACAAGAGCACGAACTCGCTGATCATCACCTCCTCCAATCGCGACTACGCCACGATGCGCTTGGTGGTCGACAAGCTCGATCACTCGCGCCGCCAGGTGTTCATCGA
>JBEQTH010000090.1:0-44890 GCA_040348785.1 Myxococcales bacterium | reverse complement strand
CGAAGGAAGCTGCCATCGGCCCCGGCCGAGACGGCAAAGTGCGACTCATCACTGCTTCCTGCGGCGCAGAGTTCGCCGATTGAAGTCAGGCGGCGCGCCGAAACCACGGAGAACGGCAGGCGAGTCGGGTTAGCCTTTGGCGTGCGGCTCGAGGAGTCATGAGCCGAGATCCCAATGGCCGCAATACGCCTTCGGAATGGCGCGGCCGGGCCGAGCAGAAGCTCAAGAGCCAGCCCCCCGAGTCTGGTTTCCAACGCTCCCCGGCGCAGACGGAACAGCTGGTCGAGGAGCTGAAGGTCCAGGAGATCGAGTTCGAGATGCAGACCGACGCTCTGTGCGCTTCGCGCGCAGAAGTCGAAGCTAGCTTGGCGCGCTACACCAATCTCTACGATTTCGCTCCCGTCGGGTATTTCACGCTCGAGGACGACAGCACCATTCGCGGTGCGAATTTGCTTGGCGCTCGGCTCTTGGGCCTCGACCGCTCCCGCTTGGCGGGGCGGCCTTTTAGCGCATCTGTCGCCGGCGCTGATCGACCAACCTTCGACGCTTGGCTCGCCGGAGTCTTCGCCGGCTCGTCCTCGGCGGGCTGCGCGGTCGATCTCATCATCGATGGTAAGCTCGGGCGCTCCGTGCAAATCGAGGCCGCGCTTTCTCCGGACCGGATGGAAGCGCGAGCCGTGGTAAATGACATCACGGCGCGGCGCGCCCTCGAGGCGCAACTGCGGCAAGCCCAGAAGATGGAGCTGGTTGGGCAGCTGGCGGGCGGCTTGGCGCATGACTTCAACAATATTTTGGCGGCGATGATGCTCAATCTCGACCTGCTGCACCGGCAGCAGCGGTTGCCCTCGGAAGCTCACACCCCGCTCCATGATCTGGACATGCTGGCCAAGCGTGCCTCCAGCCTGACTGGGCAGCTCTTGTTGTTCAGTCGACGACAGACGATGCAGACCGAGAAGGTGGAGATCAACGCCGCCTTGACCCAGCTGCTACGAATGCTGGAGCGCACCTTGGGCGAGGACATCCGTTTCGTTCGGGTCGGGAGCGACGTCGAGCTATGGATCGACGGTGACGTGGCCATCCTCGAGCAAGCCGTCATGAACGTCTGCTTGAACGCCAGGGATGCGATGCCGAACGGTGGCACACTGACGCTGGAGGCCAGCGCCGTGGATTTCGATGCAGTGAGCGCCGCAGCCGAGCCCGATTCGCGTCCCGGCTCGTTCGTTTGTCTGCGGATCACCGACACGGGCTGTGGCATGAGCCCCGACGTGCTCGGGCATTTGTTCGAACCTTTTTTCACCACCAAAGAAGTGGGCAAAGGCACCGGACTAGGCCTTGCGTCCGCCTTCGGAATCGCTCACCAACACGGCGGCTGGCTCAGTGTCGAGAGCCGTGTCGGCTCCGGGTCGACGTTCCGGTTCTATCTACCGCGCTCGACGCAATCCAGGCTCGCTCACGCCGCCCGCGCCCCAGCTCCCCTCTCCAAGGGCACCGGTCAAACGATTCTGCTGGTCGAAGCGAGCCTGAGTTGCTGCACGCCAGCGCACGCGCGCTGACACAACTCGGCTACCGTGTCCTTTCGGCGTGCGATGGCCCGCAAGCGCTCGAGGTGTGGGAGCGATCTCGGGTCGCGATCGATTTGTTGCTCACCGATATGAGAATGCCGAAGGGCATGAACGGCTTACAACTCGCAGAACAGCTGTGCGCCAAGAAGCCTTCGCTGAAGGTCGTGCTCATGAGCGGGTACAATACGGAGATTGTGGCTTGCTCCGATGGGCCCAAGCGTGGTTACACCTTCCTGCCCAAACCTTTCGATTTGGACACGTTGCACCGCGCGCTCGACTAGCCATTGTTGCTAACGCTCGTCGGGATGGCCGTTCCGCTCCGCGAAGGCGGGATAAGCGCGACGGTGATTTCTCTTTTGCGCAATCGAGCGCGACGCAGACGATTGGGCAGCCAAAGGGCCGAGCTACTGGACCAAGTAGCTACTGAGCCCGAAGTTCTGGTCGCGGATGGCCTTTGCTACCAGATTCGCGATCTGCACCGAACCGGCCGCTTCGAAGTGCGTGTGGTCGTTGCAAAAGAAATTGCCAATCGGAGTATTGGCCGAAAAGGTTGCCGCCGAATCCGTGCTCGGACAAAAGCCGAGCGAAGTGTAGAGGGCCACGCTGAGCTGCTCGAGATCGATCAGCGGCACGCCGTATTGAGTGGCGGCGTCTTTGGTTGCGGTTGCAAACCCGCCACGCGTGCCCTTGGCCACCGAGCCAGAGCACGAGATGGAGCTGACGGCGGTCAAGAACACTGGCTGCGCGCCCTTGTCTTTGGCAGCTTGAGCCATCATCCCAAATAGCTTCTTGAACGTGTCGGTGCTCACGTGCTTTGGGCATCCGCTGCCGGTGGTGTCGTTGATCCCGAATTGAATGAACAGGTAGTCCCCTTTTTTCATCCCGTTCACCATCTCGGTCCAATGGGCTTGTGGGTTAGGGGAGGTCAGTGTGCACTCGTCGTCGGCACCCAGCGTCGAGCTCACGTCGTAAAGCCAACTTCGAACCGTGGTGCCGCCCACTGCGCTATTGACGACCTTGGCGTTGGCGTTGAAATGCGCTTGAAATTGTTTACCCCAGCCGACCGGGCAGGGGTTGCTGCCATTGGCCATGGTCGAGTCTCCGGCGAGCCAAATGGTGATCTTGTCGGTGCCGTTGCTCGCCCCGCCGATGGGACCGCTGCCTCCGGAGCCTGCGCCCGCGCTCGCGCTCGCGTTGCCGGCGTTGCCGCTAGCGCCGCCGCGGTTCTGCGCACCGGATTGGTTATCGTCACCCCCGCTCGAACCCGCCACCGCCGCTGCCCCACCAGGTGACATTGTCGTTGCGCCGCCGGTCGCGCTCGTGCCGCCCACGCTCGTCGAGCCGCCTGGCGAGGCAACTTGGCCGGCAACGGCGCCGCTTCCACCCGACCCCGCGCTTGCTGGTTGACCACCCTGCGCGGAGCTCTCGTCGCCAGGGGAGGACTGACCGCAAGCGGAAAGCCACACCAACGGTAGTACGGCGACGAACACCGCCGCAAAGCTTGAAACTCTTCGTGGTCTTGCCATAGGGGTTCGAGGGCGAGCTGCGCGTTTTGCTCCGTGCCCTCTGAGTTAAAGGGCGCATCCAGCCCAGATCTTCACCCGATTGGCCGTTTTATTCAGAATCCCGACGTCGCGCGCCGGCGCGCGTCACCAGAAACGGGTCGTTCAGGCCCGCGGTGGCAGCGACGCTTTTTCGAGATTCGAAAGCCGCCGCATCACTTCTTGGTGGAAGGTGTCGACCTTCTCGTGCAGGTGACCGATCTCGAGCTCGGCCTTCAGATTCACCTGATACTCGATGTCGTTGCGCACGCGGTCGCGCGCCACTTGTCGGTTTTGGCTGAGCAGCACGAACACGCTCAAGATGATCGCCTCGAGCGAAACGACCATGGTCAGTAGCCCGAAGGGGAAGGGATCGAAGCTGCCGATGCTCGTGCGCGAGAGCGGCCCGACGTTGAGCACGATCCAGACGAAGAACAGACCCAAGTGAATGAATAGGAACTCGAGGCTGCCACTGAACTCGCTGATCCAATCAGCGACCTTCATCACCCGCGTGCGCTTGTCTTCGGTCTCTTCGTTGATGTCGCGCGACACGCTGTGGCGCAGGAGCTTCGCGGTCTCGCGCAAACGACGGCCGCTCGCGGCGAGCAGGCTCATCCCCGCGTCGGGGCAGACGCGCAAAAATTCTTCCAGATCCCCGCGATCGACGACGATGGCTTCCAGATCTTCGACCACGACGGCGGCGGCGGTGCGCGGCCCGCCGTCGAGTAAAGAGATCTCACCGAACATGTCGCCCGCGCGCACGGTCTCGAGCACGATTCGTTCGCCGGTGTCGTTCTTCGAGAAAATCTCGACCGAGCCCGCGCGCACGATGTACGCCGCGCCCCCCGGGTCGCCATAGCCGAACATGGCCTTTCCGGCCGGTTCACGGATAGTTTCAACGCGAGCGGCGAGCTGCGCGCGCTGATCGTCGTCGAGCAGCGCGAAAAAAGGTACATCGGCGAGGTGAATGGGATCGACGCTCAACGTATGGCCTCTTTGCGCACCCTACCAGGCTCCGCGCCGTTCTGCTAAGAGCTTAGGGGGGCGTCAAAACGAGAACCAGAATGTCGAGCGAGGTCTACGAAGGCCAGATTCTGGCTGGAAAGTTCCGGATCGAGCGGGTGCTCGGCCAGGGCGGCATGGGCATCGTCGTGGCCGCGACTCACCTGCAGTTGGATGAGCGCGTGGCGCTCAAGTTCTTGTTACCCGAGGCGCTGGGCAATCCAGAAGCCGTGGAGCGCTTCGCGCGTGAGGCGCGCGCCGCGGTCAAGATCAAGAGCGAGCACGTCGCGCGCGTCTCGGACGTGGGCACCTTGGAGAGCGGCTCTCCATACATGGTGATGGAGTACCTGCACGGGGAGGACTTGGCGGGCTACGTCCGCCGCAACGGCGCGCTGCCGATCCCGGAAGCCGTGGAGTTCCTGCTTCAAGCCTGTGAAGCGATCGCCGAGGCGCATGCGCTCGGCATCGTGCATCGCGATTTGAAGCCCGCCAACTTGTTCGTCACGCGGCGTGTCGACGGCAGCCCATGCATCAAGGTGTTGGATTTCGGGATCTCCAAGCTCACCGTGCCGGGCGCTAGCCCCGAGCTGGGCATGACCAAGACGCACAGCATCATGGGCTCGCCGCTGTACATGTCGCCCGAGCAGATGAGCTCCACGCGCAACGTGGACATGCGCACTGACATCTGGGCGCTGGGCGTAATCTTGTACGAGTCGCTCACCGGTCGCGTGCCGTTCGATGCCGAGACCATGCCCCAGCTGTGCGGGATGATTTTGCAGGATCCGCCGCGCCCGCTGCGTGACTTGCGCGCGGATGTGCCGGAGTCTCTGCAGGCCGTGGTCTTGCATTGCTTGGAGAAGAATCGCGAGCACCGCTACGCGAACGTGGCAGAGCTCGCGTTCGCGCTCGCGCCGTTCGGTGCGCCGGTCGCCCAGCGCTCGGCGGATCGCATTGCACGCGTCCTGGGCGCAGCCGGCATCCCGAGCGCGCCGCCCGCGCTGGCCAGCGCCGCTTCGGTGCGCATCGGCACGTCCACGAACACGAATTTCGGGGCTTCGAGCGAGACCAAGAAGTCACGCACGCCGCTCGTGCTCGCATTGCTGGCCCTAGTGGCGGTGCTCGGTGGGCTGGGTTGGTTCGCGACTCATCGCCACCCCGCGTTGGACTCTGCGGCCGAGCCGCTCTCGAGCAGGCCGGCCCCCGCCGTCGCCGTGGAGCCCGCGCCCCCGCTCGTGCCAGCTCCCGCGCTTCCCGTCACGGGCGCGCCCGTCGTGGTGCCGGACCAGCCGTCGGTTGCGCCCGCTGTCACTCCCAGCATCAAGCCGGTGATTGTCCCGAGTCACGCCAAAGCGAAGCCGGGCACCGCGAAGCCGAAGTCGAGCACGCCCGAGCCGGCCGCGCCAACGATCGATCCGCTCGACGGGCGTCGCTGAATTCGCCGGGCCAAGCGGGGCTCAGGTTTGGGCGCGCCGCGTGCGCGCTTCGACGAAGCTGCGCAAGAAACGCCGCACCTGATCGGGGCCAGACACGCGGTACCCGGCGCGCGTCGCCAAAGTTCCGGCGCATAGGCTGATCGAGCCGTCTGGCAAGGCGGCGAACAAATCCTCGTCGGTGCGGTCATCGCCGGCGGCGGCGATCACGGCGCTACTCGCGAACAATCCGAGTGAATCGCGCACGGCGGAGCCCTTGTCCACGCCTTGCGGCCGCATCTCGATCACTTTTCGACCGCCCAAGATCGACACGGGCGCCTGCGCGAAGTGGCGCACCAGGTGCACGCGCAGCTCGCGTGCCAAAGCCAAACCCAGATAAGGATCGACGTTACGGTAGTGCCAAGCCAAGCCCGCCGTCTTTTGCTCGAGCAGCGCGCCGGGCGCACGCTCGACGTACGTCTCCAAGATTGAACGCGCGTCACTCAGCCAACCGAGCGCGCTCGGATCGATGTGACACCGCCATTCCGCGGCCCCGGCCTTCTTAGACCACACGCCGTGCTCGGCGACCAGATCGACGGGCAGCGCGCCGAGCCATGCCGAGAGCGAGTGCTGCGCGCGGCCGCTGACGATGCACACGTGCACGCCGCTCGACGCCGCGAGCGCGCCGAGCAGCTCACGCAGCGCGACGTCCGGGCTCGCCAAATCGGGATTGCGAACGATGGGCACCAGCGTGCCGTCGTAATCGAGCGTGAACACGACCTCGCTGCGCAGGGCCAACCGTTGCGCCACCGCTTCGAGCTCGGGCGTGTTGCGACGCAGATCGAGCGGCTCGGGCGCGCGTTCGCCGTCCTCCAATTGGCCGACGAACCTGCGCGCCCAGAGCTCCACTGGGTGCGCGCGCACTTTCTCGCGCAGCGCGGCCATCCTTTCGCGGCGTTCGAGCTCGGGCATCGTCAACGCGCGATCGAGCGCGCTGGCCAAGCTCTCCACGTCGTACGGATTCACGGTCAGTGCTTCCCCGAGCTCGCTCGCCGCGCCAGCGAGCTCACTCAGCACGAGCACGCCATCGCCGTCGGTGCGCGCCGCGACGTATTCTTTGGCCACGAGGTTCATGCCGTCGCGCAGCGGCGTGACGACTGCGATGTTCGCTGCGCGATAACTCGCGATCAGCTCCTCGGGGGTGACCGGCTGATACAAATAGTGGATGGGCGCATTGTGCAGCGAGCCGCTCGAGCCGTTGATGCGCCCTACCAGCTGTTCCACGTCGTTGCGCAAGCTCTTGTACTCCGCCACGTTCTCGCGCGAGGGCACCGCGATCTGCAGCAAGCTGATCTTGCCGCGGTACTGCGGGCTGCGCTCGAGCAAGCGCTCCATGGCCAACAGCTTGCGCGGGATGCCCTTCGTGTAGTCCAAGCGGTCGACGCCCAACAGCAACTGCTCGACACCGTGCGCGCGCCGCAGCTCCGCCACCCGCTCCGGCAGCTCGGGGCTCTCGGCGAGCTGCTCGAAACGGCTCACGTCGATGCCCATCGGGAACACGCCGATCGACACGTTGCGCCCTTCGACGTCGACACGATCGAGCTCCGGCTCGATCCCCAAATTACCGAGCAAGGCGTCCGAGAAGTGCCGCGCGTAGCCGAAGGTGTGAAAGCCGATCAGATTCGCGCCCAGCATGCCGCGTAGCAAATCTTCTCGGTGCGGTAAGAGGCGGAAGATTTCCGAGGACGGAAAGGGGATGTGCAAAAAGAAGCCGATTCGGGCGCGCGGCAAGCGCTCGCGCAACATGCGCGGCAAGAGCAGCAAGTGATAGTCGTGGATCCAGATCAGATCTTCTTCGGAGGCGCTTGCGCATACCGCGTCGGCGAAGCGCTCGTTCACCGCGCGGTACTCGTCGAAGTCGCGCACGTACAGCGGCATGCGGTCGACCAAGTAGTGAAATAGCGGCCAGATCACGCTGTTCGACATGCCCTCGTAGAAGCGCTCGGCCTCCTGCGCGGATAGGTACACGGCCGTCGCCGAGTGCTCATTCAGCTTCTCGTCGATCAGCGCGCGTTGCTCGTCGCTCGTCGGGATCGCGCCGGGCCAGCCGACCCAGGACGTTTGCTCCTGCTGAGTCAGTCCGCGCATGCCGCTGGCGAGCCCACCGTGGCTGTCTTGGACTTTCACTTCGCCGCCGCTGAGATCGAGCGACACAGGCAGGCGATTGGCGACCAAAATCAGGCGACTCATTCTCGGATTCCTCGCCGCTGTCTTTGCAGGACTCGGGCCGCCCACGCGGGTCGAAAACTGCGCAGCTAACGCCGGCACTCGCGACGCCTGCGAGGCGCTTTGCCCCAGCGCCAACCACCCAATCCAATAACGTGGCGCGTTGCGACAGGATCGCTCGGTGCATCTTGATAATCGTGACTGTCCTCGAGCAGACGAGGATTGGATTGATGAGACGCCACGCTGCACGGCGACTGACCCGATGGACTCGGATCGACTCTAGTCCAACACTGACAGCGGTCCGAGATTCGGACGCGTGTTCGCACGCGGCATTGCAGTCAAATCAAATCTCGATCATGATCGCTCTGCACCAAACAGGGTGAGGACCCTTTACGTTCAAGCCATGGAAAGCGAGCCTGCTCGCTCGACCGGCCGGCGACGAGGGGCGAACGAACAGCGGACGGGCTCGAATTCGGGGCGACGTGTCTCTTGCTTCGCGGGTAGTGCGCAACGCGACTCGTGATAGAGTCGAGCCATGATCGGGACGCGATGGGTGCTCGTGGGGTTGATGGCTTTGAGCGCTGGCTGTAGCAGTGATGCTGCGACGCCCAGCGGTGGCGCTGGTGCGAGTGGCGTTACCGGCGGTGCTGGCAGCGGCGCAGGCTCCGCCCGCAGCGGTGCGGGCTCAGCGGGTAGCGGCGCGGGCTCAGCGGGTTCCCCGGCTTCCGGATTGGGAACGGTCGGCACCGGCTCGGTGGTTTGCGTTCGCGCCGCCGGCGGGTCTTGTCCAGCCGGCAGCGTGTGCTGCGTGCGCTTCCCGGATGCAGAAGACACGTGCGAGAGCTCGTACGCAGCGTGCACCAACGGCCGACCACTCGGTTGTGATGATCCGAGCGACTGCGCCGGCCAAAAGTGCTGCGCGAAGAAGGGCAGCGGTACGACGTACAACGGCAGCGGCTGCAAGTCGGCCTGCGATTCGACGACCGATCGCACCATTTGCGCGACTTCCGCCGACTGCGGCCCCGCGGGCGCTTGCATGCAGAGCGCGACCTCGTTCATGGCTTGCTTTTGAGCAACTCGATCGGGGAGTTACGTAGCGCGCGCGGTGAGCCGGACGGAATCGTCTTGCGGTATCGGTTCCAGTTGCGCTAGTAAGCTCGCGCAGTGCCCGGGGAAGGGCGGTGAGGCAGGGGCCTCGCTAGAAAAGGTGGGTAAGCCATGGACCGATTGGGTAAGAAGGTCATTCGACTCACGTGCGGGGTACTGTTGCCCTTGCTCGCAGTGTTCGGCTCCGGCTGTTCGGGTGGGCGTGACTCCGAAGGTTCGGTAAGCGCCACTTCTCAGGCGCTGGTCAAGCAGACCTACGCCATCAAGCTGCCGCAGGGGCTGTCCACCTCGAGCGTGATCTTCGGCGCCGAAGGCTCGCTCTTGCTCAACGACGGTGTGGATCTTCGCGAACCGAACAATTCACACGCCCAAGCCTCCAACGTGGGCTCGGTCACCACCAACGTGGGCGTGCAAGCGGCCCCCGGCAACCTCTTCAGCGTTGCACCCACGCTACTACGCGATCGCGCTCACGTCTTCGGCTTCGTCCGTGGTCAGTCGAGCGTCACCACCCAATCGCAAGTCGTTGTCGATGGCGGAATTCAGCGTAATTTTGCGCTCAACGCACGAGTTGCCGCAACCTGGGACGTCACCTTCCCCACGCCACAACGGGATGTAACGCTCGGCCCCGATCAGGCCACGAGCCTCACGCCGGGCGGGTACGGAGTGCTGAACGTCTCGTCGCGTTCGACGGTTACGTTTTCGGCGCCGGGTATCTACTACTTCAATTCGTTCGCGCTCGAACCGCAAGCGACGCTGAGCTTCAACAACGCCAACGGGCCGATCTACGTCTTCGTACAGGGCGGGCCGTTCACCTACCGTGGCGTTCAGCTCCGTCAAAACACGACCACCCCGAACGTCCTCTTCGGCTACTACGGCACCGCTGATGCCGTCATCGACTCGCCGTTCGTCGGTACGCTGGTCGCTCCCAACGCGAAGATTTCGTTGATCGCGACAGCAGCGGGCCACAAGGGATCGTTCTTCGGCAAATCGGTGGACGCTGCCAATCCGTGGACGCGTTACGATCACCAAGCATTCACTCCGGGTGATTGCAACACGAACGGGGCCGCCTGCAGCATTGGTTTCGGTTGCGCGGATACGAACGGCAACGGCAAGGCAGACTGTGGCGAGTGCCCCGTTGGCAATGACCTGACCGACTCCGACGTCGATGGCTTTCCCAACTGCGTAGATGCTTGCCCGGCCGACCCGAACAAGAACCAACCCGGCATCTGCGGCTGCAATCACAGCGATGCCGACGCAGATCATGACGGCTTTGCGGACGCCTGTCAGGACGGCTGCCTCAACGATCCGCTCAACACCTGCCTCAAGACGCACCGCCCTGGCTTCCTGCCCGTTCCCACGTGGCCCGGTGCGACTCCCGATCCGACCGGTGGCAACGTCGACTGACGAAGTGCGTACCCGAGTCGGGCATGCCCGCGCCCGTCTACAACGGGACGTACCCGGCGCCGCCTCCTACGGCGGCCCAATTGCAGGGCTTGTTTTCGTCCACGGCGAACACCGGCGGTACGTGTACCCTGGAGGTCGATCCGGAGACCTGCCCGCTAGCGCCGGCGTCGGTCACCGAAACCTCGTGCCAAAGCCAAAGCACGGATCCGAACCAGCAGGGGTTGATGGATCCATCGCTGTGTGCGCCGCTCGGGCCGAACTATCGCTGCGGCTACGGAGTGCCGCCGAGCTGCGCCACGAACCCAGAGCGCGCGGTGTGCAAGGGCAAGTCCATGCTGTGCGGTCTGCGCGATCCGGCATGCGTCAGTGATGTCGCGCCGCAGGATACGTCTCCGACCAGCTGCACGGGCGGCAGCACGTGTGCTTGCAAGAACGTCGGCGACCCGGCCTGCGGCTGCGCGGAAATCCGAGTTTGTCCGGCTCCGGATTGGACGGGCAATGCCGGCCCCTCGGATCCGAACGCGTACGTGCCCACGCCGAAGCCGACCTCGCAGGCGATCACCGATCACAAGAACCCACCGCCGGCGCCGGTGTTCGAGGACGACCCCAACAAGGCCGGCTGCCCGAAGAACATCAACGGCAACTGCTGGTGCAAGCTGGGTATGGATGACCCTCCGGCCATCACCGACGGCGACAAGAAGCACGGAGATCACGGCGGCGGGAGCTTGATCAAGCTCACCTTCGACCCTGCCACGGACTTCAACGCCGATCTCCGGCCTTTGCCGTTCGGCGACAACGCCTTCAAGGTGGACGCGAGCGCCAGCTTTGCCTCCGAGGTCACGTTCACGCTACCGATCGTCGGCTCGAGTCACGCGAAGATCTTGGACACCAAGGCGCAAGTCCGCGCCGAACGCTGCCGGGTGAGCGTCGGCGACACCTTCTTCAAGGTGTTCGATATCGACTTCGTCGACTTGTTGGGTGAAGCACCGTTCGATAGCAAGTCGACCGAGCCGGAGAACAAGCCGTTGTTCGATGCTGGCGAAGCTTGCGAAAGCGCAATCAGCGCCTTCGAAGATGCCGGTGATCGCGCCAAGAAAGCCCTCCGCGACGCGCAAACCCTGCTTCTGCAATACAAGAAGCTCGCTAGCAACCAAACCTTCGACAAGACGTCGTTCTGCAACGCCATCGGCGTCAACAACGACAAGGGTTTCCCGAGCGGCAATGTCGCTACGTGTCTCGCGCAGACCCCCGAATCGACCATCAACCGATACGTCACCTACTACCAAGGGCGCATCGCGGACCTACTGAGCAAGAACCAGGCGCTGGCCGCCAAAACGGCGAGCTTCTCTTCGGCGCTCAGCACTGCGCATTCGGGGAAAATCAACTTCATCAAGTTCCAGCGCAGCGAAGACGAGGAGATCTTCTCGACCACCTTCTTCGTCGGTCCGATCCCGGTGAACATCGCGGTCAGCGTGATGGTGAACTACGGGATCGATGGCAACATTTACTACCAGTTCTCCCCGCCGAGCGGCCTCGCGCTGGCGCCTGGCACCAAGACGCAGTTGGCGGGAATTTCGGGAGGGGTGGAGCCTCGCGCTGGCGCCGGCATTGCCCTATTCGCTGGCGTGGGCTTTGGAATTCCTGGCTTCTCGGTTCGTGCCGGCATTCGTGGCGAGCTGAATCTCGCCTCGGTCAGCGCGCTGCTCAAGTCCGGAGTAGGGCTCACGATGGAGTCGCAAGCGGACAATCGACCGATCCCGGACGACCTGCAGTCCGTCAGCGGTGGCGCGCTCGTCTTGCCCACGCGTCAGTATCAATTCTATGTGGACTGGTTCTACTCCGCAGACTTCGGGCTGAAGGACGTTCTTTCGGGTTCTCTGAACGCCTACGTGCGGTTGAAGGCGCTGTTTTTCAGTAAGACGTTCAGCAAACCGTTTCTCACCTTCAAAGACCCGTTCAATCTGAATCTGAACGTGAATCTGCTCCAGGGTGGTGGCACTTTGGCGGGCATCGACTTGCCCCTTCCGGGTGTGCCAGCCAACAGCCTTGGCGTGTACGAGATGCAGCTGCCGTTCGTGAATCTGCAGCCGCTGCCAGCCCGCCCCAATGCCATCCCGCAGCCGTACGTGATCGACATTACCAAGCCGCTCGGCTTCGATGACTACTGCCTAGTACCTCAGCCCAAGTGAGCGCGCGGGGCGCGCGGCTGAATGGCCGCGCGCCAAGACCTCTGTTAATCTCGTTCGCAATGAGTGCCTACCATCGTCTTTCTCGGGTGTTCGCACGGCGTTCGTCGACTGCTTTGCTCGCCGTGACGCAACTGCTGGCGTGTGGCAGCGACGGTGCGTCGTCCCAGGGTGGATCCGGATCCTCCGGTAGCGGTCCAGGCGGCGGCGCGCCCTCGGGCGGCTCGTCGAGTAACGCGGGGAGCCCGGCATCAGCCGGCAACTCGGGCGCGGCCGGGGGCAGCGGTGGTGGTGTCGCGGGCGGGTCGACTGCCGGAGCTGGCGGTGCCGCATCGGTCGTCGTCCCGCCCGACGACTTCGACCCGGCTATTCCGAAGCCGAGCTTCGACTGTCGAACCTCGGAATTGGATTCGAGCAAGCGCTGTGTTTCGATTCGTGGGACTCTGAACGGCGTCGCTGTCGACACGCATTGTTCCAGCGGCGCGCTGGTATACGTGACTTTCGACGACCCGCTGGCGTGGGTTGCAGATTGTCTGGAAGGGCCATCCTCGGAAATGGGGCGTCGCTACCAGGTCACCGTGCCAGTGCAGAAGCCGGGCACATTCAGCTACGATCTCCCGCCCGGGCCGGGTGCCCCCTACGCGGGCGCGTCGATGACCGTGGCCGTGAACCTCGTCGGAGGCTCGTCGCTCGGAGACCACTACGCGGGCGGGGCATTGTCCGGCGTCGCCTACGACGGAGACTTTGGAACCGAGGTCATCTTGGGGTCGTTTCACGGTTCTTGGAAGGCACCTACTTCCGCTAGCTGCGACCCGGGGCCGATGGGTATGTGCGCGCCGGGCGAGATCAACGGCACGTTTAGGATCGTGCACGCGGTAAGGGCGCAGTGAGCCGCCGGCTGCGGCAACGGACGCGCACCTTGTCTTGCGCGCTGCTGTCGCTGGGTCTGCTGCCTTGCCTGAGCTGCCGCGACAAGGACTCACCAAACCCGGCCGCTACCTCCGTTTCCTCGAGCGCGGTGCCTCCGCAGCCGTCAGCGGGTCAGAGTGCGCAGCCCGTAGCAAGCTCGCTGCCGTCGCCGCCGTTCGCCGCGCCAGAGCGCGCCCCGTGGTCGTTCGAACGTGGGCTGAGCTCAACCTACAAGGTGAAGCTGACGAGCCAGGCCACGTTAGAAGGTTCGCCGATCACTCAGTTCGTTTTGGATAGTGATTTGGAATTGCTCGCCGTGGACGTGAGCCCGACCCGACTGCTCTTGCGAGGCAGCTTTCGAGCGCCTCGGCTCACGACCTCCCTGCCTGGCAAAGCCGCCGAATTCGCGGCGATCGAGCCCGGCCTCGGCAAACCGTTCCTGTTCGAGCTCTTGCCTGGAAATGTGCTCGGTGAGGTGTGGGTCCAGCCGAATTTGTCGGTCTTGGTGGCCGGCATTCAAAAGACTCTCGCGGCGTATCTTCAGGGCGGTGACCGCGGTGAACCGAGCTTCGTCGCCGATGAACGCGACACCACCGGTTCTTATCAAGCGCGCTACTCCCGCGCGCAAGCGCCGGGCAGCTTCGAGAAACAGAAGCTGCGCTACCTCAGCGTCGCCACGGCGGATCGCATCGACTCCTCTGCTTCCGGTTTGCCAAAGGTCGATGTCTCGAGGTTCGAGCTCCAGTTCGAGCCGAATGGCCGCCTGCTCAGCGTGAATGGCAGCGAGCACCTGACCGCCGGGGGGATGGTCGGCGCGGTCGAGTCGAAGTCAACGCTCGAGCTTTCGCGCAGATCCGCGACGGTGCTGAGCAATGTGCCGGATTTTCATGCGCTGCTCGCAGGATTGAAGAGCTTCGCTAGCGTCGTGCTTGCCAAGCAAGACACGCGTGAAACCGATGCCTTGCGCTTGTCGGGCCGGTCGTTGGACCAGGTCTTGAGCGCGCTGCGCGCCCAGGGCCCAGAGCCGACGACCGACGACGCGAAGCAGGCTTACTCGCGGGAGCGAACCGATCTATTCGGCGCGCTGCAGGCTCTGATCCGCACCAAAGCGCCGACGGTTGCTCGCTTGAGCGCGCTGATCAAAAGTGGCGATCCGCTAGCGCCGGTCTTGCTCGATGCGCTCAGTGCCTCCGGCAGCTCGCAGGCTCAGCACGCGATCGTGGAGCTGCTGCGCAACGGCAAGCTGGATGCCCAACAACAAAAGATGGCCGCCATCTCGCTCAGCCGCTCGCAACACCCAACCGAGGATACGACCGCCGCCCTGGTTGGTATGCTCGAGGATCCGAGCTCGCGCACACAAGCGATGTACGGCCTAGGTACTTGCATTCGCAGGCTGCGCGTCGACGGAGAGACCGCCCACGCCCGTCGCTTGCTCGATATCGTGCTAGCTCGCTTGAGCCGCGCAACGAGCACGCTGCCGCGCGTCACCGCGCTGCGCGCTTTGGCAAACTCCGGCGACGAAGAGGCTTATCCCGCGATCGAACCGTTGCTGGCCTCGGCGGACGAACAAGTCCGAGCCGCTGCCGTGGAGTCACTTCAGCTCGTCAACCTCGCGCCCGCTGACGCGGCGTTGGCGCGGGCGCTGGGGAGTGATCCCGCGAAAGAGGTGAGGCTAGCTGCGACGCGGGCCCTGTTGGTGCACAAGACCACGCCCGTACTGGCGCTGTTGGAGGCGGCCAGCCGCGCCGCGCTCCAGGACGACGACGCGCACGTGCGTCTGGGCGCGGTGCGCGTGCTTGGCGCCTGGCTGCCAGCTCACGACGAGCTGCGGGAGCCATTGCAAAAGGTCGTCCAATCCGAGGCCGAAAAGGAGATCCGTTCGCTGGCCGAGGCAGCGCTGGCCGCGCGTGAGTCGAGCCTCGCCGCAGTGCGCTGATTGGGGCGGGTCGGCTTCGCTATCGACGACTTCAACGAGATAGCGGGTTTTCGGTCTCAGCCCAACGACGGATGGCTGCTGCGGACGAGACGAGTGCCATGCGGGTTGTGGTGGGCAGTGTAGCGAATGCTGCGCGTGTGCCCTAGATCCTCCGCCAGTTGTTGCTGAGCTCGGCGCGCAAAGCCGCTCTGACGCGGGCGCGCGCGGTACACTCGCGCTCATGCGAACCTTCACCTGGGTGGGCACGCTCGTCGCGCTGGCAATTCCGGTGTTCGCGGCGTGTAGCGGATCCGGCAGCGACGGTGCGTCGACTAGCGGCAGCGCCGGGATGCCGAACGGCGGCATTGGAGCAACGGGCGCGGCGGGCGCGGCGGGCGCGGCGGGCGCGGGACAAGCGGGTGCAGGGCAAGCGGGCGCGGGGCAAGCCGGTGCAGGCCAAGCCGGTGCAGGCCAAGCCGGCGGAACGACCAGTCCCGCGGGAAATCCGAACGGTTCTTGCTCGGCTGGCGTTCCTGCACGTGGAAAGCCGGTCGATACGACGCACCCGACGACGGTGGTTGGCACGGGCACCGCAGCAAGCTGCACGTTCAGCGCACTCGATGATGCCGTCGCAAAGGGCGGCATCGTGACGTTCGATTGCGGGAGCGCGCCCGCGACGATCGCGGTCAGCGCAACCGTCAATGTGCCTGCCGACAAAGACACCGTCATCGACGGTGGCGATCGAGTGACGCTCGACGGTGGCAACGCCGTGCAGATCCTGCGCTTCTATAGCGCGAACTTCCGCGCGAACGAGCACGGGCTCACGTTGCAGCACCTCGCGCTGCGAAATGGAAAAACCACCCCGACCGAAGCCATCCCCGTCGCGGACGCGCCGTGCTCACAGGGCTTCAACGATGGTGAAGGCGGCGCCCTCTACATGCGCGATGGCGGGCTCACCGTGATCGACTCGGTGTTCGACAGCAATCACGGCGCCCCGCTCGGCCCCGACACCGGCGGCGGAGCCATTTACGTGGTGGGCAGTAAACCCGGTGTGATGATCGTGGGCAGCACGTTCACGAACAACGACGCCAGCAACGGCGGCGGCATCGGCTGCTTGTTTGCCGAGCTCAACATCTACAATAGCCTTTTTACCGGCAACAAGGCCATCGGCCACGACGCCAACAACAACGAGCCCAGCAAGTGCTCGGCGATGAACAACGGCCAGAACGAAACGGGATCAGGCGGCAATGGCGGGCCGATCTACAGCGATGGCGCGTCCGTGAACGTGACCCTGTGCGGTGACGAGATCACGGACAACCACGCGGGAGTCAAAGCATTCGGTGGCGGCCTGTTCTTCACCAGCAACGACATGATGGGCACGCTCACCATCAGCGATACGACCATGACCGACAACACGGGCGGCTCCTGGACGAGCGTCTCGACGGGCAGCGTGAAGAACGTGGGCACCGCCGTCGGCGTGAATGCCAAGAGCATCAGCGTGAGCAACTCCACCTTGCAGGGCTACCCGTGAGCACCTGAGACGCGCGGCGAGGTGCGAGGTGCGTCTCGTGGGCGCCCCCCCAATCGAGAATCCGCCCAGGTCTTCGAAACGAAAATCGTAGTTCGAATTCATACTACGATTTTCATTTCGAAGGCACTCGCGGGGCGACGCGGGCGACACGCCTCTGAGCGGACCCAGTCGTCAACTCGTGTGATAGCCGCTGACCAACGCCTGCGCGAGCTGACCCCAACCGTCGATCGCCACGAACAAGAGTAGCTTGAAGGGCAGGCTGACCTGGGTCGGGTTCATCATCTGCATGCCGAGCGCCAAGAGCACGTTCGAGACCACCAGATCGATGACCAGAAACGGCAGATACAGCGCAAAGCCCAGCGCAAATGCCGCGATCAACTCGCTTACCACGAACGCGGGCACCAGGATCACGAAGTCGTCTTTGCCGACACGCTCGCGCTCGGCGACGGGCCGCGCGGCGCGCGCGATTTCGTAGAAGCGAGTTTTCTCGCGCGCCGAGGCGTTTGCTCGCAAAAAATCGCGCATCGGTTCGCGCGTGGCTTGGGCGAGAGCGAGCACCCAAGTGCTCGTGTCCGTCTGCGCGCCGGGCTGGAACAGCGGCGCCGCGCGTTCCTCGATCCGCGAACCCACTGGCGCCATGGCGAGCAACGTCAGCGCGCCCGCCAACGCCATGATCACCGTGCTCGATGGAATGTTCTGCGCGCCGATCGCGCCGCGCACGATCTGGAGCACGGTCGAGATCTTCACGAACGCGGTCAGCGTCATGAACGCGAACGGCAAGAGCGCGGCCAACCCCAAGATCACGACCAGCGTCACGGGGCGCATGAACGCTTCGTCGGCGAGGTTCGGGCTCGGCGCCGGAGCCGCATGGGCGACCGCCGACACGAGCAGCGTGACGAGCCCCGCTCCCCCGCTCAGGCTACGGCTTCTTACCGAACGCACGATACAAGACCTCCCTGAATGTCTCGTTTTGATTCGCGGTCGTCGGCAGCTCGAGGGAGCCGTCGGTCACCTCACCCAGCTTGGCGATGCCGGCTTCGCTCGCCCCCACGACGTACACGGTGCTGCCGACGCGCACCAAATACACGGCGCGCCGCCCGTCCAGCGGCAAGCGCCCGACCAGCTCGAGCGGCCCAGCGGCTCGCCCCATCCCGGCGCGCCGCGCGCCAATCAGCACCAGGACGGCCAGCGCCACGATCGCCAGCAGCGTGACGACCGTTTCCACCACGTAATGCGCGAGCGGCGACATCCCGGGCGGCACGTTAACACTGCTTCTGGTGCTTGACGCGGCTTGTTTCGGGGGCTAGCACCCGTGCCCGCGTGGCTCTCGTCGTTCAAAAATTCGGTGGTACTTCCGTTGGCAACCTGGAACGGATGCGAAACGTGTCCGAGCTCGCGCTGCGCTCGCAGCGGGAGGGGAATCAGGTGGTGCTGATCGTGAGCGCGATGTCGGGTGAGACCAATCGCCTGCTCGGCCTAGCGCACCAAATCTCGGCCACCCCAGACATGCGTGAGCTCGATTCGCTGGCGTCGACGGGTGAGCAGGTGAGCGCGGCGCTCGTGGCCATGACCATCCAACAGCTGGGCGGCAAGGCGCGCAGCTTCCTCGGCCACCAAGTGCGTATCAGCACGGATGCCGCTTACACCAAAGCGCGCATTCAAAGCATCGAGGGTTCCAAGCTGCTGCAGGCCGTGCAGGGCGGTAGCATCGCCGTGGTCGCGGGCTTCCAGGGCATCGATCCGGACGGCAGCATCACCACGCTCGGCCGCGGTGGCTCGGATACGACGGCGGTGGCCATTGCCGCGGCCATCAAGGCCGATGTCTGCGAAATTTACACGGACGTGGACGGCGTCTACACGACCGACCCGAACATCTGCCCCTCCGCGCGCAAGATCGACCGCATCAGCTACGAAGAGATGCTCGAGCTCGCGTCCTTGGGTGCCAAGGTGCTTCAGATCCGTTCCGTCGAAGTAGCGATGAAATACGGAGTGCCGGTTCACGTGCGGTCCTCCTTCAGCGATCGGACAGGTACGATGGTAGTCGGCGAAGAAGGTTTCGAATCGGTGGCCGTGGCAGGCGTCGCTTACGACAAGGGCGAGGCCAAGGTGCAGCTCGTGCGCGTCAACGACAAGCCGGGTGTCGTGGCCAAGATTTTCGGCATGTTGGCCGAGCAAAACGTGTCGGTCGACATGATCATCCAGAGCCCCTCGCGCGGCGGTGGTCAAACGACGGACGTCACCTTCACCGTGGCCAAGACCGACTTGCCGCGCGCGAAAGAGCTGATCGAAAAGACCGCCGCCGAGTACGGCAGTGAGCCCGTCGAGTACGACCCCGACATCGTCAAGGTGTCCATCGTCGGCCTCGGCATGCGCTCGCACGCCGGTGTCGCCGCCAAGATGTTCGGGATCCTCGCGGGCGAGGGCATCAACATTCAGGCCATCAGCACCAGCGAGATCAAGATCAGCTGCATCATCGCGGCGAAGTACACCGAGCTTGCCGTGCGCGCCCTCCACGAAGGTTTCGGGCTCGATAAGCCGCCCGCCGCCTGAGCAGTCCACGAAAGCAGCACCGGCCGCGCTGCACGCGTGCTTTCGCGCGGACGCGCTTGACCGCACTCGGCTCGCCTGGGATCGTCAGGGTCCGTGTCCGATCCTCCCGAGCCGCGACGAGGTAGCCGTCCTTACCTGCCACCTCCACCAGAGACTCGGGATGACTCGCCCGAGTCGTTCGACGTGCCGCGTATGGAGCCGCCGCCACCCTCGCTCGAGGCGCTGGTGCGCAAACGCCCGGGCGCGCCGCTCGCCCCGGCCAAGGGCTCACAGTGGGTGTGGATTGGGCTGCTGATCGTGACCATCGGCGCGGCCATGTATTATCTGGGGCTGCGGCAGTAGCAGCGAGCACCGTGACGGAGGCAGAGTCCCCTCGAATCTTCGCGCGTGTCGCGATTCCGGTGCCGCTCGGGCAGGCCTTCAGTTACATCGTGCCGCCGAATTTGGCGGCTGGCGTGCGCCGCGGCGCGCGCGTGTTGTGTCCGTTCGGCAAGCGCCGCGTGCTCGGCGTGGTGCTCGAGCTCGGCTCCGAAGCGCCAGACATCCCCGATGACAAGCTGAAGCCGCTGCAAGCGGTGGTCGATCCCGAGCCCGTGCTGCAGGACGAGCTGCTCGGCTTTCTGCAGGAGCTCGCGCGCTATTACATCGCGCCAATCGGCGCGGTGATCGAGCTCGCGCTGCCGGCCGTCGAACGCACGGCCGCCGAAGCGTTGTCGGCCCGCGAGTCGTTCGCGGTGGAGTCGCGCGGGCGCATGGTGCAACGCGTGAGCGCCGTCGCTGGCGCCGAGGCAGGTGCCAAGTTGGGCGAACAAGCGCGCGAGATTTTGGAGCACCTGCGCCAGCAAGGTCCCGAGACCACGCCGCAGTTGAGCAAGACCTGGCCCAACGCGCGCGCCGCCGTGAAGCGACTCGAGACCTTGAACCTGGTGATCACCGAGCGCATCGAGGCCCACCCCGATCCGTTTTTCGCCCAAGTCGCGCGCGACGTACCGCCCGAGCTCACCGAGCCTCAGGCGGCGGCCGTGGCGCGCCTCACGAGCACCCTGGCCGAGCGAGAGAAACGCAGCTTCCTCTTGGACGGCGTCACGGCGTCCGGCAAAACCGAGGTCTATCTGCGCGCCGTCGAGCGCGCGCTCGAGCTCGGGCGCGGAGCGATCGTGCTCGTGCCGGAGATCGCGCTCACGCCGCAGTTGGTGACGCGCTTTCGCGCGCGCCTCGGCGATCGGATCGCGGTCTTGCACAGCGGGCTCAGCGACTCACAGCGGCACGCGATGTGGCGCGCGCTGCGTCGCGGCGAGCTGAAGGTCGCCGTGGGCGCGCGCTCCGCGCTCTTCGCACCCGTGCACGACTTGGGCCTCGTGTGCGTGGACGAGGAGCACGACGGCTCGTTCAAACAAGAAGAGGGCGTGCGTTACCACGCGCGCGACATGGCGCTGCTTCGCGCGCACCGCGCAGGCGCCGTGTGCGTGCTCGGCTCGGCCACGCCATCGTTGGCCAGCGTGGCTTTGGTGCAGAGCGGCAGGCTGGAATTGCTCAAGCTGCCGGCTCGCGCGCGGATCACTGCGGTCTTGCCCCACGTCGAGATCGTGGACTTGCGGCACGTGGGCCCAGGCCCAGGCGGCGATCGCCTACTCAGTTTGACGATGTTCCGCGCGCTGGAGGCTTGCTTGGCTCGCCGTGAGCAAGCGATCTTGTTCTTGAATCGTCGTGGCTTCTCGCCGAGCCTAATCTGTGGCTCGTGTGGCGAGATCGTGCGCTGTCCGAATTGCTCGGTGTCGCTCACGCTGCACCGCGCGCGCGGCGAGTCCATGCAGTGCCACTACTGCGACTACCTCGTGGCCGTTCCCCAACGCTGCGCGAAGTGCAGCGCGACCAAGCTCGCTGAAGAAGGCTCGGGCACGGAGCGCATCGAGCTCACCCTGAAGCAGCAATTGCCGACTGCGCGCGTGGCGCGGCTCGATCGGGACGTGGCGGCAGGGGCCAAGAGCGAAGCGGTGCTCGACCGTGTGCGAGCGGGCGAGATCGATATCTTGGTGGGCACGCAGATGGTGACGAAAGGTCATGATTTGCCGAACGTGACCTTGGTCGGCGTGTTGAACGCGGATTCTGCGCTCTCGATGCCCGATTTTCGAGCCTCCGAGCGCACGTTCCATTTGCTCGTGCAGGTGGCTGGGCGCGCGGGGCGCGGGGATGCGCCGGGGCGAGTGCTGATCCAAACCAGGCAACCCGAGCACCCGGCCATCGCCTTTGCGCTGAAGCACGACGTCCCGGGCTTCGTGGAGCAAGAGATGCGCGATCGCGAAGAGCTGCGGTTTCCACCGTTCTCGCGGCTCGCGTTGGTCCGTTTCGACGCGCTCGACGAGGGGCAAGCGCTCGCCGAGTGCGCCCGGATCGCGGCCATCGCGCGGGCCGCAGTGCCGAGCGGCGTCGAAGTGCTCGGACCCACGCCGGCGCCGCTGGCGCGGCTGCGCAATCGCTATCGATTTCGCTTCGTCTTGCGCGCGGCGGATCGGAAACCACTGCGCGATGCGCTGCTCGCGGTCGCGCGAGCCAGCGTGAACCGTTTGGTCCGCATGGGGATCGACGTGGACCCCGTAAATATGCTCTGAGAACCGAGATGTCTCGGGCTATGCTCGCGGCGTCCATGAAGCGCGCGAGGGTCTTTGGTTTCGCACTGGCTGCTTCGGTCCCGCTCGCCGTGCTGTTCACGCCGCGGAGTGCGCGCGCCTTCGAGCGCGAGTGGCATGTGGGCGGTGGCGTCGGCCTTACCGCTTATCCGCACTACTACACGGCGGGTCCGGCGCTCGGTGTGAACGCGGCGTACGGTATCTCGGACGTGTTCGACCTCAAGCTCGAGCTCTTGGGCTCTTTGAACACGTACACGCCTCCGTTCTCGAAAGCCGACGCCATGGCAGGACGAAAGCCGCTTCCGAGCGAGCACGCCGAGCCCTGGTCTGCCGTTGCGGGCCTCTCGTACAAGCTGGACGTGCTGCAGTGGATCCCCTACGGCGCGCTGCTCGTGGGCTTTCAACACATCGGAGGGCGATTGCCGGTAGGCGAGCCGTTCCGTCGTGACGACGCGCTGGCGGCCATCGTCCTTGGCTTGGATTACGCGGCGACGCGTGACTTCGGGCTCGGCGCTTCGATCCGGTCCGACATCTTGCTCACCAGCCCCGAGCGCGGGGCGGCGTTCACTCCCATGCTGCGGGCGGAATACCATTGGGGTTTCTGAGGCCGAGGCTCTTGATCTGGCTGCTCTTGGCGGCCTGCGATCGCGGCGCTCAAGGCGCGCCTGGCCCGAGCGTTGCGCCACCGCTCGCTCATAGCGCTCCTGCGGTGAGCCTGGTTTCAGCGACGCCGAGCGCGGCGCCGGCGCCCGCGGGCGGGTTTGCGGCGCTGGTGCGCGCCGAGCGTTGGCCCGACGCACACACGGCGCTCGAGGCCTTGCCGGAGAGCGAGCGAAGTCAGCCCGAGCTTCGCTTCGTGCGCGCCCGCGTCGCGCTCGAGGTCGATGATGCTCGCGCGGCGCCGACTTTGCTCGAGGGGCTGGAAGCGGCGCTGCCTGCGTTGTCCGCGCAAATCGCGGCGCTGCGCGCGCGTGCTCAGCTGCGCGTGGGGCCGTTCGCCGAGGCCGCGAAGTTCTACGAGCTGCAAGGGGATAACGAGTCGTTGTTGTCCGCCGCTTCGGCGTATCAGCAAGACATTGCGCTCCCGAAAGCGCGCTTGGCGCTGGATCGAGTGCTGGCGAGGCTCGGCAAATCCAAGCGCCCGCGCAGCGCCGAGGTGCGCGCGCGTGCCCTGCGCGCCACCTTGGCCGCGCAAATGGGTGACTCGGCGACGGCCAACGCCGACAACCGCTGGCTCGCGCTCGCCGCGCCCCTGCGCCCCGAGAGCGACGGCGCCCTGCAAGCCCTGGAACGCTCGGGCGGCTCGAATCGGCTATCGAAATCCGAGCATTTGGACCGCGCGACCGCCCTGGCCGAAGCGGGCCGCGTGGAAGCGACCGAAGCCGAGCTTGCCTCGATCGCCAAGGCGCCCGGGTCCCCGATCGCCGTCGGTCGCCCGACGTACTTGCGCGCGTTTGCGCTGTACGCCTCACGCGCCAACTACTCGAAGGCCGCCGAACAATTCGAACGCGCTGCGCGCGAAGACCCCGGTAGCGCGCCGCAAGCCTTGTTCTTCGCGGCACGCGCCTTGTCACGAGCTCAGCTAGACGAGCGCGCAATCGCCGGCTACGAGCGGGTGAGTCGCTCGTTCCCCAAATCCAACTGGGCCGAGCAAGCGCAATTCCTCTCGGCGCGCCTGCGCTTCATCGCTGGCGAATACGTGAAGGCGCGTGATGCGTACGACAAATACCTGTCGTCCTTCGGTAAGCGGGCTCGCTTCGGCAACGACGCGAGCTACGAACGGGCCCTGTGTGGTCTCGAGACGGATCAGCCCGCAGCCTCCGTCGCTGTGTTCGAGCACCTGGCCGCACGCGCCACGGATCGCCGGAGCAAGGCCCGTTTACGTTACCTCGAGGCGCTCTCGCTCGCGCTCAGCAATCAAAAGGAGAAGGCCGTCACCGCCTTCACGAGCGTCGCGCGCAGCGAGCCGCTGTCGTTCTTCGGGTTGGCCGCGCGGGCCCGTTTGGGGATCGTCGGCGCGCCACAGCCGCCGCTGATTGCGGACAGCGCGGCTGCGGCACGCGCTCCGCTCGCCATCCAGCTGCCGCCCGCCGTGGCCGCATTGAATCGCCTGGGGCTAGCGCGTGACGCAGAGCGCGAGCTCAGCCGCAACGAAGTCAGCTTCGGCCGTGCCTACGCGCCGCGCTCCAGTGAAGCGCTGTGTGAGGCCTATGGCCTGCTGGGCGTCGCTCAACGGCGCTACCGCGTAGGCCAAGACGTCGTGCGCGGGGAAGCGCTCGACAGTGCGCCCAGCGACGCGAACCGCTGGGCCTGGGAGTGCATTTACCCCGAACCGTACCTGGATTTGGTGCAAGCCGCGGCGCAACGCGAGAGCTTGAGCCCGCCGTTCCTGTACGCCGTGATGCGCCAAGAAAGCGTATTCGATCCGAACGCGGGCTCGCCGGCGGGAGCCTGCGGCCTACTGCAACTCATCGCCCCGACCGCCCGGCGCATCGCCGACCAATTGCACGAGCCATACGTGGATGGCTCGCTCGTCCTGCCGAACGACAACATTCGCTACGGTGCGCACTACCTCGCGCAGCTCAGCCGCTATTTTGGCGGTGACGTGGCGCTGATGGCGGCTGCGTACAACGCAGGCCCCGACGCCGTGTTCCGCTGGCTCAATGCTCCGGAGAAGATCGGCATCGACGCCTTCGTCGCGCGCATCCCGTTCGACGAGACGCGGACCTATGTAGAGCGCGTGCTCGGTAACCTCGCGCGCTATCAGTACTTGGCGGGCGGCGCTGCCGCCGTCACTTCGCCGAGCCTGGATATCCCGCACCCGCCCGCGCGGCCGGATGACGTGTTCTGACGCGGGCTCATCGAGTGGGCTTCAAGACGCGCCGAATCCCCGGGCCTCGAAATGCCCACGGCCGTTGGGGTCCGGGGGCGTTGCTTCCTTGTTCAGAACCGGCCCACGCCGCTGGCTGCATCGCGCCACAAAGCGCTTCCCAGGGGCCGCGGCCCATCCCCTGCCCAGTGCGCGTGGAATGCGTCGCGCAGCACGATTTCGGCTTGTTTGCCGCGCGGTGAGAAACCCCACTCCGCTTCCTGCGACATGTCGTCCGGGTCAGCGTACAACCGCCACACGAAGAAGCCGGCGAACCAAGGCTCGTCGATGAACGGCGAGAGCAGCGCGCGGTAAGCGTCTGCTTGCGCCGCTTGATCCGGCACGACATGGCTCATCTTGTCTGGCCATTCCCAAGGTCGAATGGCCGGGTCGGGGCGCGTGGTGTAGCCGAACTCGTTGAAGAAGATCGGCTTCTGCCAAAACGCGGCCAGCTTCGCCAAGCGATCGCGTACCTTCGCGCCGCCCTCGGTCAATTGCTCGAGGCTCGCGCCATCTTTGTCCGCGAGTGGAAAAAACGCATTGAGCCCGATCACGTCGAGCTGGCCCAAGATCACGGTTTGCTCGATGTCGTCCCAATTGCCGGCGTACGTCAATAACCCGGGGTACGCCTTGCGCACGTCGCGCAAAATCGGTTCGAAGCTGCGTGCGTGGGCCGTCGTGAGCCAGCTTCGCAGCTCTACCCCGACGGCGAGCATGTCCGCTTGCGACTCGCGCGCCACGTCGGCCCAGGTGAGCAAGAACGCGCGATAGTTGCGGCTCCATTGCTCCCACGCGGCGTCAGAGCCGGGATCGAGCTCACCACGCCATTCCCCACTTTCGACCCACAAATGCGGCACGATCAAGACGCGCATGCCGAGCGAGTGCGCCTGGCGAATGGCCCGCACGATGGCTCGGCGGTTGTCGGCGAACGGCGCCTCGAAGCTCAGCGAAATGCCCGTGCTCTTGCCGTCGTAGACGCGAGCAAAGGGCGTGAGGCTGATCCAGGTGGAACCCAGGCGCTTCGCTTCGAGCAACGTGCGCTCGAAAGGCTTGCTGCCGTAGCCGCGGTTCGGATGCAGCGCGCTTTCGATCGGGCCGACGGTCACGCCGCGAATCGTGCCGCGGGCGGCGTCGCTCCAGGCGTTGGCTCCGAGCGGCAAGGGCTCGCTGCGTCGAGCACTCTCGGCGGCATGCGTGTCGACACTGAGCCCGCCGAGCAGCAACGCGCCGAGCACGCCCAGCCGCACCAGCCTAGCCATACAGCTTTCGGTACAGCTCGGAGAGGCGCTGCTCGTCGATGCTGATCAAATCGGGCACCACCAGATCGGCGCCGTGCGCATACAGCTCGCTCTCGGGATAGCTGTGGCCGACGGCGATGCACGGCAACCCCGCCGCCTTCGCCGCCTCGATGCCCGCCAGTGAATCCTCGATCACGAGCGCGCGCTGGGCGATGCTTAGCGGCACGAGCTTCGACAAAGCTTCGATGCCCAACAAGTAGCCGTGCGGATCGGGTTTGGACGCGCGCGTGGCCTCGGCGGGGACGATGCTCACGATCAAGTCCCGCACGCCGAGCGCTGCCAAGCCGAGCTCGATCTCGTCCCGCAAAGCGCCGGACACGATGCCCACTGGGCCGGCCGCTGCGCGTCGGCGAATCAGCTCACTCGCGCCCGCGAACAGCGGCAGCGAGACTTCGGCGCGCGCGCGATACAGCGGGCGCTTGGCTTCGACCAACTCGGCGATCTGCGCTGCGTCGAGCGGGCGCCCCGCGTCCATCAAGATCGCGCCGAACGCGCCCACGTCGTCGAAACCGAGGTACTTTTCCCAGTAATCGGCTTCGGTCAGCGTGATGCCGAGCGGCGCGAGCGCGTCCTGGAATGCGGCCAGGTGGACGGTTTCGTCGTTGGCCAGCACGCCGTTGTAGTCGAACAGAGTCGCAGCGAAGCGATTGGGGGGAGGTGCGTCGGAAAACACGGCAAATTCACGTTAGATGGGATCATGCGGTCCCGTCTGTGCGGTTGCATTGGGGGGCCGGCTGTGTCAGGTTCCGCGGCCGTAAAGGACCGAATGAGTCGTAACACATGAGTAAGGGCGATCTTCTCGAAATGGAGGGTGTCATTCAAGACGCTCTCGGCGGCGGCCAGTACAACATCAAGGTCGACCAGGGTGGAGCCATCGTGCGCGCTCAGCTCTCCGGTCGCATGCGGCGCCACCACATTCGCGTGCTCCCCGGGGACCGCGTGCGAGTCGCCGTTTCTCCTTACGATCTGTCGCACGGTCTGATCGTTTACCGCGGCAAGTGAAGCCGGGCGGGGCGCTCCGTCGCCTCTGCCTGCACTTGCTGCTCTTGCCGGCGCTGTCTTGCTCCAGAGCGCCGGAGCCGGGGGACCACGAGCGCCCGAGCTCCAGTGCTGGGTCGACGGCGCCACAGCCGGCGTTGGCAGACGCGGGCCTCGGTCGGCCCGAGTTGCTGTACTTGCCGGACGGCGGCGACGTCGTGCAATCCGGCACCGCGCCCGAGCTCTTGCCGGGCCTGCCACCCACGAGCACGCGTTGCCCGAGCGAGATGGTCGACGTGCGCGGTCGCTTTTGCATCGATCGCTACGAGGCCACGCTCGTCGATCAAAAGCAGGGCCGCCGGCTCTCTCCTTACTATCACCCGACTCGTGCCCAGACCGCGGCCTCCTTCAAAGACTGGTCGCGCAGCGCGCCCGTGCGTGGCTTGAGCGCGCCGCCACCGCCGGACTTTCAGCTCTCCGAAGACTTCGAGCCGCGCGCGGAGTCCGTGCCCAGCGTGACGCCGAGCGGGTACCTGAGCGGCAACTTGGCCGATCTGGCGTGTCGCAACGCTGGCAAGCGCTTGTGCACGATCGAAGAATGGATCTTTGCCTGTCGCGGTGAAGGAGGACACAAGTTCCCGTACGGCGACCACTACGAAGAGGGGCGCTGCAACGTGTTCCGCGAAACGCACCCTGCTCAGGTGTTGCACGGAGACATGTCGACTGGGCATCTCGATCCGCGGCTCAACTTGGTCGAGGGGACGAGCGGTCCGCTCCTACGCAAGACCGGCTCGACCACGACGTGTAAGAGTGCCTGGGGTGGGGATGCCGTGTTCGACATGGTCGGCAACCTCGATGAGTGGGTCAACGCTCCGGTCGGCGCGTTCGTCGGTGGCTTCTACTCGCGCAGTACCCGCGAAGGTTGCGACGCCAAGGTCAGCAGCCATCCGCGCGCCTACTTCGACTACAGCCTCGGCACGCGCTGCTGCCGCTGAGCGCGCCCCCAGTCGCTGCAACGAGGTCACCCCACGCTCTCCGCGCGGATGGGGCTCTCCAAGCGGATGGGCCGGGTGGCCGGCAATTCACAGAAAATGTAGTCTTGTGTAGGTCTGTGTCTTACCATTCGATCGTGATGTCCACCCCACCTCGCGCCCTCAACGACAAAGCCAAGCATTTCAGCCCCTTGCACACCCCGGAGCGGCTCCGCAGCCTCATCCTGGGGGCAGTCCTGGTGAGCTCAGTCGCTCTCCCGGGATGCGGTAATGCGGTGCAACGTAAGTTGGAGGGGCGTTGGCTGGGCGAGAGCGTCGAGAACTTCGACAGCAAAGACATGGCGGCGGCGACTGGCTGGGCGCGAGGCCTGAGCTTGGAGTTTTCGGGCAATCGGCTCACCGTGGCGATCCCAGCCGAGGAACCTCGGGTCGGAAAGTACAAGGTCGCCAGCGTTCACGAGAACGACGTAGAGCTCGCGGTCACGCGCGCCGACGGCGTGGTCGACGAGGCGAGCTTCAAGCTCGATGACGAGCACAGCCTGCGCTTCATGGTCGGCGACAACCGCGCTGTCGTGTTGCGCCGCGAGCAGTGAGACCCAAGCAGACGCGCGCGCCCAGCGAGACGGAGCGCGTGCTCAGCGCGAGAGCTCGAACACGCGCGTGAACGTCACGCCATCGACCGAGTGCGCGAACGTCAGATTGCGCAGCCCGTTGACCGCGCAATCCTCGACCGCGGGGGCCAGGGGCGGCGCGAAGGTGACGCTGCGCACCGCGCCATCACCGGTGATGCTCAGCGTGAGTCCGGTGCTGGCGCTCACGCGGATCCCGCTCGACTTCGTCTTGTCGTGGAAGCAGCGGTTCATCAAATCCAGCGCTGAGCTGACGCCGGTCTCGATCTCCGAAATCGACGGTTGCAGCGGCAGTTGATGCGCGGCCGATACGGGCGCCGGCGCGACAGCGGGGGGCGCGGCCACGGCGTGCACGGACGGCGCAGGCGAGCGGACCGGAGGCGCCGAGCTCGCCGCAACTTCACGGTGCGACTGAGCGCCATTGACGCTCACGACGGCCGACGCATTGCCTTCGACCGTGCCCGTGCGGCCGTCCAACGCGAAATTCCCGCGCGAATCTCGACGCAGTAAGAACGCGGGCTCGGCGTGAGTGCCCGTCGGTTCTACCGCTACCGTGCCCTCACTCACCGCGACGAGCACGCGATCACCGGCGCGCTCCACGCGGAATGCGGTGCCGTGCACGGCGACGCGCGTCCCGCCCACCTCGACCGCGAACGTCTCGAGCTTGGGGTTCGGCACGACCTGCGCGGTGAGCGCGCCGCTCTCGAGCCGCAGCGTCAGGAACTCACCCCCGTCCGCCACTACGGCGGTGGCGTGCGGTTCGAGGGTCCAGCGAGCACGGCCCGCGTGCTCGACCACGAGCGCGCGATTGCCGGCGGTGACGTGCGCGCCGAGCGCGAGCTGGTCGCCGTTCAGCGGCTCGCTCGAGAGGCGCGCGACCGGCGCGGGCAACCGCGGCGCTGCAACGTTCGCGTGCCGGGAAACCACGATGGCGGCCACCGCAGCCGCGACGAGGAGACCTGCTGCAGGCAAGCGCCAACGACTCGCGAGCGACGGCGCCGCGCTCGCGCGCTCGGGTTTCGGCTCGCGCATCAGCCGAGCTTCTACGCGGTCCCAATCCAGATCCGGCGAAGACTGCTCGCACAGCTCCAAAATCAGGCGATCGAGTGCCCGCTCTTCTGGGCGTCGTTCCAAGCTCACGTCGACTCTCTTTCAGCGAGTGGCTCGCCACTCTCTTCCAGGCGCAACTCACGCGCCACGAACTCCAAAGCGGGCTCGTCCCGCAACATCGTGAGCAGCTCGCGCCGCGCGTAGAACAAGCGCGTGCGCACCGTCAGCACCGGAGCACTGACCACCTGTGCCACCTCACTCGGTGACAAGCCCTCGAGCTCGTGCAACACGAACACGGCGCGCTTCTTGTCGCTCAGGCGATCGAGCAAGCGATAAAACGCGGCCACGCGCCGAGCGCGCGCCACTTGGTCATCCGGCAAATCACGCGCATCCGCACCGAAGCTCTCGTCGCTGGCTTCTTGCAGGACGGGCCGGCTGCGTGCGGCACGACGCTGCATCAGCACGACGTTCACGGTCACCCGATACAGCCAGGTGGAGAACCGCGACTGCCCGCGGAAGTCCTTGATGCTGCGGTATACCTGCAGGAAAACCTCTTGCACGAGGTCTTCGAGGTCGACGGAAATGGTGCGGCCAGTCATGCGCTGCACGAGCCGCGCGACGTCGGTGCGGTGATTTCGGAACACTTCACGGAAGGCCAGGCCATCGCCTGCCTTGCAACGTTCGATCAGCTCCGAAAGTTCGGTCACGGCATCGAGCTTAGCTGCTACCGGGCGATCTTGCCGGCTTCCAGCGGCCGGCTCCGCCCAGGGGGGACGGCCGATATGTGCGGTGGCGACCACGAACAAGTCAGATGCGCCACACCGCCAATCTTTTCATTGCAGAGCCGTCAGAAAACGACGGCTCTCGCCCCAAGCGGGTACTACGACCGCTCCCTACATGCGAGGGAGCGGACAGCTACACCACCGAGCTCAGAATACGGACTTGAGCTCGACGGCCGTCTTCTTCTTGGCCACGAGCACGTGGTTCAAGGCGCGCAGCAAACGGGTCTTGGCCGGACCGGAGACGGGCTTGCCAACGGACACCGACTCGATCAGGCGCGGGGTGACGGCGCGGCCCGTGCGCGGCTTGGCCGGCTTCTCTCCCTCGGCAGGCTTCGTGCCGGCTTTCTTGGCGACGCGCTTCTGAAGCTTGATCTTGCGATCCTCGGGGCGCAGCCGCTCCAGCTCCTGCGAAGCGACGATGATTCGGCGCGGGTCGATCTTGTTGTCCTGGAGAAACTGGGCGAACTTGGTAGCCATTGAGGGCGCGGACCCTAGCTCGAAGCAAGGCGACCGTCCAGCCACCCTGCAGCGGCAAACGACGAAAAATCCCGCGCTGGCTCGGGGGTCTGGGGGAGGGGGCGCTCGAACGGTCCCCACGCACCTCGCTCGGCCACCCTGCAGCTCGCGGTTCCTGAACATCTGAACCGCCTCGGTAAAGTCCCGTAACGCACCGTTCGGTCGCGCGGATGTTAAGCTTTGCGGATGGCCGAAGCTGAAGTCGAGCACGTCCGGCGTGCAGCGGCCTTCGTGGCGGATCGCATCCGCTCGTCGCCGCCGCTCCAGGTGGGTGTCGTGCTCGGCTCGGGGCTCGGCGCTTTTGCCGAACAGCTGGGCTCACTGACTCGCGTTCCCTATTCGGAGATCCCGGACATGCCGGGCTCCAGCGTGGTTGGGCATGCCGGGAATTTGTGCGTGGGCACGCTCGGGGGTGTTTCGGTGGCCTGCCTGCAAGGACGTGCCCATGTCTACGAGGGGAACTCGCATGCGCGTTCCGCGTTCGGGGTCCGCGTTTTGGCGCAGCTCGGGTGCAATGTCGTGCTGCTCACCAACGCCGCGGGTGGCATCCACTCGAGCTTTGCGCCCGGTGATCTGATGCTCATCACCGATCACCTGAACTTGATGGGCGACAACGTGCTGTGCGGCCCGAGCTACGGTGACGGGCCGCGCTTCCCAGATTTGAGCCAGGCCTACGATCTCGCGCTGCAAGGTGCTGCACGCGAAGCGGCTCGCCGAGCCGAAGTCACGCTGCGTGAGGGCGTATACGCCGCAATGCTCGGCCCAAGCTACGAGACGCCAGCCGAGATCCGGATGCTGCGCACGCTGGGTGCCGACGCAGTGGGGATGAGCACGGTGCCCGAGGTGATCGCCTTGCGACAATTGGGCGTGAAAGTCGGCGCGATGAGCTGCATCACGAATCTGGCGGCGGGCATTTCCAAAGACTTATTGGACCACAGCGAGGTGGAGGCCACCGCGCGCCGATCGCGCGACGCGTTCACCGCCGTGCTCTCCGGCTGGATTGCCGCGGCCGGAGCAGCAGCGTGAACGCGCTCACCGGCGAGCTGGAAGCCTTGCTCGCCGCTGCCCGGGCCGTGCGCGAGCGCGCTTATGCGCCGTACTCGGCGTTCCACGTCGGGGCCGCGCTGCGCGCGGAGAACGGCGCCATCTTCGCGGGTTGCAACGTCGAGAATGCGAGCTACGGCGCGACCATCTGCGCCGAGCGCTCCGCGGTGCTGGCCATGGTCGCCGCCGGGCAGCGCGTGATCGGCTCGATCGCGGTGTTCACCGACGCCGAGACGTTGGCCATGCCTTGCGGGCTGTGCCGGCAAGTGATCTCCGAGTTCCAGCGCGACGCACAATTGATCGTGGCCAACCCCAGGCAACGTCGGGTGCTGCCGTTCTCCGACATTTTCCCCGAACCCTTCGTGCTCGATCGATGACCAAGCCGCGTCAGTTGCCGCACGATCGAGTCCTGCCCGGGGACCCGCCGGAGCTGATCGTTTACGATCGTTTGCAGCCGTGTCCGTATTTGCCCGAGCGCATCGCGCGCATGCCGTTGCGCATCCCGGCGCGTTTGCTGCAGCGCGGTGAGCTCGAGCAGCGCCTCGACACCGGTGATCGGCGTCAGGGTATTTTCTTGTATCGCACGTCGTGTCCCGGTTGCCGCGCTTGTGAGCCGATTCGGATCGAGGTCGAGCACTTCGCGCCCAATCGCTCGCAGCGCCGCGCTCTCGCACTCGGCAATGCCCGGCTCACCGTCGAGATCGGTGATCCGGTGGCCGATGCGCGCCGCGTCGAGCTGTACAACCGGCACAAAGAGCTGCGCGGCTTGGCCAGCGATCGCGACGGCATCGACATCGAGGGTTACCGCGAGTTCTTGGTGGTGAGCTGCTGCGAGAGCTTCGAGCTACGTTACTTTTTGGACGGGCAATTGATCGGCATCGCGCTCGTCGATCGCAGCGACGAAGCGCTCTCCGCCGTGTATTGCTACTACGATCCGACGTTCGAGAAGCTCGGCATCGGCAGCTATTCCGTGCTCAAGCAAGTCGAGCTCTGCAAAGCCTGGGGCTTGCGCTACCTGTACCTCGGCCTGTTCATCGCCGAGTCCGAGCGCATGAAATACAAAGCCCGCTTTTTGCCGCACCAACGCCGCATCGACGGCATTTGGCAAACCTTCGCTCGCGAGCCCTGACGCCTCAGACGGTGCTGGCGACGTGCCGCGTATCCGGCCTGCGAGCGGCGGGGATGAGCGCCAATGCCGCACAGACGGCCAGGCCGGCGAGCAGGGGGAACATCGCTTGCCAGCCGAAGTGGGCGCTGACCGCGGGCAGCGTGACGCCTTCGAGCATTCCGCCGAGGGAGCCCACGCCGTTCACGAGTCCGGTCGCGGTAGCAGCCGCGGCCGCACCACCGACGTCTTGTGCGGCGGCTCCGGAGAGCAGCGCGTCCGGGCCGTAGAGCAGCGCGCCCACCAGGCCGAGGGCCGCGACCGTGAGCCAGACGTCTTGTTTGGGTAACGCCGCGCAGAGCACGAGCGCGAGACCGAGCCCGACCAAGCTCGTCATGCTGAGCGTGGTGCGCGACAAGCGGCGCACGCGATCGGACAGGATACCGATCACGATCACGCCCAGGATGCCGCCCGCTTCGAATGCGTTCGACACGTACGCGGCGCGATCGGCGGCGTAGCCCAGAGTGCCGGATAGATAATACGGCAACCAAAAGAGCAGCGCGTAGCGCACGTACTTGATGAAGAAGTAGCTGGCGCCGAACGACCAGAGCACGGGGTTGCGCCAAGCCGAGCGCTGCGCGAGCTCGCGCGCGGCGTGCTGCTCTCGCTCGGCCTCGGCACTCGCTTTTACGATGGGCTGATCGCCGCGCTTCAAAAACAAGAAAATGAGCAAGGCGACGCCGAGCATCCACAAAGCCGGCCCGAAGAACGCCGCGCGCCAGCCGTTGCGACGCAGCAAATAGGCCGCAAAGTCGCTGGCGACGATGCTCCCGACTTGATAGCAAGTGGCCCAGAAAGCCATCACGGTGCCGCGGTTCTTGGGCGTGGTCCATTCGGCCATGGCGCGCGTGGTGCCGGGCCAACCGGTGGATTGGGCGAGCCCATTGATGAAGAACAGCGCGCCGAACCAGAAGGCCGCGTTCATGGCGCCGAACGCCGCGCAGCAAGCGGCCGACACGCACAAGCCGTAACCGATCAAGCGGCGTGCACCCACGCGGTCGCCCACGTAGCCGCTGAAGAACAGGCCGAGCGCGTAAGCGGCGAGGTAGAACGTGTCGATCAAGCCGAGCGCGGCCTCGCTCACGCCGAGCGTGTGCCGCAAGGTCGACTTCACGACGCTGAAGCCCTTGCGCCCGAAGTAGTAGCTCGCGTACGCGAGCCAGGTCAGCCCCCAAGCGGCGTTACGATCCGCTCGGCGCTGGTCCATCGGCTCGGGTTCTTTCGCGCGTGTCTCGAGTCGCGTCAGTCGAGCGGTCGGTTTTCGGCTTCTTCGATTTGGGCAAGCGCCGCCGCGAGCGCGTCTTTGGCGCGTTCGAGTGAGCTGCGGTCCTCGGCCCATTTGGCTCGAGCGCGGCTCACGCGACCTTGCTCCGTGCCGAGCGCGCTCTGCGCCTCATGCAAGTCACCGCGCGCCGCCGCGAGCGCGGCTTCGTTCTGCGTTGCTTTGGCCTCGAGCTCGCTCAGGCTCGCCTTTGCCGCATTCAGCTCGGCGTTGGCGCTGTACAGCTGGCTCTCCAAGCTTTGCGCCTTGGAGGTGACGCTCTCCAAGTCCGTGCGCAGCGCGCTCAACTCTTCGCCGGTGGTGACCAAAGTGGCTTCGAGATCGCCGTGCGCGCGATCCTTGGCGGTGATCGCGTCGTGGGCGGCGGCCAGCTCCTCGGTGCGGGAGTTGAGCTCGGCTTCGAGTGAAGCGACCTTGGCGTCGCGCGTGGCCTCGCTTTCCGCCTTTTCGGCGCTCAGCGCGGCGAGGGCCGCCGCGTGCTCGGCGGCCAGCGCCGAGATGGCCGACCCGTGCTCGGTCGTCAAAGCAGCAATTGCATTCGCGTGGTGACCGCCCAGCTCTTCCTCGCGGTCGGCCAGCAAGCGCTTGGCTGCGTCCTCCGCGTCGGACATGTCTTGCGTGTGCTCGGCGCGCAGCCGATTCATCGCGTCTTCGTTGGCGCGGTGCAGCGCGGCGAGCTTGTTGTCGAGCTCGCGCTTGAGCTCGGCCTCGCGCGCGGCAATCGCGCTTTGCTGAGCCGCGGCCGCCGAAGCTTGGTGCGACACGAGCACCTGTTCGTGCTCGGCTTCGGCGTCGCTGCGTGCGGCTTGTGCGGCCTGTGCGGCGAGTGCACGCCCGGCTTCTTCGGCTGCGGCGACCGCGGCGGCCTGTGCGTCCGCGGCTTCCGCGAGCGCGGCTTGGTGAGCAAGCGCCGTGTTGGCCGCGGTCGCGTCGCGATCGGCCAGCGTGGCTTCGTGTGCCGCGCGGACCTCGCTCAGCTCGGCGATCTTGGCGTCGAGATCGGCCTTGGTTTTCTCGCTCTTGCGCTTGAAGTCGTCGGCCCGCTTCGCGGCTTGTTCTTTGTCGTTCTTGGCCGCGTCAGCTGCTCGCTGCAGATCGATGGCCTGTTTCTCCAAGTCCGAGATGCGATCGTGCAGGTCCGCTTTCTCGCGCTCGAGCGCGATTGCGCCGTCGCGCAAGGCGATCAGCTCCTTGTCTTTGTGCGACAGCTGATCGCGCGTCTCGAGGATTTCCTTGTCTTTTTTGTTCAGCTGCTCGCGCAGATCGAGGAACTCGCGCGCCGTGCCCGCGCCTTTGCTGGGTCCGGCGGTCGCCGATTTGGCTTTGGCTTCGTCGAGCTCGCGCTGCAGGCGTTGAACCTCACTGTCCTTCGCTCCACCGCGCTTCAGGGCGTCTTCCAGCTCGGCGTTCTTACCCTCCGAAGCGCGTACCGCGTCTTCGAGCTCTTTGATGCGCGCTCGTTGGCGCTCGATCTCTTCTCGGTACTTGCTGGTGTCCCCGAGGTCCGCGGCCCGTGGCGTCAAGGTGGGGCGTACCGAGGGCAGGCGCGACGGCGGCATCGGCGGGCGCGAGGTGTTGAGCGGAGGTGGCACCGACAGCGGCTCGAGATCCGCGAGTGACGGGGCTTCCGCGGACGCGACCTCAGCTTCTTCGACCTCGACCTCGTCGATCTGGGGCTCGCCAGCCTCGGCGACTTCGGGCTCGGCGACTTCGGGCTCGGCGATGTCCGCTTCTGCAATATCGGGCTCGGCGACCTCGGGCTCCGCCACCTCTGCTTCGGCGACCTCGGGCTCGGCGATCTCGGGCTCGGCGAGTGCGACTTCGCTTTCGGGCGCGATGCTAGGTGGCGCGACTTCCAGCGCTCCAAAGGCTTGATCTGCGAAATCGTTGACGTCTTGGTCGACGATGCTCTCGCGGACCGAGATCTCCGCCTCGGCGTCGTCGACGACTTCGGCGTCTTCGATCTCGATGTCGTCGTCGAGCACGATCGCGCCATCGGAGCCCAGGTCATCGCTCTCGCCTTCCGTGTGCTCTGGCTCGGCACCCGGCTCACCGATGGCAACGAACGGCTGAATGCGGGCCAAGAGGGCGTCGAAGCCGATTGGCTTGTGTAAGTAATCTTCGGCGCGTGTGCGCAGCCGACGATGCTGCTCGAACGTCTCTTCGGTCGAGTCCGAGCTCATGATGATCAGCGGGACGTCCTTCAACGCCGGATCTCGCTTCAACTTGTTGCACACCGAGAAGCCGTTCATGCGCGGGAGCTCGATCGAAAGCAGGATCAGATCCGGCCGCTCGCGCGTGGCTGCTTGGAGCCCAAGGTTGGCGTCGTCGACCGCGGTGGTCTCGCACCCGAGCGCTGCAAAGCCGCTCCTGAGCTGCTCGGCGAACGTTGCATCACTCTCGAAAACCAGAATCTTGATGGGCATCAGCGGAGCTCGTTGAAGGGCGCGGAGAAAGGCGTGCGCGGACGCAGGATGACGAGAAACGCCACGATATCGAGCGCTCCGCAGAGGGTCAAACCCGCCGAGGCCAGCTGCCCCCGATCTTCCGGAGCGTCCCGCGCACCTACATGCTGCGTTACGGTCGCCCGACGCGCGCGCTGAAGCCGCGGGTCACGAGATGTGTCACTTAACTAAGAGCGGACCCAATTTGGAGAGCGGTTGGTCCGCGGCGCCCGCGGTGGGGCTAAGCTTTTTTTCGGCTCGCTTTTTCGGCATGCCCGCTCTGGCCGGTGCGCCCGGCGAGCGCGGCAGTTACCTGACCGAAATCGAGCCCCCGCGCGCGCAGCCCGACGAGCACGTGGAACAGCAAGTCGGAGGCTTCGCTCAACACGCGTTCGTCACTTTCACCGGCAAGGGCGGCCACCAATTCGCCAGCTTCCTCGCTGATCTTGGCGTTGATCTTGGGGATCCCGCCGTCGAGCAGGCTACGCGTGTAGCTCTTCTCGGCGGTGCTCGCTTGGCGCTCGCGAATCGTGCGTTCGAGCTCGCCGATGAACGGCGTGACCTCGAACGGCTCATCCGTCAGGCTGCCATCCGCGGCCACGCGCTTGAAAAAGCAGCTTGGGCGCCCAGTGTGACAGGACGGGCCGGCCGGCTCGACCATCAGCAGCAGGGTGTCGGCGTCACAGTCCGCGGTCACCGAGTGCACGCGCAGCACGTTGCCGCTGCTTTCGCCTTTGACCCACAGTTTGCCGCGTGACCGGCTGAAAAACGTGGCAAGCCCCGTGCTCAGCGTCAGCTCCAGCGCCTCGCGGTTCATCCAGCCGACCATGCGCATTTGGCCGTCGAAGCGGTCCTGCGCCAATGCCGGGATCAAGCCTTGCTCGTTGAACTGAAGTGTCATGGTGGGGCAGCTCCCTAAGACCCTATCCCAATAGGCTTGGTCGTCGGCAGCCGATCTCTCGCGTCTGTCGGCCACCTCGCCGCCCGTCGGCCTAGCGCCGCTAGGCCTCCGCGCGCCGAACGTCGATCTGGCTCGACATCCGCTTCGGTCTCGGCCACCTCCTCGGGCAGCCTATTGAGATAGGGTCCTAGCCGACGCAGGAGCGGGTTTCCACGCGCAGAATGCACATTGTCCGCGAATGTACGCTGGGGGCTGGGGGCCGCGCGGTCAAGCCGTAGGTCGGGGGTGTTCGCCCACGTGTCGAGCACTTAGATACATGAAATGATTATATTTTATCGTTGGCCCGGTTCCTGCTCTAATACCGGCTGACGCGGCCACCGCGGCTCTCGCGTTCCGCGCTCACTCAGGAGTTTCCCCCGAATGTCCCGACCCCTCTCTCGTCTCCGCATCGCTGGCGCGCTGTCGATGCTCGCCGGGCTTTTGCTATTGCCCGGGTGCTCGAGCAAGGAAACCACCGGTGAGCCCGGTGACGTGTCGCGCATCGTGTACGCGGTCCGCCAGCACACGACGCAGGCCGCGGACGGGACGGTGTCGATCGACGTCGCGGGCGGCATGGGTCAGGTCATGGACTACGGGCGCTACGTGCCGGGCGGCAAGCTCGAGATTTTCGACCTCAAGTCGGGCGACCCCGACAACGTCCCCAACATCATCGAAGACTATCCAACCGCTGACGTGTCGAGCGTGGATGTGAGCGCGGACGGCACCAAGGTCGTCTTCACGATGAAGAAGGACGGCGCCGACAGTTATCACGTGTACTGGGCGGGCGTGGATCGCGGGGCAAACGGAAAATTTCCAGTCACCCAGCTCACCTTCGGCCCGTACGACGACCAGAACGCGATCTTCTCGCCCGGCGATCGCATCGTGTTCACGACCAATCAGTCGTACACGGAGATGGGCACACGCGCGGACGAGTACAACCATGCTCGCGCCGTGACGCAGCTCGCGACCATCACGCTCACTGGAGGTGACGCGGATCGCAAGCTCTGCTCACAGAACCTGTCGCACATCGTGACGCTGTTCCCCATGCACGACGGCCGCGTGGGCTTCTCGCGCTGGGAGCACTTGGAGAACGTCAACGACGTGAAAGTGTTCGCCATGAACCCCGACTGCACGCAGATCGTTGCGCTCAGCGGCCAACACGGCAAACCCGGTAACTCGATGGTTCAGGTCAGCGAGAGCTACACGAACAACGTGTTCTACGGCATCGTGACCAACCGCGAAAATACGATCCAAGCCGGCGCGCTGGTGAAGCTCGACGCGCGCTCCGCTGCCATCCCGGCCAACTTCGACGAAGAAAAAACGGCGGAAGAAGCGTACAGCGTGCTCACCCCGTCCGTGCCGCGCGGTGACGAAGCCTCGCCGATTGGCCGCTATCGTTCACCCGCCACCTTGCCCGACGGCCGCGTGATCGTGTCTTGGGCCGATGGCACCGTGAACGAGCTGAACGAGATCTCGCTCAGCCCGCCGGATTACGGTGTGTACTGGTACAACGAGAGCACGCGCGCCAATCAGCTGATCGTCAATCACGAAGGCTCTTGGGAGCTCTACGCCAAGCCGATCACCGCCCACGCCGAGGCGCCGATCATCCCGTCGCGCCAAGACATCTCAGACGCGTCGATCCCGACCACCTTCGGCTCGATCAACGTGCACGAGACGTCACTCGCCGCGCGCCACGGGGACTCCGTGTCTGGCGCGCAATTCACGAGCAGCACGCCGACCGACGTTGCACTGCTGCAAGCCGACCGTGTGCGTATCATCGAAGGCTTCTCCACCGAGGGCTCGCCGAACCACACCATGTTCGGCCTGACCATGGCCGAGGGCGCCGCGATCTTGGGTGAAGCCAAGGTCGAGGCAGATGGCTCGTGGCTCGCGAACTTGCCGCCTTACGTGCCGGTCCATCTGCAGCCGATTGACGAGTTCGACCTCTCGATCCGCAGCCAAACTACGTGGATTCAGGGCATGCCGGGCGAGAACCGGGTGTGCGGTGGCTGCCACGAAGATCGCAACAACCCGAACTTGCCGAACGGTCAGGCGATCACGATCGCCGCGGGTCGCAAGCCCGAGAACTTCAACAAGCTGATCGCAGACCGCGAAGAGTACCCGTGGGCGAAGGCGAACGACGCCAACAACCCGAACGAGATCCAGAAGCTGCTCAACGCCAAGTGCGTGTCTTGTCACAACGGGACCACGAACGGTGACAAGCCGCAGGAGTTCTACACGGTCACGATGGCGAACGCAGTCCTCGGCACGTCCACCGACTACAAGGTGGCGCGCATGGATCTGACCGACACGCCGGTCACGGTCTATTACGACCGCCGCGTGGCCACCTGGCCCTCGTCGTACGTGTCATTGTTCTACCCGGCGGCCATGTCCATGGAAATGGGCAAGGTCACGGTCGTCGGCAAGGTGCCGCCGAAGTGGGCCATCCCGAGCGACGCGCGCAACAGCTTGCTGATCGAGAAGCTGAACGTCACCTCGGTTTCGGACGCCACGAAGTACGCTTGGCCGTTGGACGCTGCGTTCACCGACCCGGACGTGGCGGGCGGCACGCGCACCGATCACGCAAAGGTCGCGGGCCTTACTCGTGAAGAGCTCGTGAAGCTGATCCGCGCCATCGACATGGGCGGTCAGTACTACGCACGTCAAAACTCCGACTTCAAGCCGTTCACCGATGCCGATCCCGTCGCGGCTAGTGGCAAGCAGTATTGAGAAGGGTGCGAGGAAATAGCCATGACCACTAAATTCCGTCGGTTTCTGAGCGCTTCGCTCGCTCTGTCTGCTGCGGCGCTGGTTTCGGTCTCGAGCGCGGCGGACGCGCCCAGCGCGACTGATCTCACGCACGCCGGTCGCTCCTCGGTGTACGGGAACTTGAGCAATGGCTCGCTCGAGGCCGTGAGCACGGAGGCTTCTATCCTGAGCCTCGTGAAGGCTCCGGATAGCGCCGCGCCCACGGCGATCTGGACCATGCTCGAGCACGGCGAGCGCGTGGAATGCATGGCCTGCATCCCATACGTGTCGAAGATGCTCTATGCGTCCAACCCGAAAACGCGCGAGATCAGCGCGTGGTGGCTGCGCCGCCGCATCTTCGGCGTGTTCGGCAAGGGTGAGGTCTACGAGCAAACGGTGAACGCCGTGAGCGACCAGTCCAAGTCTCCGTTGTCTCGCGCGTACGCCGCGAACGCGCTCGGTGAGTTCTTGGAGGGCGCGGGCATCGAGCCCGTGTCCACTGCGCTCGTGAAGGACACTTCGGCTACCGTGCGGCTCGCCGCGGCCAACGCGCTGATCCGCCTCAATAACCAAGGCCCGAACTCCGAGCTGTCCACGGCCCTATCGGACGCGGACGAGTCCGTTCGTTTGGCCGCGCTGAACGGCGCGACGCACATCAACGTGTTCAGCAACGTCGACCGCGTAGTGGGGCTCATCAGTGACTCTTCAGCGCTCGTGCGCCGCCGAGCCGCTCAAACCCTCGGCACGCTCAAGAGCGCGGATTCCGTGCTCGGCTTGATCGCGCTCACTTCGGAAGCCACCGAGTCGGACGCCGGAGTCCGGGCGGCTGCGGTTTGGGCCTTGGGCCAGATCGGCGACAGCCGGGCGAAAGACGCCGTCTTGGCCGCGCAGAACGACAGCGACTCGAGCGTGCGTGATGCAACCCGCATCGCGCTGCGCCGGCTCTGAGTTGGAATACAACGCCGCGCACTCCGGCGTACATCTAGACAGCGCTCGTTTTTCGAGCTCTGCGCGCCGCACGGGCGAAGCTGCTTTGTGCGGGCTTACCGAGTAGAGTTGAGCGTCTCATGGGTGCGCGCGACACGCTTCGCAGTCTCGTCGAACGGTGCGGCCTTCCGCTCCTGAGTCTCGGCCTCTTGCTCGCAGGCTCTGCCTGTCAGCGCGACGACGACTCGGTCCGAACCAACTACTACGACCGTAAAATCGGCCCCGTCGTCGTGCAATCTTGCGCAACGAGCCCGACCAAGTCCGGTTGCCACGTCGCGGCGGACGATCACGGCAACGCGCTCGGCAACCTGAACGTGACGAGCTACGACTCGCTCAGCAAGCGTCAGGACCTGTTCCTGCGCTACGGCGCGTACGGTCTGCCGGCGCTGCTCTTGAAGGTGGCCAAGCCATACCCGGTCTCGATCACCACTTGGCAGAGTGCCGAGCCGATGTTGGTCACCACGGACATAACGCACGTGGGTGGGCAGCTCTTGGACCTCACGAGTCCTTCGTTCACGTTGCTCGACTCGTGGATCACGAATGGGCACGCGGTCAACAACGCGCCCGCGGCCGACCCCACGGTCGAGCAAACGCCGTGCTCGAACAACCTGGGCACCGATCCCGACTTCGTCTCCAACACCGACCCGACCACGAAGGACTACCCGACCTTCTACGACACGGTAAATTCGGTGATCGGCCAGCGCTGCGCCGCGGGCAACTGTCACGGCTCGCCCGCCAACTCCCTGTACTTGACCTGCGGCAGCACGCCCGAGGCCGCGCGCTGGAATTACTTCGCCGTCGGCGACTACGTGTCGGTCGACACGGGCACGAGCGAGATCCTGCGCCGCGCCTTGTCGCCGGCCGCGGGCGGCGTGTATCACGAGGGCGGCACCATCTTCTCGACCACGGATGACTCCGGCTACCAAGCCCTGGTCGCGTGGGCGACCGAAAAGGGCGGCCCCACCGACCAGGTGACGCCTGGCGTGGATGACGGGCTCTTGGCGTTCGCCAATCGCGTTCAGCCGATGCTCGTGAAGCGCGGCTGCATGATGGTCAACTGCCACTCGGGCTCGATGTTTCACGATTACCGCTTGCGCGGCGGTAGCGGCGGGCATTTCGGCTTGCCGGCGACCCGCAAGAACTATGCGTTCACGCTCGAGCAGCTCGCGCTCGAGTCTCCCGACGTCAACGCCAGCCGCTTGATCCGGAAGAACCTGCCGCCCGTGCCGGAGTTTGGCGGCATGCTGCACCGCGGTGGCCCTTTGTTCGCGGGCAAGCACGACTGCACCGATCAAGAGCTCAGCGCCGCGCTCGATCTGACGGCGCCGATCGACGAGCAAGCGCCGTACTGCGTGATCAAGGCTTGGTTCCAAAAGGAGCAACTGGCGCGTTTCCCAACGCCACCCGCGCTCACCGGGATCGCGTTCGTGCGTCGGCCGCCTGCCGCGCTCCCGGATTTGCCGCAGACCTTCGAGGTCTACGCACCGGGCGCAGAGGTCGTGCAAGTGGCGGCTTCGCTCGATGCCACGCACCACGTCACCGTGGGCGCGGAGACGAGCCTGTCCACGCTGTGCGGCCTGCCTCCGGCGAGCACGGACGCGCGCCGCCCCGCCGTGTCCTGGGATGGCACGAAGATCGCGTTTTCAGCACGAAAATCCGCAACTGACCCGTATCACGTGTATCTGGTGGACGGCGGCAAGTGTGCGGTCGAGCCCACCATCGACGCCGCGCCGCTACTGGATGACGGCACTGCCTTCAGCGACAACGGGGAGCTCGTGCACAACTTCGATCCCGTGTTCGCTCCGGACGGGCGAATCGTGTTCGCCTCCACGCGCGGCAACACCAAGAACGCGGCGGTGTTCAGCTATCACGGCCCGCAGCGCACCCCGGCCGATCCCTCCCGCCTCAACTCCAATCTGTACGTGCTCGAGTCGGGAAAGATCCGCCAGCTCACCTTCCTCTTGAATCAAGAGCTGTCGCCGTCCTTCATGCGCGACGGCCGCTTGATCCTGATCACCGAGAAGCGCGCGCCGGGCTTCTATCAGCTCGCAGGGCGGCGCATGAACCTGGACGGCGGTGACTACCATCCGCTGTTCGGCCAACGCGACACCATTGGCTTCGACCAAATGACCGACGTGGTCGAGCTCGCGGACAAGAATTTCGCGGCCATCTTGAGTGAAAACGGCGCAGTGCACGGCGCGGGCACGCTGGCCGTGATCAACCGCAGCGTGGGCGTCGATCAACAGAGCGACGACCCAGCGGCCTACGTCCAGTCAGAGGCCGCCATGACTTGGCCGAATCCCGCATTTTTCCAGCACTCGCTGCGCATCCTCGACCCGGCTGCAACGGGCAAGGTCGCCCAAACGCAGGGCGCGTACCGTAGCCCGTCCCCGCTCCCGAGCCAGAACCTGCTCGCCAGCTACGCCGCGAACGTCGTCTCGCTCGACACCTTCAACGGTAACTTCGACATCGTCGAGGTCGATACCAGCACGGGCGCGCGCTTGCCGCTGATCGACGGCCCGAACGACGAGCTGTGGCCCGTCGCGATCGCCCCGCGCTACAACCTGCGCCAGTTCACGTCTCGCTTGGACGAGCCCAACGGCGCGACCCAAGTCTTCGACGACGAAGGTCGACGCGACCGCTCTCAGATTACTTTCCTCGATGCACCTTTGCTCTCGAGTCTGTTGTTCCAAAATACGCGCACGGGCCGCATCTTGCCGAACGACTTCAAGCTCTCGGTATGGGAAGACCTACCGCCCGAAGCTGGCGTGAAGAGCTTGGATGGCGCGAACCCCGCGTCCATCTTCAGCGACGACTACGGCAAGGTCTACGTGCGGCGCGGTTTCTTGGGCAGCCCCACGCTCTATCCGGACGGTTCGGCGAGCATCACGGTTCGCGGTGGCCTACCGCTCGTGCTGCGAGCGCGCGTACAACTCGCGGCCGACACTGGGCCGACGGACCACTTCCAACGGGAAGAAATGCAGTTTTATCCGGGTGAGGTCGTGCGTCAGGGCTTCCGCCGGCCGCTGTTCAACGGGCTGTGTGCCGGGTGCCACGGGTCGGTCAGTGGCTACGAGGCTGACATCTCGATCAACCCCGATATCCTCACCCAGGCCTCGCGGGTCGATGCCATTGGCGCGCGCCCCGACGATCTCACCGTGATACCGCAGGGCACTTCCGGGCCCGTGGCACCCTAG
>JBEQTH010000034.1:0-59030 GCA_040348785.1 Myxococcales bacterium | reverse complement strand
ACGAACTCGGGGTTGCGCGCGGCAAAGTCGGTCTGGATGTTCACTTCGGCGATCGCTCCGAGCTTGCGGTCGGCGGAGACCTTGGTCACGACCACACCTTCGCTGGCGACTGCGCCGGCGCGCTTCACGCTCTTGGCGAGGCCCTTCTTCTGGATGATGACCACCGCGTTTTCCAGGTGGCCTTCGGCCTCGACGAGCGCGGCTTTGCAATCGTTGAGCCCCGCTTGAGTGCGGTCGCGGAGCTCCTTCACTAGTTGCATGCTTACTTGGCTCATTACTACCTCCTCAGGCGAATCAGTTCGCAGAGTCCGAACCACCGCGGCTGCCACGCCCGCCGGCGTACACGACCTGCGCGTCGGCACCCGGGCGGCCTTGGCGACCGGCGTCGTTCTGGTTGCTGTCGCGATCGCGCTGTTGCTGGAACTCGCGGCGGCGAGCGGCGCCGTACACGCAAGCGTCGGCAATGGCGCCGGTGATCAAGCGCACGGAGCGGATCGCGTCGTCGTTACCCGGGATCACGTAGTCCACGAGGTCCGGATCGCAGTTGGTGTCGGTGATGGCGACGATCGGCACGTGCAGCTTGCGAGCTTCTTGCACGGCGATGGTCTCTTGCGCGGGGTCGATGATGAACACGGCGCTCGGCACGGCGCCCATGCCCTTCAAGCCACCAATGTACTTCTCGAGGCGCGCGCGCTCTTTCTCGAGCTGCACGGTCTCCTTCTTGGGGAGCTGCTCGTAGGTGCCGTCCTCACGCATGCGCTCGATCGAGCGTAGGCGATCCAGACCGCCCTTGATGGTGCGGAAGTTGGTCAGCGTGCCGCCCAGCCAGCGGTTCGTCACGAAGTACATGCCGGCACGGCGGCACTCTTCTTTGACGATGTCCTGCGCTTGACGCTTGGTGCCGACGAACAGCACGCCGCCGCCGCGAGCAGTGGTTTCGCTCACGAAGTCGAAAGCGCGCTTGAACAAGCGAGCCGTTTGATCGAGGTCGACGATGTGAATGCCGCTGCGCGCGCCGTAGATGTACTGGCGCATCTTCGGGTTCCAGCGCTTGGTCTGGTGACCGAAGTGCACGCCGGCTTCGAACAGCTCGCGAACGGTCAGGGGTTGCGACGGATCGCGCAGCTTGGCTGCGGTCTCGTTGCCTTCGAAGGTTTCAGTGCTCGGTGCATTGGCACCGCTTACAGATTCAGCCATGACGCTTGCTCCTCTCGGTTATTTCCTCAGCCCCGCCTTCGAATCAACTTCGCCAGCGCCCGTAATTAGAGGCGTGGGAAGCACCGGATTCGATTGGTCGCGTGTGGGGCTTGTGGTTTTTGTGGGTTAGAGAAAGACCTCGCCGGGAAGCGAGGGGCGCGGAACTTACGGCACGAGCGCCCGCTGTGCAAGGCACGTGTGCCGCCGAATTTATAAGCCAGAGCCCGGCATCGCGGGCGCGCTCGGAGGGTTCGGGGGTTGAGCGGCCGGCTTGCGAACGGGAGCTGTGCGCGCCAAGGCGCCAGCCGGAGCTGCCGTGGCCAAACTGCGCCCGCCGAGGCTCGGCACGTTCAGGTGCTTACCGTCTGAAATGACTCGCGAAATTGGGACGGCAGGGGGTGCGCTGCCGAGCGCTACGGGGGCAACCAGCGCTGCGCCGACCGGGCCCGGCCCGTCAACCAGTGGCGTTGCTGAGCCGGATGCCGCCGCGGGCGCCCCGGCAGCTGCCACGGCTGGTGCGGGCGTGGGCTCGGGCACTGCCGGCGGAGGCGCCAGCGCCTCCACGGGCGTTGGCAGCGGCGGCACGACGGGCGCTGAGCTAGCGGCTGCTCGGGCGACCGAGGGGGGCTTTGGCGGGAACGCGCGCGTTGCGAGGAACGCGCCCAGCGCGAGCGCGGCCAGCCCGGTCACGCCGAACGCCGCCACACGCGAACGTTTCGGAGATCCGGGCGAGCGCGCAGGGTCGGCACGCCCCGCGTCGACGACGGGCGGCGGCGTGACGCTAATCGGCCGGGCACGCTCGGGCAACGGCACGCGCGTGTGGGTGGGCAGTGCATCGAGCGGCAACGGCGGCGTGAATTCCCCGAGCATCTCGGTCCGTTCGGGGCGCTCCGGTGGGGGATAGCTGGGCGCACGGGAGCTCGGTGGCGGACCCCAGCTCGGCGGCGGATGCGGCGTCAGCGGGGACATGCGCTGTGTGGTGCTGCCGTCGAACGACGGCGCAGTGACCAGCGTCGTATTGGGCACCGAGCTCACCGAGAAGGCTTCCGTCGTGTTGACCGAAAGCGTCACTTGCGTGGTGTCCGGTTGCAGGGCGATGCGATGCGTCGGCTCGAGATCCGACTGGCTTACTTCAGCGGCGCGACTGCGGGCTGCGCCATCGGCTCGCGTCACCGAGTCATGAATTGGGCTTGGCGCTCGAGGGCGTTCCGCCGCGGCCAGTGTGGCCGCGCCATAGTTGGCCTGGGCGGTCGGCGCGTCGGTCGCGGGCGTGCTCCGCAAGCTGGCCGCGAAATCGCGCAGGAGCTGGGCGCCATCACGCGCGTGGGCGGGGCGCTCGCGGCAATCCTTGGCCAGCATGCGCGCGACGATGCTCTCCAGCTCCGGCGAAACTCCCATCACCAGCCGCGAGAGCGACGGGACGTCACGCGCCAGGTGCGCAAGCAACAGCTCGTTGGGATCGCGCACGTCGTCGAAGGGACCGACGCCTGCGATCATTTCGAACAGGATCAAAGCCGCGGCGTACAAGTCCGAGCGGCCGTCGACACGCTCACCGCGGGCTTGTTCGGGCGACATGTAGCGCGGTGTGCCCACGGCGATGCCGCGAGCGGTGACCACGCTGGTCACGTCCGTGATTTTCGCGATCCCGAAATCGAGCAGCTTCACGCCACCGCCCGCGACCAGGAACACATTGGCGGGCTTCACGTCGCGGTGAATGATGCCGATGTCGTGCGCGGCGCTCAGCGCATCGAGCACCGCGGCCGTGATGTGCACGGCTTCGAGCACGTGCAGGCGGCGCTTTTGGCGCAAAACCGCGGCCAGGGTGTCGCCGTCCAAACGCTCCATCACGTAGAACGGGATGCCGTTGGTCGAGGTACCGGCGTCCGTTACGTTGACGATGTTGGGGTGCTGGAGCCTGGCCAAGGCGCGCCACTCGTTGCGCAGCCGCTGCGCGAGATCTTCGCGACGCGCCAGCTCGCGGAGCAGCGACTTGAGCACGAAGCGCTTGCCGAGCTCGACGTGCTCCACCTCGTACACCGAGCCCATGCCGCCCACGCCGATCAGGCGAATCACCCGATAGCGGGTGCCTACGATGAGCTCGCCGTCTTGAAATTCGCGTGACTCGGTCAAACTGTTCCCTGCGCTGTGCGCCCGAGCGGGCCGGCTCGAGGCACCGAGCATATCGACAGGGTCCTGCGGCGTCGAGCGTGGCGGTGGCTGAAGAGGGTCGTGCACGGAGCCAGTTCGGAGCGCTGCTGGGTCGAGTTGCGCGTTCCCCTCAGCTTCGTTCGCCTTCGATTCCGCCTGAAATTCGGCCTTGCCGAGCGCTGAACGGATGGCTACGCGAAGGCGCGAGAGAGCGGTCTCATTCTGGACTCAAGAATTGCCAAATCGCGAGCAGCCCCGCGATCGCGCTCAGCACCAAGTTGAGCGAGCCAAGCAGGATGCCCGCCAAGCCCATGCCTGCGCCGCCTACGGTCTGCGGATACTGACGCGCGGCCTTGCGCGCGAGCACCCCGGCGATTATCGCCGGGATGCCGGTGAACGGTCCGAGGCAGAGCAAGATCCCACAGACCAAGGCCACGACTGCCGCCGTGCTCGCCGGCGGCTTCTCACCGCGCGGCAAGCCGGTCTTGGGATCGATGGTCATGGCATGCAGCTCCATCGTCGCTGCCGAGCCGGTGATTGGTTTGGCCGGTGGACCGTAACTGCCCGGTGCTCCAGGTCCGGATGGCCCGTAGCCGCCGGGCCCGGGCGGACCGTAGCCGCCGGGTGGACCGTAGCCGCCGGGTGGACCGTAGCCGCCGGGCGGCGGGCCCCCGCCCTGCGCAATTCGCGGCTCCCGGATCGGCAAGAACATCGCCTCACGATAGTCGATTCGGGCAGGCTTCGTCGATCACCGACTGCCATGCAGAACGCGCGCCATGGTGCTAGCCTCCGCGCCGCTCAACATGGCCATTACTCGTGAAACGGTTCTACACGTCGCCAAGCTTTCCCGGCTCGAGCTGGGTGACAGCGAAATCGATCGCATGCAGAAGGATCTGGGGAACATCCTCGAATACGTAAACTCGCTTTCGGAGCTGGACACGGCCGCGGTGGAAGAGACCACACAGGTCGCCGTGCTCGGCGCCCCGCTGCGCGCCGACGTCGTCGAGCCGAGCTTGGCCAATGACGTGGCGCTGCGCGAAGCCCCGCGTAGCTCGGGTGGAGGGTTCGCCGTTCCGGCGTTCGTCGACGAATGAGCGACATCCTCGATCTACCGATCCCGGTGCAGGCCGCCAAGGTCGCGTCCGGGGAAATCAGCGCCGTGGCCCTGACCGAACGCGCGTTGCAGCGCATGGAAGCGCATGCCGGCCTGCACGCTTTCTTACACGTCTCGGGCGCTGCCGCGCTCGCCGCGGCGGTGGCCGTCGACAAAAAGCGCGCGAGCGGCGCGGCTCTCGGCAAGCTCGGCGGCGTGCCGATCGCGATCAAAGACGCGCTGTGCACCGCCGACGCGCCGACCACGTGCGCGTCGAAGATCCTCACCCGCCGCAACGTCGAGGGCACGGGTGGCTCGGGTGCGGAAACGGGCTGGCGGCCGCCGTACGACGCCACGGTCGTCGCGCGCTTACGCGCCGCTGACGCGGTGCTCGTCGGAAAGACGAACATGGACGAGTTCGCGATGGGCTCGTCCGGTGAGAACAGCGCGTTCGGTCCGATGAAGAACCCGTGGGATCCCACGCGCACCGCGGGCGGTTCGAGTGGCGGCAGCGCCGTCGCCGTCGCGGCCGGCCTTGCCGCTGGCTCCCTCGGCAGCGACACCGGCGGCTCGATTCGTCAGCCCGCCGCGCTGTGCGGCATCGTCGGGGTGAAGCCGAGCTATGGGCGTGTCTCGCGCTACGGCTTGGTCGCGTTCGCGTCCAGCCTCGATCAAGTGGGCCCCTTCGCGCGCGACGCACGCAGCGCAGCGCGTTTGTTGGAGGTCATCTCGGGGGTCGACGGGCACGACTCCACCTGTGCCGACGTGCCCGTCGGCGCCTACGAAGCGGCTTGTGACCGGCCCGTGAAGGGCATGCGCATCGGCATTCCCGAAGAGTACTTCGGTGAGGGTCTCGATCCCGCCGTCGCGGCCAGCGTGCGTGCCGCGATCAGCGCCTTGGAGAAGGAGGGCTGCTCGGTGCATCCCGTCGCGCTCCCCCACACCAAGCACGGCATCGCGACGTACTACATCGTCGCGACTGCAGAAGCGTCGAGTAACCTCGCGCGCTTCGACGGTGTGCGTTTCGGGCTCCGGCTCGAGCCGCCGCGCGGTGATTTGCAAGCGCTGTACGGCAAGACGCGCAACGCCGGCTTCGGCCCCGAAGTGAAGCGTCGCATCCTTCTCGGTACCTACGTGCTGAGCTCTGGCTACTACGACGCCTACTATCGCAAGGCGCAAAAGGCGCGCACGCTGATCAAGCGCGACTTCGATCGCGCCTTCGAGTCCGTGGATGCGATTGCCGCTCCCACCAGCCCGAGCCCTGCCTTCAAGTTCGGCGAAAAAGCCGACGATCCGTTGGCCATGTACCTGGCCGATATTTACACCCTGCCCGCGAGCTTGGCGGGCATCGCAGGCCTCAGCGTGCCGTGCGGCATGGCGCCGGCTTCGGGCTCACAACCGGCGCTGCCCGTCGGGTTGCAGTTGCTCGCGCCCGCATTCGAAGAAGAGCGGTTGTTCACGCTCGCCTCGGCCGTGGAGCGCCTGACCGCGCCGAACGGTCCGCTCCGTCCCTCGCTCTGATGCAGCTCGTCGTCGAACCGGCCGAAGCGCGACATGCCGAGGCGCTGAACGGCCTGTTCGAGCGCACGGGCACCTCTTGCTACTGTCAGTACTGGCACTTCGAAGGCGACAAGAACGCCTGGCTCGATCGCTTGTTCCACGCGCCGGAATTGAACCGCGCCGCGTTCGTCGCTGATTTCGCGCAGCCTGGCCTCAGAGGCATCGTCGCCTTGGGCGTATCTGGCGAGGCACTCGGCTGGCTGAAGCTGACCGCTGCCGAACGCGTTCCCAAGCTCTACGCGCAACGCCTATATAAGGGCTTACCCATCTTCGACGGGAACCGCGACGGCGTCCTCACGGTCGGCTGCCTGCTCGTTGATGAAGCGGTCCGCCGGCGCGGCGTTGCCCGCGCGCTCGTGCGCGGCGCGGTCGAGCTTGCACAATCTTGCGGCGCGCGCTCGATCGAAGCGTTCCCGCGCCGCGCCCCCGACGGACATGCGAGCCCGGCCGAGCTTTGGACCGGACCACCCGCGGTGTTCCTCGAAGCAGGCTTTCGGATCGTGAACGATTTCGGGCCCTACCCAGTCCTACGCTATGACGTAGTCACGTGAGGCCGAGTAAGTAAGAGTGCGAGTTTTGCGGCGCGCTTCGGGGTGTGTCCGCCTCTCCTCGGAACGGCTCATTTGTTTTTGGGCCCCCGCCTGCAGGCGGATTGTTCACCCACCGCGCTCGCGGCGCGCTCATGGCGAGCGTCTAATGAGCGCGCCGGGCGGGGCCCCGACGCGACCGACGCGACCGACGCGACCAAGGCCGCGGCGTGAGTAAATTTTTCAAGAAGTGTAGCCCAGCACCGGCGACCTTGGCTTTCGGTAGTGAAAAGCCCTATCTTGAGAAGGCTGCCGGCGTGGGGGCTTTCTGCAACGGGCTTCGAACGTAACGAACCAATGAATCCGCTACTGCGTGAACAGCGCTTGGAAGCGCTCTACAGCTTATCGGGGCGTCTCGCCAGTGAATCGAGCGGAGGCCTGCTGGGCGATTCTTTGGACGCGTTGCAAGACAGCATGCGGGCTCGCGCGGCCGCCGCCTTCACGCTCGACCCAGGGCTGCAATCGATCGCCGAGGGCGGGCTCGGCGATCGCGGTGGTCCGGAGTTGATCGTGCTCCGGCGCGCGCTGAGCACCATTGCCCAACGCGCGCTGAGCACGCGGCGCCTCGTGCTGCTCGCTGATCTGGGCCGCGATCGCGAAGGCATCGACGACGCCGGTGAAATCTTGGCGCTCGGCGCGCGCACTGCGCTGGCCGTGCCCGTGCTGCACCGGCGCATTGCGTACGGCGTGTTCGTGCTCCTGTTCGACGACTCGACGCGCGTCGACGAAGAGGCGCAGCAATTCGCGAACACGATCTCTAACATGGTGGCAGTCGCCCTCGATCGCGATCAAAGCCGCGACACGCCGCTGCCGAGCAACGACGAGCTGGCCGAAGCCAGCCGAATGGCGAGCCTCGGCTTGCTCACGGCCAGTGTCGCGCACGAGCTGCGCGGCCCCGCCGGCGCCATGATCCTGCAGCAAGAGGAGCTCGGGCGCTTGGTCGAACAAGTGACGCAGCTGGCCGACGACAGCGATCCGGACATGTCCGGTGCGATCCGCGAGCTTTCCGAGGTCTCGACCGACATTCAGACCGCGGTGGCGCGCATTCGCGATACGGTGGAGCAGCTGTCGCTCGTGTCGCGCCGGGAGACCTCACCGGAATGCGTCGACTTGGTCACGGTCGTGCGCGAGTCCCTCGCCATGGCCACGCCACACCTCGAGCGGCGAGGCATCACGCTTACCCAACACTTAGAGGGCCCCGTGTACACCGTGGGCCGGCGCGACAGCCTCGGACAGGTCGTGCTCAATCTGGTGTTCAATGCGGCCGACGCGTGCGAGGGCGCATCTCACCCAGAAGTTTGGGTTCGCGTCATGGCCCGCGGCGAACAGCTTGCGCTGGTCGTGGACGACAACGGCCCGGGCGTCCCGCCCGGTGCGATCCAGCACATTTTCAGGCCGTTTTACACCACGAAGCAGCGCGGCCAAGGCACCGGGCTCGGGCTCAAAATCTGCAGTGACGTGGTGACCTCTCACGGCGGGCACATCGAGGTTCACGATCGCCCCGGCGGTGGCGCGTCGTTCCGCGTGCTGCTGACGCGCGTGCAGGAGGACAGCGGGCTCATCCCGCTCGTGCCGATGCGCGCGCCCAAGCAGCGCATGAGCGAATCGCGCGTGCGGCAAGTCTTTCTAGTCGACGACGATCCCGTGTTTGCGCGTTCGATGCGACGCGCGTTGCGTCCGCACCTGGTGCGCACGGCCGGCGCGGCCTCCGAGGCCGAAGTGGCGCTGCTCGATCCGAACTACAAGCCCGATCTCGTCTTGTGTGACGTGTTCCTGCCGGGCCGTAACGGCGACACGCTGCATGCGCGCATCGCCTCGCGCCGGCCCGAGCTCGCGTCTCGCTTCGTCTTCGTGACCGGCGGGGCCCTCGGCCGCGCGGAGGCGGAGTATTTGAAGAACTGCGAATGCCCCACGCTATTCAAGCCAGTCGAGCTGAAGACGCTGAAAGACCTACTCGAGGTCGACGAGCCGGAATCCACGCCTTCCGCGTCGGTTCGGACCCTGAACCAGTCGCCCGCGAGCACTAGCCGGCGCTCTTCCGCTCCGCCTTCGACCCGCCGTTAGGTTGCTGCGGGTCAGCGCCAGCCCGGCACGGACACGATGCCGATGCTGACGCCGACGAACAGACCGAACAGCGTCTCGCGTGGCGTCGCCACGCGCTCGGCCGACAGCTCGCTGACCAAGGCTTCGATCGACGTCGCGTTCGTGGCGCGCTCCAGGGCGCGCCGTTCGGCGAGTGACAGCCCGAGCTTCGTCGGATCCACACGCCGGGCAGGGCCGCGAGTCACCGGCAGCTTGCCGGCACGCGCGAACCAGAGCGCCAACTCGTCCTCGGTATACGCCTCGCGGATGGCGCGGGTGACCAACGCGGGCATCAGCGACGGCGCCTTCACCTCGAGCTGCAGCTCGCGCACCTCGGGCACGAACCAGAGTGTGCCGTCATCCCAGCCGAACAGCTCGACGAAGCGCGCCTCCACCTGCTCCACGAGCTCCCGGAGCAGCGAGCTCGAGCGCACGATACCGCGCGCGATCAGCTCCTCACCCAACGAGCGACCGGCGGATTTGCTGGCATTCAGCGCGTCGGCCAAGTCCTGCTCGGTGATGCGTTGCGCGCGCAACAGGCGCGAGCCCAAAAGCTCACTGTGCTCGGTGGAACGCGCCGCGCGCAGCTCCCCGGCCACGAAGTAGAAATGCTTTTCGCGCCGCTCGTTGCGAGCCACGAGCACGCCGGTCTCTTCGCGCGCGGCAACCGCGTGCAGGACTGCGGGCAACGTCATGCGGTCGAGCGCGCTCTTCCAAGCCGCGACGCGGGTCAGCGGATCACCGAAGCGCGGGGGACGCGGGGGTGGCGGCGCGTGCTGAGCGGGGCGCTCGCCGGACTGCGCAGGCGAGGCCGGGCGCGGCGCGGGCTCGGTGTGCTCGTTGCTGCGACCGAGCGCAGCCGCTTGCTCCGCTTGGGCCTGCAGCAAGCGCTCGTGGGTCCCGCTGCGCGACGGCAAAATGCCCAAGCTAGAGAGCCAAGGCACGATTTCCCCGTCTCCAGGCGGCAGCTCCAAGTCACGGGCGACGTCCCGCAAGGCCAAGGAGAACTCGAGCGCGCTTTGAAAACGGTCGCTCGGATCTCGGGACAGCGCTTTCTTGAGCGTTGCCAGCAATACCGGTGGCAGCTCCTCGGTGTGACGCTCGAGCACGCTCAGGTTCGCTTCGTAGATGTTGGTCAGGATCTCGAACTCGTTCTGACCGGAGAACAACGGGCGCGCGAGCAGCATCTCCGCGAGGATGATGCCTACAGTAAACAGATCACTGCGCGGATCGACATCCGAGCCCATGACCTGCTCCGGCGACATGTAGCCGACCTTGCCCTTTAGCTCGCCCGGGTACGTTCGCCGATCCACGAATTCACTGCGCACGATGCCGAAATCGCCCAGCTTGATCTCGCCTCCGCGGCCGATGAGCACGTTGCCGGGCGATACGTCACGATGCACGATGCCGAGGGGCCGCCCATGCTCGTCTTGAGCCTCGTGGGCGAATGCGAGCCCGCGCAGGACGTCGTGCGCGATGTGTAGCGCCGTGGCTCGGGGGAAACGCTCGCGGCGCGCGGAGACCGAGCGCAGGAGGCGCGCCAACGACACGCCGTCCACGAACTCCATGGCCATGAACAGCTGGCCGTTGGCCTCGCCGAAATCGACCACTTGCACGATGTTCGGGTGGCAAAGCGCGGCACAAATGCGAGCCTCGTCGCAAAACATGGCGACGAAGCGGGCGTCTTGGGCAAGCTCGGGCAAGATGCGCTTGACCGCAAAACGCTTGGCAAAGCCGCGCGGGCCGGCGCGTTGCGCAATATACACCTCGGCCATGCCCCCGAGCCCTAGCCGCTCACCCAGCAAATAGGGCCCGAGCATCGAGCCGGCGACTACCGAGGCTTGGGGCATTCGGGACTAAGTGTAATTCACAAGCCTTGCCCTGAACAGGAAACTCCTTGCAATTTCCCCTGCGCGGTGTCGAGCCTCGCGGCTCGTTCGTGTCGTTCGCAGGCCGTTCGTTCTTACATTTCCCCTCACATTCCCTCAAATGCCTTAACGCCTTGCGGTCACGGTTTTCCCATTCCCCTTCCCGGTCCCCCGGGGCCCGCCGCGATCGCAATATGTGCAATGCACTCTAGGAATCGAGACATTTTCGACTACTTTGCGAGGCACGCGATGATCAATAGTCACAAGCCTTCGTTCACACGTTCTTGAGGAGTGTTGGGTGAGTAACTCGCATACATCTTCGCACTCACTGGCGCTCGCCGATCGCGGACGACTCGACGCGCCGTCGGCCACGGGCCGAAGGCGCGTGGTCGCGATCACGGGCGCAGCGCAATTTCTCGGCAGCAACTTGATCGGGCTCTTGGAAGAAGATCCCAGCGTGCGCAGCATCGTGTGCCTGGACACCGAGCCGCCCGCGACCGCCGGCGCCAAGTCCCGCGTTTACAACGTAAACCCGACGGAAGCGTTGGCCGAAGAGCGGATGGCGGAGATCTTGTCCGCCGAAGCGGTCGACGTCGTCGTGCACCTCGCGTTCTTGGATTCGCCGACGCATTCCACCGCGTTCGCCCACGAGCTCGAGAGCGTCGGCACGATGCATCTGCTCAACGCTTGTCGTCGCACCAAGGTGCACAAAATCGTGATGCGCAGCCAGACGCTGCTGTACGGCGCGCACGCCACGAATCCCAATTTCCTGTCCGAAAAGCACCCGTTGCGCGCACGGCGCAGCGAGTCGTTCTTCGCCGACAAGATCGAAGCCGAGAACGAAGTCCTTCGCTTCGGGCGCCCGGGGCAAGGCCGCATCGCCACCGTGCTGCGCGTGGCGCCCGTGCTCGGCCCCACCGTCGACAACTTCATCACCCGCTACTTGAGTCATCGGCTCACGCCAACGGTGCTCGGCTTCGATCCGCTGTGGCAATTCGTGCACGAGGCGGACGTCGTGCGGGCCCTGCGCTTGGCGACGTTGCACGACGTGCCGGGTGTGTTCAACATCGTGGGCGACGGCGTGTTGCCGCTACGCACCGTGATCAAGCTCGCCGGGCGAACCACCCTGCCCTTGCCGCGCTCGCTCGCCTCCGGCATGACCACGGCGCTCTGGCTGACGCAATTGGCCGAGGCACCGCCCTCTTTCTTCGATTACCTACAGTACATCTGCGTGGCGGATGGCGCGCTGGCCCGCAAAGAGCTGGGCTTCGAGCCCCTCTACACGAGCCGCGAGGCCTTGATCGACTATGCTAACGCTCAACACTTGCGCGACGTGAAATTGCTTTCGGAGACTCCCGCGTGAAACGGAAGGACAAACGCCCCCAGCGGAGCTCGAGCCCGCAACGCTCGACTAACGACGGCCAAGGCGGAGCTCGGCCGCGCGGTGACGGCCAGGGCGGCGGAGCCCGGCCGCGTAACGACGGCCAGGGCGGATCCCGGCCGCGCGGCGCAGCCAAGCCTGCATCGCGCGCCGCGGCGGCGCGCCCTGACGACAAATCGCCCTCGAACCCCAAGCGCAAAGCACGCCGCAACGGCCGCCATCGCGAAGCAACCACGACACGTGTCGAGCCGCGTCGAGAGCACCGGCCGGAGGCTGCGCCGCCGCCCCCGCCAGTGCCCGTGGAAGAGCGCTTGGCGCTGGAAGACGTCGGCTACGACGACCCCGAGGTCGACTACGAAGAGGCGTTCGAGCTCGGCATCGGTTCGCGCGTCGTGCCGCCGACCACGCAGTATGGCGAAGCGTTCGAGAGCACGCCCCCCGCGGCTTCGGAGAGCCTACGCATGGGCGACGTTCAGGCCCAGATCCGCGCCCTCGAAGCGCGGCTCGATGGCTTGATTCGGCAGCGTGATTTCAGCGACCACGCCGAGCTCGAGGCTCAAGTGCCCGATCCGGTTTCGGAGCGGCGTGCCCCGCTCGCCAAAGCGCCCTCGTCACCGCCGATGTTGGTCGAGGTGCCGCAGCCGCCCGTCGAGGACTTCATCTCCCGCAAATGGGGTCGCTCGGCGCTCCGCAGCCGCTCCGAGGAGTTCGACGATTTCGGGCTCGACCCGGGCTTCGAACAGCGCGTGAAGCCGGTCGTGGAGTTCCTGTACCGCAGCTATTTCCGGACCTCGGTGGAGGGCATCGACAACGTGCCGGGCGAAGGGCGCTGCATCGTGGTCGCCAATCACTCGGGCGCGTTGCCGCTCGACGGCTTGATGCTGCGCGCCGCGCTGCGCATCGAACATCGTCAAAAGCGTGATCTGCGCTGGCTCGCAGAAGACTTCGTGTACTACCTGCCGTTCGCGGGCGTGTTCATGAACCGCGTCGGCGCGGTGCGCGCCTGTCCGGAGAACGCAGAGCGCCTGCTCGAAAAGGAGAGCCTCGTCGGTGTCTTCCCGGAAGGCGTGCACGGCATTAAAAAGCTGTTCCAAGAGCGCTATCGCCTGCAGCGCTTCGGCCGCGGCGGCTACATTCGCCTGTGTCTGCGCATGCGCGCGCCCATCGTGCCGTGTGCCATCATCGGCGCCGAAGAGTCGAGCCCGCTTCTGTATCGCTTGGAGGGCCTGACCGAGCTGCTCGGCTTGCCCTACTTTCCAATCACGCCCACGTTCCCGTTCCTCGGCCCGGCCGGGCTTTTGCCGGCACCCACCAAGTGGCGCATGCGCTTCGGCGAGCCGATCAATCTCGACAATTACGGGCCCGAGGCGGCGGACGATCACGTGCTGGTCGGGCGCTTGTCCGAGCGCGTGCGCAGCGCCATTCAGGCCATGCTCGACAGCGGGCTGCGCGAGCGGCGTAGCGTCTGGTTCGGCTAGTGAGCAGCGCTCCGGACGGCGTGCTCGTCGTCGACAAGCCGGGCAAGGCAACGAGTCACGACATCGTGGCTCAAGCGCGTCGCCTGTTCGGAACGCGCGATGTCGGGCACGCCGGCACGCTCGATCCAATGGCGACCGGCGTGCTGCTGCTCTTGTTCGGTGAGGCGACCAAGCTGAGCGCGTTCTTGACGCGCGATCGCAAGCGCTACCGCGCTAGCGTGTGCTTCGGGCGAGCAACCGACAGCTTGGACGCGGACGGCCAAACGACGAGCGAAACGAGTGTCGATCCGGCACAGCTCGCCGAGTCTGCAATCCTGGCCGCCCTGGCCGGGGAGAAGGCGCGGCGACTTCAAGTTCCGCCCGCCGTCAGCGCGATCAAGGTGGACGGCAAGCGCTCGTATGCGTTGGCGCGTGCCGGGAATGCCCCGGAGCTTGCCGAGCGCGAGGTCCGAGTCGAGTCACTCAGCCTCGTCTCGCGGAGCACGCACGAAATCGTGGTCGAGATCGAAGCGTCCAAGGGCTACTACGTGCGCGCCCTGGCGAGGGACTTGGGCGCTGCGCTCGGCCTCCCGGCTCACCTTTCTGCGCTACGTCGGCTTGCCAGCGGCCGTTTCGAATTGGCCGATGCTGCCGCCTGGCCACCGCCCGCGGCCCCGCCGTTGCTGCCAACGGCAGAGGCCGCGCGCCGCACGCTGCCCAGCGCCATCCTCAACCAAACCGGTGAGCGTCGCGCCCGCCTCGGCCAGACCGTCGAGGCCGCGGACTTCACCGAGCTCGCTCGAGCCCCCCTCACGGAGACGGCAGTCTGGTTCGCGCCGTCGGGCGCGCTCATCGCCCTGGGCCATGAACGCAGCCCGGGCGAATTCCGAGTCGTCCGCGGCTTCCGTTCTGCTCTGCCGTAGAGACGTGGACCGATTACGGTCTGCCCTCCTTAAGCTACGCGAACCCGCGCGGAAAACCCCTTGCCCTCGAGGCGCTCGGTCAGCCGCGCTTCCCAGCCTTGGCTGCCCGCCCCCGCGGGCAGCTCGAGCTCGACGCTGACTGACCGCTGATCGGTGTGCACGACGAGGGTCGCGCCGGCCAAAGCCCCCTCAGAGAGTTCGATGCGAGCCGTGCCTTTGCGGCGGTCGCCACCCCAAGCCACCCGGCGCGCCAGCCCGGTCAACAGCTGCTGTAAGTCGGCACTCGGGGGAAGCAGCGCCGGAGCCGGCGGCGACGCCAGCCCCTGACCAACCGTGGGGGTGAGCGCGATTTGCAATGCCCCATCACACGCCAGCTGACACGAGAGCGGGTCGATACGCGGTTCCCGACCAGGCTGCGGATCTGGGTCCAGCTCGCGCTCCGCACGGCGGCGAATTGCGCCTAACGAGTGGCCATGCCCTCCGGCGGCGGAGGTTTGTGCGGCCAACAGATGAGCGCCTCCGGCACCTGGCCGCAGGGCCGGATTCAACGCAGAACCGGGACCCCGCAGCAGGCTGCGAAACTCCGTTAAAACAGCCGTTTTATTTGGCGTATTTACCGCTGGCGCGGCATTCGACCGAGAGGCCGGATCGAGCGCTCGGGGCGAGCTGACTTCGGGCATACTCACCTGTCGGTCGGGCGCGCCACGGGTTGCGCGTACTGGGGTCGGTCCGCTAAGTGATCCCTAGGAGGCGGGTGCGATACGCACCGCACGACCTTGGATCCAGCCCCACCATCACTCATCGTCCCTCTTCTGATTGCCTCCCTGCCCGCCGCGTTGTCCGCGGTCTCCGCAGCTGCGAGTTGGGCAATCACCACCCTGTCGCCGGCCCGGCGCGCGGCCTTGCGCGATACCTTGGAGGGCGGCTCTCAGCGCGCGCTCGATCGCTACCTCGAATCCGGGCCCGTGATCGAGGCCCGTTGGCTCGTGATCCGCACCCTGGGCATTGCGGTAAGCTCGCTGCTCGTGGGGCGGCAACTGCCGGACTGGCTCGGCAATTGGCTGCCGGTGGTCGCCGCGGTGATCACGCTGTTTGCATACGCCTTACCGAGCGAGATCGCGCGCGGGCTGGCGGCGCGTAGCGCGGACACCACGGCTCCCCTGCTGCTGCAAGTACTCCGTCCGCTCGAGTGGCTGGCCGCCCCCATCGCGGCCCCCATCGCCTGGGCCGGACGTGTCGCCAAGAGCTGGGTGAAGCCAGCGCCGGCTCCCGCTCCGGGGGTCATCGAGACCGAGGTCGAGCTGATCGTGAACGAGGGCGAGCTGAACGGCTCGCTCGGCCACGATCAGTCCGAAATGATCAGGAACGTGCTCGATTTCGGCGACGCCACCGCGGGCGAGCTGATGATTCCTCGCCCGCAAGTGACGGCATTCGACATCGGCACGCCGATCGAAACGCTGCTCCGTTTGATCGTGGAGAGCGAGCACTCGCGCTACCCGATCTACAAGGACAGCATCGACAACGTGGTCGGGATCCTGCACGCGAAGGACCTGCTGCGGCACGCATCGGCGGGTAGGTCGACTGAGGTGCGCATCGAGTCCATGCTGCGTCAGCCGGTGGTGTTCGTGCCCGAGAGCCAGCTGGCGACGAGTGTGCTCAAAGACATGCGCTCGCGCCGCCACCACATGGCCGTCGTGATCGACGAGTTCGGCGGCTTTAGCGGCATCATCACGCTCGAGAATTTGCTCGAGGAAATCGTGGGCGACATCCGCGACGAGCACGACGTCGAGGAAGCGCCCATCGTCGATATCGGTGACGGTAAGCTGATGGTCGACGCCAGCGTCTCGATTGGCGACCTCAGCAGCTACTTGGGCGCCGACCTCCCGGAGGATGGCGACTACCACACACTCGCCGGCTTCATCGTCGCCGAGCTGGGCCGCGTCCCGGAGCCGGGCGCCACCCTGCGCGCTTTCGGCTTGGATTTCGTCGTGCGCGAAGCCGACGAGCGGCGCGTGGTCAAGGTCGAGATCGCGCGCGTGATCGCGCCAGAGTCGCTCTTGCCGCGGTCTTCGTCGCGCATCACGGCGGCGTGAGCGGAGACAGCCTCGCCCTTCGAGGTGCGTGGCTGGATCGCGAGCGCCCCCTCGAGAAGCCGCCGCGACACGCACAAAAGACATCGGCCCAGAGGAGCTGAGCTCCCTGGGCCGACGATCACGCGACGCTGACCGGATTACGGCGTGGCCGCCCCGATGGCCTTCAGCTTCTTACCGAGCTTGTCACCGGACTCGAGCAGGCCGGTCTTTTCCTCGCCAGGGTTTTGGTTCCCGCGCAGGACTTCCTCTAGATCACCCAGCTCCCGACGCAGCTTGAACAGCACGTCGGACGGGCAGACCGCGGCTTGAGAGCCCGGGTCGACCGGCACGAACAGACCGTCTTCGCTGATCGGATTGCCGCTGTTGTAGCGCTTGAGCACGGCTTGCTTGTCGCCCTGCGGAATGCGGATGTCGTCCGGCCATTTCGGCTTGTCACCGTCTTTGGCCAGGAACGGCGTGGGCACGGGCTGCATGGTTGCCCACGGGCCGCCGGGGCCATTACCCAGCACGACGGACCAACGAACACTGGGCTTGGACTGCGAATCCAAGAAATCCTGCACGGCTTTTTTGTTGCCGGACAGGACATTTTGCAGCTTTTCCTTCTGATCGTTCACCTTGTCGACGATGGTCGAGAAGTCGATCAGCATGCTGAGCGTCGCCGGGTTGAAGCGGCCAATGCCCTTGCCGTTCAGGTCCGCCGCGGTGAACGGCAGGTTGATGGCGCCGAGCTTGGAAACTTCGTCGTCCGGGAAGGTGCCTTTGGTCAGCTTCTCTTTCGCCGACTTGAGCACATCAGCCAGCTCGTTGGCCTTCTTGGTGGTGCCTTCGACCTTGGTCGTGAGCTCGCCCGCGCCAACCACCGCGGCGTCAGCCGCTTTGTTGCGCTCACTGATCCCGCCGACCGCGAAGCCGATACCGGCGCCGATAACGGCAGTGATGAGTGCTAAGACGAACACCTTCGAGCGGCCCGACTTTTGGGCACGCACGAACTCGTCGTCCATCTCGATCTTGATCGCCCGCGGCTCGACCCGCATCGGAGCCGCGGCCGGCGCCATTGACCCGTAGGGGTTCGAGGTGTCGATCCGCGGTGCCGCAGCGGCAGCCTGCGGGGCGGCCGCAAAGGGCGGCGCCGGAACGCGGCTGGGGTTCGGGACGTTCGGCACGCCCACGGGCATGGCCGGTTTGGGGATGCCAGACGGCGGCGGAATCGAACCCGCGGCAGGGGCGCTGACGGTTTTCTTTCCGAGGCGGGACTTCAGGTCGATTTTAGGCTTCTTGTCTTCCATCGGAGCTCGTCACTACGCCGGGATTATTGAGAAAAAAGGGTGACCCGCCCGGCTGGCGACCGGCCGGCACACTAGCGGCCCGCTTCAATGCCCGCAAGCTTGAAATCAGGCTCAACGGAAGAGAGTCGAGCGCGCGGCAGCACGACTCGCCACTCACACTAAAGCTTTTGCCCGGCACGGGAGAAACGAGGCACCGAGCGACCGAGCGACCGAGCGACCGAAGGGCCATCGAAGCTTTGACGCGATTGACCGGCGAGCGCGTGGGTGCAACGCTAACGCGCGTGAAAAAACGTGTCGTGGTCGTCGATAACTACGACTCCTTTACCTACAACCTGGTGCAGTACGTCGAGACGCTTGGTGGCGAATGCGACGTCCGGCTCAATGATCGGGTCACGGTCGACGAGATCCGGCAAGCGAAGCCCTCCGGCGTGCTCTTGAGCCCAGGCCCGGGTAATCCCGACGAAGCCGGCGTAACTCTGTCCGTGATCCGGGAGCTCGCGGGCGAGATCCCGATCTTCGGAGTTTGCTTGGGCCATCAAGCGATCGGGCAAGCCTTTGGCGGCAACGTCGTGCGCGCGCCCGAGCTGATGCACGGCAAGACCTCGGGCATCGAGCACGACGGGCGCAACCTTTTTCAGGGCGTTCCCTCGCCCTTCGAGGCCACGCGCTACCACTCGTTGATCGTCGAAGAAAAGGGGTTCCCGGACGCGCTGGAGATCACCGCACGCACCGCCAAGGGCGAAATCATGGGCCTTCGCCACCGCAAGCTGGCGGTCGAGGGCGTGCAATTTCACCCGGAATCGATCCTCACCGACCACGGGCTGCGCCTGATCGAGAACTGGCTCGGTTCGTTGTGAGCACGCCTACCCCCAAGTTCAGTGAGGTGTTCGCAGAGATGACCGGCCCGAGCGGCCTGTCTCCGAGCACCGTGCGGCGCGTGTTCGACGCCATCTTCGCCGGCGCGTGGACTCCTGCCACCACTGCGGGGTTCCTCGTCTCGTTGCGCCTGACCGGCAACGAGACCCCCGCCGTGATCGCCGCGGCTGCGAGCGCGATGCGGGCCGTGATGATCCCGGTGTCGCACGAGTTCGACGTGCTGCTCGATACTTGCGGTACGGGAGGGGACGGCTCAGCGTCGCTGAACCTGTCCACCGGGGCCGCGCTCATCGCCTCGGCTGCAGGCGTCGCGGTGGCCAAGCACGGCAATCGCGCAGCCACCAGCCGCGCGGGCAGCGCGGATGTGCTGGAGGCCATGGGCATCCCGCTCGACGTTCCGGGCGGCCGTCAGAGCGAGGTGCTGGCGGAAGCGAACATCGCGTTCCTGTTCGCACAAGCCCATCACCCGGCGATGAAGCACGTCATGCCCGTCCGGCGCGAGCTCGGGGTGCGCACGCTGTTCAACTGCTTGGGTCCGCTCGCGAACCCGGCGGGCGCTACGCATCAGCTGCTCGGCGCCTTCGACGACGCGGTTCGTCCGGTGCTCGCCGGTGCGCTCTCCGAGCTCGGCACCACCCGCTCCTGGGTCGTGCGCAGCGAAGACGGGCTAGACGAGATGAGCCCGTTTGCAGCAACGCGCATCAGCGAAATCGACGGCGGCAAGGTCCGCGAATTCTCGCTCACCCCCGAGGATTTCGGCCTCGCGCGCAGCCCCGCGGGTGCCATCGCCGGAGGGGAGCCGAACGAGAACGCGCGCGTCTTGGAGTCGATCTTGCGCAACGAAGAGCACCCCGCCAAAGACGCGATCTTGCTCAACGCCGCGGCCGCGCTGGTCGTGGCGCTCGGCATGCCGCCCAAGGTCGCGACCGAGCGCGCGCGCCAAGTGCTGCAGTCGGGAGCGGCCAGTGAATCCCTCGCGCGCCTCAAACGGGCAGCGAGCGCTCGTCGTGTCGAAAGCTGAGCACTCATGAGCCGCGAGCCCGGAGTGTTGCTCCGAATCCTGAATCAGAAACGCACGGAGCTGCCGGAGCTCCGCGCGCGCAAGTTGCCCGCCGCACCCGGTCCGCGGCCGTTCAGCTTACGGCGCAACGCCGGTGCGATCCGGTTGATCAGCGAGATCAAGTTTCGCTCGCCTTCGGCGGGCGCACTGTCGACCGTACTTTCGGTCGCCGAGCGCGCTCGCGCGTACGAGCGCGCCGGAGCGAGCATGGTGAGCGTGCTGTGCGATACGAGCTTTTTCGACGGCTCGTTCGCGCATTTGGCCGAGGCGCGCGCGGCCTGCGATCTACCGCTCCTGTGCAAAGAGTTCGTGATCGACGAAGCGCAGCTCGACGCAGCCGTCGCCTATGGCGCCGACGCGGTGCTGCTCATCGTGCGCTGCGTCACGCCCGCGCGGCTCATCGAGCTCACACGCGCCGCCCGTGAGCGCCGCTTGGAGCCGTTCGTCGAAGTCGTCAACGACGAGGAGTCGAAGTACGCCGTGGACGCCGGCGCGACGCTGATCGGCGTCAATGCGCGCGATCTCGATACCCTGAAGATGGATACCTCTCAAGCCCAGCGCGTGCTGAGCGCGCTGCCCAGCTCGGCCACCCGCGTGCACCTCTCGGGCATCGCCCACCCGGAGGACGTCCGTCGCGTTGCCGAGTCCCCCGCGGATGCCGCCCTGATCGGCGAAACCCTGATGCGAGAGGCCCAACCCGAAGCTCGCCTTCGCGCACTCCTCGCCGCCGCTTCCGGCTGAGCATCCAAAACTCGCCCCGCGCGGCGCGCAGCGTTAGCCTGCGCTGGTGACGCTCGAAGGTCTGGTCGAAGCCTACTTGAACCACTTGCGGGTCGAGCGCGCGCTTTCACCCCGCACGCTCGAGGCCTACGGCAGAGACCTGAACAAATTGCTCGCTTTTGCCGAGCAAGCCGGCATCGAACGCGCCGAGGCCATCGATCTCGGGACCATCAGCGGTTGGCTGACACGGCTGGCTCGAGAGGGCCTGGGTGCCCGGAGCGCCGCACGGCACTTGAGCGCCGTTCGTGGGCTGATGAAATTCCTGCTCCGCGAGGGCGCGCTGAGCGCGGACCCGACCGAATTGTCGGCCCGCCCCCGCTTCGGGCGGCGCTTGCCGCGCACGCTGAGTGAGGCCGAGGTGCTCCGGCTGCTGGAGGCTCCGGATGTGACCACCCTGCGCGGCTTGCGTGATCGCGCCATGCTCAGCGTCACCTACGCGGCCGGGCTGCGCGTGAGTGAGCTGGTCGGCCTCACGCCAGGCGATGTCGATTTGAAGCGCGGCGTCGTGTCGGCCTTCGGCAAGGGCGGCAAACGGCGGCTGGTGCCACTCGGAAACGTGACGCTCGACCACCTACGAGCGTATCTCAACGCGCGCGAGCAAGACGGCACCGAAAATGTGCGGCGCCCACGTAAGCCCGGACCGGATGTGCTGTTCCCGTCTCCACGCGGCGGCGCGCTGACCCGGCAAGGCTTCTGGAAAATCGTGGGCCGGTACGCGCGCGGCATCGGCCTGCGCGGCGCGGTCTACCCCCATCAGCTCCGGCATTCGTTCGCGACGCACTTGCTGACCGGTGGTGCCGACTTGCGCAGCGTACAAACCATGCTTGGCCACGCCAGCGTCGCGACGACCGAAATCTATACCCATGTGAGTGGTGACCACGTGCGAAACGCGCACCGCAAGTCGCATCCGCGCGCCTGAAGGCACTCCGCTGCGCGGATCGGTTTTCGCGTCGGCTCGAACGTGCTACAAAACTGCGGTGTTTTTCTCGGTCCACGAGCCTCGTTCCCACCGCACCCCGGTGATTGTCGAGGTTCCGCACGCCGGTCTCAGCGTCGATGCCGAGTCGATGGCCACGCTCATCGCGCCCGCCCAATCGCTCGGGCGTGACGCCGATCTGTTCGTCGACGATCTGTACGAAGACGCGCCGGACGTCGGAGCCACGTTGCTCGTCTCGCACGTCAGCCGCTACGTCTGTGACCTCAATCGCGCGGAGACCGACGTCGATCCGCTGACGGTCGAAGGCGGCGCGGCGCGCTCCGCTCCGCACGGGGTGATTTGGCGCGTCACCACGGACAACCGCCCCGCGCTCACTCGCCCGCTGCCGTTCTCGGAGCTCGAGCGCCGCTTGGTCCGCATCTATCGTCCCTATCATCAGACCTTGCAGGCCCTGATCGACCAACGCGTCGCCGAGTTCGGCTACGCGATTTTATTGTGCGGGCACTCCATGCCCAGCCGCGGTCGCGAGGGTCACATCGATCCCGGTCGTGAGCGGGCCGACGTCGTGCCGGGCTCGCGCGGCCGCACCACGTGCGCCGAGTCCGTGCTGCGCCTCGTGGATCGAAATGCCGCAGCGCACCGCCTGAGCGTGGCCCACGACGAGCCGTATCGAGGCGGGTTTTCGACGTCCCACTACGGCCGCCCGCGGGATCGCGTGCACGCGATCCAAATCGAGCTCGCCCGCAGGCTCTATATGGACGAGCAGTCCCTCACCAAAAAGCCGCGTGAATTCGAGAAGTTGAGGGGTTTTTGCCGCACGCTCACGGAAGCTCTGGGTGAGCTAACGCTCGGCCCTGCAAGTCATACTTGAACAGCCGGTCACCCTGAGCTAGGTTCCGCGCCCTCAATGGCCCGCAGTGAAATTACCGGCAAGCGCAAGCTCGCCGCCAACAACGTCTCGCACTCCAACATCAAGACCCATCGCTGGCAGCACGTGAACGTGCAACGCCGTCGCCTGTGGGTTCCGGAGCTCGGTCGTCACGTCACGCTCAAGCTCACCACGGGTGACTTGCGTACCGTCGACAAGATCGGCCTCTTGGAGTTTGCCAAGAAGCACGGCGCCAAGGTCGCCTGAGCGACCGCGTTGTTTGGTGTCTCGCGAGCCGAGATCCAATCCGCGAAGTGGTAGCCCAAAGCCAGCGCGCGAAAGCGCCGCTGGCTTTGCGTTTGTGAGCCCGGAGATGGCGGGCGCGCTAGCGCCGTTGGCCGAGCACTTCGCGCGTGGCGGGGTCGCGTGAAATGGACAAGCGAGCGGGGCCCGATAGATTGAGCGCGCGCATGCCCGGCTCGGCGCACACCTCGACCGGCACGCCCTCCGCGTTGCAGCGAACAGCGATTGGCGCGGGCGCTGGGAGCGGGCTGCCCGGCGCTTGACGCGGCACGCCGCGCTGCGTGGGCACCGCGACGAACGGCGCCAGCAACGCCAAATCCTCGAGCTCGAGCCCGTCCGAGGGACGGAAATAGGCAACCGCCGCGAATACGCCCCGCACGTCGACCGCGCACACCGCGGCGCCGATGCCGAGCTCCGGCGGCAGCGGCTCTTGCGACGCTGTTTCGGTCCAGGGTGCCTCGAGGTAGTCGGAATCAGCAACGTGACGGACCGTGGCCGCGTGATCGACGTCGGAGACGTTCGCAAAATCAGCCTGCGTGATGAGGCCGCCCTCGCTCGGCCCGGCGAGGCGAAGGAAGGGGCGCATGAAGCTTTGCTCGGAGAGCGCGACCTGGCCTGCCGAGCGCACCCGCGCGAGCACCTCCGCGCGGGCATCCGCCCCTGCCCGTTCGGCGCGCAAGATGCCGTGCTTGACGAGTGAACCGAGCGACTTGGCCCCGTCATAGGCGTTGGCAACCGCGGCCGCAGCGATGCCGCCCGGTACCGCGACGCGCGCAGCGACCGGAACGGCCTCCTCCGGCAAGAAGCCGCGCGGGCGCTTGGTGCCGAGGCCGGGTTGGCGCAAGCGACCGTCGAACGCCCGCCCGCCAGTCCCAATGCCGGCGACCAGAATAGTGAGCGGCGAGAGCAGGACCCCGGAATAACCACCTGCCGCCGCAAAGAAGCCGGCCAGCACGGCGCCTACCGCAGAGCCGCCCTGCCCGAGCTGAGCCACGGCCGCCTCTTCGGCGATCGGATCGTTGGAGATGGCGAGCGCGCGCAGCCTCATTCTGAAAGCTCCTGACGCAGCAGCTTGGCCGCGTGCTCGGCGCCCTGCCCTTCGATCACGACAAGCGCCTCTTCTCGGTCCGCGAGCACCTCGGCCACGTGGGTCGCGACGTTGGCCCGCACCTGCACGCCGTCACCCAGGGCCAAGAGCCGCGTGTACACGCACTCACCCTCCGGTGGCTCGGCGCGCGAGACGTCACGGACGACGTGAACCTGGTTCTCGGCGGCGAATTCTTCGATCTGCGGGTCTTCCCAGACGCCGCGCGATTCCCAGGCAATGCGCCGGTCGTCGTGAGCGAGCGACTGAAACAACTTGCTCAAGCGCTCACGCATCCGGGTGCTCGGACCGACGGTCGAGGGCGTTTGCAAGAGGAGCCACTTGGCGGAGAGGGCTTCTGCCAACTCCAGCGTACGACCCAGGTCGAACGAGCTGGACTCGAGCTGCCCGACCGCCCGCGGAAGCACGATGCTGAACGCAAACTCGGCCGGGACGCGCTTCTTCCAATCGGCCAAGCGCGCGCCTTTGGGAAGGTTCGTGAGATCCGCCCGCAGCTCGAGCAAATTGAAGCGCGAGGCGTAGCGCGCGATGTCGCCTTCGAGACTGCTTTTTCCGACGAATAATTGCATTGGGGTTCGAACCAGTAAGCTACTCTTAATGTTGCGCGGCGCGGGCGCTAGTGATCATCGATCTGCGAAATGAAACCACTCGGTCGGGTGACGCGAGATGAATGACTGCATGGTACTCGCCGCGCTGGCCGCCGCACCCCGCAGCTCGAGCTGCGTCGCGTGACGAGGCACGGAGATTTGCGGCGCGATCGAGACCTCGTACCGGAAATAACCCCGCCGGTGGGCAAATATGGGAACTATCGGCGCGCCCGACAAGGCGGCCAGGCGAAACGGGCCCTCCGGCAAACGCTCCGCTGTTCCGAACAGTTCCACGTCGAGGAAGCGGCCAGCGGGGGCGGCCCGATCGAGCTGAACCGCGACGACTCCGCCGTTTCGCACGTGGCGCAGCAGCGGTAGGGCATCCAGCGGGTGGTCGCCCACGTGCATCACGCGCAAGCCGCTCCGTTCACGCACCGAGTCATGCACGCGGCGCGCCGCTGCGTCCGGCTCGGCCAGCATCACGACCAGGACGTCCGCCTGGAAGTCCTTGGCCAACAGGCGCGCCGCGCAGTCCCAAGGCCCAATGTGCGCGGTCACCAAGATCACCCCGCGACCGGCGGCCAGCGCGCCTTGCAGGTGTTCGCCCCCTTTCACGGTCAGGTCCGTGTGCTCGCCATCGGCGCGCTCGATGCCCAGCGACTCGGCCAAGCAGGCCGCGTAGCTGGTAAAGGTTTGCATCACTTCCCGCTGCTCGGTCAGAAACGTTTGCGGACCGCGCACGCGCCGCAGGTTGCGGCGGACTCGGGCGCGGGTCTCCGGCAGCGCTAGCGCGAACGCGGTACCGAAGAACTTGGGGCTGTGCTCGATCACGAAACGGGGTCCAAACCGAGCGCCCGCGTAGGCAAGGCGCCGCAAGAAGGCGCTGTCGGGACGGAGGGCTCGAGCCAATTGGCAGGTCCCGTGTCATGCCGGGCGCGCTGCGGCAAGCCCTAGGCGAGCTTTTTACCATCGGGCGCTTGAGAAAGCGGGCCGAACACTGGAGAGTCGCGAGATGGCGGGCTCGCCCAAAGCCACGACGACCGACACGCTGTACGGCGGAGCGGTGAACCTACGCCAACCGGCCAACGGCTACCGGGTGAACGTAGATGCCCCGATTTTGGCCGATTTTGCAGCACAGGGCGCGCATGCAGCGGTCGCCATCGACCTGGGCGCCGGCGTTGGCTCGGTGGCGCTCGGGCTACATCACGTCGCCGCGGCAGCGCACTTCGAGCTCGTGGAGCGAGAGGCTGCGCTCGTGGAGCTGGCCGCCGAGAACGCACGTCAAGCCAGGATGAGCCACCAAACCTGGTGCTGCGACCTGGGCGATGGGCTGCCGGAGGCGCTGCGGCAAAGCGCCGATCTCGTGGTGTCCAATCCGCCGTTCTTCGATCCAGCCAACTCTCGCCAGGGGCCGCACCTTGCCAAGACTCGAGCCCGCTTCGGAGAGCTCGGGCCGTTCCTGAGCGCCGCCGCGGCTGCAGTGCGCGGCGCTCGGACACGCATCGTCTTCGTTTACCCAGCACGCGAGCTGAGCCGGTTCCTGGCCGATGCCACCAGCCAGCAGCTCGTGCCCAAACGCCTGCGTCTCGTCCACGCGGATGCACGAAGCCCGGCCCGCATCGCGCTCATCGAGCTCCGTCGGGCCAAGCCGGGCGGGCTCGTGATTTTGCCACCCCTGACGGAGTGGGCGAGCAAGGGGGTGCGCTCCCCAGAGCTTGCGCGGATCTTGTCAGGAGAGCGAGCTCAGCGCTGAGGCGATAGCAAGCGGTCGAAAATGATGGCCGCCGCCGCACGCACACTCAAGTGATTGTAGCCATCCGCGTTGCGGCCCGCGATGTAAGCGAGCCGTGCGTGGGCGCGGGCCGTCACCGCATCGCCCAACCCCCAGCCCGTTCCGAATACGATCAGAATCGGCGGACCTTCTAGGCCCAGCTCCGTGCGAGCCGCCGGAAAATCCAGCAGCTCACCCGAGCCTTTGGCGCTCGTCACCCACAACCGCGCGTCCGGACCGAGCTCGGCGAGCGCATCGTCCAACGCGGGCACGATGCGCAGCAGGCTGATCGCCGGCGTGCGGTCCGGAATGCGTCGCGCTCCCGAGCCGCTGATCCAGTGCTCTCGGACGCGCTCGGCGAGTAAGCGCTGGGCCGCCACTGGGTGCACGATGAACAGATCGCTCAGTCCGTAGGTGTGCGCGCTGCGCGAGATGTCGTGCAGATCGAGGTTGGTGATCGCGCTGGTCACGATGGCGCGGGCGCGATCATGCACCGGGAAATGCACCAAGGCGGCCGCGATGCGCCTCACGAGCCCTTCCCGGTCTTGTCCGGCGCGGCCGCGGCCGAAAGCAGATCCGGACGACGCTGCCGCGTGCGTTCGGCGGAGGCCGCGCTGCGCCACGCGCGCACCTTTTCGTGGTCGCCGCTGCGCAACACCTCGGGCACCTCGAGATCGCGAAAGCTTACCGGCCGAGTGTATTGCGGATATTCGAGTAACCCGCCGCACACCTGGCTGAAAGACTCCTCACTCGTGGACTCGGCATTGCCGAGCACGCCCGGCAGCAAGCGAATGCAAGCTTCGACCACGCACATCGCAGCGACTTCTCCGCCCGTGAGCACGAAATCACCCAAAGACAGCTCTTCGTCCACGAAGTGCCGCACGCGCTCGTCGAAGCCCTCGTAGCGACCGCAGGTGAGGATCAGCGCTTCGCGCTCGGCGAGCGAGCGAGCGCTGGCTTGCGTGAAGCGGGCGCCCTGGGGCGTGAGCAGCACGCGATGCGGCCGCGTGCCCGCACCGAGCGCGGCTTCGGCGGCTTCGATCGCTGCCACCGTCGTGTCGGCGCGCATCACCATGCCCGAGCCGCCGCCGTACGGCGTATCGTCCACGTTCAGATGCTTGCCGAGGCCATGCTGACGCATGGCTTCGAGGTGAACCGTGAGCGCGCCGGAGCCAATGGCGCGACCCACGAAGCTGAGCTCAAGGAACGGGCCGAACAGCTCTGGAAAAAGCGTAACGATCGCAACTTTCATGGCGAGGCTACATCAGCCCGTCGAGCGAGCTCAGCACGATGCGGCGCTCGGCGACATCGACCCGTTCCAGCCAAGGCTCCGAAAGCGGTTGCTCGGCACTGCTGCCGTCGGCCAAGCGCAGCACGACCACGTCCACCGTGGGGTGCGAAACGATGCCCGTGACTTCACCGATCTCGCCGTCGGGGCCAGTCACCTTGGCGCCCACGAGGTCGATCAAATAGTACTCCCCTGGCTCGAGCGGCGGGAGCACGCTCCGAGCAACGCTGACCGTTGCACCATGCAATGCCTCGGCTGCGTTGCGATCGTCGACGCCGCGCAGCTTCACCAAGTAGGCGCGCGGCACGGCACGCGCGCGCTCCACGTCGTACGCGCGACGCTGGCCGTTCGAGGTCAGCCAGATCTCCGATACACGCTCCAGCGCATCGCTCGACTCCCAGTGTGGAACGATGCGCAGCTCGCCAGCGATGCCGTGCGCTTTGCTGACCCGCCCGACTTCGAGGCCCGCCTCTGACGGGACCGACGCGGTGGACGGGGCTGGCTCACCCAACTTCGTCATGATGAAGGCGACGGGCCAACGCGATCAGCGATCGAAGCAATCAGTCGACGATGTCGAGATGAGCGCGCCGACCGATCTTGGTCGAGGCAGCGGTGAGTATCGTGCGCATGGACTGGGCGGTACGGCCGTCCTTGCCGATGACTTTGCCGATGTCGTTTTTGGCGACCTTCAGCTCGATCAGCGAATTGTGATCGCCTTCGATCTCGGTCACTTCCACGCTATCGGGGTCGTCGACCAAGGCCTGGGCGATCGTTGCAATCAGTTCCTTGAGAGCCATGACTCGGCGACTCCGGTTTTGATCGGGCAGCGAACTGCCCGGGAGGGTGCAGGGGCGGGAGAAAAAAGAGGAGGGAAAAGCACCTCAAACCAGGGACCGCTGCTCAGGGTTGAGCGGGCGGCGCCGGATTCTTCTTCAAGAGCTGGCTGAGAGTGTGCGAGGGCTGAGCCCCCTTGGCCTGCCAATACTCGAGGCGGGCGCGGTCCAGATTCAGCACGCCTTCGTGGGCGGGGTGAAAGGTGCCAATGTTTTCGAGATGACTGCCGTCACGCGGGTTGCGATGATCGGTAACGACGATGCGGAAAAACGGCGCCTTTTTCGTGCCATGGCGGGCAAGGCGAATGTGAACGGCCATACTGTCCTCAGTTATTTACGTGAAAGCCCGGACCAACGGAACGTTAGCACCGAGCGGCTCACCTGCCAGGATCCCGACGAACTCGGGCTGGCTGGCGCCTGGATTGATAGGGGGGGCGGGTGAAGAGGGCGGGAACCTAGAGTAAGCCTCGCGGTCTGGTCAAGCGTCGTGGTAACTTGTGGGTTCGGATGGCAGCTGCCAAAGACGAGATAGTGCGAGTCGCACGCGAGGTCCTCGCCCCCCTAGTGCAGGCGGATGGCGGCGACCTGTATCTGGTTTCCGTAGAGGAAACGGGGGTTTCGCTGCATGTCACGGGGCGCTTCTCGGGCTGCGCAGGTAACACGCTCGTTCGTCGCCGGGTTTTCGAACCACCACTGGCCGCCGTCGCGCCGGGGATCACGCTGACACTGACGTCAGGTCCGCTGATCCCGATCGGCGCCGCGCGCCTCGGCTGAGCGCGAGGCTCAGCGTCGCGCGACGAACGGCCGCGCGCCGCGCGACGAACGGCCCGCGCGACGAACGGCCGCGCGACGAACGGCCGCGAGGCTACTGCGCCTTCTTGGTGCCGGGCTTGTCTTTGTCTTTGGGCTCGGGCTTGCCGGCGTAGGTGGGCGGGTGCGCAGTCGCGGCCGCTACGTCCTTGTCCATCGCGTGCAAGTCCTCAGGCTTGTTCTTTCGGTACTGGGCGAGGTTGTCCTGCACGGTGCGATCCGCGTAGACCATGCCCAGAGTGGTGCCGCGATCCACGGCGCGGATCAGCTTCTCGGAGTCACGCCACTGCATTTCGTCGTAGGGCTGACCCTTGTCGAAATCGGCGGGCACCAATTTACCGGGAACGCCGAAGCGCTTGCTCAGGATCTTGGTGGCCTCTTCGAAGTTTTCGCCGAGCGTTCCGCCCTTGGTCAGCTTGTGCTCGTCGTACACCTTCCACAGCTTATCGCTGAAGAAGAAGAAGTGGCGCTCGGTGCCGCTGCGCAGGCGTAGAGTCGAAAGGCTCTCGCCGTTTTGATAGCTGTACTCTCCCTTGAGCGGGGAATAGTCCACACCCGTCGGGATCGCGCCGAACTCGATTCGACCGCGGCGCAGGACGCCTTGCTTGGTCTTCAGCTCGTCCTCGAGCGCGGTCATCTCTTGGCCCGGTTGGGCCTTCTTCAGGAGCGGCAAATACTCGTCGTCGAGCACCTTGTCGTAGACTTTGGCGACGCCCTCCAGGGTGAGCCCCCAGCGCAAGCCCTTCGGCGAAATGGGCGTCACTTTCTCGATCACGCCAGCGCCGGCGGCCGCCTTATCGGCGGGTTTGTCCTTGCCTTCGGCGAGTCGGGGCTCGACGACCAGCGCCGTCGATGCCATACCGAGCGCGAACAGGGTGGCGAACAGTCTGAGCCTCATTGCTATCCTCCGGAAATCCTTGAGCCTACCCACCGCGTGGCGGCGTGAGAACGTAACACTTGTCGGACACGCCACTCAAGCGATCTGTTCGACGTCAGTTCGACGATAAGCCCCCTCAAATTAGTCAAAGCTCCGTTCGTTCTTCTCCCGCTTCGTCACGCTCGCTTCACGCTTCTCGTTCCGTGCGCTGCCTGTCGCCCCTCGCGTCCCCTCTCGTTTGCCCCCTCTGCTCGCGTGCCACGTGTTCCTCCTTCGCCTCCTTCGCCTCCTTCGCCTCCTTCGCCTCTTGCGTCTCGTTCGCGTCTTGCCCCTCAGCTGCGTAGCCTTCGCGGCAGTCGCGATGGGCGCTTGCGCATCGGCGCCGCAATTACCCGCGTCGCGCTTGCCGCGCTACGGCGCCGAAGCTGCGACCCTGCTCGACGATAGCTTTTCGGGCCACCTATTCGAGACCGCGTTCGTGCCCGGCAGCGCCGGTGACGACTCGCATTTCGACGACCGCGTGCGGGCGGCCGAGAGCATTTGGCAGGTCAAAGTGGCCACTGTCTCGCGCGAGGGTAGCTTCGGCGACAATCGCCGGTACAACGTGGTCTTTCGTGAGCTGAAGACGCTCGCTGGCCGGCGCCCGGACAGCGTCATCTCGCTCACGATCTCGGGCAAAGATCCCTCATTTCACTGGTTGGATCGCGTAGGCGGCGCCTGGGTGGGGCGCGAGGTCCTGCTGATGGTGCGGAACTACCGCGCCGGTGACCAAGTCGTCATGCACTTTCACGGCGAACCGAGCAGCCCCGAGTTGCGCGCACGCATCCTGGAAGTCCGCGCCGCGCAGGCCGCCCGAGAACGAGCGGCACCTGCGTCGAAGAAGTGATACCCTGTACGCCGCGCGGCGCGACTTGACGCCCCGCGAACCCCCCGATGGACATGCATTTCCGAAGCTCAGCAGTCGAAATCAAAGGCCCGAAAGAAATCGAGGCCATGCGTGAAGTATCTCAGCTCGCCGCGGAGACGCTATCCGCTGTCGGTGAGATCGTACGCCCTGGCTTGACGACTGAGGAGATCAACACCTTCGTCCACGCGCACACCCTGAAGCAGGGCGCGCGGCCCGCGCCGCTCAATTACAAGGGCTTTCCAAAGAGCGTGTGTACCTCGATCAACGAGGTCGTGTGCCACGGAATTCCGAGCAGCGAGCGGGTGTTGCGTGACGGCGACATCATCAATATCGACGTTACGCATCTTTATAAGGGCTTTCATGGCGACACTTCGGCCACGTTTTATGTGGGTAAGCCCAGTGCGGATGCGCAACGGGTGGTCGAAGTAGCGCGGCGCAGTCTGGCTCTGGGCATTGCGCAAGTGCGGCCCGGCGCTCGCCTGGGTGATATCGGAGCCGCTATTCAGGAATTTGCCGAAGGCCAAGGCTGCTCGGTGGTGCGGGATTTCGTGGGGCACGGCATCGGCCGCAAGTTCCACGACGAGCCCAAAGTCATGCACTACGGCCGCTGGGGCAAAGGCGAGCGCCTGAAGCCGGGAATGACATTCACGATCGAGCCGATGGTGAATGTCGGTTCCTGGGAAGTGGATGTTTTGGACGACGACTGGACCGCAGTCACCTCCGATGGCTCTCTTTCGGCCCAATTCGAGCACACCGTCCTCGTCACCGACACCGGTGTCGAGATCCTGACCGAGCGTCAGCGTCCCTTGGCAAACAGCGAGATCTTCCCCGAGTACTTCAGTCCGAAGCCCGCCTGACGGCGTGCCCCGTCCCGCCGGGTCAATCGGCTGCCCGGCGGTCGCGCCGCGGCCAAGCTGGAAGCGCACTCAGCGTTCTTCGAAGGCAGTCCTTGACGGATTGCAGGCGAGCCGATTAGGTTGCCTAGGGCTTGGCCCCTGGGACTTTGGTCCTGCCGCCTCGACTCGAAATCCGGCTCGCAGCGTGCCCGGGAAGAGGGAGCGCTCTGCGTCCGTTGACGGGCAGGGTATGGGTCTAGGCTCCTCCCCGCCTTTTTCATTTCGCAATATTCGCTGATTTTCGCGATGTCCGCCCGCAAGAAAGCTACTCCGAAAAAAGCCCGCGCCAAGGCGAAGGCTGCTCCCAGCCGACGCAAAGAGGCCCGCAAGCCGGCAAAGAAAAAGCCGGCCGCGAAGCCGAAGCGTCCGGCGCCGGCAAAGAAAAAGCCGGCGCGCTCGCCATTGGCTGCGAAGAAGCCTGCAGCGAAGAAGAAGCCCGTGAAAGCGGGCCCTTCGCGCAAGGATCTCGAGCGCGAGAAGGCCGCCAAGGCCAAAGAGAAAGAGCGCGCCCAAAAAGAGCGTGAAAAGGCTGCCAAAGCCAAGCTTGCCGAGCGCGAGAAGGCCGCCAAGGCCAAAGAGAAAGAGCGCGAGCAAAAGGCCAAAGAGGCCGAGAAAGCCCGCAAGGACGCGGAGCGTGAAAAGGCCGCCAAAGCCAAGATCGCCGAGCGCGAGAAGAAAGAGCGCGAGAAAGAAAAAGCTCGCGAGCTGAAGGCGAAAGAGGCCGAAAAAGCCCGCAAGGAAGCCGAGCAGAAGGCCGCCAAGCTCGCCGCGCAGAAGGCCAAGGACGCGGAGCGCGAGCGCATCCGGCGCGAAAAAGAGGCCGAGCGTTTGCAGAAAATCGCCGAGCGCGACGCCGCTCGTGACGAAGCCAAGCGCCTGAAGGACGAAGAGAAGAAGGCGAAAGACGCCGAGCGCGAGGCCTACCGCAAGGCGAAGGAAGCCGAGCGCGAACGCATCCGAGCCGAACGCGAAGCGGCCCGCCGCGCGCTCGAGGGCAAGGTCTCTCGCGCCAGCAAGCGCGCTCAGCGCGGTGACGGCATCGGTCGCGGCGTCACGACTCGGCAGTATCGCCCGGACACGATTCCCAATCAGTCGGGCACCACGCGCCGTCATGAGGAGAACCAGCGCCTGCTCGGTGTTCGGCTCCCCGAAATCGCGCAAGATCCCCAACGCCCGGCGCCTCTGCCGCCAGCGCCGGTGCTGCCCCCGCAGCCGCCCCCGCCCCCGGCGCTTTCCGTCGAAGAGCGCTGGGCGCTGATCAACGAGCGCTTGAACGGCCTCGACGAGCAGTTTCAACGCGAGTACCGCGAGAGCTTCGAGATGTCGTGGGTCTATCACGACAGTGCTTTAGAGGGCGTCGTGTACACCTTCCAAGAGCTCAAGACCGCGATCGACCCGAACATGAGCGTCGTGGCTGATTCCGGCCTGCAGCCGGTTTGTGACGAGATCCGCCGTCACCGCCAGGCCATCGAATACGTGCGCGAGCTGTCCGAAAAGAAGCGCGTCCCGATCAACGTCGATACGATCAAGAAGATCTACTGCATCCTCCATCCAGAAGAGGGTGACGTTAAGACGGTCAAGTATCGGAAAGACATTCCCCAGCACCGCCTGTACTTCCACGAGTACGCCGCGCCCGACAAGATCGCCTACAAAGCGCGCCAGGTCATCGATTGGCTGAACGGCCCCGAGCCGAAGAAGCTCAAGAGCCCGATCCGTATCGCCGCGCGCGTCCACTATGATTTGCTGCGCGTGTTCCCCTTCCCGCAAGACAGCGGCAAGGTCTCGCGTTTGCTGATGAACGTGCTCTTGATGCGCGCCGGACATCCGCCCGCGATCATTCATTCCACGGAGCGTCAGCGCTATTACGAAGCGCTCAAGGGTCAACTGCCGATCATCGTGTCGATGGTGAGCGAGTCGATCATGAACGCGCTCCTGAGCATCGAGAAAAAGATCGAGGATCACGACGCGACCAAGTCGCGCTCGTCCTCGCCGCCCAAGCTCGGTGAAGAGAAGCCGGAAAAGCCGACCTCCGCCGTCGTCGCCGCCGCCACCGCGCGGGACGATGACTCCGATCTCTACCTCGACTCCGAGATGGAAGATTCGGACAGCGACAGCGATTCCGACAGCGACAGCGATTCCGACGACTGAGAGGATGGAGTCGGGTCGGCCCGGGCAATACCCGGCCGACACCCGACTTCAATCTCTCTCGAACGGGCTGAACCGCTACTCGTCGTCCCCAGTAACGATGTCCCAGCCCGTGGCTTGGGCGAGCTTGGCCAGCGCGACGTTGTAGTCGAAGGTGGCGTTCATCTGCAGGAAGCGCTTGGTGGCGTATTCTTTGGCCGGGTCCACCACGTCCTGGTCGTCGTACGTGCCGACGTCGATGCCCTCTTGGATCTGCACGAGCCACTGCTTGGCGTAAGAGGCCGCGCGTGAATAGGCATCGAGCCGACGGGCAGCGTCTTCAGCCTCACGGAACGCTTGTTCGACCTCGGTGCCGACACCGCCCAACGCGTAGCGTTCGGTCGCGCGCTGTTCTTCGAGCTGCGCGTTGGCTTGCGCGAGGCGCGCCGACTGCGGCAGGAAATCGAGCTTGTATTTGAAGACGAGCGCTGCGCCGTAATACAGATAGTTGGCGTTGTCTTTGACGAACGGGTTCTTCTGGTCGTCGACGAGCGGGGCTGCGGAGTAGCCAAAGTTCAGCCCCAATGCCAGATCGGGAAAGTACTTGGCGCGCTCGATGCGCGCTTGCGCTTCGCGCGCCATGACGCCGGCACGCGCCATGTTCACCTCGGGCCGATACAAGCGCGCCGCCGATAGATAGTGCGCGAGCGGCCCCAGGCGGTGGCTGTTCTGTTGCAGCGGGGCATCCGCGATGTCTGCCTCGTCGCCACCGCCGGTGAGGAAGCGCAATCCCGAGAGCGCGATCGCTTCTTGGCGCATGGCTTCGCTCTGCCGCGCTTCGAGCTCGGCGCGATACATCTTCAGCTTCAACAGCTCGACGTCGTCCCCGTCCCCGTCCTTGACCTTCTTTTCGAGCCGCTCGAGGTAAGTGTCGATGCGGCTGCCCGCTTCACGCAGTAACGTCAGCGCGTCTCGCGCGAGCTGCACGCCGTAGTAGGCGCGCCGAACGTTCACTTTGACGTCGTTCTGCTCCTTCTTGACCTCGTGCTCGCCGACGCGAACCTGCTGATTGGCGGCATCCCACAGATTCGTGATCTTGCCGAAGGTCCAGAGCGGGATGGCGCCAGTCACGTTGAGCTGCCACGCGACGCCCATTCGATTGGTGAGCGCCTTGTCCGTGTCCGGGCTGTACACCGCGCTACCGCGCACCGACGGAGCCGGCCCGAGCCCGCCCGTCATCGTGAAGTCGCTGTATGGCGCTGTGTAGGCTTGATCGAGCTGCGCTTGCTTCTGGGCCAGGCGCGCGCGCGCTTCTTGAACCTTCGGATAGTTCAACGCTGCTAGCTGCAGGCAACGCTTCAACGACAGCACGCGCGGATGAGCCACCACCGATTCGGACTTCGGCATCGCGTTCGCAGCAGCGTTCAAGGCTTCGGTCGAGTCTTGAGCGCGCGCAGGGGGCGCGATCGAGATCGCGCAACCGAAGCTTGCCGCGAGCACCCACGACACTCGTGGATCCGCCCGGCCGAACGTCCGAGAGCCTGTCATTCTTCGTCGCGAACTCTTACGCCAGCTCGCTTCACCGCGCGTCGAAAATTCGAACGGTCGAGCCCTGCCTGGCGGGCCGCTTCGGAGACGTTGCCTTGGGTGCGCGCCAAAAGACTCTCGAAATAGGCCGTCTCGAACGCTTCCAGCGACCGTTCCTTCGCTTCGCGGTAGGGCAGCTCGAACAGGCCCTGGGCCGCCGGGTCGGACGCGGCAGATGGGCTCGTATCTGGGGGTGCACCGTTGCTGGGCCGACCGAACGGCAGCTCGGCGGGAGTCATCGTGTCATCTCGACAGAACACCACGGCGTGCTCCACGGCGTTCTCGAGCTCGCGCACGTTACCCTGCCAGTGATGCGAGGCGAGCATGCGCATGGCCTCGGGCGAGATCTTCTTCACTTGGCTGGAGGAGCGCGCCGCGTACTTCTGCAAGAAATGATAGGCGAGCAACGGAATGTCTTCCCGCCGCTCGCGCAGCGCCGGCAGCGAGATGGGAACGACGTTGAGCCGGTAGTAAAGGTCTTCACGAAAGCGACCAGCGGCGATTCGGCTGCGCAAGTCGACGTTGGTCGCAGCGACCACGCGTACGTCCACGATTCGGGTTTCGTTCGAGCCGACCCGCTTCACCTCGCCTTCTTGGAGCGCGCGCAGCAGCTTGACCTGGGCGAGCGGAGGCAAATCCCCCACCTCGTCCAGGAACAGCGTGCCGCGGTCGGCCGACTCGAAGAGCCCGGCGCGTGTCGCGGTAGCGCCGGTGAACGCGCCGCGCACGTGACCGAACAGCTCGCTCTCCACGAGGTCGACGGGGATTGCCGAACAATTCACGGCGACGAACGGGTTGTTCACGCGCGGTGAATGGCCGTGAATGGCGCGCGCGGTGAGCTCCTTACCCGTGCCGCTCTCGCCCAGGATGAGGACCGTCGACGACGTCGGCGCGACGCCGATGGCGAGCCGATACACCTCTTGCATGGCGGGCGAATTGCCGATCAATTCGCCGAACTTCTCCATCTGCTCGAGGCGCCGCTCGAGCGCCGTCGCGCGATCTACCAAGCGCCGACGCTCGGCGGCCTTGGTCACCGTGAGCACGACTTCGTCGTTCGAGCGGAAGGGCTTGGTCAGGAAGTGGTAGGCGCCGGCGCGGACGGCTTTGACCGCCGTCTCCACGTCGCCGAATGCGGTCATCATGATGACTTCGACGCCCGCGTGCGACGAGCGCACGTGGTCGAGCAACTCCAGGCCACCGACCTTGGGCATCATCAAATCGACGAGCACCACATCGACCTGTTCACGTCCCAGCACCTCGATGGCTTGCGCGCCGTCGTCGGCCGTCAACACCGCCATGTTGCGGCTGTTCAACAGGCGCGCGAGCGTGCGGCGTAGGGTCGGTTCGTCATCGACCACGAGCACTCGCGGCGGAGCCTCTTCCAGCCGCACCTGGCCAAATTCACCGCTGCCCCGAGGGCGCGCCGAAAGCGTCACTCCGTCTTCCTCCCGGGCGGGGTACGGTCGTTGGTGCCCGCCGCGCGCGCCACGGCCGGCGGCGCAGGCGTGGCAGCCGGCGGCGCGGCAGTCGGCCGATCGGAGCGGCGATAGGGTCTGTCCGAGCGCGTGCGCGAAGGCGCCGCTTCCGCGGCGCTCGCGCCACTGACGGGCGTGTACATGTGGCCCTGCTGTTGGTACACGCAGATGCGGTTCCCGCCGTCTCGCTTGGCGGCGTGCAGCGCGGCGTCCGCCCCCCGCAGCAATGCGTCTTTGGTGCGTACGTCACGCGACGGGAAGAGCGCCACCCCCAAGGATACCGCCACTGGCAGCACCGAGCGCTGTTCCCAGCCCTCCAGGCGCTGATTGGCATCTTGGAAGATTCGTTCGGCCACGGTCACCGACCCAGCAAAATGCGTGCTCGGCAGGACGACCAAGAATTCATCGCCACCGAAGCGCGCCACCACGTCCACTTCGCGCACCGATCGGCGAATGGTATCAGCCACGAAACGCACCACTCGATCGCCCGCCTCGCGCCCCCCCGCGTCGTTGTGTGCTTGGAGGCGATCGATGTCGACGACCAAGCACGCGAGCGGATCGTGGTATCGCTCGGCACGTTTGAACTCCTCACTGAGTCGAGAGTGAAGGTATCGGTAGTTGTAAAGTCCGGTCAGGTCGTCGTGCAGGCTCAACTGCTCGAGCCGCGCGCGCGCTTCGACGACGTGATCGTGCAAGCGCTTGATGCGCAGCATGGCCTCCACACGGGCGAGCAGCTCGTCTTCGTCGAACGGCTTGCAGACGTAGTCGTCAGCACCGATCTTCAAGCCCTCGACGCGACTCGCGCTGTCGGTTTTGACCGTGACCAGCACGACTGGCAGGAACGTGTCGCTGGTCATGCCCTTGAGCAAGCGGCACGCCTCGAGCCCCGAGAGCCGTGGCATCAGAATATCGAGCAGCACCAAGTCGACGCCGCCCTTGGCGACACGCTCCACCGCAACCTGGCCGTCAGGGACGGCTTCCACGATGAAACCGTGTTTCCGCAACATGCCCGAGAGCAGCTCTCGGGTGATGCGGTCGTCCTCCGCCACGACGATGGTCGAGCCGTGCAGTGAGCCTTGCACGGCACTGGGCGAGGTCGGCTTTTCGCTCTCCGGCACGATGCTATTGAGGTTACTAGAATCGCCGGTGAGCGGCGACTCTCCGCGCAAAAACCGACTTAAGCCGGCGTAGAACGCACCACCCCGGTCGTCAGGGCGCGAGATCGAAGCCCAGCCAAGCGTCGAACCCGCCCCGACCGACCCGGTGGCCCACAAAACTTGCCACGGCCAAGCAACCGCACGGGTGCCGATAACCAACCCCGCCCCAGGCCGCCAAGAGCTCGCGATTCGTGAGGTCGTAGTCGACGGAAGCGGTGCTGGTGAGCGCGCGCGTCCAGGGCACCGACAGCTCGGAGCCACCGCTCCAGCCCGTGCGATCGAGGATCGGTCGCGCGGGATCGAACCAACTGTCGTCGAACAGCCAACGCGCGCGGGCCGGAGAGCCGTGGCTCGCGCCGTCGGCGCGGATTAGCAAATGCAGTGCGTCGCTCGGACCGAGGCGGACGCGAGACAACGAGATCAGCGAGCTGGATTCGGACAGGAGCACGAGCGATTGCGATACCCCGAGCAGATGAGCGTCGGCGCCGGTACGGGTCATGCCCACGAGCTCCGTCACGCCCGCTTGGTTCAAGGCGCCGCCGCGCACGCTGAGCCGCAGCGCTTGGCGCGTCGCACGCTCGCCGAGCGAGGTGTCGAAGCCGCCGGCGCCCAGTAAGGCGCTCTCGGTGTCGAAGGGCGCGCTGCGATGCGCGGCTTCCACGAGCCCGCGTGCCACCAGCACCGGCTCGACGAAGTGCGTGAGCGCGCCGAAGTTGCGGAGCAGTGGCAAACCGATTCGCACCGAAGCGCCGCCCCGAAGCACGCCCAGGCTGCGGTTCTCGGATACTTGGAGATCGCCCGAGTGAGCGAGGATGAGGCCCAACCCGAACGGGCCGGGGCGCAAGTTGGTGCTCAACGTACCGCGCTCGAACAGCGACGTTTGACTGTGATTGCCGCTCGTCGTGGACGTGCGAGCCAGCGCGAAGACGTCTAAATTCGTGCTGTCGCCCAGCCCGCGCGTGGCGCCGAGGTAGAGCTCGGGACCGGCAGCGCCCAGGTCGCGCATGGCGCCGGCCCGGGGCGCATCGGCGCGCAGCCCGAAGCCGAGAGCGAGCTCGTCCACGTGCGACACGCTCAGGCGCGCGCGATCGGTGCGCCGCGCCGCGACCTCGAGCGACGACGAAGCGACCGCCGCGCGCGCGCCGCGCAGCGCGTCCACGCGATAAGCGATCGTGGCCTCGGACAGCGTCGCGCTGCCGTGCGCGTCGAGCTCGAGCGCGCTCCGGTCCACATGATCCCAAGCCACGCGTGAAGTGCTGCTCTCGGTATCGAGCTCCGCTTCCAAGCGCGCCCCGCCTCTGCTGTAAACGCCCGCGCCAACGCTCAAGCTGCGGGTCACGCGGCCGTCTTCCACGCCGAGCGGCAGGTACGCCCCGTCCGCAACGAACACGCCGTCGTCGCCGCGGTACGAAAGGCGCGGAAAGGTGAGGCCTGCGCGGGTCGGCGCGCGTAGCCACAAGCCTGGGCTCCACAGGATCGGCACCCCGCCCACCTCGAGCCGCGCGTTCGCGAACAAGGCGTCGGTGGGGGGCGCGAGCGTCGCGTGAGACACGCGGAGCCTCACCGGTGGCTCGTCGCAAGTGCAGAACGCTACGTCCGCAGTACCGTCGGCCTCGACGCCGCGCGGGCCGCGCTTGAGTTGCAGGTGCTCACTCTTGAGGCGGTAGCGCTGCGCTTGCACGCGCACGTTGCCGTCGAGCTCCAGCGCGCCGAGGTCGCCGTCCACTTGAACTTTTCGGGCTTCGAACTCGACGCGATATTCGTGAGTAGCGTGCGGCGGCTCCGCCGCCGACAACACCGGGCTGAACCCAAAGGCGAGAACGAGCCAGCGGAAGGAGAAGTACCGGCGCCGCGCTTGCACGATCAGGGGTGACGCGACGGGCCCGCGCTACTGGCCGTCTGGCGATTGCGGCTCGTCAGGCCGGAGTACAGTTGATCGAGGCCAAGGCTGAGCGTGGCGTAAAACACGGCGTCGGGACTGTAGAAAACGCTCCGGCGGCGGCCGTCGGGGCCGAGCTGAGCGGTCAGATTCGCGTAGCCGACGGACAGCCCGAGCACATCGGTGAAAGTGAACCAGAAGTCGGTGGAAAAGAACGTGAGCACCGAGCGCGTCTGCGGGTCGGAGATGCCGGTCGCGGGAGTGCAACCCGTCAGCACCACGCCGCACACCTGCACGTCGTGATCGATCGGGTACTTCCAAGCGGGGCGTATCTCGAGCGACGTGGTCCAGAGCACGCGCTGGTGCACGTGGAGCAGCGCCGAACCGCCGAACGCCGCGCCATGCCGCGCCATACTGGCGCCGCTCAGCTGATCGGAGACGATGGATCGGCCCTCGGGATCCAACCGAACGCGCTCCAAACCAGAGTTGGTGGGGACGCGACTGCTCGTGAACAGGTAGCCATACTCAGCCTTGGCAATGAGCTCGATGTTCGGGAAGAACGTCGCACCGCGCCCTTCCAGGGCGATGTCCTCGCGCAAACCGACGCGCACGCCCAAACCGAGCAATTTGCCGCTGTCGTAGCTCACCTTCGAGGTCGGCAACGTCAGCCGCGGGATGCGCAGCGCGAGCTCGGTGACGTCTTGTTTGCTCTCGCGCAGCTTGTAGCTGAGCGCGCCGAACAGCTCGAAGTCCGTGGCGGACCATTCGCCGCGTTGGGTGGTGGTGTCGCTATTCGTGCGCTCGCTGATAATGCCGAAATCGCCGCGAGCGCTGATGGCGAGCCTCGGGGTCTCGACGAAGTAATAACGAGGGCGAATGCCGATCGTCATCGTGTAGTTGGGATCCCGACTCTGATAATCTTGACCGACCCCTACGGTGGCAGCGCTGAGCGCGTGGTCCCAGTACACGTAGGTGTCGTGCCAGGCCAGCGACGTGGGCTCGACACCGGGCGCGCCCGTGCGACCAATCGGCACCGGCTTGTCGACGAGCGGCGGGGTGGCCGTGGCCCCGGCGGGCTGTGGCGCTTCGGCGAGCGCAGGGCGGCTTGCCACAGTCGCGATGCACAGCAACGCCGCTTGCCAGAGCCCGAAATTTATCCTGGCGACCACTCGAACTGCGAGGACCTTACTCTCGTCGCTATTTTTTGGCTATGGTGCCCCACATGCCGGCCCCCCTCCCCGCGAACGAAATTACAGCGCTGCTCGGCCGTGGCACGCATTTCGAAGGAAAATTGCAGTTCGAAGGGCGGGTCCGCATCGACGGCAGCTTCCGCGGCCAAATCCACAGCCTCGATACGCTGGTCATCGGCGACGGTGCTGCAGTGGACGCCGAAATCGACGTCGCGACCGTGATCATCAAGGGTGGAACCGTGCAGGGAAACGTGCGCGCTGCCCGGGCCATCGAGCTTTACGTGCCGGCGCGTGTTTCCGGCACGCTGCACTCGCCCGAGATCTTCATGGACAAGGGCGTACAATTTTCTGGGACTTGCACGATGGCGCCAGTTCCAACCGGGGCCGACGCGGCCGAAAACGCGCGCGACTCGACAGACCCTCTGTAAACTCCGCTTCGCGCCTGTGCTGTTCTTGCGACACTCGGTGTTGCGAGTGTGTCCGTCAATTCGCGGCGCAAACTTAAAAGTTGGCTGGCGGCGCGGCAAAACGTCACTATTGAGTGCTTTCAGTGCGCTACCGTAAGTCGTGGGGTTCGGCACGCGGCCTGCAGTAACGCGCTTCGGCGCTTGCTTGGCGGGTGCGCTGGCTCGAGGACGGTGGAAAGGAAGTTTCGACCGCCCCGAACGGTAAAAGTAACTGAAACGATCCAAGGCGAACCATGACGAACTCAAATTCCAAGGGTCTCTCCAACTCAATCCGAACCCTGGGCAGGAAGTCGAGCGCGCTCACGCTCATCGCTTGTACCCTGTTCAGCAGCGTGTCGGTCGCTGCCGCGCCCGCACCGGGGCCCGAGCTGGACAAGTGGCGCACGGTCAATCGTTTCGAAGTAAAAACCCCGTACGCAGACATGAACGCAGGCGCCGCGCGCGTGAACGTGGACGCGCCCGAAGAGCTCGTGCGTCAGGTCGTGCTCGACTACAAGAACTACGCAAACTTCATGACGCGCTTCGAGAAGTCGCGCATCGTCGGCCGTTCCGGGGACAAGACCGATGTCTACCTCCAGGTGCCGATCCTCAAGGGCGCCGCCAAGGTGTGGGCCATCGTGCGCTTCGAGCCGGTGAAAGAGGTCAACGGGACCGAGGTCGTGATCGGCCACATGATCAAGGGCAACGTCAAGCGGCTCGATGCCACTTGGCGGCTCAAGAAGTTGGACGACACGACCACCAACGTCGTGCTCGAGCTGCTGATCGTGCCGGACATGCCCGTACCGGATTCGTTGGTCGTGCCGGAAGTGCGCTTCGCCGCCGCGAAAGCCGTGGAAGGCTCGCGCGACGAAGCCGAGAAGCGGAAGCCCCGCTGACGTTCAATGTCCGTTCGGCGCAGCGCGCGCCTTGACGGACCCCGCTCCCGAAAGTACTCGCACGGGCAGTGACCCGTACGCGGCAGCCTTCTTCCGAGCTCGTCCTCGTCGCGAGCGAGCGGCACGCCGAGCACGAGACCGCGCAGGGCGTTAACGCCCTCACCTTGCGCGAGCTCGCCACGCGCGTGCTTTCCGTGAGCGTGCCCGAGCAACGGGAGGCCACGGTCGAATGCACGCGGCTGCTCACCCGGCGCGTTCTCCGCGGCCAGCCGACGGATCTGGCACTGGCCGTGGACGACGCGCTCGGTCAGCTCCGGCGCGCTGGTATCCAAGCCGGGGAATTGATGCGCGTGCGCGGTTCGCGAGGGGCGCTGCTGGGCGAGGCGCTGCGACGAACCAGCATGCGCCTCGCCGAGCTCGGGCTACGCGACCAGCGCGAAAATTCGAACCTTGCCGCGCTCGCGCTCGGCTCCCTGCCACTCGCCGAGCTGCGCGACTTGCGCTCGGTGTCGCGCGCGCGTGTGCGCGGCATCGCGCACTTCGAGCACGCCGATCTGGCGCTGATCGAAAGCCTTCACCGCCGCCTGAGCCGGACTCAGGGCGGCGGCGTGGTGATCGAGCTGCCCACGGCGCAGAGCCACCTCGGCAGTGGCTTGCGTGAGGCAGTGGCTCAGCTCGCCTCCCGGCTCGAGCAGCGTTGGGCGAGCGCTGCGGACCACCCCGAGCTGGAGTTCACGGACGCACGCGCCGATGCCAGCCCGCCCACGGTGATTCAAGCGGCGCACGAAGCGAGCGAGGCCCGCGCCGTCGCGCGCACCGTGCTCGAAGCGCTGGAGCGCGGCGCGGCGCTCGACCGGATCGCGATCGTGCCGGTGGACGCCGCGGATGCTTTCCTGGAGCCGCTTCGCGCCGAGCTCACGGCCGCGCGTATCCCGTTCAGCGAGGCGTGGTCGCGCCCAACGAGCTCCGCGCCGGAAGCGCATGCCGCGCTGGAGCTACTGCGCCTAGGCCAGGGCCCGCTGCTCCGGGATGCTTTGGTCGACGTGCTACGCGTCCCAGATCTTCGGCTCGAAGCCTTGCTCGGAGTGGCCACGGGTACGAGCTTCGTGGACGTCTTGGCGCGGCTGCCCGTGCGCGTCGATCGCACGGGTAAAGAGCTGCTCGCCGCGCTCGACGCGCGCCGCCGTCGGACCCCCGCCCAGCAAGAGCGAGAGCACGAGGCGCTGAGCGTCGCCGAGCGCTTGCTGTCCACGTTGCTCGCGCGCTTCGAGCAATTGCGAAAGCCGAGCACTCGGCGCATCTTCCGCGATCGCTGGCGCGACCTGTTTTCCGAGCTGGGGTTGCTGACGGCCTCCCCCCGGGGCTTGAGCCAGGCCATCCGTTACGCGGAACGCGCGGATCAAGCCCCCTTGTCCGCGCTGGGCGAGAACGCGCGCGCCGGTCGAGCCATCGATCTGGCCCTGGAACGCGTGGTGACGGCCGCCGAGCTGCTCGAGCTGGGTGATGAGTCGCTGGAGCTGAGCGCCTTTTACGAAGAGTTCGCCGCGGCATTGAGCTCCGTCGGACCGAGTCAAGGTGCCGGCCGCGCAGGCACGCTGCGCGTGGCGCGTCCAGCAGAGGTCGCCGGGCTGGATTGGGACTTGTTGATCGTGTGCCGCGCCGCTTCCTCGACGCTGGACTGGCAAAGCGCCAGCTCCGACGGCGTGCTGGATGCGGATCTCCTTGAGCAATTACCCGCGAGCTCACGGCCGCTGGGCGCGGCCGATCGTGCGTTGTTCACCCGTTTTGCATTGGCTCAGGCGCTGTCCCGGGCGCAGCGCTCGGTCGTGACTTGGGCCAAGCGCGACGCGCGCGGTGGCAGCGGCGCGAGCCGCCTGGTCATGAATCTGAGTCCGGACGCCACGCGTGTGGAGCCGGCATCCCCGCTCGATCCGGGTGCTCTGCGCGTGCTGGCCAGCCCACGGCCGAGCCTCGAAGTACGAACGCGCGCCGAGCTCGAGCTCGCGCGTCAGGCCTTCTACTCGAACCCCGAGTCGCCGCTCGATTTCAACAATGGCTCCGCAGGCCCGATCGACAATTGGGTGGGAGGCGATGCCACGCGCCCGCTCGCGCTCACCCAGCTAGAACGCTACGCGCGCTGCGGGTTCTTGGGCTTCTCGGGGGTCGTGCTGCGCGCCGTCCGTGACGATACGGTGGGTGACGGGCTCAGCCCGCGCGAGCGCGGCACGCTGATCCACGAAGCGCTCGCCGTCGCCCTGACCGGAACCCGCGCGCGCTTCGGCAACGCAGATCTGGCCGAGCTGGAAAGGGAAGCGCTCGCCCGAGCCGAAGCGTTCTTGCGCGAGCAAGTGAGCAGCAAATTGCGGGGCGCAGCGCTCACGGCGGCGCTCGAAGACGTCGCGGCCCTGCTTCGTTGGTCGTTCGCCAACAGCGACGGGATTTGGTTCGCAGAAGCCGAACGCGCGTTTGGCGCCGGCGAACCGTGGCCCGCCCTGGCCGTTGGCGAGCACTTCGTTTCGGGGCGCATCGATCGCATCGACAGCAACAGCGACGGCAGCGCGGTGCGCGTGATCGACTACAAGACGGGCACGGTTCGGCTCACCGGTGAGCACGGCGAACAGCTCCTTCAACCGTGGCTGTATGCGCAAAAGGTCGCGCTGCAATACGGCGCCACCCGCGTCAGCTCGGGCTACTTGAGCCTGCAGCGCAGAAAGCCTGAGTGGAAAGCCGCTGTCGAAGAAGGCCCGCCGGACGCGACCGAAATTCAGCAAAAGTTGCTACGCGCCGAGGAGTTGATCGTATCGCTGCGTAGCGGCCGCATTCCGGCACGGCCCGCAGTGCCAGGCTCGTGCACGCGCTGTGACGCGCGCGACATTTGCCGGCGTCCCCTATCCGCCCCGCGCGAGGCGAACGAATGAGTCTGCCGGGCTTGGAGCGAAACGCGGTGATCGCCGCCAGCGCGGGCACCGGCAAGACTCAACTCTTGACCGGGATCTACCTGGCCTTCGCGCTCGGTCTGAGCAAAGACGGCAAGCAGGTTCCGAGCGAGCGCATCGTGGCCACCACGTTTTCGCGCGCAGCCGCCGCCGAAATTCGCGAACGCTTGGAGTCGCGGCTACGCGCGCTGTCTCACCTGGATACCCAGAGCCAAGATTCGTTGGCCGAGCTCGCCGCCGAGCGCGGCATGTCGGAAAAGGAGCTCTCCAGCCGGGCGCAGCGCGTGCTGGAAGAGTTACCGCGCGCCACGATCGACACGCTGCACGGGCTCGCGACGAGCATCTTGCGCCGCCATGCCCTGGAGCTCGGTCTGTCCCCGAGCTTCACGATCCTGGACGAAGAGCAGGCGTTCGTCGACGCAGAGCGCACGATCGATGACGTGCTGGACGAAGCGCTCGCAGGTCCACTCTCGAGCGCTACCGCACGCTTGTTGGATGCTTGTTACGGGCTCGACCGCGCGCGCAACGAGATCACCGTGCTCCTGGGCCGCCTGGACGAAGAAGGCCTGCCCGCGCAGGCGCTCGCTACCGGCAACCACGTCGCCGACTCGGAGCGTCAGCTCGCGGCGTTGCGTTCGGTGTGCATCGGCATCTCCACGGCCGAGCCCTCACCCCTCAGCGCTCCGGCGCGAGCCGCCTTGAATGCGTTGGAGACTCGAGATCTCGTCGCCCTGCGTCCGGCCCTGGTCGAGCTAGCCGGCGTGCGCAGCAGCAAGACGCTGAAGGCCTTGCCCTTTTGGGACTCGTTCGAGGCGTTTCAAGAGGGCCTGTCCGGCGGCACCAAGCGTGAGCGGTGGGAATCGATCGCGGATCACGCCGAGCATGCCGCGCGCTTGGATGAAGACGCACGCGGCGCGAGCTCACTCTTGGCCTCGATCCAAACGGCCCTCGGCGCGCGGCGCCGTGCCGAAGGCACGCTCGGCTTCGGGGATGTGCTGCGCCTGGCCCGGGATGGGTTGCGCGATCATCCAGGGCTCGCGCTCAGCGCCAGCCAACGCACGGAAGTGTTGCTCGTCGACGAATTTCAAGACACGAGCCGGGTGCAGCGAGACTTGCTGCTCCTGCTGCGCGAACGTCCGCAGTCCATAGAACGTCGAAAACGCGGCAGCGTGCCCGGAGCCCAGGACATTCTGCCGCGCGGGTTGGTCGTCGTCGGCGATCGAAAGCAGTCAATTTACGCTTTTCGCGGCGCTGAGGTGTCCGTGTTCGCGCAGCTGGCGGCAGAGCTCGCCGGCGCGCCCGCGGCGGAGTTGCTGGAGCTACGCGGAGTGTTACCCAGCACCGCGCCCGTGGCCGAGTTCCACACGCTGACGGCCAACTATCGTTCGACGTCGGCGATCTTGGGCGCAGTCAACGCCATCGCGCGGGCCGACTTCAACGAGCACCCCGAGCAAGCCTTCGAGATCCGCTACACGCCAGCAGAGGAGCTGGTGTTGCCGCCGTCCGATCGCGTACGGCAGAGCGGCACGGTGACGCTGGTCGAAGACGACGGCGCGCCCCCGAGCGACCTCGACGCCCCTGCCTTATTGCGTCAAGCGGACGGCCCATTGCGCAGCGCGTTCGTCGCTGCCGGCTTATGCGCAAGAGTGGCGCGCGAAGGGACGCGCTTCTCGGACATCGCCCTCTTGGCCCGCCGCCGTTCCACCTTGCCGCTGCTCGAGCTCGCGCTCGATCGCATGAACGTACCGTTCGTGGTGGCCGGCCGCGCCTTGTACGCGACGCCCGAGGTGCGCGATCTGTTCGCCGCGTTGCGGCTGCAGATCGACCCCGCCGATCGCCGCGCGCTCGCGATCGTGGCGCGTGGCCCCCTCGGCGGCCTGAGCGATCGCGCGCTCGCCGAGCTGTGCACGCCCCGCCGCGGCCTCGATCCCGTGCGGGATTGGTCGCCCGATCGGCTCAGCGACCCGAGTGAGCACGCAGCGCTCAGCACTTTGCGCGAACGCTTGCTCGAGCTCGGCGAGGTCGCGCCGCGCTTGTCGCCGCGCGATGCGCTGGCCATGGTGGCCGACCGCTTTCAGCTGGAGGCGCTGTACTCGCTGCTGCCGCGCGGGCGCACCCGCTACGGCAATGTCGAGCGCCTGCTCGAGATCGCCGCTCGTCAAGGCGGTACTTTGCACAGCTTCGCGCGTTGGCTCGAGCGGCAGATCGACAACGAGACCGACGAAGCCGAAGCCGCCGTGTTCTCGGACGAGGACGACGCCGTGCGGCTGCTCACCATCCACGGCAGCAAGGGTCTGGCCTTCCCCACGACCATCGTGCTCGACACCGGGTCTTGTGAGATGGCCAAATCGGCGCCCATCGGCATTCTGCGGGGCGAGCACGAGACCACGCTCGTGATCCGCCACGTGACCGAGTCAGGTACGGTCACTACGCCTTTGATCCGTCGCGCTTCGGACGACGCCCAAGCGCGCGCCCGCGCCGAGCGTCAGCGGCTGTCGTACGTGGCGCTGACTCGGGCTCGTACGCACTTGGCGATCATTTTGCCTACGGGCAAGCTGCGCGCAGACTCGCTCGCGGCCTCGGTCGTGGGTTGCGCCGCGCGTTTGGACGACATCGAAGGCGTAACGCGCGTGTCGGCGAGCGCGCTGCTCGACGAAGCACCGTTCACCCAGCTCACGGACGTGAGCGCGCCCGTGGCGCCGCCCGAACGTCCGGCGCGGCCGCGCGTGACGCTCGCGACGATCGGTGTCACGGCGCTGTCGGACTTTGCAATCTGCGCGCGCCGCTTCGAGCTCAGTCACTTATTTGCGATCGCCGAGCCACGCCTGGGCCCTGGCAAGCTCCAACCGAGCCGTGAGGATCCGCGCGCGCTCGGCAGTGCGGCCCATCGCGTGCTCGAGGCGTTCCCCAACGAACGTTGGGGGACAGCAGTCAGCGCCGATGAAATCCTCGGCGCACTAGGCCGCGAAGGTCTCGACGCGGATGCCGAATCCAGCGCCAGCACCGCCCGCGGCATCGCGCGCTTCCTGTCCGGAGACTACGCTCGTTCGGTGCGCGAAGACGGCTCGCGAATCTCGCGCGAGCTCTCGCTCGGGATCCCGTTTCGCAATCGCCCCGTCGAATCGCCGACTGCCGCAGCCGTGAGCGGGTCGAACGCACGAGCGGTGCGCGGTCGGAAAGTGGCTCCGGGTCAGCTCGAGCTGTTCGCGCTCAGACCGCGAACCAACGCGCCGGATCCAGAATTATTGTCGGCGACCGTCGTGCTGAAAGCGACGCTCGATCTCGTGATCGAGCGCAGCGACGGCAGCATCGACGTCATCGACTACAAGCGCTCGCGCGGCGGCGACGAGGACCGCTACTCGTTTCAGCTCGCGGCATACCGCGAAGCTGCGCGACACCACTACGGCACGGACCGCGTGCGCACTGGCCTCGTGCACTTGCTCGGCGAGCACAACGAGCCCGACTGGCAAGCGCCGCCCGGGTTCGATTTCTTCGAGCTCGGCACGCGGCTGATCGAAGCCCGGTTCCACGATCTGTGGCCTGGCGTGGCCGAGGTGGCCTGCCGGAAGGCCCAATGCGGCTTCGTCTCCGCCTGCCATGGGCCGGTCGCCGAACACGCCATTTGAGCGGCCAACCGACCCACAAACCAGCGCACGCGGGCTTGTCAGCCGGCCGATCTCGCACAGAACGCGCATTTATCGCCTGGTTCCCCTTGCAGCGTAACGAGCAAAAGTCGTGTAGATTTCAAGAGCTGCACTGGGCCGGCCGGCCACGGAGCCTGTTGCGCGGCGCGTTAATTTGTGGCAGAAAATTCGCGCACCTTCGACTGTCCCGGCCCCTCGATCGCCATATACTCGGCCCCTGTTCGGGCCTGTCCTCAAGCCACCGCGCTCCGCGCTTCGACCGGCGCTTCCTAGACAGACCCCACCTTTCAACACACCCCGACATCGAGCCACCGATATGACACTTCCGCCTCGTTCAGGACTCTACGACCCGAAATACGAACATGACGCGTGTGGCGTCGGGTTCGTAGCCAACATCAAGGGAGAGGCCTCGCACGACATCGTCAAGAAGGGGATCGATATTCTGCTCAACTTGGTGCACCGCGGTGCGACCGGTTGCGATCCGCTCACCGGTGACGGCGCGGGCATCATCCTCCAAGTGCCTGACGCGTTCTTGCGTCATGCCTGTGATGAATCGGACATCGACCTTCCCGAACCGGGAAAGTACGGCGTCGGCTGCGTGTTTCTGCCGCGCGATCGCAAAGAGCGCCGGCGCTGCCAGCAAATCTTGGAGGACAAGATCTTCGGCACGGGCCAGCGCCTGATCGGCTGGCGCGACGTGAAAGTGAACGAGAGCGTGCTTGGGCCGGCCGCGCGTGAGAGCGCGCCCGTGATCCGCCAGGTGTTCATCGGCTCCACGTGTGAGGACGACGCGACCTTCGAACGCAAGCTGTTCGTGATCCGTAAATGGGCCGAGCGCGCCGTACGCGAGAGCAACCTCGCGGGCAAAGGCTCGTTCTATATGCCGAGCCTTTCCTCGCGCACGATCATTTACAAGGGCTTGCTCCTCGCCGAACAGCTCGCCGAGTTCTACGTCGAGCTCAAGGACGAGAAGATGGTCAGCGCCCTGGCGATGGTGCACCAGCGCTTCAGCACCAACACGTTCCCCACCTGGGAGCTCGCGCAACCCTTCCGCACGCTGGCGCACAATGGCGAGATCAACACCGTGCGCGGCAACGCCGCATGGATGGCCGCGCGCGAACAGCTGTTCGAGGACGAGGGCTTCGGCGAGGACATCCGCCACATTTTGCCCACGATTACCCCCGGCGGCAGCGATTCGGCCATGCTCGACAACGTGGCAGAGCTCCTCCTGCACGGCGGCCGCAGCCTGCCGCACGTGATGATGATGCTAGTGCCCGAAGCCTGGCAGAACGACGACCTGATGCCCGCGCACAAGCGCGAGTTCTACGAGTACCACTCGTGCTTGGTGGAGCCGTGGGACGGCCCGGCCGCGCTCGCCTTCACCGACGGCAAGCTGATCGGCGGCATGCTCGATCGCAACGGCCTGCGCCCCGCGCGCTACACGATCACCAAAGACGGCATCGTGTGCTGCGCCTCCGAAACGGGCGTGCTCGAGTTCCCCGCCGAGAACATCGAGCGCCGCGGCCGGCTCGAGCCGGGCAAGATGTTCTTGGTCGACACGACACAAGGCCGCATCGTCAACGACGACGAGATCAAGGACCAGGTCTGTCGCTCGAAGCCGTACGGCAAATGGCTGCGCGACAACAAGGTCTCGCTCGCCGAGATCGACGTCTCGCCGCCGACCGCGACCAACCGCGAGTACGCCTCGCTGATCCAACGCCAGAAGACCTTCGGCTACACGCAAGAGGACATCAGCTTCCTCATGGCGCCGATGGCCGAGAAGGGCGACGAGCCCCGCGGCTCGATGGGCACCGATACGCCGCTCGCCGTCCTGAGCGATCGCCCGCAGCTGCTCTTCAACTACTTCAAGCAACACTTCGCGCAGGTCACCAACCCCGCGATCGACCCGATCCGCGAAGAGCTGGTGATGAGCCTCAAGGCTTACATCGGCGGCGAAGGCAGCATCCTCGGTGAGGGTCCGGACCAGGCGCAGATGCTCGAGCTGCCGCATCCGATCCTGACCAACATGGACCTGGCGCAGTTGCGCGAAGCCAACTTGCAGCAGGTGAGTCTCGCGCCGACGATCCCGATGCTCTATCCCGTCGACGAAGGCGGAGACGGCCTGAAGGCCGCGATCGACGAGGTCTGTCGTCAAACCTCACAGGCGATTTTGAACGGCCATGGGCTCGTCGTCTTGAGCGACCGCGGCTCGAACGAGCGCATGGCACCAGTGCCCAGCTTGCTCGCCATGGGCGCGGTGCATCATCACCTGATGCGCAACGGCACGCGCATGAAGGTCGGCATCATCTTGGAAGCCGGCGACGTGCGTGAGGTTCACCACTACAGCTTGCTGCTCGGCTACGGCGCGGGCGCCATCAACCCCTACCTGGCGCTCGAGAGCGTCAACCAGATGGTTCGCGACGGAACTTTCCCCAGCATCAAAGATCCCGAGCAGGCGCAAGCGAAGTACATCAAGTCCGTGAACAAGGGCTTGCTCAAAGTGATGAGCAAGATGGGCATCAGCACCCTGCAGAGCTACCAGGGCGCACAGATATTCGAAGCCATCGGTCTGTCGCCCGAGGTGATCGACACTTACTTCACTGGCACCTCGTCGCGCATCTCCGGCATCGATATCGACGTGTTGGCGGACGAGTGCCGGCTGCGTCACGAGCGCAGCTACCCGAAGGTCACGGACGCCTCGCCGATGCTCGACATCGGCGGAAACTACGCGTACCGCGCCCAGGGTGAGCGGCATTTGTGGAACCCGGGCACCGTCGCGGCCTTGCAGCGCGCCGTGCGCGCCGAAGACGCCAAGAGCTACAAAGAGTACTCCGCCCTGATCAACTCGCAGATCTCGACCTTCGGGCTCATCACCCTGCGCGGGATGTGGGATCTGGTCGATGCACCCAAGCCGATCCCGATCGAAGAGGTGGAGCCCGCCAGCGAGATCGTGAAGCGCTTCGCGACCGGCGCGATGAGCTTCGGCTCGATCAGCGGCGTGGCCCACGAAACGCTGGCCATCGCCATGAATCGCATCGGTGGCCGCAGCAACACTGGTGAAGGGGGCGAGCGCGAAGAGCGTTTCAAGCCCGACGCGAATGGTGATCTGCGGCGCAGCTCGATCAAGCAGGTGGCCTCCGGCCGTTTCGGCGTGACCACGTATTACATGGTCAACGCGGACGAGCTGCAGATCAAAGTCTCACAGGGCGCCAAGCCGGGTGAAGGCGGCGAGCTGCCGGGTCACAAGGTCGACGCGATCATCGCCAAGACCCGCCACTCCACGCCCGGCGTGACCTTGATTTCGCCCCCGCCGCATCACGACATCTACTCGATCGAAGACTTGGCGCAGCTGATCTTCGATTTGAAGATGGTGAACCCCAAGGCGCGCATCAGCGTGAAGCTGGTCGCGGAGGCGGGCGTGGGCACCGTCGCGGCAGGCGTAGCCAAGGCGCACGCTGACGTGATCCTGATCGCCGGGCACGACGGCGGCACGGGCGCGTCTCCCCTCACCTCGATCAAGCACGCCGGCATCCCCTGGGAAATCGGCCTTGCCGAGACGCACCAGGTGCTCGTGAAGAACGATCTGCGCAGCCGAGTATTCTTGCAGGCCGACGGGCAGATGCGCACTGGCCGTGACGTCGTGTTCGCCGCGCTCTTGGGCGCGGAAGAGTTCGGTTTCGCGACCGCACCGCTGGTCGCAACCGGCTGCATCATGATGCGCAAGTGCCACCTCAACACCTGCCCGGTCGGCATCGCCACGCAAGATCCGGTGCTACAGGCCAAGTTCAACGGCCAGCCGGAGCACGTGGTCAACTTCATGTTCTACGTGGCCGAGGAAACACGCGAGATCATGGCCCAGCTCGGCTTCCGCACCATCAGTGAGATGGTGGGCCAAGTCGACCGCATCCGCACCCGCACCGACATCAAGCATTGGAAGGCCTCCAAGCTGGATTTCTCGGACGTGCTCGCCAAGGCAGAGGCCAAGCCCGGCGTCGGTATCAGTAAAACGATGGAGCAAGATCACGGCCTCAACACCGCGCTCGACGTCATGCTGATCGAGCGGGCGAAGGCCGCGCTCGAGCGACGCGAACCGGTGCGCATCGAGGTCCCCGTGCGCAACGTGCACCGGACGATCGGCGGCATGTTGGGTGGTGAGGTGGCGCGCCGTTACGGTCAAGAAGGACTGCCCGAAGGCACCATCGATCTCCGCTTCAACGGCTCAGCGGGTCAGAGCTTCGGGGCCTTCGTCACCCGCGGCATGTCGCTCAGCCTCGAGGGCGATGCCAACGACTACGTGGGCAAAGGCATGTCGGGCGGTATCTTGTCGATCCGCCCGCCGCGCGGCGTCGACTTCCCCGCCGAAAACAACATCATCGTCGGCAACACGGCGCTGTACGGGGCCACTAGCGGCAAAGCATTCTTCAACGGCAAGGGCGGTGAGCGCTTCGCGGTCCGCAATAGCGGCGCGACGGCGGTCGTCGAAGGCGTGGGCGACCACGGCTGCGAGTACATGACCGGCGGTCACGTGCTGGTGCTCGGCCGCACGGGGCGCAACTTCGCGGCTGGCATGAGCGGCGGTCTCGCCTACGTGCTCGATGACGCTCACGACTTCAAGTCGCGCTGCAACATGGGCATGGTGGAGCACGAAGCCCTGGCACCCGAGGACGCATTGTTCGTCGCAAAGCTCCTCGAAGAGCATCACGCACGCACGGGCAGCCCGAAGGCCGCCGAGCTGCTCGCCAACTGGGGCAGCGCACAGTCTCGGTTCGTGAAGGTCGTTCCAACCGAATATCGGCGCGTACTCGCCGAGCTTGCCAAGCGCGAACGGGCCGCACCGCCCAGCCTGGGGTTGCCCGTCGTGCAACCCGGCGCCGAATGAACCCGTCGTCTTATTTTGCAACGCGAGCCTGAGTTTCGAACTTCGAGAGTGAATCGTGGGAAAAATTACTGGATTTCTTGAGATCGAGCGTGTCGACCCGAAGAAGCGCGCCGCCGCCGAACGCGTCAAAGACTACCGTGAGTTCGAGCTACCGATCGTGCAGGAGACCCTGCAGTCACAAGGCGCGCGCTGCATGGATTGCGGGATCCCGTTTTGCAATACGGGCTGCCCGCTCGGGAACTTGATTCCCGATTGGAACGACCACGCGTACCAAAACAAAACCGAGCAAGCGATCGCTGCGCTGCACGCGACCAACAATTTTCCCGAGTTCACCGGGCGAGTCTGTCCCGCGCCGTGTGAGGCCGCATGCGTGCTCGGCATCAACGAAGATCCAGTGAGCATCAAGCTCATCGAGCGCTCGATCATCGATCGCGCGTTCGACGAAGGTCTGGTCAAGCCAGTGCTGGCCAAGACGCGCACGGGCAAGAAGATCGCCGTCGTGGGCTCGGGCCCCGCGGGCATGGCCGCCGCGCAACAACTGGCGCGCGCGGGTCACGACGTCACGCTGTTCGAGCGCGACGACCAAATCGGAGGTCTGCTTACTTACGGTATTCCTGATTTCAAGATGGAAAAGTCGCTGGTTCATCGACGCGTCGAGCAGATGAAGGCCGAAGGCGTCACCTTCAAGACCAGCGTGGACGTCGGCCGTGACGTGACCGCTTCCGACTTGAAGAAGGATTTCGACGCGACGGTCCTGACCATTGGCTCACGCAAGCCGCGCGATCTGGAGGTGCCTGGCCGCGAGCTGTCCGGCATTCACTTCGCGATGGATTTCTTGACGCAGCAGAACCGGCGCGTAGCTAACCTTCCCGTTCCGGACTCTGAAGCGATCCTGGCCACGGGTAAGAACGTGATCGTGATTGGCGGCGGCGACACCGGTAGCGATTGCATCGGAACCTCGCACCGCCAAGGCGCCGCGAGTGTGACGAGCTTCGAAATCATGCCGCGCCCGCCGCAAGAGCGAGCGGCATCCACGCCCTGGCCGCTTTGGCCGTTGCAGATGCGCACTTCGTCTTCGCACGAAGAAGGCGGCAAGCGTGATTGGAGCGTTTCCACCGAGCGCGTCACCGGTGACGGCAAGGTTCAGAAGCTGCACTGCGTGCGCGTCGAGCTCAAAGGCGGCCGCTTCGAGCGCATCGCGGGTAGCGAGTTCGAGCTACAAGCCGATCTCGTACTCTTGGCGATGGGCTTCGTGCACCCCGAGCACCCTGGCATCGTGACTGATCTGGGCCTCAAGCTGGACCGGCGCGGCAACGTGGAAGTGGGTCCGGATTTCGCGACCAGCGTTCCGGGCATCTACGCCGCTGGCGACTGTCAGCGCGGCCAGTCCCTCGTGGTCTGGGCGATCGCCGAAGGCCGCAAAGCCGCTCGCAGCGTCGATCTGTTCCTCATGGGTCGCACCGAACTGTCCTGACAGTCGAAGCCAAACGCCCCCAACCTGGCGTGGTTGGGGCCGGGGCCCCAACCACCACACGACGACGGTCTGGACCTGCCACAAAGGCCTACCAAACTGGTAAGCCCCACGGCCGACCGTGGCGGTGACGTCTGGGCCCGTGCGATACTTCGTGGGTTTTGAACTCGCGCGTTTCTCGTAACGGTAAACCGGCGCGCACCGCGCCTGCTCGTCCGCCCGAGACGTCCCAGCCGGAGCTACAGGTTTCGTATTCGCCCGCCGGGCACGAGACCATGGCGGCGATCACGCAAGAGCTGCTTGCCCCCCCGGCTGGCCGCGCGCCTCGCCCCACCGCGCCGAACGACGACGAGGGCCCCGAAGTGTCGGTCGTCGAAGGCCCCGTCGGGCGTGAAACGCTCGCGCTGATCGCCGAGATGGCGCGGCCCATTCGCTCCGAGCAGACCACGTTGAACTATGGGGATCGCATCTCGAATGCGCCGGGCGCGAAGACGCCCAGCCGCGCTCCTCTGCCGCCCGCTTACCCGCTCGCGATCTTCGAGATGCTCACGTTCGTAGTGCAGGGCGCTGATATCGCCAGCTTGTCGTCCGAGGCCGTGCGCCGGCGGTTCGTCGAAGAGCACTTGCTGCAGCGAGTTCCCGCACAGGACATGACGCGCGTAGAGCGCATCGATGTCACTCCATGGACCGTGCGAGGCACAGTGGTCGTGCGCGTGTGGTGCAAAATCTAAGAATCACAGCGCGCTGACGATTTTACTGCGCACCGCCTCGACCAGCTGCTCGTTGACGTCGCTGCCAAAGACAGCGGGATCGATGGGCTCATGCACGGTGACCCGCACTTCGGCGCCCGGCACCACGCTGGCGCCCTTGGCCGGCAAGATGAGACGTGTGCCCGAGACGGTCACCGGCAAGATGCGCGCAGCTGCGCCGACCGCCAGATGAAAGCCCCCTAACTTGAACGCACCCAGCCGACCGTCTTTGCTGCGCGTCCCCTCGGGCGCGATCCAGATGCTCGTCCCCTGACGTAGCGCTGTCTTTGCGCGCTCCAAGCTTTCGATGGCTCGCTCGCGCGCGGAACGGTCGAGCTCGACGAAACCCGAGGCGCGCATGGCTTGCGCCCAGATTGGGATACGGAACAGCTCTGCCTTGGCAACCATTCGTAGCCGAAATGGCAGGGTCTGATACAGCGTTGGAATGTCGTAGAGCGACTGGTGATTGGACATCACCACGAACGGCCCACCTGCGCGAGCTCGCTCGATACCGCTCGAGCACAGCTTGACCTCGGCTTTGGCGAGCAGCTCTTTCGACCACCAATCGAGCCGGATGTCACAGGCCTCAGCCGTGAGCTTGCCGCGGATCGCCTCGTACAGCGTGGGAATGCTGATCCGGAGCGTCACCTGCGCCGCGTGGAAGAGATGACCGAGCGACATGCCCGCCCGAAGTGTGTCAGTCTTTTGTGGGCCGCGTCTCGAGATCCTACGACAATCGTGGGAACTGCCCGGGCCGGCATCGCGAGCCCGCGCTGGCCCGAGCCAAACGAGCGCGAGTCCCCAGCGGGCGGGCCGTATTCGCCCGTAGGCAACCTGAAAAAGCCGTGGTAATTCTGGCGTTTGGGTGCACTCAAGCGCCGCATTAGCGGGGCCTTGGAACGAAGCGGACGAAACGATGAATGTGACTTGTACCGGTTGTCCGGCGAAATATGCGGTTCCGGACGAGAAGGTCCGTGGCAAGAAAGTCCGGATCACCTGCAAGCATTGTGGGACGAACATCGTCGTCGATGGCAGTGCGCTTGGCGGCGATCAGAGCGTGCTGCCGAAGCCAGCCGCAGAGCCCGCACCGCTGCCCGCCGCCGCGAGCGCTCCCGATCTGACGAGCGCAGCGCCCGCGCCGGTTGCAGCCGCTGCACCGAAGGCAGCCAGCGCAGTCGCACCGGAGGCGACCTTCATCGTGGGCTTTTTGGACGATCGCCAAGAGCCGCACACGCTCTCGCAAATCGTGGAGATGTACCGCTCCGGGCAGATCGACGATGACGTGCTGGTCTGGAAAGACGGCATGGCCGATTGGCTGTCGCCGTTCGACGTGCCGGAAGTCGCCACTGCGATGCTCAAGCGCGGCGTCACTCGCAAGAGCGCGAGCGCCGATCTTGCCGCCGCCACCGACGAAGAGCAGACGCTGATTGCTCGCTCTCCGTTCGAAGATCCGGAGTTGGCCGCTGCCGCCCCCGCGCCGCTGATCGCCCCCGCGCCGCTGCTCGCCGCGGCGCTCGCACCGCACGCGTTTGGTGCCTCGAAACCTGCTGCGCAACCCATGTTTCCCCCTGCGGCGCAGCCCGCCGCCGCGGCGCCAGCGGCGCCCGCCGCTGCAACGGCGACACCCGCTCCGAAAGCCGCTGCCGCGCGCCGCGCCGAACCGCGGGGCGGAGCCGTGGATCTATTCGGCAGCGTCGCCGAAGCAGGCGGTGAGAACGATTCGTCACTCGACTTCGGATCGTCCGCGCCCGACTTTGGCTCCGCCGCAGCCGATGAGCCCGCGCACAAGCTCACCGGCGCGCGCAACGAAAGCTCGGTGCTGTTCTCGCTCGATGCGCTGACCAAGCCGGAAGCAAAAGCCAATCAGAAGCAAAAGGAGCGCGACAAGGAACAAGAGGCGTCAGCCGCGCTATTCGGTGAGAGCGCGCCCAATTCCTTGATGAACGTTGGTGGCGGCGGGCTGGCTGCACTAGCCGCGCCGGACTTCACCAAGCCCGTGTCGGCGACGGTCGAACCGCTGCGCGCGAGCCCTGCCGCAGAAGTCTACGACACGACGCCGCCGAACAAGAAGAAGGGCGGCTGGGTACTGCTGCTCGGCTCCCTCTTCGGCATTGCAGCGGTGGCTGGCGGCGCGTTCGTCATGATGAAGAAGCAGCCGTTTGCCGCACCGGCCGCGACTCCGAGCGCTGAGATGCCGGCGGCAACGAGTAGCGCGCCGAGTGCCGAGGCAACGGCGGCGAGCGCTGCAGCGGAAGCAAGTGCGAGCGCTGCGCCGAGCACTGAAGCATCCACGGCAGGCGCCGCTGCAACCGCGGCGGCCGCCGGAGGTGCGCCCGTTGCCGCAGCAGCGGTCAACAAGCCCGCGGGCGAGAAGAAACCGGAAGCGGCGGCCACCGCCGCGACCCCCGCCACGCCGGCTGCGCCCGCAACCACCGCGGCGCCTGCGCCTGCGCCTGCGCCCGCGGCCGATGGCGCCGCATTCGACAAGAACGCGGCCGTCGCAGCGCTCGGAGCGGCCGCCGCAAACGCCGGTAGTTGCAAGAAGCCCGATGGCCCGACGGGCTCCGGCAAGGTGTCCGTCACCTTCGCCCCGAGCGGCCGCGCTACAGCCACGAGCGTCGCCGGTGAGCTCGCCGGCACCGAGGTGGGTGGCTGCGTCGCGCGCCTGTTCCGCTCCGCAAAAGTCCCACCGTTCTCCGGCGATCCCGTCACAGTCTCCAAGAGCTTCAGCGTCCAGTGATTTTGATGCTCCTTGCTCTGTGCCGCGCGTGACGGCCGGCGGTCGAGTAGAGGCCCCCGATCGCTCGGGGGCCCCTCTCACAAAACCGGACTTGTGGATCTCACATCCGGCTTTTCGGGAAGCTGACGTTCCTGGGTCGCGCGGGCGAGGTGGCTGTTGTGGCGTCTCGTCCGAGCGGTGGTGCAGGTAGTTCAGCAGCGACGTTTCCGTCCGCAATTATCCCAGGGCTAACTCCAGTTGCGCTGGGGCGATGACGATATCTGGCGGGATTTGGTAGCGTACCC
>JBEQTH010000115.1:0-149166 GCA_040348785.1 Myxococcales bacterium | reverse complement strand
CTCACCCACGATCGCCAGCCTTACGGCGCTTCACTTTCGTTCGGTTCCGCACTGCACCTACGGCTTCCACCAGACCACCCCTCGCGGGACTCATGCGCACTCACAATGCGCACGAGCAGGCCGGTAACTCCGGCTCGTCGCCCTTGCCTTCGGTGTGTGGTTCCCTTCGTCAGGGCCCACGGAGGACTGGTCTACTATTTCATGACTTCACCTCTTGCTCTGCGCTCGTGCCGAGCGCACTGCTCGGGCTCCGCCCTCCGCGCGCTCGGCTCCCCAAGCGCTGGCGCTCCGCCAGCGCGGGTCCGCCCACGCCACAGACCGTCGCCGCCGTCTTCGACGAGACGCCGTGTGCCCCGCCGAACACCCGCAGGGGTGAGCAGCGACCGCGCCAAGCACCCCAGCCACCCGCTCCCGAGCGGAGCAACACGACGCTACCCACAAACTTCGGTGCGCGCGAAGCGCCGCACGCCTCGCGCCCCAGCGCGCGCGAAGGAGTACAGCCGCCCGCTCCCGAGCGGAGTCGTACGACGCTGCCCACAAACTTCGGTGCGCGCGAAGCGCCGCACGCTTCGCGCCCCAGCGCGCGCGAAGGAGTACAGCCGCATGCCCGGAAACACGTCGAGCCCAACCGACTTTGGCACGATCAGATCGCGATTCTCGAATGAGATGGAGACCTACAAAGGCTGACCGAACAGGCGCCTGCTTTCCGTGGGTCCGCGAGGGCGGCCCAGCGCCACCTCCCGAGCGTGCGCAAACGTAAGTCTCCCACCGCGCGCGAAGCGCCGCGCGTCCTTTACCCACCGCACCACGTCGCCCTCCGCCGGCCAATCAGCCGATCTCCGACACGCGCCGCGACGCGCACCCTCGCTTGACGGCCACCTCCCAAGGGTGACAAAAGTCTTGGCTCGCTAAAGGGCTTTCCCCTTCGACTGGTGCTTACCAGGGGAGTCGACGATGAGGTTTGGCATGAGCAAGAAGTATCTCGCACAAGTTGTCCTGCTCTCCGGAGCGGTCTTGGTTGCCGGCTGCGGAGGCACGGTTGCCTTCCAGGGCACGCAGGCTCTGTCGGTCACCGGCACGCCGCCGCCACCGCCGCCGCCTCCTCCGCCCCCGCCGCCTCCTCCGCCCCCGCCGCCAGAGCCGCCGCCACGCGTCGAGCTGCGCGACAACAAGATCGAGATCCACGAGAAGATCCAGTTCGCGGTCAACAAGGCCACGATCTTGGAGGCCTCGTTCGGCTTGCTCGACGAGATTGTCGGCGTGATCAAGAAGGCGACCTTCGTGAAGAAGATTGCCATCGAGGGTCACGCGAGCGCCGAAGGCAACAAGGCCGTGAACTTGAAGCTGTCGGATGACCGCGCCAAATCGGTCATGAAGTACTTCGTCGATCACGGCGTCGAAAAAGAGCGCCTGACCGCCAAGGGCTACGGCTCGACCAAGCCGATCGCCGACAACGACACCGAAGAGGGTCGTGAGAAGAACCGCCGGGTCGAGTTCAATATCGTGGAACAGACGGTGACGCAGAAGAAGGTCGAAATCGATCCCAAGACCGGCAAAGAGAAGGTCGTGGAAGAGAAGCAGTCGGTCGAGACCAAGGAAGCCGCACCGACTCCGGCAGAGCTCGAGGCCGCCAAGAAGGCCGAAGCGGCCAAGGCCGCGGCCGAGAAGAAGGCTGCTCCGAAAGCGCCCGCGCCGCCTGCCCTGAAGGCGCCCGCAGCCAAGGAAGCCCCCAAGGCGCCTGCCACGCCCGCCGCCCCCAAGGCAGCAACGCCCGCACCGGCCACGTCGGCCAAGTGAACGAGACCCCCAGCTTTTAGATTCGGAGACCTAGAATGACGAAGCCTTTTGCTATGTTCATGTTGCTGGCTCTCGCCGCAGGCTGCTCGTTCCACGCGCGCAGCCCCGACGAGTACCGCGATGCCACTCAGGCGCTGCTCGACACCAAGAGCGCGGACATCAAGACCTGCTACGACGACGCGCTCAAGGGCAAGTCGGACCTGGCGGGCACCGTGACGGTACACTTCACCGTCGAAGCGGAGACCGGCAAGGTCGGCAACATCAGCGCCGATGCGGCCAAGACCCAAGCCCCCGAGGTCCTCACGCAATGTGTGGTGAAGAGCTTGGACGGCTTGGCGCTCAATCCCCCGGACGCCAACCCGGGTGACGGCACGTTCGAGTACCACTTCGTCGTGGGCCCGACGCCGCCCGCCGCCGAAGCCCCCAAGGGCTGACCGCCTCCGCCCCAAAGGGGCTGAGGCGCTCTCGAACACGAGGAAAAGGCAGTCTGGTGAACCCAGACTGCCTTTCTCTTTTTGCCCCGTGCCCGTGTCCGAAATCCCTCTCCGTCTCGTCGTTCGCCCGGGTCGCCTTGCTGCAACCCGCGTGCCCTGCGCGTGACGGCCTTAAGAGCACCTCAGCGCACGCAATGAGGTGCGATGCGTGCCCAGTGAGCGCCCATTCCCAGATCGGGCACGGACCCGGCCGAGAACGCGACTTTGGAAGTCAGTCGCCCGTCCAGGGATGGCCAAGCTTTTCGAGGGAGCTCTTGGCCTCCACCCGGTAGGGTGAATCACGCGGGCCGAGGCGCAGGAACTCTTCCCAGTGCTTCACGGCTTCGGGCTTGAGGCCGATCGCGTGGGCGAGCAGGTTGTGCGCTTCCCAGGCCCAGCGCGGGGCTGGGTCGTCACTGGCGGACAGCTCGAGCGCTTTGCTCAACTGCTCCTTCGCGAGCTCCGACTGGTGATTGGCGGCCAGCAATTTGCCGTAGCGGAAGCGCCACGTCGAGTTGTCCGGCTGAGCTTGGATCGCGAGCTGCCATTCGGAGAGCGCGAGCGGTTCTTTGCCCAGGTCGTAGTAGGCGTCGGCGAGCGCGGCGTGCGCTTCGTAGCGGCTCGGACGAAGCTCGAGCGCTTTGCTCAAGTCGGCGATCGCATCGCGAGCCGCGCCTTGGCGTTGACGCAGCACTCCGCGCTGCCAGTACGCATCAGCCAGGCCTTGATCGAGGCGCAGCGCTTCGGCCAGAGCGTGCTCGGCTTTGGGCACGTTGCCCGCCTCGTTGGCGGCCCAGCCCGCGTACAGTTGATACTCGGCCCGGTTTTGATCGAGCTCCACGGCGCGTTCGAGCAAGCGCTGCGCTTCGGCCAAGCGCGTCCCTTCCAGCAGCAGCGCGCGGCCCAAGCAGTGATTCGTCTCGGCCGAGTTCGGGCGCTCGCTGAGCACTTTGCGCAGCAGCTCTTCGGCTTGTTTAGCGCGGCCGGCGGCTACTTTGCCGCAACCGACGCGCAGCATCAGATCCGGATCTTTGGGCGCCTTGGCGAGCGCGCCCTCGTATTCCTTGAGCGCTTCTTCGGTGCGCCCGGAGGCTTCGTAGAGCAAGCCACGTTCGAGCGCGAGCCCCGGGTAGTCTTTGTCGATCGCGCCCACGTCGTCGAAGGACTTGCTCGCTTCGTCGAACTTGCCATCGCGCCGGAGCGCGACGCCGAGCCGGAACTTGGCGCCCAGATCTTCGTTGTCGAGCGCGACCGCTTGCTGGAACTCGGTCGTGGCTTGCGCGTAGCGACCTTGAGACAGCGCCACGTCGCCCAGCGCTTTGTGGATCGCGGGCATGTCGGGCAGCTTACTGCGCGCGTCGGCGAGCGTCTTGGTGGCTTCTTCGTTGTTGCCTTGTTGGCTCTGCAGGAGCGCAAGCGCAATGTACACGTCGACCGTCTGCGGATCGTCGGTCGGCGTCTTGAGCACGCTGCGATACACCGTCTCGGCCAGGGCTCGGTTGCCGCCGGCTTCCAGCGCGCGCCCGTACCAATAGGCCACCGGCACCGACTGGGGGTTGGTTTCGCGCAGCTTTTTCAGGGTGCTCGCCGCATCCTCGATCCGTTCCAGAGCGAGCTTTGATTTGGCCACGCCGATTTTGGCCGACAGATCATCGGGATCGGCTTGGGTGCTGGCTTCGAAACGGGCTTGGGCTTCCGAAAAGCGACCCGCGCGGTAGAGCGCGTCGCCCAGGCCGTTGAGCGCGCGGGCGGCCTTGGGGTTGATCTTGAGTGCTTCGTTGTAGGCGGCCTCGGCTTGCGACATGCGCGAGCGCGCGAGGTGAATGTCACCGAGCAACGTTTGCGAGCCGACGATCTCGTCGGGGCTGGCGCTGCCCGGGGTCTTGGCGATCGAGCTCAAGAGCTTCAAGGCCTCGGCTTCACCGCTGCGCGTGGCGCCGCTGATGCGCGCGAGCAGCACGCGCGCACCGACATGCTCCGGATTTTGGGCGAGGGCATCGCGAGCGGCAGCGGTTGCGGCTGCCACGTCACCCGCGGCGAAGCTCGCGCGAGCTAGGCCGAACGCGCTGCGCGCGCTCTTTTGCGTACGCCCGGCCTTTTGCCAAATCGCCACGGCCGCTTTCGGATTGCCGGCCCGCAGCGCGATTTCACCTTGTAAAAAAGCTCGATCCGGATCGGCAGCGGCCCCCGCAGGCAGGCCATCGAACAGCTGATTGGCGCGCGCCATCTGCCCTTCGGCGGCGGCACGGGCACAGCGCGCGAGCGGCAAGTACGTGGTGTCGGCGTGCTCGGCGAGCTCATCGAGCAGCACGGAGGCACGCGCGTGAATCGCCGGGTCGGAGCCGAAGCGCAGCTCTTCGGCGTAGGCAGTGAAGGCCGCGTACGCGGCCAGCTCGCGCACGCGTTTGGCAGAGGCGCGCGCGGCCTCCACGACTGCGATGGCGTCCTTGGCCGCAGGGTACGTGTCGCGCGCCATGTCGCCGCGCGCCTTGGCGACGGTGCTCGCGACCAGCTGCGCGTATTCTCCCGCCTTCAGTTTGTCGATCACGACGTATGCGCCGAACGGGCCGACGGAAGGTACGAGCGCGAGCGCTGCGCCGCCGACGAACAGCACGAACAGCCCACCGTACAGCCGCAACCCGAGCTTGCGCTTGCGGTTCAGCGCATCCTTACGCCCCACGGGCATCGCGACGTGGGTCGGCCCCGTGCCGGCACCGGTGTCCGGACGCGGCTGATCTTCTTGCGGGATCGCGCCGAATTCCATGTCTTCTTCGCGCCGAGTCGCGGCCGGCGCGGCGTCGATCGGGACTTCGGCCTCGCCGCCTTCATCGCCGAGGTTCACTTCGCCGTAGGCGGTTCCGCCGCCGCTCTGGCGCACGAGCGCCTCGGGTGCCGCGCGCTCGCGCGGTGGTGGAGACGGAGCGCCGAAACCTTGCGACGGACCGCCGAACAGGTCCGCCTCTTCAGCCTCGTTGCCGTAAGACATGGCAGAGCCGAGCGCGGGCGGCATGCTGGGCGCACCGCCGAGCGGGAGCTCGAGATCACCAAAGTCAGCGCGCGAGTTGCGTGAGCTCGCCGAGGGCACGGCTTCCGCACCGAAGTCGGGCGGCAAGCTCGGCACGCGATCGAGCTCGAACTCGTCCTCGAGCGGCGGCTGCGAAGGCAAACCTGGACCGCCGGGGGCGGGGAGCCCGCTCCCGGAATGCACGGGCAGCCCTTGAGGTGACGGCACGGGCAAGCCCGACGAGGCATACACGGGTAGCCCGCCACCGAGCGACGGCAGCCCGGCTTGACCGCGCTCGGGCAAGCCGACGCCGCCCAGCGCGGGCAAGTTACTGCCGCCGAAGCTAGGCAAATTGCCGCTCACGAGCGGCAGACCATCATCCAGGTCGAAGCCGCCGCTCGGCATGCGAGGCCGACCGCCGAGCGACGGCAGCTCGATGCCACCGCGCGCCGGCAGCGAAGCGCGGCTCACCTCGGGCAGGCCCGCGTCAGTCACCGAGGGCAAGCCGACCTCACCGAATGCCGACCGCGTCGCAGGCAAGCCGGCCTGACTCGAACCGGGGCGCACGGGCGACGGCAAGCCAGCGAGGCCACCCGCTGGGCTCGGTGCGCGAGCGCTCACCGAAGGCAACCCCACGTTCGGTGCCGCAGCGCGCGTGCCAACCGTCGGCAGATCGAAGTCGAGCCCGGACGACGAGGGCCGGCCTGGCGCGGTGCGGGTCACCGCGCCGCCGGGCGAAGGCAAATCGAGATCGAGATCCAACGAAAGCGGTGACGGCGTTCGCGTCTGTGTGGACGCTGCGACGGGCAGATCGTCGAACACGTGCGGCGAGGGTGCCGCCGGCAAATCATCGAAGGGTTGCGGCGCGAGCGGCGCGGGCAAATCCAGATCACTGACGGACGACGCGCGCGGCGCAGGGGGAGCTGGCGCCGGCGGCTCGACGGGGCGCGGCGCGACTGCGGCAGGTAAATCCGCGTCGTCGAACAACGAATCCGGATCGGGCATCGAGGGCGAGCGCGCAGGTGGGGGCGCGGGAGCGGCTGGCTTCGCTTCGGGAGCGCGGCGCGGCGGCAGCGGTGGCGCTTTGCCCGGTGACGGAGCCGCGGGTGCCACGCCCATCATCGTGCCCTTGAGATTCGCGGGCACCACAGGGCGTGGCGGCGGAGCAGCGCCGCCAGCAGCCGCCGGAGCCACGCCCATCATCGTGCCTTTGAGGTGAGCGGGTACGGCAGGCCGCGGTGGCGCCGCTGCTGGCCCCGGTGCCACGCCCACGATCGTGCCGCGCAGATCGAGCGCCGGATTCGACGCGCCCGACAAGGCCGGCGGCGGCGCCGATTCACCCTCACCCGTAAACCCGAGCGCGCCGCCGAGCACCGCGCTCGGCCCCGTGCGACGAGCGTCCACCGGCGGATCGACCTTGAACGACGTCCCGCATTTCGGGCAGCGCATTTTCAGCCCGCTGGAGGGGATGCGTCGCTCGTCGACTTGATACGGGGCTTTGCAGCCCGGGCACTCGACTTTGAACATACCGATGAACTCTTATCAGCGTTGCCCTACATGGCGGCGGCGCCACCCACTGAGTTAAGTGTTAGCAGCAAGAGCCGCCCGTTGTCCCGGCCCAACGCCCGCACCTGATTCCGCGCCGCTTGAGCCGCTATCCGTGGTAGGGCGCGACGCAGCATGCAGCGCTCGACCGCCGCTCTACTCGGCCTAGGCTTTTTGGCAGCCCTCGTGGGGGCCATTCTCATCGCGCACGACAGCCCCAAACCGCCCCCGGCGAAGGCCAAGCCCGCGCTCAGCGCCTCGGCACAAGCGAGCCCCGCGCCCGCGGCGAGCAGCGGTGCGGCTCCGAAAGGCGATGCGGGCGCTGACGACGACGATGGGGGTACCCTCCCCTTTACTGAAGGGTTCGAGACATTTCCCGATGGTGGCCGGGTGCCGGAGCTGCCGAATTCAGCCCCGCAAGAGGTCAGCTTCGGCGTGGTGCAATTCGCCTATCAGGGCTCGCAATTCGCGGGCAGCGAGTCGCGCACGAAGGAGCAGGCCCGTCAGAAGGCCGAGGAAGCGCTCGAGCTCGCCAAGCACGATTTTGCGGCAGCGGTGGCCAAGGGCGATCGCGGCTCCACGACCGACGCCGGGCGCATTCCGCGCGGTGTGCTCGAACCGCCGATTGAATATGTTCTGTTCATGCTGGACAAACGCACGGTCAATCCGACGGTGATCGATACCCCACGTGGGTTCTGGATCGTGCGTCGCAACGATTGACCGAAAACCGCGCGTTATCACACAGCGCGGCACACGCGGCGCGTCGAGCACGAGCACGGTCCCTCGGCCGGTACCAAATGCAAGCTAGGCAGCCCTGGGTAGGTCTTCTAAAGTCTGGGTGATTTCGCCGGATTCCATGTCGAGCACTAGCGGGTCGCAAAGTTCCCAGGTCCCAAAGGCAGCTCAGGACCTGACGGTCGTGACATCGGCGATCGCTCGCTTGCGAGCCGAGCACGACGCCGCGACCGATCACAAAACGCGCGCAGTTTTGCTGCACGAAATCGGCGTGCTCGAAGAGCGCGTGGGCGACGAAACCGCGAGCGTGCGCGACCAGCTGGGCGCCGTGAATGCCGAAGGCGAGTTTCGCGAACCGCTCGAGCGCTTGATCGCGATCATCGAGCGGCGTCAGTCGTACAAGAATCTCGGCCGCTTGCTGGAACGTTTGGTCAGCGTCGCCGACCGCCCCGAGGAGCGTGCCCGTGCGCTGCTCGACCAGGCATTTTACCTGCTCGACCACGAGGACGACACGGTCAGCGCTCGCGTGTTGCTCGAGCAAGCAACGGAGGCGCTGCCGCGCGACAGCAGCCTGTGGCTCGCGCTCGAGCTGTGCGCCGGCAAGCTCGGGGACAGCGAGCTGCGCGAGCGTGCCTTGCTGGCGCGCGCGGCGCTCACCGCCAACAACCATTGGAAAGCGCTGCTGCTCCAGTCGCTGGCGGAGCTGCGCGCAGCGGCGGGGGATTCGGACGCCGCTGAGCGCAGCTTGGAAGAGGCCTTGGCCCTGGCCAGCCCGGCCAGCTTCGAGTGCCTGACTGCGCTCGTGGAGCTAGCGCGAAAGTCCGGCGATCCCGCGCTCGGCGTCAAAGCGCAGGTGCGCTTGGCGGAGCTGATTGCCTCGGCCGCTCACGACGGCGCGCGGGCCGAGTCGCTCGGCGTGCCGCCCCACCACAGCGGGCCGGCTGCGGCCGCCGATTCCTGGCTCGTGGCGTCGGAGCTGGCGCGGGACAGTGGCGCGCTGGACCGCGCCGTGGAGTACGCGGAGCGCGCGCTCTCGTTTGCTCCGGGCGACGCGCTTTTGGTCCGAGCGCGGTTTTACCTGGCCGACGCTCAGGGCGACACCGCGGGCGCGGCGCGCTTGGCCCAAGCCGAGCTCGAGCGCGGCGCGACCGGTCCCAGCGCGGCCTCGCTGTGGCTGCGCGTCGCCGAGGCGCGCGCCAGCGAGGGCGACGGCTCGGGCGCACTCGCCTCCGTGAGCGAAGCGCTCAAGCAAGATCCGTCCAGCATCGCGGCCCGCGCGTTGCAGCTGGATCTGCTGGGTATGGGCGATGACGCGCAAGCGTTCGCCTCCGCGCTGGAAGCCGCAGCCGAGCACTTGCCGAGCGATTCGGCGAAGGCGCGCTTCTACTTGATCAGCGCGGACGTGTGGGCTCGAAACTGTCGTGATACGCAAGGCGCGCGCGCCGCGCTCTCGCAGGCTGGCATGTACGGCGCTGCGCCGGCGGTCGTCGCGCGCGTGGCCCGCCTGCTTTCGGCCCTGGCCGAAGACAACGCTTGGTACGAAGAAGCGACGCGTCGCTTGATCGCCCAAGGCGCGAGCGATGCCGAACAACCGGGCCTGTGGTTCGAGCTCGCGCGTGCTCGGGCGCTGCGCGGCGAACGTGCCGGCACCGCGCAGGCGCTCGCGGGGCTCGCGGCTGCACCCGGCGGCGGCTGGCTCGGCCACGCGCTCTCCGCCTACGCGCTCGACTTGCTTCCCGATCGCGGAGTGACGCAGGAAGGGGCGCGTGGCGCGAGCCCGGAATCGACCGACGACGCGCTCTCGGCGCTCGCCGCCGAAGAGAGCGATCCGGCGGCTGCGCGCGCGTTGCGGGTCGTTCTCGCACTGCGCGCCGTGCTGCGCGGGGATGCCGAGAGCGCGCGCAGCGGGCTCGCCCTGCTCCACGCGAGCGATCCCGGTGACGTGATCGTGGCGCGCGCGTTCAGCGCGTTATCCAACGCCCAAGGCAACAAGGCCGAGACCGCCGCCGCTCTGTCGAAGAGCGCGGGCGCGGTGGAGGATGCCGAGCTCAGCTTGGCGCTCGAGCTCGAAGCCGGGATCCTGTTTTGGCAAGCGGGTGATCGCAAAGCGGCGGTCGAGCGCTTCGGCGCGGTCAGCGGGCAGTCTCGCGCCGGCAACGCGCTGCTCGGCTGGGCGCTGTCCGCCGGGGAGTCGAACGAGCTTGTGGCGCGGCGCCGTGCGCTCGACGCAGCCACGGACAACGCGCCGGACCTCGCCGGGCTCGACCGCTTCGCGCTCGAGATCGCGCGCGGCGGCGATCTCGACTCCGCGCGCGACGCACTCTCCAGCGTGCTCGAAATGCCGAACAGTGAGCTGCATGGCGCGGCGCTCCTGGCGCGTGCCCTGTGGAGCCCGAACGGGAGCGAGGAAGACGAGCGCGCTCACGCCCTGGAAGGCCTGGCTGAATCAGCGGGTAGCGCGGCGCTGGCGCGCTCGGCCATCTACGCCATCGAGCTTTCGCGCACACCAAACGGCGCCGATAGCGGGCTCACCGAGGCCGCGCGCAACTGGGCGCTGGTCGATCCGGGCCTCGCCCCCGCCCTCGAGTGGTTGGGCGCGGCCACGCACAGCGCGGACATCACCGGTGAGATCGAAGCCCGCCGCGCGCTGGCCCGCCGCCTGCCGCCGGCGCTCGGAACTCCCCTGGAAGCATCCGCGGCCTTGGTCGCATTGCTCTCCGGTCAAGACACGCCGCCTCCGCTGGAGGCTTCCGAGCCCGCGGCCAAGCTCACCAATCTGGAGCTGGCCGCGCCGGGCGCCGATCCGCGGCGGCGTGCCCACGCGCTGCTGGATGTGGGGCTGAGCTTGGGGGAAGAAAACCTGGGCGTGGTCGCGGCGCTCGCCGGTTACAATCAGCTCGCGTTCGGCGACGCTAGCGCCGCGCTCGACTCGTTTCGCCAAGTAGTGGAGGCGCACCCCGAGGAGCTGCTCGGTTGGGAGGGATTGCGCACGGCAGCGCTGGCCGTCGGCGATCGCGGGACGTTGGCCGAGGCATGCGCCGCGTTGGGTGATGCCGTGAGCAACCCCAACGAGGGCAGTGAGTTTTGGGAACAAGCCGCGCTCATCCTGCTGGACGAGTTCAAAGACAGCACGCGCGGCGAGTTCGCGCTGTCTCGCGCGGTCGAGCGTGACATCAAGCGTTTCGGGGCTTTCGACCGCTTGTTCCGCATGGTGCGCGCGCGCAAAGACGGCCCGCGCCTCTTGGAGCTGATCGCACGCCGCCTGGAAGTCGCCGAGGACCCCGAAGAAATCGCGAAGCTGTTCTGGGAACGGGCGCGCGTGCTGCGCGGCGCGGGCGATCGCGAGGGTGCGCTGTCCGCGCTCGAGAACGTGCGCTTGCTCGAGCCGGAGCACGTCGGTGCCTTGGCGCTCTCGGGAGAGATTTACATCACGCTCGGGCGCTTCGCCGAAGCCGCCGAGAACCTGGCGCGGCTCGGCGCGTTGTCCGAAGCCCCTGCGCAGCAGCGCTTGGTGAGCGGCATCGCGGCCGTCGATCTGTACGAAAACAAGTTGGACGACCTGTACGCCGCGCTCGACGTACTGAGCAATCTGCACAAGACCGGGCTCAGCACGCTGCCCGTTCGCGAGCGCTTGGCACGCGCTGCGGCACGCGCCGAAGCTTGGGATCAAGCGACCGAGACCCTCGAGCTGTTGATGCGCGAGCGGGACAGCTCGGCGGGGCGCGCCGAGGCCGCGCGGCTGGCGATGGTCATTTATCGCGATCGGCTGAACGACAAGCCGAAAGCCTTGGCCGCCACCACGCAGCTGCTCGCCGAGCTGCCCGACGACGGTGAAGCCCTGGACCTGGTGCTCGGTGAGGCGTTCCCCCGCCCGGCTTCCCTGCCCTTGCTCGAACGCGGCCTCGCGCGTCTAACCGAAGTGCTCACCGAATCGCCGCTCGACACGGAGCGCGTCGAGCGCGCGGCGCGCATCGCGGCCTACCTCGGCAACGCCCCGCTGCGCCAAGCAGCCCTCGGCGCGCTGATCGCGCTCGGCGTCAGCTCGGACGCCGTGGAGCACGAGCTGGCACGCATCGACCAGCGCGTGGCCAACGTGCCGCGCATCGCCATCGACGATGATTCGTTGCCGACGCTCGCCGACCCTGACGACCGCGGGCCGATCGCGGAGCTGATGCGGGCGCTGGCGACCACGATCTGCGAAGAGCTCGGTCCGAGCCTGGCAGCGTTCGGCGTCAGCAAGAAAGAGCGCGTCGATGCCCGGCTCGGTTTGCCAATCCGAAACGAGATCGCGGCTTGGGCGGGCGCCCTCGGCGTGGGTGAGTTCGAGCTGTACGTGGGCGGGCGCGACGCGGACGCAGTCGTTGCCATCGCCTCCGAAACGCCGGCCATCGTGCTCGGCTCGGGTGTCAGCGCGCCGCTCTCGCCGCGCCATCGCCAAGCCGTGGCCCGCGAGCTGTTCGCGCTACGCCGCGGCACGACCGTGCTTCGACACCGTGAGGCGACCGAGATCGGCGCTTTGGTAGTCGCTGCGTGCCGCCTGGGCGAAGTCGCACTGCAAGCCCCTGCCTACGCAATGCTCGCGGAGTTCCAACGGTCGCTCGGCAAGGCGCCACGCCGCGTGCGCAAATTGCTGCCCGATCTGGCGCGCGCGGTCCAAAGCTCGGGCCAGGATCCGCTGGCTTGGTGCCGTGCGGCCGTATCTAGCCTCGATCGAATGGCGACGATCGCCGCGGGCGACGTGTCTTGGGTTTTGGCCGCAGGCGGCCGAGAACGCGGCGCGCTCGGTCTCTCGGACGAAGCGGCCGCGCGGGCCAAGCGTTTGTTGTCGTTCGTGCTCTCACCGGGCTACCTCGAGCTGCGTGAGAAGCTGGGCATGGGGGTCAAATGAGCGACACGAACGAACCGAAACGCCCCGGCCTCTCCGGTAGCGCCGGGAGCATCGGTAAGGAGCTCGGTAGCGATCTCGATTTCGAGCCAGACGCGCTGCTCGACTCGCTCCTGTTCGATGAGCTGCCCGCCTCGGCACCGCCGCCGTCGGTGCAGCTACATCACCCGGTCAAGCGCGAGTACTCGGAGGACGACGTGACCGTCGTCGGGCGCAGCGAGGATCTGCTCAAGCACCTGATTCAGCAACACGACGACGACGGCACGAGCGGCTTGGAGGAGCTGGCGTCATCGGACGTGGATCAGCTGCTCTCTAGCTTACCAGCCAGCGCCGTCGAATCGGTGCCTGCCGCTGCACAGGCCGAGATCCCTCGTTTGCCCGACGTGCCGCCCGCGCCGCGAGTGCCTGCCGTACCGCGCCCCGCCTCACGCTTGCCGTCGATTCAGCGCCCGAGCGTGGATGCGACGGCCAAGCCGCCGGCCGTGAACCCCGCCGGCCTGCCCGCACGACAGCCGTTTCCGCCGGCGATGAGCCCCCGTGCGCCGACTGCGCGCGACAGCAACGCCAAGCTCAGCGTGCCGCGCCCTGCTCTGAGCGCCGAGCCTCCGTCGCCCGCTTCGCTCGCCACGACCTCGCCGCCACCGGCAATGCCCGCGTCGGCCGCTCCGGCTCCGGCCCGAGCTCCCATCGAAGAGGACGAAGAAGAGCGCACGCGGATCTTCACCCCAAGCTCGCCCGGCATTCAACCGTCCGAGCCAGACATGCTGGCCGACCCTTTCGTCGAACCGGCACCAGACAATGATCCGCGCAGCAGCATGCCGACGCTGCAACAGATCGATCCCGCGAGTCGCTTACCCACGCTATCGGCGCCACAGCCCGATGCGCCGGTGTCCCTGCCGCCGATCCCGGGTCCGCAGAGCTTGCCGGCGGCCGCGATGCGCGACAGCGAGTTCGAGCTGTTCCCAGAGACGCCTCAGCCTTTGGGCACGGACGCATTCGACGAGCTGAGCGAGCTCGGCCTCAACGAGGTGACCGGGCTGAACGAGCTTTCGGGGTTGAGTGAGCTGACCGAACGCCGCGCTGCGCTCGACAGCGTGGATTTGAGCCCACCGCCCGCGCGACCTTCGGTGCCGCCTTCCATTTGGCCGGACGAGCGTCCCGCAAAAGCGCACCTCGCCGATCAGCACGAAATCTGGGTGACGCGCGCCGAGTGGTTCGAGCACGAAGCACTCGTGGCGAGCGACGCGCAGGCCAAGACGCGGCTGTTGATCGTAGCAAGCGAGCTGTGGGCCCTGGTCGGGGACGTCACTCGCGCTCGCGAAGTCGCGGCCCAGGCCGCAGCAGTGCCGCGCGCGCAGGGCATGGCCGCGCGTCAGATGCGCGCCCTGGCCGCCGCCGACGGCGACTTCAAGGCGGTCGCGCCCGCGCTCGAGATGGAGATCCGGGGCGCTGCCACCGTCGATGCGCGCGTGCACGCCGCGTACTTGAGCGCGGAGGTGCACCGGCTCGCGCTCCAAGACGACGCCACCGCCAAGAAAAAGCTCGATCTCGCCGTGCGCGCCCAGCAGGACGATCCGCGCGCGCACGTCGCCAAGCTGAGCGACCTGCTCGGTAAGAGCAACGCGCCAGCGCGCGTTCGTATCCCCGAATCGGGCGCACTCGCCGACTTGCTGCGGGCGAGTGAGGAGCTGCTCCGCCTGCGCGGCGCGCCCGCAGCCGCGGGCAGCCCTGCCGCGACCGGTCCACGCGCTGCGTTCGACGACGCGCGGCGCGCGCTCTCGAGCGGCGATCGCGAGAAGGCCGCGGACGCGCTGGAACGCCTCTCGACCGTGGACGGCCTGGGCCAAGCCTGCGCGTGGCTGTCGGCGAGCCTGTTGGGGGCCGAGCCCAAGCTGCGCGAGCGCGCTAGCGCCCGTTTGAGCGAGCTCGTCGCGCAAGGCGGTAGCCGGCTCGCGCGACGGGGGCTCGTCACGCGCGCCTTGGAGCAAGGTGATGCCCAGGGCGTGCAGCAAGCCGTGACCGGCTCGCAGGGTGAGGAAACGTTCAGCGCGCCGGATCGCTTGGCGTTGGCGGCGCTGACCGGGCTTTCGGCGCAGAGCTTGGAGTCGACGGTCTGGCAGGTCGCGCACGAGCCCGAGCTCCGGCCGTTGGCCGCCGCCTTCGTGGCCGCCGCCTCGAATGGCGCGCTCGACGTGCGCATCGGCAACGATGCGAGCCGCACTGAGCAACGTCTGGGCCACGCGCTCGGCACTGCGCCATCCGAAGCCGCGGGCCTCGGCTACCTACGCAGCGACGCGGACGCGTTCGAGAGCACGCACCCGCTGAGCCCGCTCGCGCGCTTGCTGTCCTTGGAGTTTGCCAAAGCCGCGCAAGCCAAAGGCGCCGTCGCCGTCGCCCTCGGCGAATGGCCGCGTACGGGCGACAGCTCGGAAGCAGAGCGCGATCAACGGCTGGCGGCCGCTCTCGTGCACGAGCTCGCGGGCGAGCACAGCTCGGCGACCGTGATGTATCGCCGAGTGCTCGAGCTCGACCCGACGTCGGAAGCCGCCTTGCGCGCTTTGTCTCACGCCGCCCCCGCGCAAACTGGCGAGCTGTTGATCGAGCTCGCGGATCACCTCGGGGCATCTTCACGTGCGGCGCTCGCGCTCTTGGAGGCCGCGCTCCGCCAAGGCTCCGAGGACGAGAGCTATCGCGCCCTGCTGGAGCGCGCCAAAGTCGCCGACCCGGAGCTGTCCCTCAGCTATCGCTTGGCCGAGCTTGCGGCCCGTCAGTCGAACGACGGCGCGGCGCTGCTCGCTGCGCTACGCTCGCGCCGCGAAGCGGCCGGTGACGCAGTCGAACAGGCGCTCGACTTGGTGCGTGAGGCACTGCTGGTCGTCGAGAGCGATCTGCCCCTGGCCGATCGCCTGCTGGAAGAAGCCTTGCGCGCGCGCCCGACCGATCTCGCGCTGCGCGAGCTGACGGAGCGCATGGTTCCTACCGAAGATCAGGAGCGGGCGGCTTGGCGCGAGGCCGCGGCCGAAACGAGCGAAGGCGCGACGCACGCGCGCTTGCTCGCCGAAGCGGCGCTCGAGCGCGGCCGAGCCGGAGATCACGAAGCAGCGGCTCGCAACGCGTACGCGGCGACCGCCGTTGCCCGAAACGGGCTGTGGCAAGTCATCGCCGAACGCTACGCAGCGGCAGGGCCTGCCGCAGCGCGGATCTCCGAGTCGCTCTTGGAGCAGGCGCGAACCACCGAGGATCCGCTCGCTCAGCGGCGCATCTACGAGCGGCTCAGCCAAATCGATCAAGCGCGCGGCGAGACCTGGAGCGCGCTCCTGTGGCAAACGGCGATTTTGGAGCAATCCCCCGGGCACTTGCCGGCCCTTCGCCGTTTGGAGCACGCCTACATCAGCGGCGATCGACTGGAGGAGCTGGAACCCGTCGCGCTTGGCTTGGCGCGCACGCTCGATGCCCAAGAAGCGAACGCGCACGCTCGTCTGGTCGCTCGCTTGCGGGTGCGCCGGGGAGCGTGGAGTGAAGCGCGCGAAATGGCAGAGCTTTCGCTCGGCTACAGCGACAGCGAGTTGTGGGCTTTGCGCACGCTGAGCGCGCAGGCCCGCGCGGCCGAGGACAACGCGCTCGGTTTACGGGTCGAGCAACGCCTGTTCGAGTTGGTCGAACGGCCGTTGGACAAGGCGACGCTCGCACTGCGCGCTGCAGAAGCCGCCGCGCGCTTGGAGCGCACCCAGGACACGAAGCGGCTATTGTCCGCTGCGCTGGAGCAAGTGCCCGATCACTTGATCGCACTCACCACGCTATCGGAAGTGCTGGAGGCGAGCGAAGAGCACGTCGCGGCCGCCGAAGCGCTGGAGACCGCTGCGCGAGCCAGCCATGTCGAGGCGCACCAGGTGAGCGCTTGGCATCAAGCCGCCGTGCTGTGGCTCGACAGAGCGGCGAACGCCGAGCGCGGACGCGCCGCGCTCGAGCGCGCCGTCGCGCTCGACGTGAGCCACGAGGACGCCGTGGTTCGGCTGCAGTCTTTGTACGTCGCCACCAACGATCGCCAGAAGTTGGCCGAGCTGCTCGAGCGCCGTCTCGAGCGCACCACTGATCCGGAAGAGCGCATCGCGATCGAAGTCACGCGCGGCCGAGCCTTGGCCGAAGTGGGCGAGCGCGACGCGGCCAAGGCCGCCTTGGCCGCCGCGCTCGACGCAAACCCCGATCACGCCGAGGCGCTCGAAGCGTTTGCCGAGCTGTGCCTGGAAGAGGGCGACTGGACCTCGGGGGAGCAAGCGTTGATTCGCTTGGCGCGTCACGTGATCGAGCTGCCGCGCCAAGCGCAGATTTACCGCCGCTTGGGCGAGCTGTACGACACGGCATTGCCCAATCCGGAGCGCGCCGAGCTCGCCTACAAAGAGGTCCTGAAGCGCGAGCCCGAGGACGAAGGCACCGTGGCCCGGCTAGTCCAAGTCTACGGTCGGCTCGGCGATCGCGCGACTGCCGTCCAGCTTCAGTCCGACCTGCTAACGCGCGCCAAGACCCCCGACGAAAAACGACACCGGACGCTCGCCCTAGCTCTCGTCGAAGAACAAATCGCGGGCGACAAAAAACGCGCCGAAGCGACCTTCGAACGCGCGCGCAAGGAATGGCCATACGACAGCGCCGTACTGCGCGCGCTGGCCGAGTTCCAACAACGGAACGGTGAGTCGCGCGCCACGCAGGTGCTGCTCGACCGCGCCGCCAGTGATGCACGGCGCGCGCTCGGTACGGGTCGCTTCGAGCCCGGCTTTTTCGAGGTTCTGGCCACGGTCGCCGAGCTCAAGAACGCGGGCGACGCGGCGCTCGTGGCCCGCTCCACGCTCGCCGCGTTGCACGGCGAAGAAATCGCGGTGCCGGCCGCGGGTCCCATCGCTGGGGACGCCCGGTTGGACGAGCTGCTCGCCCCGGAGCTCGTGAGCGCGCCGTTGCGAGCCCTGTTGCGTAAGGCGGGCGGGATTTTGGACGCTGCCTACTCGGTCGATCTGCGAGCCTTGCGTGCCGCGCCGCTGCCCGTTTCTTCGGCAGCCTTCACGAGCTACGTGCAACAAGTGGCAGCGTCGTTCGGGCTGCGTGGGCTCGAGGTTTTTGCCGCGCCAGCGCTCGGTCCAGTGTGCATGCCGGTAAGCACGAACCCGCCGCAGCTGGTGTTCGGCCAGGCGCTGTTGGACAGTGAAGACGACGCAGCGCGCTACTTCCTGATGATCCGCAGCTTGAAGATCCTGCAGGGTCACGCCGCCGCCCTGTCGCGCACCGCGCCAATCGAGCTGTGGCCCGTGCTAGCCGCGTTCCTCGGGATTTTTGCGCCCAACTGGATCCCGCAAGGCGTGGAAGCCAAGAAGCTCATCGACACGCAACGGCGCATTCAGGCCGCCACGAACCAGCGCTTGGACGACGACGTTCCCGTGCTGGCACTGGAAGTGATCGGCGCGATCGGGAATCGCGCGAGCTTGATCGGCACCGCCTTGCACCAGTGGGGTAACCGCACGGCGTTGCTCTCGGCGGGCTCACTCGTGGCGTCGTTGCGCGGCGTGGCCCTCGCGGGCGGCCTCACGGCTGGACCGCCCAAGGACGGCGGCGAGCGGGTGAAATGGATCGTACGCAACCCCGAGGCGCGTGATCTAGCGACCTTCGCCGTTGGCGAGCAATACGCCGAAGCGCGCGGGCGGCTCGGCCTCAGCCGCTGACCTTTGCAGTGCCACTCTCAGCGCACGTTGAAGGCCACCGGCTCGCTCTCCGTGCCGTCGGGAGCGACGACGCGCACGCGATGCGCGCCCGGCGCGAGCCGCCAGGGCACGCGAAATGGCGCGCGCAGCGTCGCGACGCGCTGCTCGTCGACGAAGAACGAGAGTCGCTCGGCGGCACCACGCGCTTCCAGTACGATCTCTTGCTCTTCGCGCAAACCGGGATCAATCACGAAGGTGGCGTGTGCGTTCGGGAACAACAGCTCTGGTGCGCCGCCCGCGCCCACGGTTTGACTCGATGTGCCCGGGCAGCGGGCAGAGAACTCACGTGGCGCAAGCGGGCGCGCCGCTTGGCGCGCGAAATTTTCGTACTCCTGCGGGTAGCGCTCGAAGACTTGCAAGGTGGCGCCTTTGCAGGCCGGGCCCGCGCGGAGCCGGCTCCCTGGGTCGATCGCCACGAGCTCATGCATGATGCAGCTCGCTTGCGGCTCACGACCGGGCAGGAACCATTCGCGCCGTCGGTGCGGACAAGAATCACTGGCGCGCTCGCCGCTCAGCTCGCACACCTCCGCGCTGACGAGGCCCGCGTGATCGAGCAGGGGTGCCGGTCGACGCCCGCGCATCGCGGCCAGCATCACCTCGTGAAACAGCGGGCCCGCACCCGTGACCCCGGTCGACCCCGTCATTGGCGTGCCGTCGAAGTTGCCCGCCCACACCGCGACCGTGACTTCGCGCGTGAAGCCAACCGTCCAATTGTCGCGAAAGCCCTTGGAAGTGCCGGTCTTTGCCGCCACCGGGAACGGGAACGCGAGCGGCCCGCCAACCCCGAACTCGGGCGCGCGCGCCAAATCATCCGCCAACACATCAATCAAGACGGCGGCGATCCGTTCGTCAATCACGCGCCTGGGCGCGCTGGGAGAGCGTGACAGCCGAGCACCATTGCCGAGCTCCGCGTGATCGTAGAAACGGAGCGGCAAGAGCGCCCCGCCACGCGCCAACATCGAATACGCCTGGGCCAGCTCGCTCAGCTTCACCTCGCCGTCCCCCAGGGCGATGGCTGCGCCGTAGTGCTCGGCGCTCTGTTGCAGAGAGCTGAACCCTGCCCGATGCAACAGCTCCAGCACTTGCTCGGGGCCCACGCGGGACGCGGTGTACACCGCGGGTACGTTCAAAGAATTGGCCAGCGCGTCGCGCAGCAGCACCGGGCCGTGGAACCGGCCGTCATAGTTGCGCGGTGAATACACGCCTTCCGCGGTCGGCAGATGCAGCTCCAGATCGGGCAGCTGCGTGGCCGCGGTCATCCCCAAACGCGTCATCGCCGCGGCGTACACGAACGGCTTGAGCGCAGACCCCGGCTGGCGCAAGGCGCGCGCGCCGTCGTTCTGGCCGAGCGCGTTCAGTGCATAAAAGTCCGGCGATCCGACATAAGCGAGGACGTCAGCGCTGGCGTTGTCGACGACCACGACGGACACCGAGCTCGCGCCATAGTCGGCCACGTAGCGCGCGGCGCGCCGCGAGAGCTCCGAGACCTCGCGTTGCAAGCTCGAGTCGATGGTCGTGCTGAGGCGCTGCACCCGCTCACCGCGCAGCTCGGGTGCAAGCGAGCCAGAGACCAAGCCGAGCACCAGGTGCTCGGTGCCGCCCTGCACCAAACCACGCCTGAGCGTCAACGGCTCGAGCTCGGCGGTGCGCGCGGCGTCCGGTGTCGCCAGCCCCTGCGTCACCATGCGTTGCAGCACCCGGTCGCGCCGCCTGAGCACGGCCCGTGTGCCGCGCGCGGGGTCGTACAAGGTGGGGCCGCGCGGAATCGAGACCAGCGCCGCGGCCTCCGCGAGATCCAACTGCGCCGCCGGTTTGTCGAAATAGTGGCGGCTCGCGGCCTCGATGCCTCGCAGGTTGGGCCCGAATTCGACGCGATTCAGGTACTCCTCCAAGATTTGCGATTTACTCAGGCTAGCCTCGATCCGCAGCGCGACCGCGAGCTCCCGCCATTTACCGCGCGCGGTGCGCGGCCGGGCCACGACCGCGCGGGCCAGCTGCTGAGTCAGGGTGCTGGCGCCCGAAACCAAACGCCGCTGGACGATCGCCTGTCCGAAGGCGCGCAGCATCGCGATCGGATCGACCCCAGGGTGCGCGTAGAAGCGCGCATCCTCGGCCGCCAAGAGCGCAGGGACCACGACGGGAGACAGCTCGGCGAGCGTGACGCTTGAAGACAGCTTGCCGTCGCTCGAACGCACTTCACGGATCAGTTGGCCGTCGCGATCGAGCACTTGCGTGCTCACCCCCGCGCCCGCTTCGCGCAGCGCCGCGGGCAACGGCTCGCTCAGCGCGCACACCAAAAGAGCGAGCAACGGCACGACTAGCAGCAGTAAGAGCCCAAAAAGCGCGCGCTTCCCAGCTCTTTTCAAGGGCATCCGAATGCTCACTGCACCTCCGCCCACGTGGCACCGTTCCGGCCGAAAGTCTCCGGAGTGTACATCTCCTCCACGCGCGTCGAGGGCAGCACGAATTTGCCGATCGTGGTGGCGCGAGCCAAGTACCGGTAGTGATACATGCCCGCGGCCATGTGATCGACGAAGAACAGGACTCGGTCGTCGCGCAGCTCACGCTGGGTGTAGTCTTCGAAATAAGTGTGACCGGCGGCGAGCTCGTCTCGTTCCTCGTCACCGCCGCAGTCGTAGCAAGGCTCAGCCCCGGATTCTCCTGCGCCGAGCGCGCTGGAGGTCGTCGCCAAGTGGCTGTCGACCGCTTCGAAGCCCGCTGGCAGCGGGTCATCGACGACGACGAAGTCACGCGGGCTGGGGGTCACGATCACCAAGTCCGCGATCACCAGATCGCCTGCCTTGTACTGCCCCGACGATGTCTCGCCGATGCTCGACAGAGCGTCCGACAAGCCGTCTGCAGGCACCGAACGGAGCCCTTTCTGGACATAAAACCCCTGATCGAGGGTGTCCGTCGGCAGCGTGCGGCGCGCGTAGCGTAAGCGCGCTTGGTAGAACAAAGTGCCCGGGCCTCGCTTTTCGAACACCAGCGAAGCGCCGTTCGAGCCGGCGAGCTTCGCGATGTCCACTCGACCTTCCTGGGCAGCGAGCGTGCGACCCTTGAGCTCTGCCTCGAACACCGAGCTTTGCCCGAGCAAGGCCTTGACCTGAAAATCAGGCACCGCCTTTTCCTGGGCTCTGCGATAAGCGTCCAGCGCCAAAAGCGAGTACGCGGTCTCCTGCGTCGTCCGCCAGGTGCCGTCTTTTCGTTGCAGCAGTATCCCGCGCGCCAGCTCGGCCGCGAGCGGGTGGTCGGGCTTGGCCGCCAAGAGCGCGCGCAGCACCATCGCGGCCGTGCGCGCTTCGGAATCCATCAGCACGGCGTACTCGTCACCCAAGTTTTCGGCCACGAATGCGGCGTCGTTTTCGATGCGCAGTGCGTTCTCGAGCTCCGGCAAGAGCGCGTCACTGAGCTTCTTTTGGCCCTTGCTGGTCACGATCGCGTGCAAGAGCAAGGCCTTGGCAAACAGCGGTAGCTGCTTGCGGCGGTCGAACACTTGCTGTTGATAGCCCGCGTCCGGTGACCCCATGTCGGCGAGTACGTCCACCACGAAGGCCGCGGTCGCCGCGTCCAGGTGGTTGTCCGGCAAGCGCGCCAAGTAGCGGCGCAGGTAGTCCTTCCCGCGGTCGAACACCTGGGGCGGGATCGCCGTGCCGTGCAGCTTCGCCTGGCTGAGCACGAATAGCGCGTACGCACCGACCCACGGGTAACTGTCGCGCGAGTCCGGCCACAACCCGAACCCTCCGTCATCGTGCTGGCGCGACACGATCTCCGCGACGGTGTGCGGGACCACCTTGTCCAAGTCGAGCGGCAACGAGATCTTGAAATCTTTCGCCAAGTCACGCAGTGGCACGAGCGGCACGAGGGTGCTCGAGAGCTGCTCGGTGCAACCATACGGATACTGCACGAGCTGGTCGACCCCTGCCCCGAGACCAACCAGCGCCGTCGAAGCCACGCTCAGGTTCAGCTCACCGACGTCCGGCCGGATGCTGGACAGGTCCCCCAGGGCCTCTGCGACCGAATCCTGAGATTTGCCGTACAAAGCCACGGCTTCGAGAGTCGCTGGCGAGACGATCTTACGGTCGACCAGCACCGCATCCCGCTCACTGCCAGCGCTGATGTCGAAGCGGAAGCTCACCTTGCCCGCGCTCTCGGCCTTGAACGGAAAACGCACCTCTTGCGACTGATCGCGCGCCAACGTCACGGTCCGCGATGCATCGCCGACGAGAGTGATACCCGTGGCCCGCGCCTGAACCGTCACTCGGCCTGGCTCGAAGTTCTTGGCCGAAACCACGACACCCGCCTCGATCGTGTCGCCCGAGCGCAAGAAGCGCGGCAACGCGGGTCGCGCCATCAAGCGCTTGCTGGTGGTGACCGAGGTTTGGCCGTACCCGTAGTGGTCACCGTCACTGACCGCGACGGCCATGATGCGATAGGTGGTCAAGCTCTCGGGCAACTTGAAGCGCACGTGGGCTTTGCCGCTGGGGTCGGTCAGCACGCTCGGGTTGAAGTAAGCAGTTTGTCGGAAATCTCGGCGCGCCGGACTGAGCCCACCACCGCCACCGCCGTCGCGTCCCTTCTCGTCGCCCATGGCTCCGTCGAGCGCCTCCAGGCCCACCTTTGCCAGGCCCTCGCGAGATTCGAGCGTAGCCACATTGAGCGGACGAGGCGCCGTGAAGACTGGGATCGGGTCGGGCACCTTGTAGTTGATTAGGGACAACACGCCCTCGTCGACCGCGTACACGGTGACTTCGGTGTTGTGCGGCTTGCCTGCGCGATCGCGGACGTCTACGTCGACGCTCACCTCGGCGCCGGGCGCGAAGTCCGCTTTGTCGGCGTGCACCGCCACCGCCAAACGGCGCGCTTCGGGGTCGACGCGCAGCTCGGTGTAGCCGACGCGAAACGGCGCGCCGAGCGTGGTCTTGCCCTTGACGGTGCGCGCGCGCAGCAGGTGCACGGCGACGAAGGCGTTGGGGCGCAGCTCTTCGGTGATGGGCACCTCGATGGTCGGCGTCGGACCGCGCAGGTGAATGCGCTGCGAACGCGAAATTCCGGCGCGCTCGACCGTCACCAAAGCATCCGCGTCCGGGAACGGCGATTTGACGAGAACGCGTGCCGTATCGCCGATCTGATACGTCTCTTTGTTGCTCTTGAGCTCGACGCTCAGCGCGTCACTATCGCCAAAGCTCGTCCCGTGCTCGCCGATCGCGTACACGCTAATCGCCGATTCAGCCACGTTGCCGCGGCTGTCTTTGGCCGTCGCACGCAGCACGTGATAGCCCGCCTCGGGCAAGTCGAAATTGCAGGGCACGGGGGTTGCCCCCGCGGACGTGACGTTGCACGTCGCCAGCACGCGATCCACGACCTTGCTCACGAAGCGGGAGTCATCGCCCGTTTGGGCCTGACGCGCGTACGTCCAGCGTCGCGAAATGAGCTCGACCTTGACCGCCTTGCCGGCGAGCCGTTCGCCGTTGAGCCCAAAGGCGAGCACGCCGGTCGTGAACTTCCCGGGCGCGGACACGAAGTAGTCCTCGGGTTCCTTCAGCCCGACGTAGAACTCGGCTGGGTGAACCACGGCGGAAGTACTGCTGGCGATGCTCTGGCGCGAGAGGTCCGTCACCTCGGCCTCGGCCGTGACCAGCTCCGGGCCGTGTTGTCCGGGCAGATCGAGCTTGTGCGAAAAGGCCACGACGCCCTTCTGATCCAAGACGCCATTTTGGGACAAGAGCGAGCTCGTGTTGAGGGCGGCTTCGTCCAGCCCCGAATAGTACGCGCTCGGGTTCGTCGAAAACCCTGCCGAATTCGCGATCTCGGCGTAGGTGGAAGCGCGCGACACCGTGACGCGCACCGCTGCTTTGCCCATCGGCGCGCCGAACAAATAGTCGCCGTGGCCCGTCCAGCGCGCGGTATCACCGCGCACGTAGCTCGGCCGTTCGCTCTCGACTCCGACCTTGAACTCGACCGGGCGATATTCGGACACGTCGAACGACTCGTACACCGTGTCTTCCAGACCCGAGGCGCGCAGCTGCCAAGCGCCCAAGTGCCCCGTCTCGGGGACCTTGAAATGAGTCGCGAAGGTGCCGAATTTACTGAGCACGACGTGCTGCGCTTGCACTTGCTCCGAGTCGGGTGAGTACAGCTCGACGTCGACCGCGTCCCCCACGGGCGTCGCGTTGCCGCTCGCCGCTTCGCGGCGCAAAATCCCCTTCACCTGCACGTCGTCGCCGGGACGATAAATGCCGCGCTCGGTGAACATCAAACCGTAGCTGCTCTTCTTGCCCGACCAATCGAAGGGCACCGAGAAGCGCCACGGCGACAAGAAGCTGCGCGCTTCCTCGTACGCCCAATCATCGCCGCTTTTGACCACGATCAGCGCGTCGGCGTCGTTGGCTTGTTGATCGAACTGGGGCTTGAAATCCGCCGCTGGTACGCGCGCGATGCCTTGCGCGTCGGTTTGATACTCGTGTGAGCCGCTCGCCAAACCCAGCAGCCGCACGCTGGCGCTCGCCACCGGCTCGCCCGAGGAGACGCGCGTCACCCAGACCAGCGAGCCATCGGGTGATAGCTTGGCCGTGATGGCCAGATCCGTGAGCTGCACGATCTTGAACGTGTCGAGCGAACGATAGTCCTTGGCGTGCCGTTCGTACTCGACGCCGATCGCCACCGGACCATGACCTGAGCTCCCGAGCTGCGCGAGCAAGTCGAGCTTCTCTTTGGCGACGTGGTTGAGCGCGGCACTCGGGGTGACCGTTCGCACCTGGGCTTGCTTCAACGCGGAGAACGCTTGGTAGCGAGCCTGCGGAGTGTCCTGGCGTAGGAGCTGAAGCGCGTCTTCGGGCGAGAGCGCCGCGCTTCGCCGGGTGTATCGCTCGACGTTGAGCGAGCCGATGGGCACGCTCGTCGCCACTTGCGGGTCGAGCAGATGGCCCTGAACGCCGATCTCGACGGCCGGGAAATAGTCGTCGATCGCCAGCTCTTGAGCGTACGCGCGGGCCAAGGTCTGGCCGTGGACGTCACGCAAATCGGACGCGACGTGCAGAGTGTAACGCGCCCCCGCTCGAAACGGCGCCGAGACGCTCAAGTAGGAGATGGCCGTGCTGCCATCGGTCCAGTTCTCGAAGCGCAGCGGCACGGCTGGCGTGACCGAGAGCGCGCGCTTCAAATCTTTGAGCAACACGGCGTTGCTCAGCTCGATCGACCAGGACCCGCCGGGCGCGCAAGCCTGGTGCGGCGTTTCACGATCGCAATTGACGCTGTCGATCGCGAGTGGCCCGTAGGTTTCGATCGGAACGCTGAATGCGGATGCGATCGGCAGTGGCCCTTCCAGGCCCGTCAGCCCTTCCGACACGGAGAGCTCGATTTGGGCGTGAATCGGCAAGGGCCGCACGGGCTTCACGAGCAGGCGCTTGGGCTGCGTGGGATCCGGACGCTCGACGCGGAACGCAAGCTGCTCGGTCTTGCCGTCATGCACGGCGCTGAGCTTGGCCCGCGCGCGTAGCTGCTCCGGATCGACCGCCTGATTGAAGTGCAAGGTGTAGAAGGCAGACGGCTCGAGCCCGCGCGCTCCAGAGCTGGGCTCCGAATCCACCAGCTTCAAGCGCGGCGTGCTGAACTCGAGTCGATACGGATCGCCCAAGGCCGTTCCATCGAGCGCACGTAGGTCGGCGGGCACCGTCACCACGTACGCTGTCGAGCCGGGCAAATGCGGCGTTTCCGGTACGAAATGCAAGGCGTGGGTGCCCACCCACAGCCAGCGTCCAGCCAGCGCGGGCGTGATGGAAATCGCCGGAGTCGGCGCGCCCGCGAGCTCCAGCTTGCGAAGCGGGCGGCTGAACACCAAACTCAGCTCGCTGACTTCGTTCGCTTCGCCCTGCGGCCCGCCGTACACGACTTGGAACGCGCCGTCGGGCTTTTTTCCCGCCCTCTCCGCTGCCCCCGGCGCCAGCGCGCCGTTGGCCGACTTCGCGGGGTTCTTCGCGCCCTCCATGCACGCTGCACCGAGCAACATCAGCCCGAAGGGCAATAGGGACCAGCGGAAGAAGCGGGAGCGTGCGGAGAACGAGGGAGCGGTCATGGGCTTTGGGGCCCAGTCAGCAACGTCCGTGCCGCGGCCGCAACGCCCGATTCAACCGCGAATCGTGGCTCGGATGTGGGCAGCGGGACGCGCCCTTCGCGGTTTTTCCAACACAGCGCGCGCCGGGTTCGGGACACGCCTCGCGTCGCTCCTGCTCGCGTTGTTGGCCTGGCTCGGGCAACCGGCCAGTGCTCGCGCGCAAGCCCCCGGCCCCGAGCAGCCAGCACCGACGCAAGCGAGCCCCGCTAGCCCCGCTAGCCCCGAGGGCTGGTCGCGCCGCTTGGCGCGCAGTCACTTGGAGCGCGCGCTCGCCCTCGAACAGCGCGGCGACATCGCGGCGGCGCTGCGTGAATACACCGAGTGCATTGCGATCGACAGCACGCTGGGTGATGCCTACTTGCGGCTCGGCGCGCTCCGCGAGCGGATGGGTGACGCGCGTGAAGCGGAGCTCGTCTACTCGGAGGCCGTACGCCTCGCCGACTCGCGCGCGCAGGCGCTGCTGCAACGGTCGCGCTTGCAGCGCGCGGCCGGGCACAGCGCACAAGCGTTGAGTGATCTGGAAGCGTCGGTGGAGCTCGACGCCAGTCGTGAAGCGCTCGCCGAGCTCGGGCGCGCGTACGTCGAGGCACATGCCTGGAGCGCCGCGTTGGCCGCCGTGCGGCGCCTCGCATCGAGCGCGCTCGAAAGCGGAGACCGCGCGGGGCTCGAAGCGGCACGCCTCGAAGCGCGCGCGCTGCGTGTGCTCGCGGCTGAGACCGATCCCACATTCGAACGGTCCCGCCGGCACGACTGGGTCGGGCGCGCCTTGGCCCACATCGCACAGCGCTGAAAAATGGCACTGAAGCGGTAGGTTAAGCGCATTAACATCTGGAACCGGTTCCAGTTTTGTCGTGCATCTGGAGCGGAACTGATTACGCTATTGGCCCATGAACCGAGTCGGTCGAGGAGTGCTTTGGGTTGGTCTAGCAAATGGCGTCTGGCTACTGGGCAACGCAGGTTGCTCCTCGAGCGACTCGCCTGGCGGGGGTGGCTCGCCTTCTACTGGTACCGCCGCGGCGGCGGGCATCACCAATAAGGCTGGAAACACGGGCTTCCCGGGTGGCGGCGCCGCGGGTGCAGCGGCAACCGCCGGCACCGGTAACGTCGCAGGCGGTAGCTTCCCCGGTGGCGGCGCGAGCGGTGCGAGCACGGGCGGCGCCGGGCCAACGGCGGGCAACGCGGGCACGGTGGGCACCGCTGGCGGCGCTGACGTGGCGTGCTCGACTGACGTCAACCTGACCAAGGCGACGGATTGCTGGGTCGGCTGCGACCCCACGCTGAGCACCGATAACCCGCAAGGCCTGCAAGGCTCCTTCTATACCTACGGTGACGGCTCCTCGTGCACCCTTTCGGACCAGGTTTGTGGCGCGACGGGCATCTGCATCAGCGGCACGACCGCGGTCGATCCCACCTACGCCAAATGGGGCTGCGGCATCGGCATGGAGCTGAACGCCACGGGCGGCGCGGCCAGCATGAAACAGGCCTACACGGGGCCCGCCACCTGCTTCAAATACACGCTCAGTGGCTCGAGCGGTGGCAACGAAGTGCGCATCGCCTTCACTCAGGCAGCCAACACCGACGGCGTGGTCTCGCCGTACGTCAGTGTGCCCGCCTTCACCAACGGCAAGACAGGCACGATCTGCGTCGGTGACGTGAGCTGCCAGGGCCAAACCAAATGCACCCTCGGCACCACGCCTTACGATCTGCAGATCAACGTCGTCGGGGGTAACGCTTCGGGCGCGTACAACGTGTGCTTGACTGATCTCGAGCCGGTCACCTCGGGCAGCTCCACGCTGCCGCAGCTGTGCGGCGCGCAGGGCTCGGCCGCCGGCACCGCCGACGTCGGCAAGTACTACGTCCAAAACAACATCTTCCCCAATAGCTCGGGGAACAAGCTGTGCGTCACCCCGACCAAGACCCCGGTCGGCTTTACCGTGGACTCGGCGATGTTCGCGACGGGCGCTTCGCTGAACGCCTATCCGTCCGTCGTCGACGGTTGGCACTTCGGCCGTTCTTCGACCGACACCGCGTTGCCCAAGCAGTTGAGCGCTCTGATGAGCGCCAATTCGTCCGTGACCTACACGGGCAGCGTCGGCAAGTACGACGCCGCGTACGACATCTGGGTCCTGCCCAGCGCGCCGACCGCCGCCACCACCACTCCCGCTGGCGGGCTCGAGGTGATGATCTGGCTCAACTCTTCGAACGTGAACCCGGCCGGCAGCAACACCGGGCAAACCTTCATGGGGTACGAAGTGTGGACCGGCACGGTGGAGTCCTGGAAGTACGTGGCCTACCGCAAGAACGGGCAGACCTCGTTCACCGGTGACCTCAAGCCGTTCATCACGGATGCGGCCACGCGCTCCAGCATGGCGACCAGCTCGTACCTGGCTGGCGTCGAGTTCGGCTTCGAGCTTTACGATTACCCAGGCACCAGCTTCGCCGTCAAATCGTTCTCGCTCGACGTGAAGTGACGTTGCCCTCAGGCGATCACGGCGTGCGAAAGCTGGCGCCGTGATCGTCGGAGATGAGCACGCTGTAGGACTGCGCGGCGCGATTGCCGCCGCCGTAGAGGAACACGCGGTTCTCGATCGTCAACAAGTGAGACGGGGTGCGCACGTCGGCGCGCACCTCGGGGTGCTCGGCAGCGTCGTACGCAACGTAGAACGGGGTCCAAGTGCGTCCTTCGTCACGGCTCGAGCTGACACGCACGATATCGCGCGAGGTCACGGCCAGCACCGTCGTGCCGTGCACGCGCGCGATATCCAACGTCTGATCGAACAAGCCCGGCAAGGCATCGGGCCGCGGCCCGCTCATCAGCGTGCAGCGCGCCGCGAACGGGCACGCATAAAGCTCGCTGGATTTGCTGCCTTGGGCGCGCAAGAGCACGATCAGCGAGCGCTCGTCACAGGCCAGCGCCAGCACCGTGCTGCTCTCGGGGGCTAGTTGCATGGCGTGGGCGGTGCCGTCCTGCTCGATCGCATGCACCTCGAGCACGTCGTGGTCTGCGCTCGGGCCGACCTCGTAGGCACGGCCATCCCCGGTCAGGCAACGCTCCGCGAAATCGGAGGTCGTGGGCAGCGAGGCGGGGCGCCAGGTGAGCCCGTTGTCCGTGCTCTTGTGCAGGGACAGATGCGCCCCCTTGCCGAACGAAAGCCACAGCGCGTCCGGAGTGCGCTTCACCGAGCGGTACACGCCGCGCCACGCGGGGATGCCGCGGCCGACGGCCGGGCGCGGTAAGCCCACGGGGTGAATCGCTTCGAACGCGCCGAGCGACGGTTTGACGAGCGCGATGTAACCGCGCACGAACGGCCACGCCGCGTGCGCGGCGCCGACGAGAGGCTCGCTGGTCACCGCGAGGCCCGACGGGTTCTCGATCCCGAGCAGCCCGTAGTCAGTGAAGCTCGATGCACTCAGCTCGTGCTTGTGCGCGATCTCGCTCGAGCCCGTGATGGCGAGCGCGTGCTTGGCGCACTTCTCGAATGGCCGCTCGTTCGAGCCGGCCGCGACGATGCGGCGATGGACGAGGCGCGCAAACTCAGCCGGGTTGTCCCTGAACAGCGCGGGCCCGGTCGGCCCGGCCATGCACACCGCGTAGTCCGCGACCGCGGTCGCCAGGGTGTGGACCCGGTAGCCCGCGAGCGCCCGCGGAACGAGCGAGAACAGGGCCCAGGCCAGGAGGCCCAGCAGGAGCAGGGTCCGGATGCGGATCGGCGGACGGGGAAAGGCGGCCGCGGGTGCAGCCGGCGCGAATGCCATGTTGACCACCGTGAACAATTTCAGCGACTTGGGCCAAGTTTCGCCGGCATTTCTCGAGCCTGAATTTGGCCGTTGGAGCACCCCGACCACGCCGATGCTCGCGGCCCCGGGCCCCCAATAATCCTGCGATCTTAAACGCTTCGCGGCTCGTAGCGGGCGCCCGTCGCGCGCGAACCAATCCGATCGAGTGTGTCGAGGTCGGGAACTGGAGGCTAGTGTAGGCAAAGGCATGTTTCGGCAAGTGCGCTTCCAGTGCGAGACCTGCGGCGAAGGGTTCGTCGACTGGCACGACGACGACTGGGAACGCGCGCCTGTCTTCTGTGTGAATTGCGGCGAACAGATCGTGGCTGGCGAGCCCGTCGAGTCGCGCAGCGGCGGCGAACCGTCTCGTGCTGAGACGGCGTCCGAAAGCGCGCTCGGCGTATTGAGAGCGGCGAGCGGGCGTGGCTTTCGCGACACGCTGCCCGGGCTGCGCAGCGCGCCACCACCACCACGGGAGTCCCTCTCCGACGAGCCGCCGGACTCGAGCAGTGAAGCGCAGACCGGCGCGCGAGGTTCCGCCGCACGCGGTTCGAGCCGCGCCGCCTCCGAGGCGCCACGACCAAGTGCGGCCGCCTGGACCGCACGTCATCCGCATCTCGCACCGTTGAGCGCGATGCTGATCGGGTTTGCGGTGGGCATTCCGTTCGCGTTGCTCACGGCCGATCCCTTCTTGCGTTTCGTCGACCCCGGGCGCGTCGCGCGTTTGCAGCACGACGAGCAGCTGGCAAGGGTGTCGACCGCGATCGACAGCGGCAAGTTGGAGCTCGCGCATCAGCTCCTCGATCGCATCATCGTTCGCGTGCCCGACACCGATCAGCGGGCAACCACGTTGCGCGCTCGGCTCGCGCTCGCGTTCATTCTCGCCAATCGTCCGGACGAGGCCGGCCGCGAGATCGCCGTCGTCGCGGAGCAGCCACGAGCCACCCCTCGACTCGCGGACTTGCAGCGCGTCTTTGCGGCCGTGTTTCCCCCGGAGCCGCGCGCCGCCGCCGTCGCCACGGCTGCACCACCGCAAGCCCCCGTCGCGAGCGCAGCGAGCGTATCGAATGGCGCGAGCGCGCCGAGCAAGCCCAGCGTCACGAAACGCGAGCTGTTGACGTTCGCGCGCGACCGTCAGCACCGTGCGCAGCTCGATCTCGCCGAGCGGCTGTACTCCGAGGTGCTGCGCCTACACCCGAACGACGCCGAAGCGCGTTGTGGGCTCGCCGAAGTCGAGCTGCTCCGCGGCGGCGTGGCCGACGGCGCTCAGCTGTTCGCGCGCGCGCTCGACGACAACCCGGGATACGCGCCGGCCTGGATCGGCCTCGCCGACACGGACTGGCTCAGCGGTCGCCCCGAGCGCGCGGCGTGTCGCTACCAAGCCGTGATCGACCGCTTCCCGAGCGGCAGCTACCCGCCCTACATCACGCAGCGCGTCGCCCAAGTATCGAGCTCGGGCGCCATCGTGCTGACCGCGCGCAGCAACGGAAGCGCCGCAACGGCGTGCGGCGACTGATACTGCGCGGAGGCGGGAACAGACGGAATGCTCGGGATCTCGAAAGACCCCGAGCCAAGCGGCTCAGCCCATCGTGCGCGGAATTTCGTCGGTCTTCAGGCGCTTGCGACGACGGCGAGCTGCCTCGCTCATCTTCTTACGCTTCTTGATCGACGGCTTCATGTAGTGGCGGCGGCGCTTCAGCTCGCGCAGAATGCCCTCCGCAGCCATCTTGCGCTTGAGGTGCTTGATCGCACGCTCAATGCCTTTGTCGCCAACTTGGACCTCGAGAGGCCTGCACTGAACCGATTCGCTGGTATTAGCCAAGGGGCCGTGGGTATGACAGAGCCTTCGGAGCTTGGCAAGAGTCGATCTCCCTGAAAAAGCCAAAACCAACGCATGGATCCGCAATTCCGCCCAACCGGCATCAAAGCCCCCCACGGCGCCCGCACCTTCGAGGTCACCTGGGCCGACGGCCAAAAGATGACCTATCCCCATGAAATCTTGAGGGGTTATTGCCCATGCGCCGGCTGCCAAGGGCACTCCGGTGCGATCCGCTTCCAAGAGGGCGGCAACCTGGAGCTGCGCGAAATCGAACGCGTCGGAAACTACGCCCTCTCCTTCACGTGGGGGGACAGCCACAGTTCGGGCATCTACACCTTCCGCTACCTACGGGTGCTCGGGGAGATGTTGGCGGCCCAGGGCGCTGATGCCGTGAAGGCCCTAGGCGAGCTGCCGCGGACTTGAGCGAGCGCGTCGCGGTCATCAGCACGTCCTACCCGCGCTTCGACGGCGACGCGGCCGGCCACTTCGTGCACAGCGAGGTCAAGCGCCTGGTGCGAGCCGGCCATGACGTGCACGTGATTGCACCCGGCCGTGGCACGAGCGGCAGCGTTGACGGCGCGCGCGTTCATTGGCTCGAAGACCGCGGCGCGTTCGGTTGGCCGGGGGCGCTCACTCGCCTGGCACAGCACCCCACTCGCGCGCTCGGTGCCTGTGCGTTCACGCTCCGCGCGGCGCGTCGAGTACGTGAGCTTGGACCCTTCGCGTTCGTGCAGGCGCACTTTTTGGTGCCCAGCGGCTGGCCGATCGCGATCACGAGCAACGCGCGGCTCGAGGTGGTGGGCCATGGCAGCGATGTGCGCTTGTTGTGCCGTTTGCCGAGCCCAGTGCGCGCTCACATCGTCCGCAGTTGGTTGCGCCGAGACGCGCGCGTCCGCGTGACGAGCGGCGAGCTCGCGGCGCTCGTGCGCGCGGCCTGTCCCGAGCTCGCTTCGCGGCTCGAAGTGCGGCCGAGCCCCATCGACGTCGGAGGCGTGCCTTCGCGCGTCGAGGCTCGCCGCGCCCTCGGGCTCCCGGAGCACGTGCAGCTCGCGATCATTGTCTCGCGTTTGATTCCGAGCAAACGCGTGGCATCGGCCCTGCACGCGCTCGGTCTCGTGGAGGACCTGACTGTGAGCGTCGTCGGTGACGGGCCCGAGCTCGAGTCCCTGCGAGCTCGGTTTCCCTCGACGCACTTCGTTGGCCGCTTGCCGCGCCCCGAAGCGCTCTGCTTCATCGCGGCGGCAGACGTCGTGGTCAGCGCTTCGGCCGAAGAAGGCGCGCCCAGCGTGGTGCGCGAAGCGCGCGCGCTGGGCGTGCCCGTCGTGGCCGTTGCCGCCGGGGATCTGGCGGCATGGGCCGAAGCCGACCCGGGCCTCGTGCTGGTGCCGCGCTAGCGCGTCAGCCCTCGGCGTGCACGCGCGGCAACAGCTCGACGAAGTTGCAGGGCTTGGTGCGCGCATCGAGCTGCGGCAGCAAGATCTTGTCCAACGCGAGGCGCACCGCGCCGGTCGAGCCCGGAAGCAAAAAGACCAACGTGGTGCCGCACAGCGCGCCTTCTGCCCGCGATTGGATCGTGGACGCACCGATGTCCGCGTAGCTCAGCCACCGGAACAGCTCGCCGAAGCCGGGGATGGCTTTGGTCACCAGCGGCGCGAGCGCCTCCGGCGTCACGTCACGCTGCGTGATGCCAGTGCCGCCAGTGGTGATCACGACGTCGATCGCGGGCGAATCCACGCCCGCTTGGATCGCCGTGCGGATCGCTTGCAAATCGTCTCGGACGATCGTCCGCTGGCCGATCACGTGGCCGACCGCGAGCAGTTGGTCCATCAATAACCCGCCGCTCTTGTCGGTCTCGAGGGTGCGGGTGTCACTGACCGTGATGATGGCGATGCGCAGCGGCGTCGGGACCGGGTCCATGGTGATGACGAGCGTAGCGCGTTTTCCGAACGTCCGTGTATGCTCTGCGGCGTGCGGCGCGCGGCATCGTTACTGATTTGGGCCGTGCTCGGCTGTACGCGTGCTCCGAGCGAAGAATCGGAGCCCGAGCGCGTCGTCGCGGCACCGAGCGCCGTCCCGGCGCCGCCGTCCTCGGCCGTGCCGTCGCCGCCCGGTCCCGCGCCGCCTCGCGCGCCGTTCAGCGCCTCGCTGACCGGCGGTCCTGGCTCCGTGCATGGCGAGTTTGGCGCGGTGACCAGCGTCGAGCCGCGGGCCACGCGGGTCGGCATCGCGATCCTGGAGCAGGGTGGGAACGCGGTGGATGCCGCAGTCGCGGTCGCTTACGCGCTCGCGGTAACGCACCCCAGCGCAGGCAACTTGGGCGGCGGCGGTTTCATGCTGGTGCGTCCCAAAGGCGGGCCAACCCTGGCCTTGGACTTTCGCGAAAGCGCGCCGCTCGCCCTGACCCGCGATCGCTTCGAGGCCATGCAACGAATGGCTGGCGGCATGGGCCCGGTTTCGGTCGGTGTGCCCGGAAGCGTGGCCGGGCTCGAGCTGGCTCACGATCGCTTGGGGCGCCTGCCCCGCGCGACGGTCATCGGGCCTGCGATTTCGCTGGCGCGAGGTCACGCGCTTGGGCAGCACCAGGCTGATTTGCTGGCGGGTAGCTTCAAGGCGCTCGCGCTCGATCCCGCGGCGCGCGCCATCTTCGGTAAAGACAAGAAACCGTTGCCGGCGGGCGCCACGTTGGTGCAACGCGACCTGGCCGCGACCCTGCAGCGCATTGCCGAGCAAGGGCGCACGGGCTTCTACGCCGGCCCCACCGCGCTCGCGCTGAGCAACCTGGCGCGGGGCCTGATCAGCAGCGCTGACTTGGCGGCCTATCAAGCGAAATGGCGCGAGCCGCTGCGCTTCGACTACCACGGCCTGCAAGTGGAGGTGATGCCGCCACCCTCCGCAGGCGGCGTGGCGGTGACCCAAATCTTGCTCATGCTGCAGGCCTTGCATGCCGACGCCTTCGCCCATGATTCCGCCGCGGAGCTGCACCTGTTTCTGGAGGCTTCGCGGCGCGCGCAATTCGAGCGCCGTTTCCGCGTGATCGATCCGGACGCGCTGTCCGCCGAAGCTACTGCACAGAAGCGCGCGCGCTGGCTCGACCCGAACGCCTGGCTCGCGAGCACGCCGATCGATCCCGAGCACGCCACGCCTTCGCTCAGCATTCATCCTCCCGAGACCGACGAGGCGCACGAATCCGAGCACACCACCCACTTCTCGGTGGTGGACGCCGAGGGCATGGTCGTCAGCTGCACGACGACGCTGTCTGCGTCTTATGGCGCCAAGTTGGTCCTTCCCGGTACGGGCGTGGTGCTGAACAATTCGGTCGCGTCGTTTTCTTCGTCCGGTGAAAATCAACCGGTCGCGGGCCGCCGCACGACGAGCTCCATGTCCCCCGCCCTGGTGCTGGACGGCGGGCAGCCCGTGCTGGTGTTGGGCAGCCCGGGGGGCGACACCATTCCGAGCACGGTCGTGCAGGTGCTGCGGCACGTGGTGGACCATGGGGAGTCGCTCAGCGCGGCGGTCAACGCGCCACGCGTCCATCACGGCTTCCTGCCCGACCGCGTTCGCATCGAGTCAGCACACGCGCCGCCTGCGGACGTGCTGCGCGAGCTCACCCGTCGCGGTCACCAGCTCAAGGGAGGGTCGAGCTCGATGGGCGACGCCAACGAGATCCTGATTCAGGGCAATGTGGCGTGGGCCTACGCCGACCCGCGTGAATTCGGGTTGGCCCTGGCCGCCAAAGCTGCCCCCACCCGTTTGCCGTAAGCACACACGGGCGCACCCTCCAAAGCTCACACCCGAACCGCCAACTCGAGTTCACAGTGCGCACCGGGCCTGGGCGCCGAAGTCCCGGAAACCCCTCTATTTCCGAGGGTATCGGGCGTTCCCGAGCTGGTACGCGGGCTGCAAAGGGAGCGGGACCTGACCCTTGGAGGAATGATTGATGCGTCATCTTTCGGCAATCGTAGCGGTCTCGGCGCTGCTGGCAGCGTGCGGGGGAAGCAGCACGCAGTTCACGGCCGGCGGCGCCATTCCTCTCGAACAATTGCCGGCCGAGCTCGGCAAAGCGCTGTGCCAGGCCGAGCAAGCGTGCAGTCCGTTCTTCTACCAAGTCGCGTTCGGCAATGCCGATTGCGCGGGCGTGCTCGCGGCGCAGCTCGCAGAGTCCACGTTCGCACAAATCCAAATCGCGATCGACGCGAAGAAGGCCAACTACGACGGGCTCAAGGCGCAGAGCTGCGTCTCGGCCGTCGCCAACGGCGGCTGCGGTGTGCTCGACAACGACTTGCCCGCGGTGTGTCGTGAGGCTCTGAGCGGCACGGTCGCGAGTGGCGGCGAGTGCGACATCGACGCGGAATGCTCGGGGCTATCGCGCTGTCAAATCGATGGCAACACCTGCCCCGGCAAATGCGCGCCCCTGTCGTCGGCCGGCGTCGCGTGCACCCGCAACGACGACTGCGCACTTGGCTTGATCTGTTCGAACGCCACGCACCACTGCGCCGCACCTGCCGCGGAGGGCGAGCCGTGCGACGGAGGCAGCGCCGAGCAATGCGCCTCGGGGCTTTTGTGCATCGGCAGCAGCGACGACAAGAAGCTCGCCGGCCAATGCGAGACCCCGGCACGAGCCTTGACCCAGCAAGCGGGTGAGACCTGCAGCTTGGATGCGGGGCCGTGGTGCGCGCAGGGGCTGGCGTGCGTCATCGAGGGCGTCTCGCCCGCGAGCTACGCGTGCCACCCCACCGCAGCCGCCGGCGGCACGTGCGGCATCGCCGTGCCGAGTGAATGTCCCGCGGGCCAGTACTGCCCGCTCGACTTCGGCGATTTGTTGCTCGGCAAGCTCAGCGCGAGCTGCACGGCGCTACCTATGGCCGGTGAGGCGTGCGGGCCCGCCCTGGCGCTTTCGCGCTGCGCGGGGGACCTGGTTTGCGACACCACGACGAACGCCGCCAAGCCGGTGTGCGTGGAGCGACGCGCGCTCGGTCAAAGTTGCACGAGTGACGCGCTCTGTGTGAGCGTGCACTGCGTGGATGGCGCCTGCGTGCCCGCGAGCGTGTGCGCGAAGTGAACGTCACCCGGCTGAGCGTCGACGACGCTCAGCCGATCCCGCGCAGCGTGTGAGGCGGCGTGCTCTCCCCCGCCGCGTAGTCTTGCCCTCCGGGGCGAAGGCTGGTGCGGCGGGGCGCGGGCGAGCAAGACTCCGCCACGGGCAGCGCGCAGCGGAATACCGTGCGCGGCGCGCAGCCTTGCTCCAAGCTCTTGCGCGGAAACACGATCCGCATGGCTACCGGCTCTGGGCTGGGTTCGGCCTGGAATAGCGGCTCGACCGGACCCGTCGCGACGGGCGCAACCTCGGAGATCGGCGCGGGCTCGCCCACCACGGGAGCCGGAGCCGGCGCGAGCGTCGCTTCGACGGGGCGCGCGCCTTCGGGCGTTGGAGTGGGCGTCGGCGCGATGGATATCGGCGCAGGGGTCGGTGCGATGGATACCGGCTTAGGGGCGACCACTACGGGCGCGGGCGCGATCGCGATCGGCGCAGGTCCCATCGATTCCGAGATGGGCGCGATCGTCGCGGCGCGCAAATCTGCGCTCGGCCCCATGTAGTCGTTCTGCGGAAACTCACGAGCCAGGCGCGCGGAGACCGAAGCCACCACGTTCTCGAGCTCGCTCTCGCTGCCGACGCTCGGAAACTCGGACAGCCCCTCGCTCGGCTCACCCAGCAAGGAAGCGATGTGAGCGGCCACCGAATCTTTGGCTCGCGCGGGCGCGGGCGCGGGCGGCGCGGACGCTTCAGTGGCGGCAGCGGGTGGAGCGCTCAACGGGTTCAAGCTGGCGGCGGCCCCCCGCAGCGGCCCCACCGCTTCTTGCGCCTCGACCGGCTCTGCCTTGGGCATTACCTCGCTGGTCGCTTCCAGCGCTTCTGCGGCCTGATCGAGCTCTTTTTCGCTGGGCGGCGGCGGCTCTTCGGTCTCGTTCGGCGCTCGCTCGGGCGCGGCGGTCGAAGCAAGCGGAGCGCTGGCAGCGACTGGAGGCTCCACGACCTGAGGCCCGATGTTGACGGTCGCAGGTGGCGCATCGCTCACCGACAGCACGGCGATGTTACTCAGCGAAGTTGCGGCGACCTTCTGCAGCAGCGCGGCCGATGCCTTGGCTTCGGCGACCACATCCTCGACGGACGGTTGAGTGGGCTCGGAAGGTGGGGCCGCGGAAATGGGCGGCTCGACGCCGATGATCGCGATGCCACTCTGACTCGGCGGCGGGATGCTGGGCCCCATCAGCCCGTCGTTCTCCAGATTCGCGTCCAGCGAGGAGATGAAGACCGGGTTCGGGCGCGGTAGCTTGATCGGCAACGGCACACGACCCTTGGGCCGCGTGTTGACGAAGCGCTTGCGCTGCCAAAGCCGATGCGCCACTGGAAGCAGTACTCCCCAGAGCAGCACCATGGTCAGCGGCGCGACGATCAGCTTCCAGAAGGCGAACGTCTGCGAAACCATCACGCCCGTGATGGATGCGCCGACCGAGAAGCCAGCGAGCGTGAGCCCCGTCACCTTGACGTAGCCCGGGATCGCATTCCTGGCGCGGAATTTGTCGTATTCACCCATGCACAGCGCGCACCAGTGGTCGGGGCCGATCTGGTGCTCTGGGCAAACCTGTCCCTCGCACGCAGCGCACACGTTGCCGAAGCTCGGCTTGTTGCAGGCCACGCACGGGAAGTGCACCGGCACTTCGTGAACATCGGCCGAGCTGCGCGAAGAGGCAGGGCTACGCGAAGATGCGGGGGCCACGTCCGCACGAGCGGCGGCGGGCATCGAACCAGACGGCGGCATCGAGCGCGGCGCGCCAGAACGACGCGGACGCATCGAGCGCGGCACTTCCAAGCGACGCGGCGCCACCACCTCCATGTCCGGCTGTCCGTTGGAGCGGGCGCGGCTGCGGTCGGCGAGTGCGCGCAAATCACTCCACATGGCCGCGACTTGCGGCTCGGAGATCTCCAGGTATTGCGCGGCCTCGCTCTCGGCGATCAGCGCTACACCTTCGCCGTCGCTGTCGAGCGCGACGGCATAGGACATCATGTCGGCCAGGCGCAGCGTGTACACCATGGACGAGAGCAGCGTGTCCTGCATCGCGCGCGCTGGCTGATGGTGGTAGAGCACGACCTTCGGCACGGGCTCGGGGATGTTCCACGCCTTGAGCACGTGCGCGCCGAGCAGCGCGTGGTCGAAGCCGAACAAGCGCCGTTCCTGGACGTGCATTTGGTCCGGCGCGTCCCCGTAAGTGCGCACCAGTTCGGCGTATTTCTCGCCCTCGGTGTCGAGCAGCATCAGTTTGCCGATGTCGTGCAAGAAGCCGCACGTGAACAGCTCGTCGTGTGGCAAGCCGAGGTGCACGGCCAAGTAACGACACAGCGAGCCAACCACCGCCGCGTGCTCGAGCAGCTCGACCGCGGTTTGATTGCTCGTCTCGAACAGATCCAAAATGGCAGCCGTGGTGGCCACCTGGTGCAGGCGTCGCGTGCCGACCAGCACGGCAGCGTGCCGCACGGAGGTCACGCGCACCTTCAAGCCGTAGCCGGCGGAGTTGACCAAACGCAACAAGCGCACGGACAAGCCGGGGTCGGTCTCCAACACGGACACGACCTGTTCCAGGCGTGCCTTCGGATTTCGCGTCAGTTCCTCGAGGCGTCGCGCCGCGATCGGAAACGGCTTGGCGCCGACGATCCGAGCGCCGACGGCGGCGACGCTTTGTTCAGCGCGGGCCTCGGCTTCGCGGTCATCACCGCCGAACCAAGAGTCCTCTTCGTTGCCGAACGAAGCCGGAGAGTGAGAGGGAGACGCGACCAAGCTACTCCTCTTCGCCTTCAGCCCGCCGCCAGGGCGGTGAGGGGTTCGGATTTGTCGCCTTCGACGCGCGCCGCAGGCGGAGCCACGAAGACCTCGCGGGTGGAGAAGCGGGAGCCATCGAGGATCACTTGGCCGCCGGTGCGGGTCTCCGAATTGATGACGATGGGGGCCAGAAGATTGACGGTCGCGGGTTGACCAATTGGCGCGCACAGCACCACGAGCACCGCGAAGTCATCTTCGCTGCCTTGCAAACCTGCAGCATGCGCCGCCGGGCTCACCGGGATGTCCGGGTAGGTGTCGAGGAAGTAGTGCGCAGACACCACTGGAAACGCCAACTCCGGCTTGGTCAACGATTGCAGCCACGCCAAGTACGTCGAGCCTTGATGAGGGATCAAAGCAAACGAATGCTCGCGCGGAAAGCCGATGATGCCGGCGGGAAAACTCAGCACGGCGTCGTCATCGAACTCTACGACGCCGAAGCGTTGACTATTGATCTGCATGGCAACGAACTCCGGTCTAAAGCCGCCTTGATTGGCGCCTGAGAGTCTTCATGACTCTTTCGTGAACTTAGCTTTGCAATTCGGATGCCAGCACCGGGGACGCTTATTTTTGCGTCGAACGGTGCTCCAACGCCCACAAACGGCCGAAGAACCCAGGTCTTTAGTTCAGCGCGAGCCCTAAACGCTGCGCGTCGACTCGGACCGTTGCAAACTAGCGCTCAGCGTCGCAGGCTGGCTTCTAGCCCTGGAATCTTCCTGGGACGCGCTTCGAGCTTGGCTCGAATCAAATGCACGGCTTCGGCGTGGAGCTGGCAAACCCGGGACTCGGTGACCCCGAGCACTTCTCCGATCTCGCGCAGGCTGCACTCCTCTTGGTAGTGGAGCGCAAGCACCAAGCGGAGCCGCTCCGGTAGCTGATCGATGGCGCCGGCAATGCCGTCCACGATCTCGGCCTGCGAGGTGATCGCTTCGGGCGAAGGATCGAACGACGCGGGCTCGGCGATGGCCGAGATCTCGAGCCGCGCAAACCCGGCTTCCGAAACTTCCATCAAGAGCTCTTGATAGGCGGGCAGCGAGAGCCCGAGCTCGCCCGCGATCTCGTCCTCGTTCGGCACGCGGCCGAGGCGATTGGTGAGATCACTAGCGGCTTCGGTGATGCGCCGCGAGGCGCCGCGCAGCTTGCGCGAAAGCGGGTCTAAAACCCGCAAATAATCGAGAATCGCGCCGCGCACGCGGTACGACGCGTAAGCTTCGAAATGCTCGTCTTGCATCTCGTCCGTGCGTCGCTGCAGTGCCTCCGCCATGCCCACCCAACCCGCCGACAAGATGTCGTCGAACGTGAGCGAGGCCGGCAGCGTGCGGATGGTTCGCATCGCGATGCGCCGCACGAGCGGCATGAACCGCTCGTAGAGCGCATTGTCGTCCTCTCGCCCGCGCGTCGGACTTCTGCCTACGGGAGCTTGGGACAAGACCGCCTCATACGAAGAGTTCACGCTTCAACCGGAAACACGGCGTCCAGGACACCCTCTACCGAGGCGTCTAGGATATCCTCTGGTACGCGCGGTCCGTTGCACAGATAAGCGAAGGGAAGCTGGTTAGGTAGGGCCGCGTGTAGGATTCCTCCCACCTGGTAGGTTTCGTCGAGCTTGGTCACCACCACATCGGTGGGCAGCGGGTCGTCGTACATCTCCAGGACGCGGGTCACGTCGTTGGCGCGCAGCCAAGCGGGCAGCACCAGCATCACGTTCACCTTGCGATCGTTGATTTCGCGCAGGCAACCCGCCAGAGGCCAAGCCGTGCCGTGGACCGAGCGCCCCGCGGTATCGACGAGCACCAAATCGGTGGGCATATCCGCAATAGCCCGCAAGAAAGTCGTGCGGTCACTGGCAATCTGGAATGGGATGCCCATCAAAGTCGCGTAGCGCTGCCACTGCTCCACCGCGCCGACGCGAAACGTATCGAGGCTGATCACGCCCACGCTGCGGCCGTGATCCAGGCGCGCCTTGGCGGCAAGCTTGGCCAATGTGGTGGTCTTGCCTACGCCGGTGGGGCCGACGGCGGCGATCACGCGTGGATTCGGATCGGTGAGCAGCGACGGTGTAACGGTCAGGCGCTCCTTGATACGCCCGCTCAGCCAAGCGCGCAGGGCTTCGCGACCGCGGCGGGCGACCTTGGTCGCGCCCGAGGCGAGCTCGCGGGCCAAGGTGCCTTCGATGCCGGCAGCGTGAAGCTCGGTGAGCGCGCGCTCTTTGGGCGGGCGGCTCTCGTTCAGCTCGTTCAGCATTTGGCGCAACATGCCGAGCTCGCGCTCGATCTCCACTGGATCCCGGCCCAGGCTCGGCGCGGGTTTCGGAGCGTTGCGACCAAAGGCCCCCTGCCCGCGCGGCTCGCGACGGCGCAGCGGCGCTTCGGCCGCGGCGGCCTCGCGGTTCGCGTACGGCCATTTCAGGCCCGCGGCCGGAGCGGCCGTGACCTCGACGTAGGAATGGCCGAGACCGCCGCCGCGCCCGTTGCTGATCTGGCGGGTGCCTTCGATCAGCGCGTTCGGACCCAGCGTCGCTTTGACGGCCGAGAGTGCCTCTTTCAGGTCTGCGCCACGGAAATTCTGATACTGCACCGATGCCTACTTTCCAGAGAGATGGCTCACGCTGCTGCCTTGTTCAGCGTGATGGTTTCGAAGGGGCGAATGCTCACGTCGGGCTCGAGCTCGCGGAACGAAAGCACCGCGAGTGAGGGACAACGACGTTCGGCGAAAGCCCGGAGATAGCGCCGCACGTCAGGGCTCGTGACCACACAAGCTGGTCGGCCCGCCAAGGTCATCCGTTTCACTGAAGCTTCTAGGGACACGCCCAGCAGGCGTGCTTGCTCGGGATCGAGCGCGCCGCCCGTGCCTTGCGCGATCTCGCGCAGCGAGCGGCGGAACATTTCTTCCACCGGCGCGTCCAGCACCAGGGCGGACAGCGTCCCGTCCGAGCCCATGAAGGAGGCAGTAATCTGACGCGACAAGCGTTGGCGGCTCAACTCCGTCAGCTGCTCGGGATCGCGCGTTTGCGGAGCCAGCTCGGTCAAAGCCTCCAAAATCGAGCGCAAATCGCGGATCGAGACACTTTCACGAAGCAGATTACGCATTACTCGCAGCACCTCACCGAAGGAGAGCAAGTTCGGGACCAGATCCTCGACCAGCTTCGGAGTGGTGCGGCTGAACACCTCGAACAAGTGTTGCAACTCGCCGCGGCCCAGGATGTTGTGCGCGTTGGCACGCACGGTCTCGGACAAGTGCGTGGCGATGATTGTCGTATGATCGACGACGGTGTAGCCGAGGGCTTCGGCGTATTCGCGATCGCGCGTGGAAATCCAACGCGCCGGAGTGCCGAACGCGGGATCCTTCGTGGCCTCGCCGTCGATGCTGGGCGCGTTTCCTGCCGCGTCCATGGCCAGGAGCCGGCCCGCGCGCGTGGTGCCGCGCACGATCTCGGTGCCAAGCAGCATCAAGCGGTAAGCGCCGGCCGGAAGCTGGAGATTGTCGCGCACGTGAACGGGCGGAATCACGATGCCCAGATCGAGCGCCATCTGCTTGCGCAACGCGGCGATGCGGTCGACCAAGCTGCCACCCATCTGCGGGTCGACGGCGTGCACGAGCTCGTAGCCCACCTCGAGGGCCAGGATATCGACGGGCAAAGCGGCATCGATTTCCTCGCTCGAGCCGGGCTTGACCACGGGCTCGGCCGGGACCTGTTCGGCGGCCGTCGCGGCGATCGCGTCCTTCTTCAGGCCGGCGCGCGCGCTGATCACCAGCATGCCCGCCAAAGCCAAGAACGGGAACGCCGGCATGCCCGGAATGAGGGCAAACAGCGTCAACACGCCGGCAGTGGCCGCGACAGCTCGCCGACTACCGAGCAGCTGTGTCTTCAAGGCGCGACCGAGCTGATCGCCGGTCGCCGAGCGGGTGACGACCACGCCGGCCGCGGTCGAAATCATCAGCGACGGCATCTGGGAAACTAGCGCATCACCGACGGACAGAATCGAGAAGGTCTCGCCGGCGGCGGCCAGCGTCATGCCGCGCGACAAGCCGATGAGCAGGCCACCAATCAGATTGATGGCCGTGATCAGCAAGCCGGCGATGGCATCGCCTTTGACGAATTTACTGGCGCCGTCCATCGCGCCGAAGAAATCCGCCTCGCGTTCCAGGTCTTTCCTGCGGTTTCGAGCGATATCGGAGGTGATCATGCCGGCGTTCAGATCGGCGTCGATCGCCATCTGCTTGCCAGGCATGCCGTCCAAGGCGAAGCGCGCCGCGACTTCAGCGACGCGGCCAGCGCCTTTGGTGATCACGGTGAAGTTGATGACCACCAGGATCAAAAACACCACCAAGCCGACGACCACGTTGCCACCGACCACGAATTTGCCGAACGTCTCGACGACCCGGCCCGCCGCTCCACCGCCCTCCGCGCCCTTGAGCAAAATCAAGCGCGTGGTCGCGACGTTCAAGCTCAGGCGCAGCAGGGTCGCAACCAAGATCACGGCCGGAAACGCGCTAAATTGCAGCGGGCTTTCCATGAACAGCCCGATCAAAAACACGCCAATCGAAATCGCCAGGCTCGTGGCCAAGAGCACGTCGATCAGGAAGCCGGGCAACGGCAACACCATCATCAGCACGATGCCGATGATCGCGGTCGGGATCGCGAGCTCCGCGATGAAGCTCTGCTGCGGGTTCGCCGCGCTGCTGGGTGTCGGTGCTGACGCCACGGCCCGCTCTTTTGCTAGAAACATGCCAGCAAAAACCAGGCAATTTACCGGGCAATCTCAGGCATTTTCGGCTTCCCCGCAGTCAGCGATCCGGCACCGCGCTGAGGCTTTGACACCTGAACACACGCGGCCCGTCAAGCACGTGACGCGTCAACGCCCTGACATTTTCGATGGTCACCCGTTGCAACGCGGCACGTCCCAGCCTTCGGCGTCGCGGCTCGTCACTTCGCACTTTGCGGGACAGTGAGCTTTATGCCGCGCTGCGCGCGCTGGGCCCGCTACCCAAACCCAAGCTCGCGCGCGTCCGGACATCGGGGGCTCACGCCCGGCCACCCCTCAGCAACGAAAATCGTAGTATCAATTCATACTGCGATTTTCGCCTTCGGACCCTCGAAGCGCGGCGCCGACGGGCACGGTCCGTGCCGGGCCTCACTTCATGTGCGCGTCGAGCTCGAGCGTGCCGCCCGTGAACTTGAACTTCGCGTCGGAAAAGCTGGGGGCGCTGAACGTGTTGCGGGCGTTGCGCGACGCGCAATACTCTTCCGTGGGGTAACCGACGAGGTTCGTGTCGAGCTTGCCGTTGTTGTTCTCGTCGTGAAAGCCGGAGATGCCGTACACGCCGCTCGGGAGGCCGTTGAAGATGCACAGCGCGACTTTGCCGTGGATTGCGGCCAGGGCGGGCTGAACCGGATCTTTGAGCCAGCCTTTTTCCGTGAAGATGCCGCAGCGCACCACGCCGTCATTGTTGCCCACGTAGGTTTTGAAGCGGATCACGTTGGTCGCGCTGGAATCCTCGGCTTCGGCAGTGGCGGCCCCGAAGCACACCGTCGCCAAGACGAGCGCACAGTTAAAGGCGCGGGTTATCATGGCTCGAGTATTGCGGATGACGGGGACCCCAACAACTTAGACAACGCCAGCTCGAAGCGCTCGTGACAGTCGACCAGCGCGAAGGCCTGCGCCCAAGACTTGGCGCTCGCGCTCTCGGCCCGTGCATCGAGCAAGCGCACAGCCGCGGCGCGCACGTGCTCGGCGCGCAGCCCGCCGCTGCGCAGTTGCAGCCCCGCCCTACCCTTCACGATGGCGGCCGTGGCCAGGTATTGGTCCAGGTTCGATGGAATCCCGAGCACGGGCGTACCAGCGGCCAGTGCTTGGTAGCCCGTGCTCGAGCCACCATTGGTGATCACGAAGCGCGACTGACGACACAGCACGTCCCCCGGCAGAAGCGGCGCTGCGCTGACATTGCTCGGCAAATCTGCCACGTTCGTGCGCCCGGCGGTCGAGAGCAGCGCGTGCAGCGGCAAACCGTCCAGCCCCTTCAACACGGCGGGCAATGCCGCAAGATCGCCCGACGAGCCGAGCGTCACGTACACCAGCGGGCGCTCGTCGGAAAACGGGACCTCGGGCGCGACGACGCGCGGCGCCCATTGCACACCGCCCAGATAGACGTGACTGCTCGGCGCCCCCTCGGTCGGACACAGCTCGGGCAAATCCGGATACAAGACGACATCCCCGAAACACAACGTGTGCAACAGCGACTCGAATTCTGGCAAGCCAAAGCGCTGCCTGAGCGCATTGATCGGCGCCGCAAAGTGCGCGAACACGCGCGGCATGGCTTGCGGAAAGTAGCGCTCCGCGCGCGCCACGCCGACCAAGCGCACGATCGGGTGGTCGGGAACGGGGAACCCATCGCGCACCGCGTATGGGCTCCAATAGGCGTTGATCAATGACGCACACGGGATCTTTGCGAAGGGTGCGCTCACCGCCAAAGATAGCCGGAAATCGCCGATCACGGCGTCCGGTTTCACGGCCTCGAACAGGCGCAGCTCGTCTTCGACGTAGCGCTCGAGCGTGCGCGACTCGTACAGCCGATCGCCCTTGGCCAACGCGCGCATGCCGGCTTCGCGCTCGATCGTGTACACGGGCCAGTGCTTGAATTCGGTCCCCTCGAACAACACCGGATCGAACTCGCTGCTCGCGAAATGCACCTCGTAGCGCGCGGGGTCGAGCCCCGCCGCCAAGACGCGCAAGCGCATCACCTGCGCGAGCGTGATGTTCTCGACGACGAATAGGATGCGTCGGCGCGCCGGCATGCAACAACCCTAGCTCACTCCGCGTTGCCGACGGTGCGCTTCCGTGAAGTACGTTAGAAAGCCGCAGGATCTCGCGAGGCCACCAGCACCGCGCCCATGCCCGCGCGCTCCGCTGCCGTGATCCCGAGCAAGCTATCTTCGAAGACGAGGCATTGCTCGGGCGCGACGCCCATGCGCTTGGCGGCGAGCAAGAACAAGTCGGGCGCGGGCTTACCATGCTCGACGTCCTCGACGGTGACGACGATCGGGAACAGATCCGCGGCGCCTATCGTGCGCAGCGTGCGAGCGACAGTCACGGCGTCACCACCCGACGCGACGCTCACGGGGCAGCCGGCTCGGGCGCGCTCGCGCGCATAAGCCACGACTTCGGCGATTGGCTTTACCCCCAACGCGAGCACGTCGTACTCGGCGCGCTGCGCAGCCGCCACCAGCGTCGGGTCGAGGCACAGCCCGAACTCCGCGTTCAGCTCGCTCACGGTCCGCTCGATGCTCTTGCCGGCGCGACTCATGAACAGCTCCCAACCGAAGTCGAACGTGGCGCCGTATTTGCGCAGCGCTGCGATCCAAGCGCGCTGATGGAGCGGCATGGAATCGGCAAGCGTACCGTCGCAATCGAAGATGAAGGCCGAATACTGGCGATTCGGCAGCGTGAACAGCGCCCCGCGCTCCGCGGTCATTTGTCCGGGTCGGCGCCCTTGCCCATCGCGTGATAGCCCTTGTCCACGTACATGGTCGCGCCGGTGATGCCCGTTGCGAGCGAGCTGGACAAGAAGGCGGCGGTGTTGGCGACCTCGAGCGTGGTGAGCTTCTGTTGGATCGGCGCGTTGCGCTCGTAGTACGCCACCACGTCGTCGATGATGCCGGTCACGCTCGCGGCGCGCGAGGCGTACGGGCCGGCGGAGATCGTATTCACGCGCACGCCGTATTGACGACCCGCTTCGTATGCGAGCACGCGCGTGTCACTCTCGAGCGCGGCCTTGGCCGCGTGCATGCCGCCGCCGTAGCCGGGGATCACCCGCTCGCTGGCCAAGTAGGTCAGCGACAAGAACGAACCGCCCGGGCGCATCAGCGGTGCGTAGCGCTGCACCATGGAGACCAGCGAATAGGCGCTGACGCCCACCGCAGCGAGGTAGCCCGCGCGGCTCGTCTTCAAGAGCGGCAGGTGCACCTCGGGGCCGTTGGCCAGGCAGTGAATCACGATGTCGAGCGGCTTCTCGCCGAAATCCTTGACCAGAAGCTCACCTGCGCCGGCCAAGCTGAAGTCACCGCGGCTCGCGTAGCGCTTGCTCTCGCGCAATGCTTGCGGCGCGTCTTCCAAGGTGTCGAATGCGGCATCGACTGGGTACACGCGCTCGAACTCGAGCATCGACCCGTCCGACATCTTACGCGATGCGTCGAGCTTGCCTCGTTCCAGGAGCTTCTCGAAGATCCCCATCGCCGGGGGCCAGGTCCCCGCCACGACGCTCGCGCCTGCTTCTGCGAGCGTTTTTGCGATTGCAAAGCCGAATCCGCCGTCATCTGCAATTCCGACGACGAACGCGCGGCGTCCAGTCAGGTCGATTTTCAGCACGGCGGGTTTATCTCCGATCTCGTGCGTCAACGCAAGGCCGCTAAAACACCGGCGGAACAGGATCGGGCACGGGCACGGGCACGGGCACGGGCAGCGGTCGTTACGCGCGAATACCGCGATTTTTCAGGCGGTAGACCATGGCCAAGAGCTCGGCGACTGCCACGTACAGGTCCGCCGGAATCACACGCCCCACGCGCACGCGTTCCGCGAGCGCGCGCGCCAAGGGCCGGTTCTCGATGATCGGGATGCCCTCCTCCTTGGCGATCTTTTTTATCTGGAGCGCGATCTCGTCGTAGCCCTTGGTCGTCACCACCGGCGCGCCTTCGTGCTGCTTGTAGCGCAGGGCAACGGCGACGTGGGTCGGGTTCGCGACGATCACGGTCGCCTCACGCACGCCTTTGCGCAGACCGCGCTTCAACATCTCGCGCGCACGTTGCCGCTGCCGCTGCCGGATCTGGGGGCTGCCTTCTTGGCTCTTGTGCTCGTCCTTGAGCTCTTGCCGGCTCATCTTGATCGATTGCTCGTGGCGCCACCACGACCAGCCGTAGTCGAGGGCGGCGATCAGGCCGAGCGCGATCGTAGACCAGATGGCGACTTGCATCACCACTTGCGCCGTCTCCCAGACCGCCGCGCTGAGCGGCGCGCGTGCCAGACGCGTCAGCTTGGGGAATTCCTTCTCCATCACCGACTCGGCGACCACGCCCACCACCACCAAGCGCAGCACGGACATCACGATGCTCATCGCCCCCGACTTGGGCGAGAACATTTGGCCGAGCTTGCTGATTGGGTCGAGCCGTTCGAGCTTCACTTCCAAGAGCTCGAAATTCGGATGAAAGCCGGCTTCCAAAAAGCCGACCGCCATGCCGGCCAGCGCCGCAGCCAGCGCCACGGGCACACACGAGGTGACCAGCACCATGCCGGCCTGCTCGGCGAGCGGGCTCAGGTCACCGCGCACGAGCGACAACGGGTCGTCGAAGCAGCGCAGGGAAAACCCGCGAATCGTGGCCACGAAGTCACCCGCCGTGCCGCCAATGATGCCAAGCGCGGCGATCGTCGCGGCGACGGGCCCGCTGTCTTTGGAGCGCGCGAACTGACCGTCGTCACGTGCCCGCTTGCGCCGTTCTGGGCTCGCGTCTTCCGTTCTCTCCGTATCGTCGTCTTCGGCCATGACTCGAGACTCGGGTCAGCGACCTTGGACTGCAGCCAGTAGAGTCTCGATTTTGCCGCCACTGCGCGACACTTCCGAGAGCAGCTCCATGCCCATGTCCGGCATCACCAGCACCATGAGCAGCGCGCCCGTAGCGAGCGTCACGGCGAAGCCGATCGAAAAAATCTGCATCGCCGGCGCGGCGCGTGAGATGAAGGCCAGCGCGATCTGCGACATGAACAAGATGGCGATGAACGGAATCGCTATCTTCACGCCGCTCGCCAACGCCTCGGTGGTCATCGCCAAAATCACGGGCGTTTCCAAGGCCGGGTTCGAGATCGTGCCCACGGGTACGATCTTGAAGCTGGCGAGCACGCCGCCCAATACGACTCGGTGAATGCCGGCGATCAGACCCAACATCACCCCGAAGTTACGCAGCATCGTGGCCAGCACGTTCTGCATGTTCTTGGTTTGCGGGTCGAACAGCTGGGCCGCGCCGATACCCATCATGGGCGCGATGTGATCGGCCGCCATCTCGGCGATGGCCACGAACAGCCGCACCACGAAGCCGATGCCCAGGCCCAGCATGAACTCGCTGCCGACGCTGAACGTCAGCTGTTCGAACGGCAGCGGGTGGAGCGCGGCCGCGCCCTCGGCATGCGCGGCAAAGGCGAGCAGCAGCACGAGCGCGCCGCGCACCCTCACCGGCGCCGACAGCCAGGCCAGCGGCGCCGCAATCACGACTCCGGCAATGCGCACGGTCTCCAGCGCGAACACGCCGGCCTCCGCGCGAGCCAAGGAGTCGAGATCGATCACCGGGTTACGTCCGCGATGCTCGCGATCGTACGGCCGGTGTAGTCGACCAACTGGCGCACCGTCCACGAGCCGAGCAATGCGAAGGTGAGGCCCACCGCCAGCAACTTACTGACGAAGCTGATGCTGGCTTCGTTGACCTGCGTAGCGGCTTGCAGCACGCCCACGATGAGACCCACCAGTAGGGCCGCCAAGAGCGGCGGGCCGGCGATCAAAGCCGTGATCATGATCGCGTTCCGGAACAGCTCGACTGCGCCGTCTGTGGTCATGAGTAACTCCTCAGCAGTGAGCCTGCGACCAAGTTCCAACCGTCGACCAGCACGAACAAGAGCAGCTTGATGGGCAGCGCGATCGTGGACGGCGGCACCATCATCATGCCCATGCTCATCAAGAGCGAGGCCACGGCCAGGTCCACCACCAAGAAAGGCAGCAGAATCACGACGCCCATTTGAAACGCCGTCGTCAGCTCGGAGATCACGAAGGCCGGCATGGCCAAACGCATCGGCACGTCATCCGGCGTCTGCGGCAGGGGTGCGTTGGTCGCGTCGTAGAACAGCTTCAAATCGGCTTCGCGCGTTTGGCGCAACATGAAGCGCTTGAGCGGCAGCGAGCCGGCCTCCAGCGCTTGCATGTCCGTGATCTTGCCCGCTTGGTACGGGTCCACGGCGTCGGTCTTGATCTGCTCGACCACGGGCGACATCGTGAACATGGTCAGGAACATCGCCAGCCCCATGATCACTTGCGTGGGCGGGCTCTGCCCGGCGCCCACGCCTTGGCGCACGAACGAGAGCACCACGACCGTGCGCACGAAGGACGTCGTGGTCAAAAGGATCGCGGGCAACAAGCCCAAGATCGTGAGAACGAGGAGGATCTTGAGCGAAGGAGCGAGCTCGGTCGCTTTCAAGAGCTCCGCAGGGGCATTCATGCGCGCGGATCTCCCAGGCGCGCCAGGAGGCCCTTGGCTTGACCTTCGAGGTCGATCATCTGCGGGTTCCCAGCGCGGCGCGCGGGCACGGGCTCGACGGGCCGACGCTCGGTGGCGCGCGGCGTGGAGCGCGTGAAGGTGTCTTTGGTCTCCGCGGCCAGCGTGAGGGCGATCGAGTCATCATCCGGGCGATGCCCAATGTTGCCCACTGCCGAGGCGAGCAGATCGCGGAACGAGCGCTTGGGCTGCGCGACCACCGTCTCCGGCTCCGGCTCGGCAACGACGCGCGGCGCGCGGGCCGCAAGATCGACGCCAGCGGCAACCAGGCGCGGACGCGGGCCGAGTGAAAACTCTTCTTGTTCGGCCGTCACGGCGTCGGCCTCGAGCCAGCCCAGCTTGCGCACCGAGCTATCGGTCACACCGAGCAGGATCTTGCGTCCATCCACCTCGGCCAGCACGAGCTGCGCGCGGCCACCGAGCTTGGTCGAACCAACCACGCGCAGCTGCGCGAGCTTCTGCTTCGGAAGCCGGGTCTTCTTGCTGCGCAGGTAGAGCGCCGTGCCGCCGAGCACCGCGGTCAGCAGCAGCACGCCCAGGCTGCGACCGAGACCGACACTGGGTCCGCCCGCAACTGGCTTCTGCAACTTGGGGCCGCTGTGCGGCGCGAGCCAGGCCGGAGACTTGAGCGACGTATCGGGCGCCTCTCTCCCGTCTTCTGCGTGTACGCTGGCAGCGCACAGCACGAAACAAGCCCCGAGCACCGCAGTGAGGATGCGCTGACGCAGGGGTGTCATTCTTTTGAACCTCCGCGACCGCGCCCGTCGTCGTTCACGACTACCTCGGTCAGGCGGATGCCGTAACGCTCACCCACGACCACCGCTTCGCCGCGCGCGATCAGGCGATTGTTGACGTACACGTCGAGGGGCTCGCCGTTGGCTTTGTTCAGCTCCAAAATCGAGCCCGGCCCGAGCCGCAAAACCTCGCCGATCCTCGTGGTTTTGCGGCCAAGCTCGATGGTCAGCTCGACCGGCACGTCCATCACGAAGCTCAGCCCATCGCCACCGCGCGAGCCGAGGTCGTTGGGCAGGCTCGAGCCGCCTTTGGCGGGCGGGGCCGAGGCATTGTCGAAGGCGTTGGCAGCTGGGGGTCGGGCGCTTGCGTCACTCATACCCCCGCTCTCTTCAATCTTCGTGCCGACCTCGAACCTCGACCGCCAATTGGCCTCGCGAGATCACCGGCACACCGACGAACTTTTTCACGCCGGCCACACGCACGCTCACCGGGTCGTCCACCGCGGTGTCCAAGCGCAACACTTGGCCAGGTTGCAACGACAGCACCCGACGCAGGCCCAGACGCACACAGCCCAGCTCACAGATGACCTCGACCGGCACATCGGCGATGGCTTCCGCCATCCGCGGGTCGCCAGAGATCGTGGTCGGGGGCTCGTTCTCGCGGGCCGCCGATTCGAGCGCCTCGGCGCCAATGGCGATCGCGATACGGGCTCCGCTGGCGATGCCTTCGAACGAGCAATCGACGCTCAGCCCGTCCGGAAAATTGGCTTCGCGCTCATCCCCACGGGCGACGCTGTGCTGCACTTCGATGGCCAGCGCAATGCCGACCTCGGCGCGGACCGCCTCCGCGAAGTCATCGGCCAGCGCGCGGGTGACGCGGCCCACCAAAGCCGCCTGAGCGAGCGTCAGATCAGCGCCCAGGCCACTGGCGCCGCCGCTGTCGCCGCCGCCCAGCACGCCTTCCAACACGACGCCGATGGCATCGGTGTTCAGGGTCATCAGCCCCCAAGCGGGGCCCCCGGGAGTGCCCAGGATAATCTCGTAAATCGGGCCGTTCTCGACGATTCGGTCTGCACCCAAATCGACGATTGCCACGGCGTCCGGCATGATGCGCGCCTTGCGCTTCACGAGGAAAGGCAACGTGCGCCGCGCGGAGCGGGCAAAGCGTTGCGCGACGTGCGCCATCGCTTGCATCGCACCCCGCAGGTGGCGTTCGCGTCCCGTCAGGTCGACGCGCTTCAGTTTCCCCGGCGGACTCGGATCGCTGAGGCGAGGGGCGCCGGCACGCAAGGACTTTGGACCGGCATGCAGGCTGTCTCGCTCGGCGTTCATTGAGCTACGAAATCCGTGATCAAAACGCGCCGTGCGCGCTTTTTTCCAACTGCGTTGATGATGTTGTCGTTCAGATCTTTGCGGAGCTTCTCGAAGTTTTTGGGAGCCGAGAGCTCATCGAAGTCGTGAGTGCGAAGGTACCAAATCGCCGCTTCTCGAGCGCGCGGAACGTAGGCTTTGAACTCGGCCTCTTTCATGGCGTCCGGGTGCTCGATCGACAGCGCGATCTTCAGATGGCGGATTTGGCCGTCTTGGGAGCGCGTATCGACGACGATGGGTTGGAGGTTCGTGACCTCTTTGACCTCGCCCGATGCAGACTTGTGCTCGACCTTTTTTTCGTCGTCACTATCTGTAGAATCATCAGCTTTGTCGTCTTCCGACGACTTGTCATCACCCGAGGTTTTGTCCTCTTCGGGCTCTGCTTCCGCCTCTGCGGGTTTTGCTGCGGCAGCCGGCTTGGCGAAGAATCTGGGCCCCATCACCGCACCAGCAGCGCCTGCACCCACGACGAGTACAGCAGCGATGATGATGCCGATGAGGGGACCCTTACCCTTCTTCTTCTCCACCGGGGCCTGACCGTGATCAGCACCCTGTTCATCCATAACCGCGTCCTTATTGGAAAGAGGCGGCCGTCAACCCAAGCGCTGAATCAGCGCTTGATGTTGATCAGCTCTTGCAACATTTCGTCGGCGGTAGTGATGGTCTTGGAGTTGGCGGAGAACGAGCGCTGATGCTGGATCATGTTCACGAACTCTTGAGCCAGGTCGACGTTCGAGCCTTCGAGTGCGCCGCCCGTGGTTGCACCACGGCCGCCGCTACCCGCAGTACCTAGTGCAGCAGTACCGCTCTCGCGCGTCGAGATCCACAGGTTCTGCCCAGCACGGCCGAGGCCATCGTTGGAGCGGAACTTGGCGATACCGAGCTGCGACATCGCGATCTTCTGGCCGTTGGTGTACAGGCCAGTGACGACGCCTTGGCCGTCGACCGACACCCCGGAGAAATCACCGGAAGCGTAGCCGTCTTGGCTTTGGCTGGAGACGTTCGAGGCCCCCGCGAACTGCGTGGTGCCGTCGAGGCCCGTGCCGCCTGCGGAGATCGGCGTACCGAAGTCCAGCGTGATGGCTTGAGCCGCCGTCGCGCCGCCGCCGAAAGACACCGCGATCGGCGTGCCCGCAGTGACGGTGTTGAGCGCGCCATCCGTAGTGAACGCCAGCGAGCCGGTACCGACCTCGGCGTTGCCGACGACCGGCGGGTTCACGTCGGCGCCCGGAACGACCGCGTGGTAGTCCCAAGCGTTGTCTGCGGTCTTGCGGAAGTACACGTCCATCGTGTGAGCGTTACCGAGCGAGTCGTAAACACTCATCGTGGTCGAGAAGTTGGAGGTATTTTTGGGATCTTGCGGATCCCATGCGAGCGTCGGCACGGTCGCTGCCGAGTCGATGTTGGCCGTGACGCTCATCGCGGCCGTCGCTTTGGCCGGCAGAGCCGCCGTGGGCGCCGTGACGTCGGAGAGCGAGGCCTGGAACGTGCCGTCGGCGTTGGCTTGGTAGCCCTGCACCTTGAGGCCGCTGGTGTTGGTGAGCTTGCCATCCTTGTCGATGACGAACTCGCCTGCACGGGTGTAGAAGTCGGAGCTCACGCCGTCGACCGTGCCTTTGACGACGAAGAAGCCATCGCCGTTCAAGGCCACGTCGGTGGACACGCCCGTGTTGGACAGCGTGCCTTGGGTGAACATCTGTTGAATGTCACCGACTTTGACGCCAGAGCCGGGGAGGCTGCTGGAGGTGCCGGCGAGGATGGAGTGGCCGAGCACGTCTTCGAACACGGCGCGTTGCGCCTTGAAGCCCGAGGTATTGACGTTGGCGATGTTATCGCCCACGACGCCGAGGGCGTCGCTTTCTGCTTTGAGGCCCGATACGCCCGAATTCATTGACGACAGAACAGTCATTGAGCCCTCCTGAAAGAGCTGAGATGGTGACGAGGTTTATGGGTGTGGTGTGTTATGGAGAAGTGACCTGAAGAAGGTCAGAAACTGGGACTTGCATCCCATTAGCCAGTGTCAGCACTGGATAACCTTTGTCGAACGCGACGGACTTCACGACGCCCGTCGTTTCTTGTGCGACGGCGACGGTGTTACCGTCCGCGGTCTTCGCTTGCACGCTGACGGCGTAGGTGCCGGCCGGCATGATGTTGCCGTGGTCGTCCTTGCCGTCCCAATTCATCTTCACGAGCCCCGGTGTATGGGCACCGATCGGGATGGTTCGAATCACTTTACCGGTCGAGTCTTGAATCGACACGTTCGTGGTGTCGCTCGAGCCCGAGAGCGTGAAGCCAATCGGCACCGCGGTGCCCGAGCCGGCCGAAGTGATCAAGCTGCCCTTCACGGTCGCCGTCTTGCCCACCAGGTTCACGACCTCGGTGTTGGCTAGGCCCTGGTTCTGCCCGGTTATCGAGTCGAGACGGGTGTTCGTGCCCATCGCGGCCTCCAAAGAGGAGAACTGCGCGAGCTGGGAGACGAACTGCGTGTTGTCTTGCGGCGCCAGCGGATCTTGGTTCTTGAGCTGCGCGACCAAGAGCTTCAGGAAGTCGTCCTTGCCCAACGACTTGTTGGTCCCGAGCGCTGAGCTCAGCGCACTGGTGTCGGTAGAACTTGATACGGGGGCGACCATTTGTTTTTGCTCTCAACCGATGAGGTTTAGTTTTCGCGCCAAGCGGCGACGAGCGTGCTCGTCGTCAGTTGACTCTGCGTCCGTTGCCTCACGAGTGCGTTGCGTTGCACTCGACCGTACTGGAGCAAGTGCCGTGCCGAAGTTGTTGGCGCGCACCACATTCACTGAATCCACGCTGATTCCATGGCTCTCGAGGGCGCGAGTGAGCGCTGCGCGCTCCAAGCCGAGGGCCGCCTCCGCGCCCGCGTCAGCCGCGCTGATCGTCACCCGAATGGCACCCTCTTTTCGGTCCACGACGAGAGCCACTTCGCCCAAATCCCCGCCATCTACGCGGACAATTAGGCGATTTTCGGAAGCGTCACCTTCGCTGGTGCCCGCCGCAACGGGGCCATTTGCAGCACCAGCCTGGGTCAGCGAACTGCCAGTAGCCGGTGTCAGATCCCCAACACCGGGGTGCCAGCCGCTCGGCGGCTCCGTGGTAGGCGGAGTGATCGTCTTGGGCGCGATCGCCGACAACTGCGCGCCCACGAGCGTAGCCCAGCGCTCTGCCTGTTCGAGCGTGGTCTTCTCGTCGTCCGCGCGCTCGTGCGCGCGCTCGTGTCCCGGGGCCGCGGCGCCTGCGCCGAGCCCACCCGTCATGGTGTCGGTCATTTATTTTTCTCCGCGTCGAGCCGCGGCGATTCGTTGCGCCGCGAGCTCGTCTTCCAGACGGCGCTCGGCGCGTTCTTGCCGGACGCGTTCTTCCGCGCCAATACGAGCTGACAAGACTTCGACCTTCTTCAGGTCGGTGCGTGCGTGGAGCACCTCGGCCCGCGCGCGCTGGGTGACGAGGCGCGCTTTGACGGCCTGGGTCTCGGCGATTTCCGCCAACGCCGCTCGGCTCTTCAGCCACTCGTTGGCCGCGATCCAGTCGGTCGCGCTGAGCGGCGCTTGAGCCATTTTCAGGCGGTTTTCAGAAGCGCGCGCCGCCTCTTCGCGTTCACGCTGGGCCGCCATGCGCGCCGCCTCTTCGCGGTTCTTCTGCTCGTTCAGCTCGCTGATCCGCTTATCGAGCTCTTTGCCTCGATGCTGGACGACCTTTTCGATACGCTGACGCCGTGGACTCATGTGCGCAGACCTCGCTCACGCATCTGAGCGAGCATCGCGAGGCGCTTGTGGGCTTCTTCGAAGCTACTGCGCTCGTTCACTCGCTGCTTGAGAAATGCTTCGATGTGGGGGTGTGCGGCGACGGCAATGTCGACTCGGGCATCGCTGCCTGCCGCATATGCGCCAACCTGTATCAAATCTTGTGCCTCGCGATAGGCGCTCATCATGTCGCGCACGGATCCGGCGGCGCGCAGTACGCCTTCACTGGCAATCTCGGGCGCGAGGCGCGAAATACTCTGCAGTACGTCGATGGCCGGGAAGTGATTGCGCTCGGCGAGCGTGCGCGAGAGCACCACGTGGCCGTCCAAGATGCTGCGTACCGTGTCGGCGATCGGATCACTCAGGTCGTCGCCTTCGACGAGCACGGTATAGAGGGCCGTGATCACGCCCACCCCGCTGCCCGTGCCCGCGCGCTCGAGCAGGCGCGGCAGGGCGGCGAATACCGACGGTGGGTAACCTTTGGTCGCGGGCGGCTCACCAGCGGCGAGCGCGGCCTCGCGCAGCGCCATCGCGTAGCGGGTCACCGAATCCATCACCAGGAGCACGCTTTTGCCCTGATTTCTGAAATATTCGGCGATTGCCGTCGCGGATTCCGCGCCTCGCGCGCGCACCAAGGGCGGCATGTCGCTCGTGGCCGCGACCACGACCGATTTCGCCAAGCCGTCCGCGCCTAGCGAGTTGCGGATGAAGTCGTTGAGCTCACGACCGCGCTCGCCGACCAGACCGACCACGTTCACGTCCGCTTGTGACGAACGGCAGATCATACCGAGCAAGGTGCTCTTGCCCACGCCCGCGCCGGCGAAGATGCCCATGCGCTGTCCGACACCGAGCGGTAACAGGGCATCGAACGCGCGCACGCCAGTGCCGAACGGTTTATCGATCGGGCGGCGCGCGAATGCGGGCGGCGGCGCGGCATTCACCGGGCACGCGGCTTCGGCCTGGATCGCGGGTCCGCCGTCTAACGGGCGCCCGAAGGAGTCGACGACGCGGCCGAGCAACGCCATCGTGCCGGGCACCGTCGCGCCGCGCTCCAAGCGCACCACGCGCGCGCCCGGGCGAATGCCGGACAAAACGCCGAGCGGCGTGGTGAGCAGCCGTCCGGCGCGAAAACCCACGACTTCGATCTCGAGCCGCGCGCCGAGCTCGCCTTCCACGGCCAGGGCGTCGCCGACGGCCGCGCGCAACCCTCCGACTTCGATGATCAAACCCACGACGTCGAGCACGACGCCCTCGGGGGCGTGCACGGGCGCCGTGCGGCAGCGCTCGAGCAAACGCTCGAGCATCAGCGCGGCTCCCCCGAAGGATCCGAGCCATCCGAGACAGACGACTCGGGCCGCAGCGCTTGCAGTAAAGTCGCGATGCGCGACTCGATCGATTCATCGACGCGACCGAGCTCGGTCTCGACGACGCAGCCGTACTCGGTGAGGCTGGGATCGAGCCGCACCTCGGCGTGCGCACCGCGATCCGCCAGGCGACGCTCCAAGTTGGCGCGCGCTTCGTCGAAGGCGCTGCCGACGCGCACCAACACGCGGTCATGGGCGCCTAGGGCGGCCAATCCCTCGTTCACGAGACCTGCCACGATGTTCGGGTTGAGCGAGATTTCGTGCGCGATCACCCGACGTGCGATGATCGTCGCGAGCTCCCCGAGCTGGCTCGCGGTCTGCTCCAGCACGCGCGAGCGCTCGGCCACGAGCAGCTCGACGGCCTCTTCGAAGGCGTGCGTGGCTTCCGGATCGACGATTAACTGAACCGGCCCTGGCGCGACCGGCTCGGCCTCGACGATCCCCGGCGCAGGGACCGGGATCGACGGCATGCGCGGCGGCATCTCCGAAGCACGCGGCGGACGGGACGGGGGCTCGAGCTCCTGGCGAATCGCGTCCACGAACTCGCTCGGCAAGGGCGGCGGCTTGAGCGACGGTAGTGGCTCTTCTTTGCGCGTCGCGCCGCGAGGCCGAGCCGCGGGCATCCACGACGGCGCACGCACGCGCGGGTTGTTCACGCGCGCGAACGTGACTTTGCGCGGTGCGTCGACCATGGAATCGCTTTCGCCGCTGCGCGGCGTTTCAAACCACCGCACTCTTGGCCTCGAGCGAAATGGTGCCTTCGGCGTCGAGGCGCAGGGCCACTTCGACGATCTCGCGCTGCGCAGCCTCGACGTCGGCCAAACGAACTCCGCCCATCACTTCCATGTCTTCCTTGATGCGCTCGGCGGCGCGCTTGCTCATGCTGGTAAAGATGTGATTTCGGAGCGACTCGGAAGCCGTCTTCATGGCCATGGTCAGCTTCTCGACGGGCACGGCCTCGAGCAGCGAACGCAGCGCGCGTGCGTCGAGCACCGACAGATCCTCGAACGTGTACATGGCGCGGCGGATCTCGGTCGCGAGCTCTTGGTTGCCCTCTTCGAGCACCCCGAGCAACGCCTCGCCAGTCTCGCGGCCCATGCGGCGGACGAGGGCCGCGGAGCGCGCGACGCCATCCACCGTGCGCACGGTGTCGGACTGCGCTGCGGGTAGCTCAGCCGAGAGCGCCGTCGCCACCTCCTCCAAAAGCGCGGACGGGATTTCGGTCATCGTGCCCAGGCGCTCGAGCACTTGAGCGCGGCTCGCTTCCGGCAAATTCTCGAGCACGCGTGCGGCCTTTTCGTTGTCGAGCTGGGACAGGATCGCGGCCACCAGCTGCGGGTGCTCGTTCTCCATCACCGAGGCGATGGCGGCAGGTTCGGCTGCGCACAAGCGGTCGAGCGCGCTCTCCTTCTGGTCGACGAAGATCTCGGAGGCCTTGACCTCGCCCATGGCGCGCCCGGCCAAGCGACGCAGGTAGCGCACGCCGCCGCGGGGCACTGCGACGGCCTCCTTGGTCTGCTGGATGAACTCGGCGTACACGTGCTCGAGCGCGGTCGCCGGCACGGCCCGCATGTTGGACGCGGCCTCGCGCAGCTTGCGCACATCGGCGGCGTCCATCTCACTCAAGATGGGGGTCGCCGTTGCCTCGTCCAAAGACAAGAGCATCAACACCGCCTTCTCTGGACCGCTCAACTCCATCACTTGGCCAAACCTCATGCGAGAGGTGTGCCTAGTCATCGGGGGTTTCACTCCCGCACCCGCTGAAGTGAATTCAGCGGGGCCCCACCCCTGAATTTTGGGGCCCCAGCCCAAAAACGACTGGCGTTTCGAGGCCTCGACCTTCGAACTGACGCGGTCGCTGGGTGGGTATGATTTTACTCAGCGGGCAGCGCGGCGGGCTCACCCACGCTCAGCCAACGGCGTAGGACGACTGCGGCGGACGCCGGATCTTTTGCGGCCAACTCCAGCGCACGTGCCCGGATTTCGTCGGATTGCGGGGGCGCGTCCTCGAGCAGCGCGTTGCGCCCCTGTTCGGTACCGAGCTGCAGTGCCGCCGAGTCACCACTGATGAGCCCACCGAGGGGCGAGCTCGCTTCGACCAAGGCGCGAGCAGCGGCGGCTTCCGCCAGCACGACCGCGGCCTTCTTCGCCTTGCTGCGGCGCCAGACCATGATGATCGAGGCCAGAAGCACGACGGCCAGAAGGCCCGCAGCGGCGAGCGGTAGGTAGCGGCGGTACTTGGCGAGCGGATCGACGGCGGTCGCATCGTCGGCCGTGTCGAGGCGCGCGAACTGCACCGCCCGCAGCTCCACGTCATCGCCGCGCTCCGCATTGAAGCCCACCGCGTGCTTGACGATGGCCGCCATCGCGAGGACCTCGTCCGGCGAGCGGGGCACGAACACCGATTTTTCGCCGCGTTTTTCGTAGCGGCCGTTCAGAACCACGGCCACGCTCAAACGGCGGATCTCGCCGGGCGGGGTGCTGGTCTTCTGGGTGATGCGCTGGACTTCCCAATTGCGTGTCTGGCTCTTCCGCACCCCGCCGCCGCCCGTGGGCGCCGTGGCTTCGGCCTCTTCGCCCTCTTTGGCGTCCGGGAGATTCGTTTTTGCGCCCGGGACGCCAGCGACACCGGCTTCGGTCGCGCCGCTCGACTCCTCGACCTTGTGCTCGCTGCGGAGCGCCGTCTTGCTCGGCTCGTATAGCTCCTCCGTGCGCTCTTTGGTGGCTGGGTTCAATTCCACGTTCACGCGCACATCGGCATTGCCGGGGCCGACCACGCGCTCGAGCTGCGCTTGGGCGTCGCCCTCGAGCTGGGAAGCGATCAAACGCGACTGCTCAGCCCCCTCCCCCGCCAGATCTCCGCCGCCCGAAGCGTCAGAGTTCGGACGGTGCAGCGTCAAGCCCTCGGTGCTGACCACGGACACGCGGTCCTTGCTCAACCCGGGCACCGCCATCGACACCAGATAGACCACCGCAGCCACCTCGCGGCGCCCAAAATTAGCTGAATTTGCGAGCTTAACGACGACGGACGCCGACGCGCTCTCCTCACGGGAAGCAAACAAACGGTGCTCAGGGAGCACCAAGTGCACTCGCGCACCTTTCACGCCATCGACGCTCATCACCGAGCGAGCGAGCTCGCCTTCCAGAGCGCGGCGAAGGTTGATGTTTTGCTCGAATTCGGTGGCACCGATGCGCGAACGGTCGAAGATCTCGAAGCCCACGCTGCCACCGCGGGGCAGGCCGGTCGCCGCCAATTCCAGCCGCAAACCCGCGACTTTGTCCTCGGGCACCAGGATCATCGTGCCATTCGCGCCGAGCTGATACGGCGTCTGGCTCGTCTTCAGCTTCTCGACGATCTGCGCGGCATCTTCGGGGCTGAGCTCGGTGTACAGCGTCGCAAAATGCTCGCGAGAGCCGAGCACCGAGATCGCGCTCACGCCGATCAAGACCGCGACCGTGAAGAACACCAACGCAATGCGCTTCGCGGTAGGCAGCGAAGTCCAAAAGTCAGTCAGTTGCTTCAAGAACGCGCGGGCTTTTTCGGGCATTTTTCCTAGCTATCGGCCTTCCTGGCCGTCAAATCTGCATCCGCCACAGCTCGTAGAAGGCATCCACCACCTTGTTCTTGATGTTGCCGACTAGCCGGAGCTCGATATCGGCCTTGCTGAGCGCAAGCATCGTGCCGTGGATGTCGTCGCGGGTTCCGGCCGCGAATTCCTTACCTACGGTCTCGGCGTGGTTGATGCTGTCGTTGGCTCCGCCCACGACATTCTTCAGTAAGTCCTCGAAAATCGCGCCCCCCGACGGGTCGATGGCGGCGTTTTCTTTGGCTGCGGGACCAATGGGCGCGGACTCGACCTGCACCGGCTGGTGCGGCGCTAGCAGCGAGATACTTCCGGCCCCATCGATCGGCAGCATGACTCTTAGCGACCGATATCCAGTGCGGAGCGGCCCATTTGCTTCACGGTGTCGATGGTCGTGACGCCCGCTTCGTAGGCGCGTGAGGCGGTGATCATGTTCACCATTTCTTCGACCGCGTTCACGTTCGGATACTCGACGTAGCCCTGGGCGTTGGCGTCGGGGTGGCTGGGCTCGTACACCATCATCCCGGGTCGCGTATCCTCCTGGATTCTGGCGACCTTCACCATCGACACGCCGCCCTGGGTCGCCATCACGCCGCGTGATTCGTCGAGTCCGATCGCCTCGAACACCGGGTCGAGCCGCTTGTAGGGGCCACCCGCATCGGTGCGCGTGGTGCGCGCATTGGCCAGGTTGGAGGCCACCGTGTTCATGCGCGTGCGCTCGGCAGAAAGCCCAGACGCCGCCACTTCCATCGCGCTAAAAACACCGAGCATTGCTCAATTTCCTTTTCCGTGGGGGCTCTTGGAGGTCATGTAGGTCTAGCCTTTGGCGTCCGTTGCTGCGAAGTGCATGCCGCGCAGCTCGGCCGAGACGATGGCCGACACGACGTCGTAGCGAAGCTGATTGGAGGCCACTTTCGCGGCCTCGCGGTCGAGCGAGACGAAGTTCCCGTCGTTGCCGACACCAGCCGAAAGGTCCTGAAAAGTGCGGCCCTCGAGATCCGCCGCGCCCTCGTTCCCTGCCGTGAGGTGCGCCTCGTTAGTGCGCTTCATGGCGACGTTCAAGGCGCCTTCGAAGCTCGCGCCGTCGGTCGCCTCCACCCGCGCCAAGTCGTTCGGCTTGAAGCCGGGCGTGTCGACATGTGCGATGTTCGACGCCAGAACGGAGTGCCGCTCGAGGTGATAGTCGAGTGCGCTGTGCAGGGGTTGGATAGAGGCGAAGAGATCCGCCATGACGGGCTCACTCAGCACGTGGCGTGCCAGCGCCGAGCCGCCCCGTCGGAGGACGAATTTTTTTTCTCAAGGTTCGGTTTTGAGCTCCGTTCATGGCATCCGAAGCCGGCAAACCCATCCTGGGGTCCATTGGACCCCCCAGGGGTGTATCCGTACCCAGCCAGAGAAGCTGCGGTTTTACGTTGATTCGGGTTTTCTGCTGCAATCTAGGCGGGTCAGAGCTGACCCTCGGAGCCGTGTTGCGCCTTATGTAGGCCGACTGGGGCAGAAATCACAAGCGCCAAGGGATCAACGCTGGATCGCCAGCGCGTCGACAGTTGGCCCAGTGGTTGCTTAAGGCAGTCCGTCACCAAGAGGGCAAAGGGAAGCACCAATGGATCACTCAGCACTCGATAACAACGCGGCAGGCTTCGGAGAGTTCGCCGATGAAGAGTACACCTCCGGTGTGTATCCCTCGAACGTCGATGACACCATCGTGGTCGCTCACATCGTCTACGATCAGAGCGCGGCTCCGGTTACGACGATTGGTGAAGAGAGCGAAGACGACGGCGGCGAGACCAACGAAGAGGTCGGCGCGGTCGACGCACAGCTCACCTCGCCCGCCGAAGTGCGCGCCCTGCCGAGCAGCATGCAAGGCGTCGTCGGTCTCTCCGACTCGCTCGTCGATGTCTACCGAGTGATTGACCGCGTCGCCGACACGCTGTGCACCATCCTCATCACGGGCGAAAGCGGCACCGGCAAGGAGCTCGTCGCCAAGGCGGTGCACAAGCAGAGCAAGCGCGTCAGCAAGCCGTTCGTGGCCATCAACTGCGGCGCGATTCCGGAAGCCCTACTCGAGAGCGAGCTGTTCGGTCATGCCCGCGGCGCCTTCACTGGTGCGCACGCCAACAAGGTCGGGCGCATCGCGCTGGCCGAGGGCGGCACGCTGTTCCTGGACGAAATCGGCGAGATGCCGCTCAGCTTGCAGGTCAAGCTGCTGCGCGTGCTGCAAGCGCGCGAGTACTCGCCCGTGGGTGACAACCGCACGCTCAAAGCCGACGTCCGCATCGTCGCGGCGACCAACGTGAACCTCGAGAATGCCGTGCTCGGCGGCACCTTCCGTGAGGATCTGTACTACCGCCTGAACGTGATTCACTTGGCCGTCCCTGCCCTCCGCGAGCGCAGCGAAGACGTGCCGCTCCTCGCTCAGCATTTCTTGAACAAGGCTCAAGAGAAGATGGGCAAAGGCGGCAACATGGAAATCTCGCGCGCCGCCGCGCAGCTGCTCGCCGAGTACCAGTGGCCGGGCAACGTGCGTGAGCTCGAGAACACGATCGAGCGCGCCGTCCTCTTGTGCGCCGGCACCAGCATCGATCCCAAAGACCTACCGCAACGCGTCTGTGGCCTCGGCACCGAAAAGCGCATCACGCCCCGCCTGCCCGACACCGGGATTGATCTGCGCAACGCCGTCGAGTCCTTCGAGAACCAACTGATCCGCCAAGCGCTCGAGCGCACCAAGTGGAACAAGAAACAAGCGGCTACTTTGCTCGGCCTGAATCGCACCACGCTGGTCGAGATGTTGAAGCGCAAACGGATCGCGCCGCGCGCTGCGTGAGATTCGTTTTCTTGGGGGTTAGCGGGCTTGTTGCGTGCCGCTCGTCGCAAAGCCCTCAGCACGAGCTGCCATGAAGCGCACCGAGGTGCGCTGCCAGCCCTTTGAGCGTCCAAACTCTCGATCGAGTTCGGCCGTTTGGGTACCTGTTCGAGGTTCATCGCGGGTGTCGCGAGCCACGCATCGCTCGCTCGAGCCATGATGCCCCTCGCAGCGAAAAACGCAATTTGAACTCACGCTACGATTTCGGAAAGAAAACCCAGCCGCCGAGAGAGCACGCCGCCAATGCGCGTGCCCGTCTGGCTCGGATTCTCGCAAGCCGCGCGACGATGGCGCGGGACTTGCGTAGCAGGCTGAGACATCGTGCAAACGGCTCGAAAAACCGAACTGCTCCTACGCCTGGGTGTCAGTGTCATAACACTGATTGGCGCCATTCTTCTGGCGAGACCGGCGCGCGCCGAGGGCTACTTGTTCGACGGTAATTTTGGGATCGGGACGGGGCTCGAAGGCGGCGACACGGGCGCCGGTAAGCTCGGTTGGCGGCGCGCTCGCTTGCACATCACGACCGGCATCGATTTGCGCGATGACGAATCGGAGGCCGATGCGCTCGGATTTCGCGCCTTTGCCGAGATCGAGAAGCGCGCAACGCTCGGCGGTGAGGCCCGCTACGAGCGCTGGATTTCGCACAACGTCGGCGCGTACGGCGGGCTCATCGGCGTCGTCACGCCGGAGACGTTGTTCGGCGGCACAGTGGGCGCAGACGTCGTGATCCCATTTGGCAAACGCGCGGGTTTGTTCCTCGAGCCGTCGTTCAGCGTGCTCCCGGTCGGCAGCGATTTACCGAGCTCGGGACCGTTGATTTGGTTCTTATTTTCGGCGGGAATCAAGCTGGGGCTTTGATCATGAGCAGAGTGCGACTCACCTCGTCGCTGTTACTTCACGGTCTGTTGGCCGTGATCGTGGCTAGCGCTTCATTGTTCTTGGCCAACTGCTCGAGCGGAGCCGTGTGTTACCGGCAGACCGATTGTCCATCGGGCTCGAGCTGTAAGAGCGGGCAATGCGTGCGCGCGGTCGCCAATGGAGACGGCGGCCTTGCGGGCGGCACGAGTGAAGAGCCCGACGCGGGCACGGCCGGCGGTAACGGCACCGGCGGGGATGGCTCGGCAACGGCGGGCGGCGACGGCGCGAGCACGGCGGGCGGCGGCGGCACCTAGCCACGCCAAACCGCTGACGCCGACCGACAGACGTTTGCCGCCGCGCGACCCGAGGGACGGCCGCGCTCGCGTATTGGGCTTGATTTACGGCTCTTCATCGCGACACGGGGCTTGGCATCGCTGTTGCTTAATCAGCGCTCGGAGGTTCCATGTTCCGATCGCTCAATATCGCCGCCACCGGCATGGCGGCTCAAGAGACGCACCTCGAGGCGATCTCCAACAACATCGCGAACAGCAACACCGTTGGCTACAAGAAGCAGCGCGTCGACTTCGAAGACCTGCTCTACCAAACGGTGCGCCAAGCCGGCGCCCCCACCGGCCAAACCACCATGAACCCGACCGGGCTGCAGCTCGGTACCGGCGTGCGCGTCGTCGCCACCTCGCGCCAGTTCGGTGAAGGCACGCTGAGCCAAACCAACAATCAGTTGGACGTCGCCATCGAAGGCAACGGCTTCCTCGCCGTGCAACAAAACGACGGCACCCTGGCCTACACCCGCAACGGCGAGCTCAAGCTCGACGGCACCGGCCGCATCGTGAACCACGACGGTTTGCCGATCGAACCGTCGCTCACGGTGCCGCAAGGCGCGACCAACATCACCATCGGCTCGAACGGCCAGGTCACCGTGCAAATGCCCGGCGAAACCAACCCGACCGAAATCGGCAGCCTGACGTTGAACAGCTTCATCAACGACAACGGCCTGCGCGCGGTGGGTCACAACCTGTTCATGCCCACGCTGGCCAGCGGTGAGCCGCAAATCGGCGAGCCCGGCACGGAAGGCCGCGGCACGCTGATGCAAGGCTCGCTCGAGCAGTCCAACGTCGACATCGTCGAAGAGATGGTCGGCATGATCAGCGCCCAGCGCTCGTACGAGATCAACTCCAAGGTCATCTCCACCGCCGACGACATGCTGCGCGCGGCCACGCAGATGCGCGGTTGATGAGCACGCCGATGAGCTCAGTCGCAAAGCTCGCTGCGCTCGGGTTCCTGCTCGCGAGCAGCGTGTCACTCACGGCCAGCGCGGAGCTCGAGCGCACGATCGACTCGGCGCGCATCCGCCTGGCCGATATCAGCGATGGCTACGACGACGGCGAGCTCGCGAGCCTAGACCTCGGCCCCGCGCCTCCACCCGGCAACTCGCGCCTGCTGTCGCGCGGGGAGGTCGAGGACCAATTGCACGCCGCGGGCGACGACGCGAAAAGCCTGCGCATGCCCAGCTCGCTACGCGTCAAGAGCGCCGCCAAACGCTGGTCGGCCGACGAGCTACGCGACGCGCTGACGCCCAAGCTGCTCGCGGCGCTGCCGCTCGGTTTGAAGTTCAAGAGCAGCAAGCTGAACCGCGCTCTGGTCACCTCGCCGCGCGTAAAAATCGGGGACGCCCATTATCCGAAGTTCCCCAAGCGCGAAGGCGAGCTCACGCTCACCGCCATCGTCGATCTGACTCAAGACGACGTGACCGTCGTGCGCGTGCCCGTGACGGTCGTGGTGCTCGTGACCGAAGCGGCGACGCGGCCCGCGGCGGCCAAAGGGGCGCGCATCAACTTGATCATCGAGCATGGTCCTGCCCGCGTCAGCGCCTTGGCGACGGCACTGTCAGATATCGAGCTCGGCGCGCTCGGGTCGTTCCGAGTCTCCAGCACGCAGCGAGTTTTGCGGGCACGGCTCGTCGGCCCGGACTCTGCATTGGTGGTCGAATGATGCGTGTTCCGTCGTTCGGCTCGTCGTTTCTGATCGCGCTCGCAGCGCTCTCGGCGCTGCCCGCGTGCGGCCCCAATCACATTCAGCCGTTCACGGCTCGGGATCGGAAATATACGCCCGGTGAGTACGCCGCCACGCGCGCCGATGCCAAGCCGACCACGGGCTCCTTGTACAGCGAAGCTCAGCCTGGCTATTTGGAAGACACCCGCGCCCTGCGCGTCGGCGACATCGCCATGGTGAAAATCAACGAGAATGCCACGGCCGAAGGCGGCGCGACCACGAACCTCAAGAAAGACACTTCGCGCTCAGCCGGGATCGATTCGCTCTTGGGCCTGATGCCCGCGATGAAGAAGGCCTACCCGAACATCGATCCGAGCGAGTTGCTCAAGATGGCGTCGAGCTTCGACTTCGACGGTGAAGGCAAGACGCAGCGCGCCGGCACCCTGAAGGCCATGATCGGCGTACGCGTGAAGCAGCTCTTGCCCAACGGCGACCTATTCGTGGAAGGCACCAAAGTGGTGATGATCAACCACGAGGAGTACCACCTGTACGTCTCGGGCGTGATTCGCCCGGCCGACATCGAGCAGGACAACTCGATCGACTCGTCCTTGATCTCCGACGCCCGAGTGGAGTTCACGGGGCGCGGCGACATCAACGATCAGGTCGAGCGCGGTTGGCTGACCAAAATCCTCGACTTCGTGAACCCATTCTGATGCCGCACCCAATGCCACGAGAACGCCCAAGAAGGGCGCTCAATCGACTGCTCTTGGAGTGCGTGGTCGTGCTCACCGTGCTGCTGTGCAGCTGCGCCGCCCGCGCCGACAAGCTACGCGACCTGACCGACGTGGTCGGCGCTCGCGACAACCAGCTGGTCGGCTATGGCGTCGTCACCGGCCTCAACGGCACGGGCGATGACATCACCGTGCCTTTCGCGCAGCAGTCCCTACGTGCCTTGATGCGCCGGCTCGGGATTCAGATCGACGCCAAGCAAGCCCGTTTGCGCAACGTGGCCGCAGTCGTGGTCACCGCCACAATCCCCGCCTTCGTGCGCGAAGGGTCTCGGCTCGACATCACGGTGTCCTCCATGGGCAACGCCAAATCGCTGCGCGGCGGCGTGCTCGTCCAAACTCCGCTCCGCGGCGCGGACCGCAAAACGTATGCAGTCGGCCAGGGCGCGCTCGTGGTGGGTGGCTTCTCGGCGGGCGGCCTATCCGGTAGCTCGGTGCAGGAGAACGTGACCACGACCGGTCGCGTTCCGACGGGCGCCTTGGTCGAACGCGAGATCAAAACCACTTATTCCGTGAAAAATACGGTCACGCTCGCTTTGCGCAGCCCGGATTTCGGCACGGCTCAAAAGGTCGTCGAAGCCCTGAACAAGACCTTCGGCGACGGCAGCGCCAAAGCGCTCGATGGCGGCTCGGTCGAAGTGAAAGCGCCCGGTGAGCTCAAGGACAAGCCCGTCGAGCTGTTGTCCAAGCTGGGTGACATCGATGTGGATCCGGTGACCTCGGCGCGCGTGGTGATCAACGAACGCACTGGCACCATCGTCGCCGGCGGCGACGTGCACCTGTCGCCCGTCGCCATTGCCCAGGGCGGCATCACCATCTCGATTCAAGAGACTCAGCAAGTCGTGCAACCGAACGCATTCGCCGCTGGCCAGACCGCCGCTACGCAAAACAGCAACGTCGAAGCCAATGAGAAGGGCCCTGCCCTGACGTACGTGAAAGGCGCGGCCACCCTGGCGGATGTCGCTCAATCGTTGTCCACGCTCGGCGTCTCACCACGCGAGCTCGCGAGCATCTTGCAAGCACTGAAGGGTGCTGGCGCGCTTCGTGCAGAGATCATCGTTCAATGATCAATCCCATCGGCCCCATTGGTTCGGCCTCCGCGCAAGGCGTCGGCGCAGCCCCGAAGACCGAGGCGCCCGATCCCGCCATGCTCAAGGCGGCCAAAGACTTCGAGTCCATCTTCGTGCGCCAAATGCTGAAGTCGGTCGAGAAGACCACCGCCGCCGGCATGGGCACCCAGGCTGCCGCCGGGCAAAGCACCTACGGCTCGATGATCGTCGACACCCTGTCGGACTCGATTTCGAAGGGGGGCGGGCTCGGCCTGGCCGACGTCATTGCCAAGAGCATGATGGCCTCCCACCCTGGCTTGAAGAGCCCCAGCGCCGCTGCTGCCTCCGCCAAAGCCGCTCCAGCCCCTTTGGTCCCCGCACTCAAGCCCCCGAAATAACTGGGATTATCAGCCCGTCTCGAAATCTCCTAAAGCCTTTCCGATGAATACCGTTCCTCTTTTCAAGAATTGTTTGTTGGAGTTCCTCTCCCGCAGCAGTTCCGTCCGGAGGAGTTCATGAAAGGAATCACTGGCAACCCCGTCCTCGATGCCTATCAGCGAGGCGGAGTATCCAAAGTGGGCGCAGCAAAGCCGGCCGAGCAGGCTGGCCCCGCCGCACCTAGCGCCTCAGGCGGCGCCAGCACCTCGGCAGTCCAGGTGTCCATCTCATCGCAAGCCAAGGATTTGGCGGCGAACGCGAGCCAGCCCATCAATCACGCCAAAGTGGAAGACGTGAAGAGTCAGATCAGCGCGGGCACGTTCCACATCGATTCGAAGGTAGTTGCGCAGAAGTTGTTGAGCGCCCTCGGGTGAGTCGCGCGCCGATCATCGGCCGAGACGAGCCCGAGCCGCTCTCCTGATTCATTCAGTTTGGAGAGTTTGCGGTGGAGGCAGTCACACATCAAGAGCTAACCGAAACGCTGTCAGCGCTAGAGGCGCTGCACGAGGCCGAGTGTGTGGTGCTCACCACCCTCGACCGCGCTGCTCTCGACGGCATCACGGAGCAGAAGCTCGCCTTGTGCGAGCGGCTGCAAGCTCTTGCTGCCGAGCAACCGCCGGCCGCCGAGCACCGCGGCAGCTTGGAGCGCATTCGGCGCTTGGCCTTGAAGAATCGGCTCTTGGCGATGCATGCCCGCGACGCAGTGCGTACCGTGCTCACCGAAGCGGGCTTCACCCCGCCCATTCAATTCGGCTCCGGCTCACAGCGCCCGAGCGCCATCCAAGATGGCGTGCGCGTGAATTGGAAGGGATAAATGGCCGGTCTCACTCAACTCCTGAACGTTGCCCGAGACGCGCTGACCGCGCAGAGCTACGCCCTCAACGTCACGGGGCAGAACATCTCGAACGCGAGCACGCCCGGCTACGTGCGGCGCGTCGCGGTTTTGCAAACGCAGAACCTGGGCACGCAGAGCGGCGGCGGCGTGGTTGCGGCCGGCCTGCAGCGCGTCACGAACGATTACATCGAGCGGCGTGAGTTCCAAGCCACTGGCACGTTTGCCGCGGCCACTCAGCGCGATCAGATCTTGGCCTCGGTGGAAGGCCTGTTCAACGACCAAGCCGGCACCGGCCTGGGCTCGTCGCTGAATGATTTGGCGGCCTCGTTCGCCAAGCTGTCCGCGAACCCGAACGACACCACCGCGCGCCAAAGCGTGCTCGCGGCGGCATCTGCTTTTGCCGACGGCGCCAACTCCACGGGCAATGCCCTGGCGCAAGCGCAGATCGACTTGAAGCAGCAAGCCCAAGACACCATCGACCAGGTGAACCAGCGAGCGCAGCAAATTGCGAAGCTCGACATGCAGATCGCGCAGGCGACCATGCAAGGTGACGACGCCTCGGATTTGAAAGATCAGCGCACCGCCCAGATCTTGAACATGGCCGGGCTGATCAACACTCACACGTTCACCGACGGTCAGGGCAACACGGTGGTCCAAGTCGCGGGCTCGACCATCGTCGACGGCTCGGGCAAAGCAGGCTCGCTTTCCCTCGACTTACACGCCGATGGTTCGCTCAAGATCCTGGCCAACCAATCTGGCGGCGGCGGCACCGAGATCACGCAGTTTTTGACTGGCGGCAAGCTCAACGGCATCAAAGAAGCCCGCGACACCGACCTGTTCGACGTCTCGAGCAAGCTCAACACGCTAGTTTTCGACGTCGCGAGCGCGCTCAACACTCAGCACGCCGCAGGCGTCGGCGCCGATGGCGGCACGGGGCGCAATCTGTTCGACGTCGGCACGAGCTCCACCAACGCCGCGCGCGACCTGCGCGTCTCGGTCGATGTCTTCAATCAGCCCGACAAGATCGCCGCGGCCAGCAACGTGTTCTCCGTGCCCGGCGGCTCCGACAACGCCGTCGCCCTGAGCAAGATTTTCGACACTCAAATCACGTTCGGCAACACCAAGACCGCCGCTCAAGCCTACGGCGATCTGATCGGCAGTATCGGCAGCACCCGCGCCAGCAGCCAGCGTGATGTCGACACCCAGGGTGCGATTTTGCAGCAAGTCACGGCCATGCATCAGTCCGAAAGCGGTGTGAACTTGGATGAGGAGATGGTGAACCTCACCAAGTACCAAAACGCGTATCAAGCCGCGAGCAAGATGATCGGCGTCGCCGACAGCTTGATGCAAACGCTGCTCAACACGGTCGGCCGATGAGAGTCAGCGAACAAATGCGTTACGACAGCGTAACGAACAACCTCTCGCAGCTCAGCGCGCGCCAAGCGAAAGCGGCGCAAGAAGCGCAGACCGGCGTGCGGGTGAACTTGCCCTCGGACGACCCGGTAGCCGCCGCGCAGCTCGCGCGCCTGGCCGCTTCACAGAGTCAAACCAGTGCCCGGCGCAACGCAATCGCCACCGTCAAAGGCGACGCGGAGCTCGCTGAGTCTTCTTTGCAGCAAGCGTCCGATCTGATGGCCAGCGCCAAGGAGATCGCGATTCAAGGCGGCAACGGTACGCTCGGCGCCACCGAACGAGCAACGCTCGCGCTGCAGGTCAAGGACCTGAAAGATCAGCTGATCGGTGTAGCCAATACTCGCGGCTCGACCGGTTACTTGTTTGGCGGTAGCGCCACCGAAACCAAGCCCTTCGACCCCACCGGCGCGTTCAGCGGCAACGACGACGCGCACGTGATCGACATCGGCAATTCGACGCCCACCGCGGTCAACGCCAGCGGCTCCAAGGCCTTCACGCTCGCCGGCGGCAATGACGTCTTCGGCGCATTGGACGCGTTGTACAACGCGCTCAGCACGAACGACACGGCCGCCATCGGGGCGTCGCTCGACGGGCTCGACAAGTCGCGCTCACAGATCACCAACACGCAAGCCAGCGTCGGCATCACGCTGAACAAGCTGGACGCGAGCGACTCCGTGCTCAGTAACCTCGATTTGTCGAACAGCAAGAGCATCGACGAAGTGGGCAATACGGATCCTGCCAAGGCGTATTCGACGCTCACTCAGCTCAACAACTCGCTGCAACAGTCGGTGACGGTTGCCAAATCCATCTTGGATTTGGCGGCGTTCAAGCAGTTCTGAGCGCGTCGCGCGTTTTTGAGTGCAAGAGCTGGCACGCCGCGTGCACACTGAGGGGTAGCCATGCTCATCGTTACCCGTCGCAAAGGCCAGCGCATCGTCCTTGGTCCGGATATCGAGATTGTCGTCACCGACATCGCGCGCAGCGGCGTGAAGATCGGAATCGTTGCTCCGAGCTCGCTCACGATCCTACGCGGTGAAGTGAAAGACGCTGTCGAGCAAGCCAATCGCGAAGCACTCGAGAGTAGCTTCGACGCGCCCGTAGCTGCCGCCACTCCTGCGGCGAGCGACGACTCGGTCGTCGCCCCCGTCGAAGCGCCTGCCAGCGCTGTCGCGGGCGCGCCGCAGACCACCGCAGTCGGTCGCTGAGCTTCGTCAACGAAGTGGCAGCGTGCGTCGTCAAACCCTCGACGCTGCTAGTAGCCGCCGAACGGCGTTGGTGAGCGTAGGCGAGCCTTTCGGCTCCGCGCGCGGCAAAATGCCCGATTTTGTCGGGAAATAGCGATCAAATTCAGCTGGCACGAATCGTGGATTGTGGGCTTCGGCGCTCAGCGCATCAAGCCTCAGATGTCCTTCGATTCAGCACAACTCCGCGCGGACTTCTTCGACGACAATCTCGCGCGCTCAGCGCTGAGTGATGCGACGCGCGCCGAGGTTCGGAGCGCCGCGAGCAGCGCCGAGCTCGCCCTGCTCGACGACGGCACGCCGGTGCTGCGCGTCCGGGACACGACCTTGGGTGCCGACTTCGATCCCGAGTCGCTGCATGACGTCGTGCAGCGTGCGGGCCGGCCCGTGACCTTCGTCGTGTTCGGCGTCGGGATGGGGCACACCGTGCGCGGGTTGCGCATGTTCAGCACGGCACCCCTGGTCGTGTTCGAGCCGGATCCCGGCATTTTACGCAGCTATTTCGAGAGCGGCCCGAGCGACCTGTCCGAGGTCCACGTCGTTTGCTCGCTCCATGAACTGAACCAACTCTGGCCGAGGCTCTCCAATGGCAAGCAAAGCGTCACCGTCGTCAATACCCCCGGATACCGCGAGCTATTCCCCGAGCAGGCGACGCAGCTGCGCGAGGAGGTGGCCCAGCTGGTTCAGCGCGGCGGTGTCAACGACGCGACACACCGACTGCGCGCCCGAATCTGGATTCAGGACGTGTTCGCGAACATCGACTTGCTTCGTGAGCACCCGACCTTCTTGGCACTCGCTCGGCAGTATCGAGGTGTTCCGGCGTTTATCGTCGGTGCCGGCCCGTCGCTCGGCAAGAATGGAAAGCACCTCGCCGAGGCCGCGAAGAAGGGCATCGTCATCGCCCTCAACTCCAGCGCCCGAGCCCTCGATAGCTACGGAGTCGAGCCGCAAGTCTTAGCGTGCATGGAATCGATCGACGTCTCGCACCTGTTCGAGAACGTCTCTTATATCGATCGCGTCGCGCGAGCGATCAGCGTGACCGCGCATCCGCGCTCATTGCGCACGGGCCGCGGCCCACTCTTGCCCATCTTCGAGGGCATTCAGCAACAGAACGTGCCACTCACGGATCTGTTCGGGCACAATGGGCTTTCGGTCTCGGGCAGCGTCTCGACCTTGGCGTTCGCGCTCGCCGAACGGCTCGGCTGCTCGCCGATCGTGTTCGTGGGCCAAGACCTCGCATACACCGACGGCAAAGCCTACGCACCGGGCACGCCCTATCAGGAGTCGCGGGTGCGCCTGGGCAAGGACGGTCAAACGCTCGAGCACGACTGGTGCGAGACGCTGAAGACCACCCATAACCAGGGCGAAAACAAGATGATCGACCGCGAGCCCTTGCGCGAGGTCGTGGCCTGGGGCGGCGAAGGCACGGTGATGAGCACCATCGGCTTCAGCGCGGTGCGCGCCTGGTGCGAGAGCGCGAGCGTCACTCTGGCCCAAAGTCGCCCGGAGACGCGGCTCGTGAACGCGACCGAGGGCGGCGCGCGCATCGCCGGCTTCGAAGAGCTCGGGCTCGCCGAGCTCTTGGCCACCCTGCCCGAGCGTGAGATCACGGCTGCATCTCTGCGCCGCGACGCCGAGCGCGCTCAGCCTCCGTTGAGCGGGGAACAGCTCGCAGGCTGGTGCGACAAGTACGCCAGGCTTGCCAAAGACGTGCGCCACGCCGCGCGTCGCATTCGCCGCGTCGGGGAGGCCAGCCTATCGGCCCTCGACCGCAACGAGGCCGGCAAGGTTAGCAAGGGTTTTCAGAAGCTGGAGATGGCCGAGCTGGCGCTCAAGGAGGCCGTGCGGCGCATGCCCTTCGTGGACGCCTGGTCGCACGCCGAGATCGACCGCGTGGTCGGGGACAGCGAGGCCCTCGGTGCGATCAAGGACGACCAAGACAGTGCGCGGCGCTCCGTCTCGCTCGAGCTCGCCATTGCGCGAGTGATCGAAGAAGGCGCGACCGAGCTGCACGCAGAGCTCGCCAAGCTGAGCGCGGGCTTTCGACAGGCGAGCCCGCCCTTGACCCCGGATTCTAGGACATGACCCCGTCGTGATCCGAAAACAACACGCAAACCGAAGAAGGAACCCGTCATGATCAATATCAAGTCGAACATCCAAGCGATGGATGCTCAAGGAAAGCTGAACTCGACACAGATGGCCGTGAACAAGAGCTTCCAGCGCTTGTCCAGCGGCTTTCGCATCAACAGCGCCGCGGATGACGCCGCCGGCCTGGCCATCAGCGAGCACATGAAGTCGCAGATCCGCTCGTACACGGTCGCCGAACGCAACGCGAGCGACGCGATCTCGATGACGCAAACGGCGGAGTCGTCTCTCGGCGACATGCACGACATCTTGGGCCGCATGCGCGAGCTAGCGATGCAATCGGCCAACGGCGACATGACGGACATCGACCGCGGCTACATCGATACCGAGTTCCAATCGCTGAAGGCGGAAATGGGTCGCATCGAGGGCTCGTCCAAGTTCAATGGCAAGCAGCTCGTGACCGCTACCGCTTCGAACATCACCTTTCAAATCGGCCTCGACAACACCGCCTCCGATCAGATCACCCTCACCTTCGGTGGGTTGAACCTGACCGCGATTCTGGCCCCCGGCAGCAGCCTGGCCGGCGCCACCGCCGGCAATGCACTGGCCGCGTTGGGTACGATCGACACCGCGATCGAGAACATCTCGAACAACCGCGCGAAGTACGGCGCGACCCTGAACCGACTGGACGTCACCATCTCGTCCATCCAGACCATGCGCCTGAACATCACGGCCGCCAACTCGCGCATTCGCGATGTCGACGTGGCCGAGGAAACGGCCGTGCTGAGCAAGAACCAAGTGCTGGCCCAAGCCGGCGTGTCCGTGCTTGCGCAGGCCAATCAGTTGCCGCAGCTCGCGCTCAAGCTCCTCCAGGGCTAAGGCGCCAGAGGGTAAACCTATTGCGACGGTTGCCCGGAACTAAAATGACCCTGGAAGTCTTGGGAGACCAGATCGCGATCTGGAAGTGAAGGCACATGCACGAGAGCCGGCAAGACCGGGCGCGTGCTGCCTTTCCGCTCGCGATGGCTGCGAGACGGTCGGGCCACGCCGACCGGGTTAGCTCTTTCGATCGGGCATCTCGCGGGCTGGCGCTGCGCCCACACGCGAAGGGTTTCAGGTACTCAGCACCCGCAAGGATGCGTGTAGGCAGATGCGGTACAGCTCCGCCTAAAGCGTGAGACTGGCACGCAATTTTTCCTCAAGCCTCGGGACAGGACTCCGTTCTTGTTTGGTCGAAGGGCAATGACGCCCCGACGAGCCAGAAATTCTGGTTCGTGACCTCCAAGAAGGAGTACTCCCATGGCTATCAATATCCAAACCAACTACGCAGCACTCTCCGCACAAAAGAACCTCGGCCAGAACCAGAAGTTGCTCGCCGGCAGCTTCCAACGCTTGTCGAGCGGCTACCGCGTCAACAGCGCGGCAGACGACGCTGCAGGCCTCGCGATCAGCGAGTCCATGAAGTCTCAGATCCGTTCGTACACGGTCGCGCAACGGAACGCTTCCGATGCGCAATCGATGGCGCAGACGGCAGAAGGTGCCCTCGGCGACGTCCATGACATCATGGGTCGTATGCGCGAGCTGGCGATGCAATCGTCCAACGGCGACCTCGGCAGCACTGACCGCGGTTACGTCGCCACTGAATTCAAGGCGCTTCAGGCTGAAGTGACCCGCATTCAGGGCTCTGCCAAGTTCAACGGCAAGCAACTGATCAACGCCACTGCTGCCACGACCACCTTCCAGGTCGGTCTGAACAACACGGCGTCCGATCAAATCAAGGTGACGTTCGGCGGCGTGAAGCTGACGACCATCGCTGCGGCTGCCACGGACGTGAGCACGGCCACCGGGGCGCTCAACGCCCTGGCGACCATCGACACGGCGATCCAGAACGTGTCAACTGCACGTTCCAACTTCGGTACGGCGATGAATCGTATGGACTTTGCGACCAGCAACATCCAGACGATGCAGCTGAACATCACGGCCGCGAACTCGCGCATCCGTGACGTGGATGTGGCCTCGGAAACCGCGAACCTCTCGCGTAACCAGGTCCTCACCCAGGCTGGTACTGCGGTCCTCGCGCAAGCGAACCAAATCCCGCAGCTCGCTCTGAGCTTGATCGGTCGCTAAGACTCAAGCTGAGATGTAGGTTTCAGGCCGCTGACCGTTGGTCAGCGGCCTGTCCTGCTTTTGTGCGTAAAGAAGCCACAATCCTGCGAAAAAGTGCTGAGGGAACTCAGAAACCGGCCGTTCATTCTGGGTAAGAACCATGGCGGACACCAACAGCCTCAGCGGCGTCGGATCGGGCATCGATACCACGAGCCTGATCTCCGGCCTGGTGAACGCAGACTCGGGCCGACTCAACGCGCTCAAGAGCAAACAGACCTCGACCCAGTCGGCCGTGTCTACGCTCTCGGACATCAGCACCACGCTCGGCACCCTGCAAAGCGCGGTGGACGCGCTGACTACGGTCTCCGGCGTCGGTAGCTACGCGGGCACGTCCAGTAACTCCGCGATCGCGATCAGCACCTCCGGTGCGGCGCTGCCCGGCTCGTACACGATGAACGTCACACAGCTGGCCAAGGCGCAGCGGACGTACTCGGACACCTTCGGCTCGCCCAGCACCGCCGTCGGGCAGAGCGGCACGCTCAGCATTCAGTCCGGCAGCGGCTCACCGGTCGACATCAACATCGGCGGCACGGACACGCTCGATCAGATCGCCGGCAAGATCAACTCTGCGGGCGGCAGATTCAGCGCCTCCGTCTTCTACGACGGCACGAACTACCGGCTCCAGCTCGTCGGCAAAGACACGGGCAAAGACAACGCCCTGACCATCACGCAGTCCGGCTTGGACCTGGGCCTGAACAAGACGGCGAACACCGTACAAAAAGCCCAAAACTCGATCGTCAACATCGACGGCTTCGACGTTCAGCGCTCGACCAATCAGGTCGTGGGCGCGATCCAAGGCGTCACCCTGGCGCTCACCGCGACCACGACGGCCCCGGTCGACGTCAGCGTAGCCAGCGATTCCACCGGGCTCGCCGCCAAGATTCAATCGGTCGTTACCGCGTACAACTCGGTGCTGAGCAAGATCAACGCGGCGGCCGGCAAAGGCTCGACCAAAGCGGGCAACAGCGAGCTGGCTTCGGACTCCACGTTGCGCAGCATCACCAACAAGCTGAGCTCCACGTTGCAAACCGTGTCCGGGAGCAGCAAGTACAACTCGCTCGGCTCGGTGGGGCTGAGCTTGCAGAAAGACGGCACGCTCGCCCTCGATCAAACCAAGCTCAAATCCGCACTGACGAATGATCCGGACGCGGTCACCAAGCTGTTCGCCGGCGACGGCACGAGCACGACCGGCATCATGGGCTCGCTGAGCAAAGCCATCAAGAGCTACAACCAGACCGGCACTGGCCTGCTCGTGACTCATCAGGCTGACATTCAGAGCCGAATCACGAGCCTGACCGACAACATCAACCGCGAGCAAGATCGCCTGGATCGCTACCAGACACTGCTTCAGAAGCAGTTCTCGGCCATGGATACCAGCGTCACGGTCAATAACTCCAACATGAGCTACCTGACCAAGCTCTCCAGCGCATAAAGAAGAAGGACCGTTTTAGATGCTCGAGTCAGTCGCCGCCGCCCGCTACACGCAAGTTCGCAATAGCACCTCGACCCCGGGTGAATTGCTGCTCGCACTGTACGACGGCCTGTTTCGCTTCTTGAACGGGGCCAAAGCCTGTATCGAGAACAAGCAGATGCCGCGTGCGCGCGAGCTGCTCTCGAAGTGTCATGCGATTCTGTCCGAGCTGACCATCGCGCTCGACCACGACATCGCTCCCGAATTGTGTGGTCAGCTGGAAGGCTTGTACGGTTTTTGCATCGACCGAATCCAAGTGGCAAGTCGCAAATCAGACGTCGGTGCAATCGATGAAGTCACGCGCGTGCTCACGCCCCTGCGTGAGGCCTGGACGGTCGCGGTGCCCAAGGCCATTCAAGAGGCTCACGCCGCGGGACAACGTCCGTGACCATCGGCAGCGCGCCTCGCCAATCCTCGAGCCCCAAAGCGGCGCGCGAACCGAGCTATGAGTTTGGGCGGCGCGAGGCCGAGACCATCGCCCGCTTCCCGTCCGGCAAGCGCGTCGCGGTCCGCCGCGGCCGCGAGCGCGCGTACCCTGGTTTGCGCAGCACGGCTCCCAGCACGCTCGCGTTCTATCAGGCGTTCGCGCCGCTGCTCAGTGGCAAACACGTGCTCGATGCCGGTTCGGGCTCGAGCATGGGCACCCGCGTTTTGTGCGAGCTCGCCCCGCACGTCACCGCGATCGACAGTGACGCCCGCGCGCTCGAGTTCGGCCGCGAGTACGCGCCCAACGCCGAGTTCTTGCAAGCCGATCTGTGCCACGGCACCTCGGTGGATCGCGCCGACGCCGCGTTCTTGATCGACGTGCTCGGTCATTTGGCGCGCCCCGAAGCGGCCTTGCGCGCGCTCCGCGCTTGCCTTCCCGTCGGCTCACAGCTGTTCGTGGCCGAGCCCAAAGCCTACGGCTCACAGCGCCTGCTCGCCCCCGCCTGCCGCGCCTTTTCACAGCGCGCGCTCACGCGCCTGCTCCTGCGCTCGGGGTTCGAGGTCGAGCAAGCGCCGCGCACCGGCGCGAATTTCATCGCGCTCGTCGCGCGCCGGGCGGGTGATGCCGCGCTCGACGCTTTGACCGAAGCGCTGCATCAAGCTCAACGCGGCCAATTGCGCGCGGCCCGCGCCGAGTTCGCCCGCGCGGCGCAGAGTGAGCGGGTGGACATCCGGCTCGAAGCGCTGCTGGGCGAGGCCGACGCCGCATTTGCCGCCAACGACGGCGACACCGCCGTGCGCTGCTACTTCGAAGCCAACGAGCTCGACGCCGAAGACGGCCGCGCCCTCGCCGGCTTGTCCCGCGTCGCGCTCGCCACCGGTGAGGTCGATGACTCGCTCCGTCTCGCGCTCGAATCACTCGACCGCGACCCGATGGAAGCGCCCGCCCACGCCCTGATGGCGCTGGCAGCCGAGCAACTCTCCCACCCCGATGCGTTCAACGCTTGGCGCATCGCCGCAAACCTCGCCCCGGACGATCTCGAAGTGGCAACGGGGCTGGCTCGCGTCTCCGCGGGACGCCAAAACTTCGCCTTCGCGATCCAAGTATTCGAGCGCCTCCGCGGCTACGATTCCACGCTCGGCGTCGAGTTCCACGTCACGCTCGGCTGGCTGCTCCTCGCCGACGGCCGCAAAAACGACGCCAGCGTCGAGGCCCGCTACGCAGCCGCCATCGCCCCCGATCACGCCGCCGTCACCGAGCTCGTCGAAGCCATCGAAGCCCGCTGACGCCGAATGGTTTGGCTCACCCGCCTCGCTTAGCCCGCGCGGACCAACCCAGAACTTCCCGCCTTCCCATCAATCCCTCTCGCTCGCTCATCGCCGCGGTGCGACGAAACACGGCCGGGCTGGTTCGAATTCAGCTGCCGGTTTCGGCGAGGCCGGGGGCGCGTTCGGCGACGAGCATGGCTTCCACGATTTCGCAGATGCCGTGCCAGGCCAGGATGTGCAGCTCTTGGACGCGCGGCGTGGAGACTTCGGGGGCTTTGAAGCTGAGCTTGGCGGCTTTGGCGATCGGACCACCGTTACGGCCGGTGAATGAGATGCCCAACGCGCCTTTTTCGCGCGCGGCTTCCAGCGCACGCACCACGTTCGGCGAGCGACCGCTGGTGCTGATGCCAACCACGACGTCGCCCGTACGAGCGTGGGCGCGCACCTGGCGGGCGAACACGTCCTTGAAGTCCCAGTCATTGCCGACGGCGGTCAGGATCGATGTATCTGTAGTGAGGGCCAGCGCCGGATATGGGTCACGTTCGATCGCAAATCGACCGACGAGCTCGGCTGCGACGTGCTGCGCGTCCGCGGCGCTGCCGCCGTTGCCGCAGAACAGGATCTTGTGCCCGGTGCGGAGCGCATTGGCGAGCACTTCGGCGATCTCCGCCAGACCAGTGAGCGACTCATTGAGCAGTTTCTCGTGTGCGCGAATGCTGTCTTCCACGATGCGCTTCAAAGCGCGTTCGTGCTCCGGCATGCGCGCTTGCATCGCGCGACCCGCGAGCACGAGCTCCACGGCCTCAGCGACCGCACCCTCCCCGCCGCGGGCCTCGAGCACACGATGCGCTTTACCGCGCGCCGCTGGCGACGCATCCGACGGACACAAGGCGAGGCCCACCATCGAGAACGCGAGCGCATCGCGATCGGCATCGCCCACGAAGCAAATCTGCGCAAGCTCCACGCCCATCTCTTTCGAGAGCGTGCGCAGCGCGATAACCTTGTCCTTCGCGCCAGAGAGCACGAGATCGGCGTTCAAGCGTTCGGCAATGGCGGCCTGCAACGCGCCAGTTTCGCCGGTCACCAGCGCGAGCTTCAGGCCCTCACGCCGCGCCTTGGCGAGGGCGTCCAGGTCGCGGAAGGCGATGCCTTTGGTTTCCTCACCGTGCGCGCCGACCGTGACCTTGCCGTCGGTAATCACGCCGTCGATGTCGAGCGCCAAGAGTTCGATTGAGCTCACCAACATGTTCGGCCTCCATCCACGATCAGATTCGAACCCGTCATGTACGACGATGCGTCCGAACACAGGAAAACTAGGGCTGCGCGGTATTCGTCGCGCTTGGCCATGCGACCCATCGGGATCAAGTTCGTGAGCCGCGCCACGAAATCATCGGGCTGGCCCGCGTACACCCCTCCGGGCACGAGCGCGTTGACGCGCACGTTCTGCTCAGCCCAATAGGTCGCGAGGTACTTGGTGAACATCACCAATCCTCCTTTAACGACCGAATACGTTACGGGTTTAACCGGTTGTTCCGATTCTGCGAGCCCGGGGCGCCGATAAATTCGCTGATCTGGTGCGATCACGCCCAAATCCGAAGCAATATTCACGATCACGCCTCCACCGTGTGCGGCCATGTGGGCACCGAGCACCTGACTCACCAAGAACGCGCCAGTCAGCCCCACCGCCAGATCGCGCGACCAATCCTCGAGCGAGAAGTTCTCGAAGCGCGAAGCGTTCAGGCCCTTCCCCTCCACCTTCGGATTGTGCGCCGCGTTGTTGATCAACCCGTCGAGCCGCCCGTGATCCGCGAGCACAGTTCGCAGCGCGGCTCGGCAAGACTCACTGGACGTCACGTCCAGCTCGACCGCGCTCGCTGGCACGCCGTACTCGCTCGCGATGCTCGCCGCGCAGTCGCGCGCGGCCTCGACGCGCAGATCGGCGATCACTGGCGTGCCCCCTGCGTCCGCAATTCCTTTGGCGTGCTCCACACCGAGCAAACCCGACCCGCCGGTGATCACGATCACGCGCCCGGACAGGTCGAACGCGGCTAGCTTCTGTCGCTCGGAGCGAGGCGGAGCGCTCATACGGGGTGACGATGCCTTTCCTCTTCCGGATCCGGATCGCCGCGCTGCCAGCGTTCGACCGCCGCGGCCAAGGCCGGGATCTGCTCCGGATAATCGAGCTCGTGGATTTTGCCTTCGACCACGAAGGGCAGCACGGTCTGCCCGACCATCGAGTCCAGCTCGATGATGGTGCGCGGACGCACGATGTCGACGTAGCCGTTTTGCCAGTACACGGCGGGCAGCTTTTGACGGGGCATCGAATGCGATTCGGGAAAGCCGGGCAGCGGCAAGGCTTGGCGCAAGTACGAGCCCTCGATGGTCCACATCTTGAACGGCGTCTGCTCGGCAAGGCCGACTGCACGCAGGCTGTCTGCTTCGGGATGCTTCAACATCATCTGTATCGCGTGCTCGATCAGCGCCACGTCGCGCACCGGCCCGGTCGGGCGCAGATGCACGACCAGATCCGGCGTGTAGCCCCGCTCTTGCAGGAACAGCAGCGCGTGGCGGAACACCTGCAGATCGGTGGCCGTGTCCGTGGCAGCCTCGGCGGGGCGTCGAAACGGAACTTCGGCGCCAAAGCGGCGCGAGACTTCGGCGATCTCGTCGTCGTCCGTAGAGACGATGGTGCGCGTGATCGACGAACAATCCAGGGCGTGGCCGATCGAGTAGGCGATCATCGGCTTGCCGGCGATGGGCAACAGGTTCTTGCGCGGCACGGACTTCGAGCCGCCGCGCGCGGGGATCAGCGCCAGTACTTCTGCTTTGCTCATGGCAAACGCCCTTCGATCTTCACTTGCGTCCCTTCACGCTGCGAGCTGAGCTGCGCCAGCGCCACTTCCAAGCTCAATGCCCCATCGCGTAGGGACGGGCTGCACGGCTCACCGCGGATCACGCAGCCGAGGAAGTTCGCAAGCTCGTCCATGAACGCTTGGTTGCGCGGGAACTGCGCGTAATCCTGACGCTCGAGCACGCGACCCGTTTCGTCGCAGTGCTCCAAGAAGCGCCCGCTCAAGCTCCACACGAGCTTGCCCCGTTCGCCCACGACCGTGCAGCTGCGTTGCGCCGGGCGCTGCCAGAAATCTTGATGCAGCTCGACGAACAACGAACCGCCGTCCGCGCGTGGAAACTCGAGCAACGACAGCGCCACGTCATCGACGTCGACCTCCAGCGAAGAGACGTGGCCGCCCATCGAGAACACGCGCCGCGGCGTGCCGAATAGCGCGCACAAATAGTCGATTTCGTGGATTTGCGAGAGCGTGACGCCCCCGCCGAGCGCGCTCTGCGAAGCATACATCCGCCGGTAGTCCTCGTACGGATGAAAGCCGGGCAGGTACTCCCCTACCTCGGCCCGCACCGAGAGCAAGCGCCCCAGCACGCCCGCCGCGAGCAGCTCGCGCAAGCGAACGAACCCCGGGTGATAGCGGAGCTGATAGGCCACGCAGGTCACGAGCCGCTGCTCGTCACAGATCTTGGCCAGCGTGCTCACCTGCTCGAGCGAGTGCGACAGGGGTTTTTCGATGAACAAGTGACAACCCTGGCGCGCCGCTCGCAGCGCCGCAGAGACATGCATGCTGCTCGGATTGGTGATGAACGCGATGTCGGGCTCGCTAGCGAGCGCGGCGTCGAGATCCGAGCACACTTCCACGCCGTACTGCCGTTCGAGATCGACGCCCGGCACGACTTGCAAGGTATCGTCCAAGGTTTGGCGTTCGCGACGCACGCGATGCGCCACGACCTGTACGGCGTCACCCAGGAGCGCGCGCAGGTTGCGCAAGTGCCGCTGGCCGATCCCGCCCAAACCCACGAACAAGCAGCGACGGATCGCGCGCCGGGTCTCGTCCGGGCTCCCTTGTGGCGCGCTGAGCTGCAGCGATTGCACTAGGCGGCCTTTCGCCCCTGCAATTGGCCGCGAACGAAGGCCAGCGAGTGCGCCGCCGAGGCCTCGGGCTCTGCGTCGAAATAGTGCTGGGTGAGAAAATCACCCGTGTAGCCCGCGCGAGCGAGCACGGCGAACAAGCCCGCGAAGTTGGTGTTGCCTTGCCCAAAGGGACGGCTCGTGCCGAACGACACGCGGTCCTTCAAGTGCACGGCCTCGAGCAGCGGCAAGACCGGCACGATGTCGGTCTCGACGTCGAAGCCTTGCGCCGTCGAATTGCCGCAGTCATAGTAGGCACGCACGTGGTCGTGGCCAATGCCGCGGATCAACGCGGCGTACTCCGTCCCCGGGATCTCCATCTCGAGCCCGAGCACGATGTCGTACGCTTCGAGCGCTGGAGTGACGAGACGAATGCTCTCGGTCACTTGCTGCTTGAGCTCCGGCGTGTCGACCGCCGAGGTCTCCAAAAGCGGCAACAGAATGCGCGTCGCGCCGAGCTCTCGAGTCCAGCGCACGAGCTCGGACAGCGCCGCCGCGTTCTCGCGTCGGGCTCGTTCGGAGCCGCCCGACAGGCGGTGGATCATGAAGTAGTCGCCGCACACGCTACCTACGGGCAGGCCGCTTTCGGCCATGCAGGCCCGAATGGCGGCGCGCCCAGCGCGGCTCGCGATGGGATTTTCCTCGGCCCGCTCAGCCTCGTAAATCCACTCGATGTAGTCGAAGCCGAGGCGCTTGGCCGAGGCCAGCTCTTCGGGCCAATGCTGGTGCGGGAAGGCTTGCAAACGATGCTCGGGACGCGGCGAGAGCCGCCCCTGCATCACGCCGACTCGATGTTCACTCATGGGTCATCCCGCAGCAGATTTCTGACTGGTAGCCACGCCCGCCGATTTTGGGTTTGCTTGGTTTTTGGCTGCGGGTCCGCTGGGCGTGCGCGACTCCTGCAGGGCGCACAGAAGTACGCTCCGATCCGGTCCTCGCCCAAGCCTCGCCAAAACACCAAACTAGGCGGGCGGGCGGGCTCGAGCGTTCATGCATGAGTTTCTCGAGAGGGATCAGCCGACCCGGCGCAGCTTCTTCATGATCGGGATCTCGTCGTCGGTGACCTTCTTCACGCCGTCGCCGAGCGCCGATTCGATGGTGCGCGTGTCGCGCACGAGCTTCATCAAGCCTTGCGGCTCGACGCTGGCCGCTTGATCCGAGCCCCACATTGCGCGGTCGAGCGTGATGTGCCGCTCGACCATGGCAGCGCCCAGGGCGACGGCCGCGTAGCTCGTGGCAAGGCCCACTTCGTGCCCCGAGTAACCGACGGGCACGCCGTAGCGCTCGCGCAGCACGGGAATCATACGCAGGTTCAGGTCCGGTATTTTCGCCGGATAAGCGCTGGTCGTGTGGAGCAGGATCAGATCCTTGGTGCCCAGCACTTCGACGGCGTGATCGACCTGAGCCAAGGTGCTCATGCCGACAGAGACGATCATCGGCCGCTTGGTGGCGCGGTGATGGCGGAGCAAGTTGTCGTCGGTCAAGCTGGCCGACGCGATCTTGTACGCCGGTGGATTGAACTGCTCCATGAAGTCGACCGAGGCTTCGTCCCAGCAGGACGCAAACCAGGCCACGTTCTTCTCTTTGCAGTAGCGGTCGATGTGCTGATAAGCGTCTTGCCCGAATTCGAGGCCGCGCTTCAGGTGACCGTTGGTGGCACCGAACGGATTCTCGCGCGGTTTGGCGAGCTCCTCGGCGCTGTACACCACTTCCACCGTGCGCTTCTGGAACTTGACGGCGTCTGCTTCCGCGACGCTCGCGACGTCGATCAAGCGGCGCGCGATACCGAGATCGCCGTTGTGATTGATGCCGATTTCCCCGACGATGTAGCAGGGGCTGCCGTCACCCACGAACTTGTCACCGATCTTGACTTGGACCATCTTGTTCTCCGGTTGAGACGGGCACTGCAAAGGTCGCGCCATTTGTTTCGCGCGCTCGCGTCCGATCGCGGCGCGACGGACGCGCGGTTGCTGCTCACTCGCGCTTGTCCGCGACCACGAGCAACATCCACTCCTTGGAAAAGCGGACGAACTTGGACTTTTTAAAGGGCGTTGGTAACAAAGCGGCAGCATCTGCCAGCGGTTTCAAGTACGGGTGCGACCAAAGCACGGGCAGCTGACGAAAACGCAACGCCTGTTTCACGTCAAAACCGTGACACGCAATGCACTCACGTAGACCGCTCAACGTGAACGGGCGCACGTGAGTCCAGTCGTCATAAAAGTGACGCCACTGTGCGGTCCAATCTGGCACCAACGCAATCATCCGACCGCTCGGAGACAGCACGCGGTGGCACTCGCGCAGCAGTGAGCTGATGTCGGTGATGTGCTCGAACACCGATTTCGAGAACATCACCGAGAACTCACCGTCCTTGAACGGTAGGCCAGCGCGTTCGTAGTCGGCTTCGATCACGGGCTCCGTGAAGCGCGGTGCGCTCGGCCGCGAGCGATCGATGCCCGTCGCGTCAAAGCCTTGACGCGCGAAGCCATGCAGGAATTCGCCGCGCCCAGAGCCCAAGTCCAGAAGTTTCGAGCCGCGATAGCCGACCAAATACTCGGTCGTCAGGTACTCGGTCAGTAAGCCCGGGTACTCGGTGTAGGGCCGCGCGCTCTCGCTGTAGCGCACGTCCAGATAGTTGTAGTTGCCGTCAGTCGGGGCGCTGCCGACCGCGCCATCCGCTGCAACGAAGGGCTTCACGAAGCGATTCATGAGTCTTTCCTGTCCGTGCTTTGGCCGACGATGCGTAGCGCGGCGCGGCTGATCTCGTCGCCGATGCGCAGTGCGTCGATCAAGGGACTGCTGAGCTGGGGACCAGCAACGTAGTCTTCATAGCGCTGAGTGGCGAGCGGGGTCGCGTGTAGGTTCAGCTCCGCTGGCGCGCCTAGCTCGCCCAAGTGCGAGCCGACGGCGCCATAGCCGTTGTTCATGGCTTGCGCAGTGAGCGAGCTCACGGAACGGGTATAGGCGTTCGCGTCGCCGGTGAAATAACCGCGCTGTTTCAGGCCCGCAACGAAGCCCGCCGGATCGCCGGCTTGCGCGCTTTGCACGGCTTCGGGGAAGCGCTGCGTGAGCAGTTTGACGTAGTCAGTCGCGCCTTCTTCAGCGGTTCGGTAGGCGCGGAAGCGATCGGTAATCGTGTGTTCGGTGGCACCAAAGCCCTCTTTGGTGCGCTGCGACACGGACAAGCCGCTCGGCCCCATGCCCTTGATGCCGCCGAAATTGTAGTTGTACATCGAGCCGCCATTGCCAGTCTCGTGCGCCCACTGGGCCGTCAAAATCGCAACGGTGTGCTCGCTGGGCGGCTGACCCGTCACGTGCGTCCAGGCGGCGCGCAGGGCGTCAGAGGCCTGAGTGCCGTCCAGGCGCGTGCGCACCGGCGGCACGATCGCCGGTGCGGCGCTCGCCCTGGACACCGCTTGCGCGCGCGAAGCGAGCAGCACTTCGAACGCGGGAGCGGCTTGCGGGCGCGCTTCGGCTTCCTGCGTCTGCGGCAGACCGAGGCTGATGTTTTGAATCGCGGAAGCCACTCGAGGCCCTGCCTCCGCAAGTTTTGGGCCAACCCAGAGCAGCGCGAAGAGCGGGAAATTGGATAGCCGAGAGCCTATCCCAGTAGGCCGCCCGAGGAGGCTCTCAGCCGTTATCCAGCTTGGACTTCAACAGGGTCAGATCCTCGAGCAAATCGAACAGCTCGGACTCCAGACCACGATTGCCGATCAGGTTGATTGCGTGATCTAGCGAGTTGATCTCGATCTTGCTCGAGCGCGACGCGGCCCGATGGATGCAGCGCGCGGCGAGGATCTGAATCTTGCCCACCAAGTTGCCGATGTTCTTGGAGGCGTACGGATCATTGAGGGCGCGGAGCAGCTCATGGATCTTATCGAGCTCGTTCAGGTGCTTGGCCTGAACCTTGATGTCAGCTGGATCCACGGTCAGTGGACCCGCAACGGGCGCGCGCATGTTCCATTAGTCTTTAGCGAAACTGGGGCCGCCTGCAACCCTCTCTAATTAGCCCAAGGTGTGGGTGGCTCCGCAAACCGTCAAATTGCCGACAGTCTTCTCGTCAACGAAACGGGCACGCAACGCCCGCCACTCGGGTCGGGGCGCGCGTTCCGGGAGCGCCGCGCGCTCACCTCGCGGTTCGGGCCGCTGGCCCGCCGCTTGCTCTTACTCAGCACGCAATGAGTACGGGCATCTGGTCAGCAACCTCAGGCGCGGTCGGGCAGATCGCGGCGCTCGACAGCGCGGCACAGAACATCGCCAACGCGACGACGCCCGGCTTCCGCGCCGAGGAAGCGGTGTTCCGTCAAACGCTGGTGAAGTCGATCAACGCCAACACCGGCACCAAGTCGTTGCGCTACGCCGTTTCACGAACCACCGTGCCCGACTTCCGCGCGGGCCAGATGATCCAAACGGGTCGGCCTCTCGACGTCGCCATCACCGACGACAAAAGCTTCTTCATGGTGTCGACCCCGGAAGGCGAGCGCTACACGCGCGCCGGCAGCTTTCGCATGGCCCTGAATGGCACGCTGACTACGCCTGACGGCTACCCCGTCCTCGGCGCCAATCACCGTCCGGTGAAGGTGGACCCGCGTTCGATCAATGTCAGCCTGGATCGCGAAGGCACCTTGACCACCGATGGCGTCCCCGGCCCAAAGCTCGGCGTGGTCACGTTCTCCAACTTGGGCGCGCTCGAGCGCGCCGGCCAAGTGCTGTTCAAGGCCCGCCCCGAAGCGGGCAAGCCCGTCGAATCCGGCGCGCTGCTCGAAACGGCTTCCCTCGAAATGTCGAACGCCAACGCAGTCACCGGGATGACCACGTTGGTCAACACCTCGCGCAACTTCGAGATGATCAGCAAGGTCATCGAAGCCTTCGGCGAAATCGACAAGCGCGCCGCCTCCGGCATCATGGGCAAGTAAGCGCTTCTCTCGCGTGCCCGCGCCAGGAACGTCGCGGAACAGCAAGGTGCGCGGCGGGGACGCGGGCGCCCGCTCACTTGAAGGAAATTAGCGCCGATGGGCGCTGGGCTTGATTGGCTCTCGCGGCAAGTCGTCGACGCGGATCGCTTTGGGCTCGGCGGGCTCGGCTCGGGGCGGCGCGCCCCCTGTTGCGTGCGGCGTCGACGGCGAAGGGTTGGGCGTCGCCAACGCCGGGCTTGCCACCACGCTCACCTGGTCCCGGGAGCGCAACCAGGCGAGCGCGACCAACAAGAACGCCGCGACGGCCGCGAGCCCCAAGAGCAGCCCCTGCTGACGGCGTGAGGAGAAGACTCGGGTCGCCGCGACGGTCGGCTGCCCGGACATGCGCAGGTGCGGCGGCGCAGTGAGGTTCCGCAACGTTATCGCGCGTGAGGCAGGAATGGATTGCAGATCTGGAACGGACAACCGCGAGGCTCCGCCCTCCATCTCCCCGAAGACGACGCGCAAGGCGTGCTGCATGCTCGCCGCTTCCGCGAAGCGCGCGGACTTGTCATAGGAAAGAGCCTTATCGACCAATTGAATCAAACCCGGGTGCAGATCCGGGCGCCGCTCAGCCAAAGAGCGGGCGGGGCGGGTTGCGGCGAGCGCCAGCGTTTCGTGAGCCGAGTCGCCGGAATGCACGAATTTCCCACTCAACAGCGTGTACAAGGTTGCACCGACGGACCACAAATCCGAGCGGCCATCCACATCCTGCCAGCGGCCACGGGCCTGCTCCGGCGACATGAACGCCGGTGTTCCGATGGCACTACCCGCGAGGGTAGTCTGCGGGGTGCTGAGCTCGCGTACCCGGGCAATGCCGAAGTCGAGGACTTTGACGATACCGTCACGGGTCAAAAACATATTCTCGGGCTTCAGATCGCGGTGCACGATTCCAGCGGCGTGCGCGAAAGCCAGAGTCTCTAGCAGCTGGTCGACCACGGATAGCGCCTCGTGAGGCGAAAGGACGCGACCTTTTCTGAGCCAGCGTTGCTCAATGGTCTCGCCATCCAGCAATTCCATGACTAGGAATGCGAGTCCCTCGTCGGAAACGTCGTCGTAGTCGACCGCGACCGCGCCCCGTTGCCCGACGGAATTCGCTATGTAGCCTTCGCGCCTAAAACGCTTTCGAATTGCCTCATCGAGCGATAGCTCGGCATGGAGCATTTTGATCGCGACGCGCTTTTTGTTGCGGTGTGTTGCCGCGTACACCGCCGCCATGCCCCCTACACCCAAGAGTTGATCGAGGTGCCATTTCTGTTTGAGGACCGTTCCAACGCGCGCCCGCGCCGCGCGGACGCGCTCCGGCACGTCTGTCCCGTGTGGCGCGTCCGTCGCGCCCCGCGCGTCGGTCGTGACAGATGCGTTGGACGCTGCCTCGAGTTGAACCGGCATCGTAGAGAGTGTGCTAACTTAGCACGACCCAAACGAGAGCGTCCGAGCCCTCAGCGTTACCCGGGATTTCCTCGGGCTTTTCGTCGAAGGCAAGGCCTCACCAGCGCTGCGACTCGGCTTGACGAGTGTCGCATTCTCGTGCGAGAGGGCAAGCATGGCCTCGGCCAAGCGTGATATTCGAAGCATCATCGATTCGTTTTCCGACGATCTCATTCTGATTGCGCAAGACATCGCTCGCGAGCAAGTCGAACGCGCCGTCGCAGAATGGCAAGCCAAGGCCGAAAAGGTCATGGCCAAGAAGTCGGTTCAAGACGAGAAGGCGCTGCGCAATCAGAAGGCGCTCGAGCGCATCGAGCGCGCGGCTGAAAAGCGCCGCGCGCGCGAGGAGCAGAAAGCCGCCGAGCGCGCGCTTCGCCTCGAGCAGCGCGTGATCGCCAGTCTCGACAAGCCGGAGAAAAAGCCGCGCGGTCGCCGCAGCGGCCTGCTCGCCGAAAGCGTGGCCAAGAAAGAGCCCGTGCCGCCGCCGCTGTTCGTGCACAAGCGTCGCCGCGACGGTGAGATCCAGCAGCTCAAGCGCGACGACAAGGAAGTTTCTGCGTCCAGCTCGTCGAGTAACGTTGCGTCGAGTAGCGTCGCGTCGGGCAACGGCTCGTCGAGCAACGGCGTCTCGTCCGGCGCGCCCGAGCAGCTGCTCTTGGGGCTGTAGGCGTCAGAGCCGCCCAGAAAGCGGCAAATGCATTCAGCGAAGTGGCTGCTACCAGTGCGAGGAGCGGGCGCACGCGGCACAATTTCTGCTACGGCGACCCTCGTGTCGTTCGATCACCTTTAAATCAAGGGTTTTCGACGCTCGAGCTGGCTCAAACTGTGCCAGCCGTCTGATCGCTCGATCATCCGGAGGTGCCATGTCCAAGTCGCAAACGTTTCTCAGTGCCGCGTTGCTGTTGAGTACGTTCGCGTGCGGCGGCACGGCCCGCTTGGAGAGCGGCCCGGGCGCCGACGGTAGTGCCGGAGCGGGCCCTGGGCATGCGGGCGCGCGCAACCCGCCCAGCGCCGCCGGCGCGCCGCAGACGGTTCCTGGTGCCGGCGCTCCCGGCGCAGGCGGAAGCCTCAACGCAGGTGGCAACCTGAACGTCGGGGGGACGTTGAACGTAGCCGGCAATCTGAACGTAGCCGGCAACCTGAACGTAGCCGGCAACCTGAACGTCGCTGGTAACCTGAACGTCGCTGGCAACCTGAACGTCGCTGGCATGTCCAGTGTCGGCGGGAGCCCGGGTGCTGGCGGCGAAGGCAGCTGCCACGCAAACGGAACCACGTATCCGAACGGCGTGCACTGGAAGTGCGATTGCAACGAGTGTTGGTGCGCGTCTGGCCAGCTCTGGTCGACAGCGGTGGCCTGCATCACCTGCCAATACGCAGGCAAGGGTCACTACGCCGGAGATAGCTTTCTCTCGCTCGACGGCTGCAACACCTGTAGCTGCGATCCTTCTGGCACGGTCAGCTGCACCCAGAAGGCTTGCCAATGCGACCCGAGCATCGATGGGCCGCTGCATTACCTGATCACCGATCCCAAGCAGTGCGGGCTCGCCGACTCCGCCTGCCCCGACCAAACCCAAATGTTCCAGAACGAGTGCGGCTGCGGCTGCGCTCAACCCGCAGACTGCCCGCTTTCTATCGATTGCTCTCCTGGCCCCGCAACCAGTGACTGCGCGAGCCTGAAGTTGAAGTGTCCTTACTCCAAGCTCGCGCTGTAACGGCCCTCGCTGAGATCTAGCCTCGGCGTGCCGCCTCGATTTTCGCGATGTCGATTTTCTGCATCGTCATCATCGCTTCGAACGCGCGCTTGCGCACGCCTTCATCCGGATCGGTGATCGCCTGCGTGAGGGCGATGGGCGTGATCTGCCAAGAGATCCCCCAGCGATCCTTGCACCAACCGCAATCGCTCTCTTTACCGCCGTTCTCGACGATCGCGTTCCAATAGCGATCGGTTTCTTCTTGACTCTCGGTCGCCACTTGGAAGGAAAACGCTTCGGTCTGGGGGAACTGAGGGCCACCGTTCAGGCCGAGGCAGGGCACACCGAGCACGGTGAACTCGACCGTCAGCACGTTGCCCGCTTTGCCGGCCGGGTAGTCCGCAGGGGCGCGGTGCGTGGCGCTGATCGCCGTGTCCGGGAAAACCTTTTCGTAGAACTGCGCGGCTTCTTCGGCCGTGCCGTCGTACCAAAGGCAAATCGTATTCTTGGGCACTTGCTTCTTCATGGTCTCGCCTCCTGCCGCGGAGTCTATCGAATGCTTGCGCTCGAGCTAGCCATTGTCGCCAAGTTCGCGCGAGAAATACTGAGGCGAACATGAGCGATGCGGGGTGATGACGCGTCGGCTCGTCGGCCTCGTTTGGTTTGGGCTACGCGCCGGCGAGCGCCGCACCTTGCCCGCTTGCCCAAACAAAACAGCGAGCACGTACCGACACCGGCGCACCTCGTCGACCACGCCAACTGTGGCACGAAGATCACAGTGTGAGCTCGCGAGGGTAGTGAGTGAAGCGAGCGCATCAGTCGCCATCGGCGCGAGGTTGTCGATGATTCGCGGGGTTTCAGCGCGTTCCTGGAGGCACGCCCCAGTTGGCCCGGACGTTGCTGTAGCGGCCGTACATGAAAATCATGAGCGTGGCTTTGGGGGCACTGGGAGTCGTGTTGTCTGCACCGGCCTACGCGGCCGTGTTGATCGCGCCCGTGGAAGGCACGAACCTCGCGCCGGGCGAAGCAGAAGCGATCAGTCAGACAGTGGCTTCGGCGTACCAAGTGGCGCAATCGGAAGCGGTGATCCCGCTCGCCGAAGCACGGCAAGCCATCGAGCAAACCGGCGGCGTCCAGGAAGCCGCGAAGAAGCTCGGTGCCAGTGAATACGTGTACGCGACGGCGGTGCGCTTGGACACCAAGATCGTGATCACGGCTACGCGCTATTCGGCCAGCGGCGCGCCGCTGCACTCGGCAAAAATGACTGCGACGGGTCTCGACGACGTCGAGCCAACGAGCGAGCGCCTCGCGAAAGCGCTCGCGCTGCAGCAAGCAACGAGCGCGACGCAGACGCTCGACACCGTGACCAAGACCGAGACCAAGCGGCCGAACCGCACTTGGTCGGACAAGGTGACTGGCTTCAAAGCGGGCTTCACTTACCCCATCGGTTGGGGCCACGACGTCTCGCCGATGATGGACGCTGGCTTTGCGCTGCGCGTCGAGGGCGGCGAGCACTTCCTCGAATTCGGCGTGGGTTTGGTGTTGCCGGCCAACGCGAGCGATAGCAACCACCTCACTTATGGCGGCGTGTACGGCGAGATTGGCGCCAATTTCTACGTCGTGCACGCTTCTACCTCGCCCTACTTGGGCTTCGGCGTGATGCCGCGGCTGATGTCCAGCGAAGTGACGAACCTTGCCCCGTACGCCCAGGGCGGCTTGATGTTCTTCCGTGAATCGAGCACGCGCATGTACCTCGATCTGCGGGTCGCACAGAACGTGTTGCCCGTGGGCTTCAGCGCGCGCAGCGACTACGACTCCTCGACCGGGATTTACACGAGCTCGCGAGCGCAGCGCTTGTACCCGACCGAGCTCACGCTGCACGTGGGCGTGGGCTGGTAATCCCGCACCGAGCGTGAGCGCGTTACTTCGGCGGCCCCTCCGGAATCGCGCTGGCAGCGAGCCGGAAAATCACGAAATCCTTCGTCGGATTGCCACTGCCGCCGGGCCACATGAAGGGGCTGCCCGTCGTACGATTCGGTTCCCAGTCGTACCACATCCAACGCGCCGTAGGATCGATGTCACAGGCGATCTTGAACTCGTTGCCTGGCGCAGGCCGATCGCGATCGGTGCTGTTGTCTTCACCAAAAGCGACGCGACCATTGGCGGACGCCGCGCTGCTGACCCAGCCGACGCTGGTCGTTGCCGGATCCATCTGGCCCGAGTTGCACGCGGCGATCTGCTGATTGATGACGTCGAGCGAGGGTCCGCCGGTGCCCGGGTCGAAGTCGATCCCCGTGGCGCAACCCTGCCAAGAGCCGGCGCCGGTGAACACTGGCAGAGCGCCGTCGCGAAAGAACTTGGCGATCACGCCTTGGGTAGTGCTCTTGTCCGCGTAGCCGACGATGTACAAAAACGCACCGGCGTTCGCTTTGTCGGCTGGCACGGTGTACGTCTCCGGCCCCTTGCCGATCGGGCAATCGAAGATGTCGCCGCTGCTGATGTTCTCCACGCCGCCGTAGTAGTTGACCAGTTGCGCGCTGGTTCCGTAGCCAAAGCCATATGCGTTGTCCGCCGTGATCACCACCGTGACGTCGGTCGGGGGCAATGGGCCGCCGCTGCCCGGATCTCCGCCACCGTTCGGATCGACGATGACGCTGCCGTTGCCGCCGTTCGAGCTGCCCGGCGCGTTACCAGCGCCAGCCACCGTGCTTGGGTCATGAGTACCCGCAAGCGACGAGCAAACCGAGCGTCCCGATCAGAAAACTCAGGCTGTTGAGTGCGTTCATCGATGATCTACCTCTGAGGGTGACACGCGCCGCGCGAGCACGAAATGCTGCACAATCTGGATGTACAGGGGCGAGCTGGGCGATCCCTTTGGACGAACGCCCCGCGGGCGCTCTCACTCCAGTTTCCAGTCACACGCCGGGCAGTTGACGATTTTGCCGACTGCGAATGAAGGTCTGATTGGAGCCGGGGAGGAGCGTCACGGAACCCTCCCAGGAAGGCCGCGGCACCACGGTTCAAGGCACTGACTCGCATTGCTCCCAACGTCACTGGTACCTGCCGGCAAGCGCGCCAGGCAGAGCCGGCGCGAAAACGTCGTTGAGCCCGTTCATACTGCTCTGCCATTGAGCCAACCATCTTTTCGAACATCGATCGTGCAACCGAATTGCAGACAGTGTACGAGTGACAAATCACTCGGGGTTGAGTGACCATCGATTCGGGAGGTTGAGATGCGTGCGATGATTCGCAATGTCTTGGTTCTTGGCGTAGTGGCGGGCGCGGCCGCGATCGGCTGCGGCAATTCGGACGGCACCAACAACGAAACCGCGGGCAGTCCGGGCGCGGGCGCTTCGGGTGCGCACGCGGGAAGCAGCGGCGCTTTTAGTGCGGGCAGCTCGGGCAGCCCCGCCGGCGCTGGAAACACGGCAGGCGCAACGACCGGCGGTGGCGCGGGCGGCGCAAGCGCCGGTGCTGGCGGAGCGGCAGCGGGCAACGGCGGCGCGGCAGGCGCAGCGGCCGGCAGCGGCGGCGCGGCAGGCGCGACAGCGGGAAGCGGCGGAGCTTCGGGCGCGGCGGGTGCCGGCGGCCACGGGGGTAGTGCAGGCTCGGCCGGCGCTTCAGGCGCGGCAGGCGCAGGTGGCGCGGGCGGATCGAGCGGCAGTGCCGGTGCGGGTGGCGCGGGTGGCGCCGGTGGCGCGGGTGGCGCGGGTGGCGCAACCGCGTGCAACACCACGAACAACGCAGCGGCTGCCGTCACGTCGGCCGACACGAACAACGCCGTACCGACCCTCAACCAAGGCACGATCAAAGCCGGCACTTGGTACCTCACCCAAGTTCGGTATTACCCGAACGCCGCAACTCACACCAACGGCAGCGTGAAAGGCACACTCAAGACAACGGTCGCGGGCCAGGTGGTCACGTTGGAGGGGATCGAAAATACCAGCACCTTCAACCTGAGCATCACCATGAACAACCCGACGAGCAACGCGCCCACGGAAGAGAAGGTGCTGTGCACCACCGGTCCCGCGCTGTTCGGCGCCGTCGGCACCGTCACTGGCCAAATCAATTACGAAATCGCCAACAATGGCAATCAGCTCGATCTGTACCTCCCGACGCTGAAGTTGCGCCGTACGTACACCTTCCAACCCTAGCCTCGGTTTTCTTGGGTGATGGTCACGCGACACGTCGCGAGCGGCCCAGCCTTCGGCGTCGCGGTCCGGTGAGTGAGAGTCAGCGTCGCCGTTGCGCGCGGCTGACTCTCACTGTCGAAGCGGGGTGGCACGGTTGCTCGCGGCCGGCTTTGCGCCGGTCTATGCCGAGTCGAGCTTGGGCGCCCAAAACCTTGCCGGAGTGCGCGCGGCGTGCGCGCCATTTTGCGGCCAATGAGCCGTCTCCGGCGCCTTTCCCCGCTTCGAACCCCACTGCTACTCCTCGTGCCCGTCTCGTTCCGCAAGGGTGCGCATCTTTCACTCTTTTTCGACCGCGTCCACGCTCGGCACGCCCCAAGACATCACCGCCCAAGAGCTGCGCACCGAGTGCTTCCGCCCAGCAGGTCCAAGCACCGCGGACCCGCGCGGCGCCTGGCGAACGCATCGGCGAGCTGAAGCGAGCCCGGCAATGGTGGCGTGACAAGCGCGGCGCGCATCCCCTAAGATCCACACGGGATGGTTTCTTGGCGGCACACGCGGTCGGGTGAAGTCGAGTGATGAAACGCGGATTGAGTTGGGTCGCATTGAGTGCTTTCGCGGTCGCATTGTTCGGCTGCAGCTCGGGCGCAATTCCACGTAGCCCGGCCCAGGGCGGCAACGCCTGGCTCGAAGTAACCTCCACGCACTTCCGGATCGTTTCCGATTTGGATGCCGCCGATGCGCGACGGATCGCGAGCGAGCTCGAGCAAGGCGTGTACGCGATCGAGCACCTCGCCTTCGAGCGCTCGCGCGCGGCCCTGTCTCCCACGACCGTGGTCGTGTTCCGAGAAGAAGCGGACTTTCATGCTTTCGCCCCCGCCTTAGCGGCTGGCACCTTCACCCGCCAATTGGCGGGCGATTTGGAGCCGGCCCAATTCATGGTTCTGTACGGAGAGCTAACGCCCGAGAGCCGCATCGCCTGCCTGCACGAGCTCACTCACGACCTATTCGATCGTAACTTCGGCCCTGCCCCGCCCTGGCTGCATGAAGGCTGGGCTGAGTATTACTCCACGGTCGAAATAGAAAACGGTCACGCGCGCGTTGGAGCCGGCTTGCCGCACATCGGCTTCACGCTGGAATCCCAGGCGTTCGCCGGGCGCGCTGCGGACGGCTCACCGCTATTCGCGATCCCCATTGACGAAGTTACCCCGCCGAGCCAATTGCTCAAGCTCGACCGGCGCGCGTTCTACGCATTCGCCGACGCACGAACGCCGAGTACCGAAGCCCAAGACCGTAGTCGAGCACTGTATCTGGGCTCTTGGGCTTTCGTGCACTTGCTGCGCGACCGGGATAGTAAATTCAACGCGCGCTACCTTCGGTTCCTGGATATCGTGCGCGAAGAACAGGTGTCCGTCGCCTGGGCCCGAGCCTTTGCGGGCGTCAGTGACGCGGACCTGGATCACGAGCTCAAGCGCTACCTGGCACGCGGCGAGATCGTGGTTTACGAGTCACCCCTCCAAGTGCCGCGAGCCGCGGCGATGCAAACGCGCGCCCTCGGCGACGACGAAGTGCACGTGCTGTGGGGTCGCCTCGCTAGCAACACGGAGGAGCACGCCCCAAGCGCCGACGGACAATTCGAAGCCGCGACGCGCGAAGCCCCTCAGTCGGCAGAGGCCCATTACTTCCGCGGCATCTCCGCGCTCAAAGCACATCGTCTCGCGGCGGCCGAAGCCAGCCTGCTCCGCGCAGCACAGCTGGCTCCGGACGATCCCCGATACCTACTGGCGGTCGTGCTCCTGCGCGCCGAGCAACGCGCTAACACCAAGCAACGAGTGCAAGCGGGCGACGCCGTGATGCAAGCCGCGCTGCCGTTGGTGCGCGTCGCGAGCACAGCCATGCAGTTCCGCATCCTGGCCATGATCTACCGCGAGCTGCCCGACCTGCCGAGCGCCCTTGCCTTCTCCCAGCGTGCCGTTGCACTGAACCCAATAGGCAGTCGCGAGCTCGACACCGAAGCAACCGTCCTGAGCGACCTCGGCCGCTTCGACGACGCCGTTCGCTCCGAGCGCGCCGCACTCGCCTTCTTGCCGGAGAACATGGAGGACCAAGAAATTCTGGCCCACTTGCGCTCGTATGAGGAGAAGGCGCAGCCCGGTCGGTGATTCGGGTGCCCATCACGGAGGCTGCGGGTTCGTCTGGCCCTTGTCGTTGTTGCCCCAGCAGACGACGCTATTGTCGGCGCGTAGGCCGCAGCTGTGTCCGCCGCCGGCGGAGACGGTCAGGAACTTGCTGGCCTCCGTTTGCCCGTACTGGTCGCTGCCCCAGCAAGTGATTGACCCCTTTTCGGTGCGCGCGCAGCCGAAGTAGTAGCCCGCCGCGACGTCGAGCGACGACGGACGCCGCCCGGATAAAACCACCGGGCCAAGCTCGTGGTTTCAGACTCATGTCCAAGCGAAACCGGAGGCGAGACAGAGCATTCTGGCACGAGCTTCGACATAGTTGATTTAACTACTGCGCGCAGCCGGCGTTTCGCCGCCGCGCCTGCCGTGCGATGAGAGTGCGACTTGAAAGGGGCTCATTCGTCACAAGGAGGCCATGGTGGAAAGACCTGCGTTGGCTCGAAAACCCGTGAGCACGCGGCTCGGGAGTGGCTGGGGGCATTCTTGGTTTGCTCTCCTTGCGTCGTTTGGCTTGTTGCTGACCGCTCCCGCGGGCTGCATTTCTGACATCGAGCTCCCCGCAGAGTGTCCTTTGGACAACGGCTGCGCTGGGATCAGCGAGCGCGGCGGCCAGGCCTCCTTTGCCGGCGAAACGGTATCGAACGGGGGGCTGCCGGGTGACAGCAGCCCTCCCGATGCCGGAACGGGCGGCACTGCGGGAGGCGTCGATCCGCAGGATGCTGGCGCCGGCGAAGCGGGCGCACCGGCCTGCCGTAACTGCACGATCGCGCCGCTTCAGTTGCCCAATCCGTGCGGGAAAGATCACTACTCGACGAGCATCAGTGTAATCGGCGGGACTGCACCCTATCAGTGGCGTATCGACCCACCAGCAGCAAACTGGCGTATCGAGCCGAAGCCCAACTCGACTGACGGCAGTCAAGCGCTGCTCGTCGGTGACCCTTCGGGCCCGACGCAACTGACCATCACGGCGACTGACAGTGTTGGCTATGTGAGTCAGAAATCTTACTCAGTCGCCCCGCGCAGTGCGTGTTACTTTGCCTATGTCGCCGCAAGCGTGGATGGAGCAAAGCTCTCGCTGCGTGACGCAATGCTGGGGATCGACAAAACCACGAAGCTCGCTCAAAACGCGGGCGTTCATGATTTCCGGTTTTCGCCGGATGGGCGGTTCCTGGCCTATCGCTACGGCGCCGATGTCGCTCACCCTGCCGGTGCCCACCTGTCGCTGTTCGACTTTTCGAGCATGCAAGATCACTCGCTCGAGCTTCAGGACGGTGCAGTCACCGCTTATGCTTGGTCACCTGACTCCAAGGTGTTGGCCGTGGCGCTGAACGCAGGCGACCAGAGTGAGCTGTTGGCGGTCCGTCTCTCGCCGACGAGCACCGGCACTGAGATCGCCGCTTCGACCGCGACGATCAGCGACGACCCGATCGAATCCGACTTGTATTGGGTCGGGACTGAATTCGTCGGCTTTTATTCGGCGAACACGCCCGACCTGTCGGTGCCACCGGACCGCACCAGCATCTTCTATGCACCGCTCACGGTGGGTGGCTTCGCCGCCCCGGTGGCCATCACCGATCTCAGCTACAAGGCGGGAATCGTCGTGGCGCCCGCGCCGGGCGGCTTGTTCGTGACTGCTCCGAACGACAGGCGCAGCACTTTCAATGCCATCGAGATCGACGGAGCCTACGCCGTCAACCACGTAACGAACTTCATCGATCCCGCCGGGAACCTGTCGGCGTCCGTCGTCGACGAGACGCTAAACCTGTTCCAGGCCGCGAACAACGACACCGTTTTCGAGCAGAGCAGCGCGGCCGCCCAATTCAATTGCCCAAAGCTGCTGAGCTGGGCCCAAAGTCGAGAGCGCATCGCGTGCGTCGCGCATGTCTCGCTACCCGACACCTCTTGGGGAGAGCTGCGCATCTTCGATGTTGGTACGGTTACTCCGCGCGAGCTCACTCCTTCCATCGTCAAAGGGTCCTGCCTCAAGGATGCAGGAGGCACTCCGCTCGCGGGAAGCTGCTCACGCTCCGAGTACGACTACGACGAGCTGACTTCTGTGTCACAGCCCCGATTGCTATCTCCAAAGGGGGATTGGTTGGCATTCGTCACCGGGCCGCAGAACGGCGCTAGCGCCGCCCTGTACTGGGCAGACCTGCGCACGAAGCCCATGACGCTGACCAGGCGCGTCGAACCGACGGGGATGGCGGCGGGGGCGCCCGTGGCGTTGGCCTTCTCGGCAAGCGAGCGCTACTTGCTGCATCAAAACGGCAACCAGCTGAAGACTCACCAGCTGACCGGCGGTGCTCAAGATCACGACGACCTCGACATCGAGGATGCTCTCGACGCAGCGCCGGTGGCGCCCTGCTCGGACGACTTCGTCACGGCGCCGGCGCGCTGGTGCGGTGGCGCAAACGCTAGCCCCTCGTTCGTCTGGTCCCCCGACCGAAGCTCGGAGATTTTTGCTTACCGAAGGCCGGGCCAGCTCGTCGTCGTCGAGCTCACCGCGAACACGTTCACCCCTCACGAGCTCGCGGCTCCTCCGTGCAACGACTCATGCAGTGGGCAATTCGGCTTTCAGCCACCTCTCCCTTGAGCGAATGAACCCGTTTTTCCGCAACCTAACCAAACTGGGAATAGAACAACATGACCACGACGAACCTCAGTATCACTTCGAAGGACACGAGCTCGGGTGACCACGACTGCCAAGTGATCTCTCAATCACCCCTCTACATCAAAGAGCTGCTCTTGTGCCCGATTGCGGGCCTTGGCGCCCCGCTCGGACGAGTCAACCCGGGCACTCCGATTCGGGGAGTTTTGCGTAGCATCTATCTGAACAGCACCCACCCCGTTTTCACGCGGGCTGCTCCCTTTACATTGGCCGTGACGTACGACCCGAACAACAATTATGTCGTATCGAACGTCCAGCTCGTCAGCAATCTGCAGAACGTCGCTGCCTTGCTTGCACCGCTGCCCGAGGCACTCGCTCAACTGAATCCCGAGGAGCAAACGCACTTCAGCACGGGCGTCTTGGAGATCATCGGTTCGCCGCCCAACTTGGAGGCCGCAGCGGTCCCTCCCGGCGGGACCCCTCCGGGCAAACCTGGCAAGCCTTACACCTCGGACAACGGCAAAGACAGCTCCGCGCTTTCCTGAACCTCCAAGGCCCGAGGGCGCCCTCGGGCCGCGGATTTCTGAAACCGCCTATCGCTCAGAGCTCAGAAGCTGCCGGCGCAAACCGCGCCCAGGTAATCCGGGCGCAGCGCGAGCGCCGCACCGGCATTCACTGCCGAGCCTGGCTTCGGACTGAGTATCAACACCACCACACCGCCGGCAACGAGCGCTCCCGCGCTGATCCCGAGTATGCGCGCTGCCTGCAGGTTGCGATGTTGCGCCTGCTGTTCGTCTACCCACGGTGGATCCTTGGGCGCGTACCGATACGTAGCTGCGATCTTGACGGCTGCGTCGTGATCGTCGAGCGCCGCCTTGAAAAAGGCGAGCGCTAGGCCGCCGCTGAATACGCCAGACGCGATGGCAGACCAGCCGACGACTCGACTTGCCGACCAATACGACGCATCGGCCCCGCTGGTTACCGATGTGCGCCGAGCGGCCGGCAGAGCGACCGGCACGGCCTGGGACGGCGGCGTCGAGAGGCGGGGGGGCGGCGCTTCGGGGAGCCGGATCTCGGTCTTGGTCGGCTCCGCTTTTGGCGTCGGATCGGCGGGACACTCGCGCTGCAATTCGTGCACTGCCCATCGAGCTTCGCTGAGTAGCTTGCCGTTCGGCACGCGACGCAGGTAGCCGTCATAGTCGCGCAGCGCGGCCTGGCACTGCTGCAGCTCGTCCTCGAGACGCGCCAGATTGAACAACAGCTCGGCGCGCCCGGACAGCGCATAGGACTGTTGCATGTTCTTGAGCGCCCCCTGGACGTCTCCGCTCGCGTAGGCGGCAAGTGCCAGCCGATACGCGAGCGCCGCAGCGTCGTTGCTGGCGGCCGCAGCGTCATTGCTGGGAGGCTTGGCTATTTCGGCCGTGGTCGCGTGAATCGGTGGTTCTGCGCTCTTCGCAGAGTCACCTCGGAGGCCGCTTGCCTCGTCTTGGGCGAACGCCTCTGCGCTCGAAAAAAACAAGGCCGCACAGAGCGACCTCGCGACCAGCCCTTGGCGTACCCGTGTCACGCGCACGACGCTTACCACGGTCGCGAGCTCACGAACATGCGACGCCAAAACGAAACGTGCGACTCGAGGAAGGGCCGCACGTCACATCCTCAGACGTCAAGATGAGGGTGTGATGACCGACGAGCACGCATTCGAGATGGACAAGTCAATCGACCCGACGCAGCTGCCCTTCGAGCTGAACGAACGCTCATCGTCAGTCCAGCTGAATTCGTGGCAGCTCGCCGGATCGCTGGATCGGCCCGGCGGGCCCTCCGGTTCGTCAGGCTTCGAGTGGCAGATGCTCGACCTGGCGCAGCTCTGGCACGCTCTCTGTGCCGGAACTTGGCGATTTCAGGAAGTCTTCGACTCAGATTCGCGCTGCTACGCGGTGATCGAGCCCGCTCGGGCGGCAAAAGCGAGGCCGCTGCGAGATCGCTGTCTGGATATTTTGGGGCGCCTGTTGACCGGACAAAGTCACAAGGAGGTGGCCTTCGACCTCGAGGTCGCGCGCTCGACCGTAGCGAGCGCCGCGCAGCAAGGCCTTTTGACGATGGGGCTGAAGCGCCAAGGCTCGCGCGCGCCGATGCTGCTCGCGATGGCCGCGAACGCGGCACTCCGCCCGCGGCGCGTGCCAGTCTTGGCTCGCTGCACACGGGTTGGCACCGACGAGGGCGGCTCGTTGCTAGTGAGTGTCGAACGACCGGACGCGCTGCTTCCCGCCCAGCTCTCCCTGGCCGAAGCCAGTGTGCTTCGGCTGCTACTGAGCGGTGCGACACACGCTCAAATCGCACGACAGCGCGCCACCTCATGCCGCACGGTCGCCAATCAGCTCGCGTCCACATTTCGGAAACTCGGAGTGTCGGGGCGCGGAGCGCTGACGGCTCACCTGATTTCGTTGGCTTCAGGGTTTCGTGATGATCAGCGCGACTTGGCATTAGGCTCCGATGGTGGGCCGGCGTCGAAGGGATTTTCCCAGTCCAGCGTGCGCGGAGCGTGCACCTGAGCGCTCGACGACGGAGCCGGCGGAAGCTTGGCAAGCCCGCCGTCTGAAGGCTGAGATGGCGAAGACTGCCTTGCGGGTACTGGAGGTGCGCTCCCTTTGTCAGGAGGCCGATGCGCGGCTTGCCGGGTCGTTGGCGCGGGGGGCGGCAAGTCGACGGCTGGCTTTTCAGACCGCTCGGGCTCCGAGGCCGGCAAGATCGCATTCGGGGTTGCAACGAACGCATGGGCCGGCGGTGGCGGTTGAGCGCCCACGGCTCCCAGGCCTGCTGCCGCCAGCGAGCACGCCGAAGCTCCGATGAGCCAGCGCTTGCCCCGCCCCCAGAACGGTTGCGATCGACGTTCGAGCTCGTCCAGAGCGGCGATTGCCTGCGCCGTCGTTCGAAAGCGATGCTTGGGCGAGCGCCGTAGGCAGCCCGCGACGATGCCGTCCAAATCGCTCGGCACGGCGGGGTTCCGCGAGCTGGGAGACGGAGCTGGCTTCTGCATGCGTTCGAGCGCTGCCACGGCGGGGCTCGGGCTATCCTCGAACGGCAGCTCACCCGTCAGCATCTCGAACCACACCATCCCGAGCGAGTAGATATCGCTGGAGGTCGAATGAGGTTTACCCTGGAGCTGCTCGGGCGCGAGATACCTGATGGTGCCAACTAGCCCAGCGTTGCTCAGGCTGCCCGTGCGCTGCCGATAGTCGTCGAACGGACGCGCGAGCCCGAAGTCCAAAATCAACGGGCAGGGCTGGCCGCTCACTTCCTTCAGCATCACGTTGTCGCTCTTGAAATCACGATGCAAGACCCCTGCATCGTGTGCCGCGCCCAGCCCGAGCAGCAGCTGACGGCCCAGCCGACGCGCCTCGGAGATGGACAAGGGACCGGTCGAACGCAAACGATCGCCCAAGGTCTCACCGTCCACGAATTCCATGGTCAGGAAAGAGATTTGAACCGCCGAGTCAGGCATCACGTGGGTGCCAAAATCATAGATGCGGCACACGTTCGGGTGGCTCACGCGGCGCGCCAGCTGAACCTCTCCCTTCAATCGACGCACTGCGGATGGGTTGTCGCAGGCCGTCGACGTGACCGTCTTTAGCGCGACGCGCTCCTGCAAATCGCGATCGAAGGCCTCGTACACCTCTCCCATGCCTCCACGAGCGATGAAGCGCCGGATAACGTAGCGCTGTCCGACGACGGCACCCGCCTGGAACGTCGTGTTCCAGGCGCCGCCCTGCTGAACGAACGAAGGCAGCGTCGTTGCCGTGGCGAGTGAATGCGCGGCCTCGCTCAACAGCAGCTGACAAAGCACGCAGTCGTCGAGGTGCTGGTGAGCGACGGAAAGCCGAGAGCCCTCCATACGACCAGCTGCGAACGTGACCACCTCCTCGTCCGTCAAGCAGGGCGTCGATGCCAGGTCGAGTGCGTTAGCCATGAGCGGACTGGACGTCTGCTTGCTGCGACAAGCCCGAGAGATGCAGCTGCAATTGGCTGCCCAGCAAGTTAGCCAGGCTCTTGAATTCACTCTCCGTGAGCTTCGAGTGCTGCGCGCAGAGCTCACGGCGGACGGCATCGTAAATGGCGACCCGCGAGCGATCGAGCCAACGCGCAGCGGTGGCTCGATGCACCCGATAAGCTCGCCCTATCTCGTCGATGCTGCATCCGCCAGTCACGTGCATTCGAAGCACGTTTCGATCCTGCGCGGCCAGCGCGCCAACTGCGCGACGAATGGCCTCTTGAAAAGCCGGACCAAAGCGGGCCTTGGTCAGGAACGCCTCTGGGTTGGGAACGTGCGCCGCGAGCTGTTCGGTGAGCTCGACTTCGCGCAGCGCGCGCACGCCGCTGCTTCGGCAACGGTCGAGCGCCACGCGCGTTGCGGCCACCCGGATCCAACCCTTGAGCGGCCCGCGACCTGAATACTGTCCGACCTTGGCGCGCGGTCCCACGAGCAGCTTGTCCCAAACCTCCTGCAAGACCTCCTGCACGAAGTCCCCATCTCGACGAATGCGTGCGATGGCGGCCCGAGCCACTTCCAGCCCCTCCCGCTCGAAAGTGCGCAAGGCCTCGGCGTCAGCCTCGATGCACGCGCAGCACAAGTAGAGATCGGCTGCTTCACGCTCGACAGCAACCCCTTCTTCCGGGCCAAAAACACGACGGCAATGGCTTTCGAAAGCCTCGAAAGAGAGCTTGACCCGTGGCCATCGGCGCTCTCCGACCAAATACAGCTGTCGCACGGTCGACACCGCGTTCATTCGAACCTCGCCTTCCCCGCGCTCGGACTTCCCATATGTCCAGACAGCACGGGATCACTGGACGCTAACACCTGCTCGTTCGTTCGTCACGCGCACGCTCGGCGAGCGCGCGAGACTCAACCCTCGAGACCGACGAAATGCACACGTCTCGTTTCCGTCACATTTCTGAGGCGCGCTCGGGAACGAGCTACTTTTCCGAGCGCTGCGCGCTCGAACGAGCTCTCCTCGTCGCTCGCGTGCTGCGGAGCTCCTGCTAAGAAATGACTAGTGGAGCCGTTCCCGCTCACGCGCGATCTCGTCGCCGCCGTTGAGCCCCGCGCAGCGCCCGGTCGGCGTTGGGCACCGCGCCACGCACTGCGTGCCGCGATAAATGGCCGACAAAAACGCGCACTGTTGCCCCCAGTGCCCTCGCGCGTTTTTTTTGGTGTAGTGGGAGCCGCATGACCGAAGCGCGCCCGCCCCACCACGACACTGGCCCAGTCGACCTGCGCGATATTGCACGCACGGCCATGCTGCAGCGCTCGCTCGAGCCAGACTTTTCGCGTGCGGCGTTGGCCGAGGTCGCTGCGATTCACGGTGCCGCTACACCGGAGCCGAGCGGCAACGTTCGCGATTTGCGCATGCAACTCTGGGTGTCGATCGACAACGATGACTCGCGCGATCTGGATCAGCTCTCGGTCGGCGAGGAGCTCTCGGGCGACCGCGCGCGGATCTCGGTCGCGATCGCGGATGTGGATAGCCTGGTCGCCCGCGACTCCGCGCTCGACGAGCACGCACGGACGAACACCACGTCCGTGTACACCGCCGCCCAGATTTTCCCGATGCTCCCCGAGCGGCTCTCGACCGACCTCAGCTCTCTGAACGAGGGCGTGGATCGGCTCGCGATCGTGTTCGAGTTCGTGGTGCGCCCGGACGGCACGCTCGAGAGCTCGGACGTATATCGCGCGAACGTGCACAATCACGCAAAGCTCGCCTACAACAGCGTGGCGGCATGGCTCGAAGGGACGAGCCCTGCCCCAGCCCGCGTGCAGGCCGTAGCGGGCGCGGCCGAGCAGCTGCGTTTGCAGGATCGCGTCGCGCAGCGGCTGCGCAAGCGGCGCATCGAGCAAGGCGCGCTCACGCTCGAGACGCTGGAGGCGCGCCCCGTGTTCGACGGCACGACCCTCGCCGATCTCGTACCTGAAGGCTCCAATCGCGCCAAACAGCTGATCGAGGATCTGATGATCGCGGCCAACGGCGTGAGCGCTCGCTTCCTCGAACAGAAGGGCTTTGGCACATTGCGCCGCGTGCTGCGCTCGCCGGAGCGCTGGCTAAAGATCGTGGCCATTGCCGAGGCGCTCGGAGAAAAGCTGCCCGAGCAGCCTTCGAACCTGGCGCTCGAAGAGTTCTTGGCGCGCCGCCAAGCCGCCGATCCGGCGCGCTTCCCCGATCTCTCGGTCTCGGTCGTGAAGTTGCTCGGCCGCGGCGAATACGCGCTGAATTTGCCGGGCCAAGCGGCAACGGGCCACTTCGGCTTGGCGCTCCGCGACTACACGCATTCCACCGCGCCGAACCGCCGTTTCCCGGATCTGATCACCCAGCGGCTATTGAAGGCCGCGCTCGACGATCAAGCGGCGCCTTACTCGAACGCGCGGCTCAGCGAGCTGGCGCGGCACTGTACGCTGCAAGAAGACAACGCGGCCAAGGTCGAGCGGCGCGTACGCAAATCGGCCGCAGCATTGCTACTGTCACGTCGGATCGGCCAGAAGTTCGACGCGTTCGTAACGGGAGCCTCGGACAAAGGCACTTGGGTGCGCATCTCGCGGCCCGCTGCGGAAGGCAAAGTCGTGCGCGGCTATCAAGGGCTGGAGGTGGGCGATCACCTCCAAGTCGAGCTGCTCGACGTGGATTTCGAACGCGGCTTCGTGGACTTCGGACGGGCTTGAACGATGAGCCCACGGCCTCCCGCAAGCGCTGAGCAACCGCCGCTCAGCACCCGCTCCCACGACCGCTGGGGCAAAGGGACGAGCGATCCGAGGGAGCGCCAGTTCTTGCGCGGTCCGCGCGCGCGCGGGCTGGAGCTGGCCGAAGCCGTACGCATCTTCGGTGAATGCGTGAAGGGCTTTCGCCGCCTGCATTTCGTCGGCCCGTGCGTGACGGTCTTCGGCTCCGCGCGCTTCAAGTCGGAGCACCCCTACTACGCCCTAGCGCGCGAGCTGGGCGGCAAGCTGGCCGAAGCCGGCTTCACGGTGATGACCGGCGGCGGCCCAGGGATCATGGAGGCGGCGAACCGCGGCGCCAAAGAAGCGGGTGGTTACTCGGTCGGCAGCAACATCACGCTCCCGGTCGAGCAAAAGCCGAACCCGTACCTCGATCGCTTCGTCGAATTTCGCTATTTCTTCGTGCGCAAAATGCTGCTCGAAAAATACTCGTACGCGTTCGTTGCGATGCCGGGCGGCATCGGCACGCTCGACGAAATTTTCGAAACGGCGGTGTTGATCCAAACCGGAAAGCTCAGAGAATTCCCATTCGTGCTCATGGGCAAGAGCTTCTGGACCCCGCTGCTGGACTATTTGCGCGACACGCTGCTCGCCGCCGGTACCATCGACACTGCGGACGTCGCGCGCTGGCTCGTGACCGATTCGACCGAAGAGGCCGTAAAGTACATTCGCGAGCATTCATTGTCACAATTTGGGCTCACTTACGGGCCGCGCGCCAAGCCGCGCTGGTGGCTCGGGGAGTCGCTGTAACCCCCCAGCTGGCCCTCGAGCGCACGAGCCAAAGCGGCCACCACGCGCCCCCCACAGCCTGCGACGGATTCGTTCGAGTCGTTGGTGTGCGCTCCGTTCACTGCCTTCAGCCATTTTGCTGTGAAGGTTTCTCAGTGTCCCAAAACTCCACGTGTTACGGGCCATGAGCTCGAGCCGCGCGACGGCATATTTCCGGCGCGACCATTAAGTGCAAGGTTTTCGAGTCTGGCTCCATATCTGGATCGAAAGAGGAGTCACACGCACCCGAACACACCTTCGAACCTCGCGTCGCTCGCGGGGACCGCACTTTTCGCCGCCACGTTGTTGGCCGGCTGCACCTCGAGCGACGGCAACGGCGGTAAAGGCGGGGGCTTCGTGGGCGCCGCGGGGGCTCCGGCGGGCGTCAGCGGGGCCGCGGGCACTCTGGGCACCGCCGGTGCATCGGCTGCCGCCGGCACACCGCCTACCGCAGGCAATTCCGCCGGTGGCTCATCGGGAGGCGACCAAGGCGCGGTCGGCGTGCAATGTGGCTCCGGGTTTTGCGCGCCGCCCATGTCGTGCTGTCGCGCCGCGGGCAGCAGCGCGACCCCCAGCTGTGTCATCGCCTGTGACGATTCGCAAGAGCAGCTGTGCTCGGGCACTGCGGACTGCCAAGGCAGTGATAACGCTGCCTGCGTCAACGGCGTGTGTCAGGACATGCCGAGTGACGCGGGCATCGCCGATCCTGGCGACGGCGGTCCCGTCGTGTTCTTCGACGGCGGCGCGCCGGACAACGGAATGATGATCCCCGACGGCTACCCGATGCCAACCGCCGCCAACTACGCCAAATGCCAGAAGGTGCCGGTAAGCGCGAAAGCCTGCGCCGGTGATCCGTCGAGCAACGTGTGCATCCAATGCTTGTTCGGCGGCTCGAGCTACAACAACAACCTCACGCCGGATGCCGCCGGCACCGCTGCCGCGGGCAACTACCTGGTCACCGTGCAGCTCGGCGGCGCCGCCGCGGCCAAGACGACGATCAGCGCCGAATCGCAACGCGGCCTATTGGCCCAGGTCAGCACCGCGGCCAACGAGACGGCAACCTACGCCTTCGCCGTCAACGTGCGCGCCATGGAAGGTCAGCCGAACCACGCGGGCGGCCCCGGCGGTTACCCAGGGCTCGACTTGTTCTTCTCTGGCCCCGCCGCCACTCCGCCGCAAGTCTCTGCAGTGGGCTACGCGTTGGCCACGGCCGCGCAGCGCCCAGTCACGCTCTTCATCGCCAGTGATTCGACTACCTGCGACCAAACCGGCGGCGAATACGGCGGCTGGGGGCAAATGATTTCCGAGTTCTTCGCGCCCCCGCTCACCGTCGCCAACTACGCCAACAGCGGCGCCAGCTCCGCGTCCTTCCTCGGCGGCAGCGGCCTCTGGTCCGGCATCACCTCGCATTGGAAGGCGGGGGACTACGTGATCATCCAATTCGGTCACAACGACAAAGGCGTGACCGACGCGGCGGTGCAAACGAACCTGGAAAAATACGTCACGCAAGCCAAGGCCGCCAACGTCACGCCGATCATCGTCTCTCCGCCGGCGCGCGTCAGCTTCTCCGGAACCATGGAGACCGATCAATCCAGCCTCCACGCCGCAGCGGCCAAGAAGGCTGCCACCGCGCAAAACGTGGCCTATATCGACCTCACGGCGCTCTCCACCGCCTGGTACAACACGCTCGGCTCGAAGAGCGCCGCGATGGCGTTTCACGCCGGCGGCACCGACGCGACGCACACCAATCTGCCCGGCGCAGCAAAGATCGCGAGCCTCGTCGCTGGCGCGATTCAAACCCAAAACCTCCCGATCGCCAAGTACCTGAGATAATCAGCCTGATTTGTTGATGGTCACCCGGGGCGTCGAGCCCCGGCCCAGCCTTCGGCGTCGCAGCTCGGCGCAAACGCAGCGTGCCTCGTGGGCACGCGCGTTCGGCGCGGAAATCTCGAACAGCTGGGATCCGATCTCGTTCGAGAAGTTCACGATCGGGCTCGATGGCATCAGGCCGACGCGGTGAAGGGCGAAGCCCCGGCGCCTGATCCACGGGCATCCCCCACTGACCGCCCTGTTCACGATCGAGGCCATGCCCGGGCTGCGCGACGCCGTGGGCGAGCTGTACCAACACACCCTCTCGGCCGCCCGCAGCGCGCGCCCACTGTCCGACGCCCTACACGACAACCTGCTGCCCGCGGCGCTCCGCTCGGCGCCCGGCTCGGTACAACCGTACTTGGTGCTGCGCGACACCTTCGTGCAGCGCGTGTACGCCGAGCACGCGGGGTATTGGCAAGCCAACGGCGATGGCATGGATCATTTCACGCGCGCCGAATGGGCCGCCGCGCTCGCTGCGCTCGGCGTCGACGATGCCGCTTATGCTCACGCGGCCGTCGATCTCGAAGCCCGCGGGGATTCGACACTCGCGCTGCACCTCGCCGACCTCGGGCTCGTCCGCTATCCCGCGAGCCAACCGTTGCAGAACGCGCGAGAGCGCGCCCTGAGCAGTCTGCGCCAAATGCACGCTCAGACGAACCCGTTTCGCTTCATCATCTACTCGGAGCTGGCCGGGCGCGCTTTGCCGCCAGTAGTGCTGCCCGCTCAATCTGTGCCGGCTCGACCCTGACTCGGATCGCCGGAAACGAGCAGAGCGGAAGAGACCGCTCGGGGCGCACGATGCAAGTCCGCGCGATCGCGTGTGCCCGGTGCTGCCGCAAACTCATTGGGCGGCCCCAGTGGTCTTGCTGACGTCGCGACTGCGCCCATCCGACCTCGGCATCAGACCGCGCCACAGTTAGACACGCACTGAACACAGCAACCAATCCTCGCCTTGGCTTCCCATCCCGCTCATCACGCCTATACCTAGCGCGTGACCAAGAGCCGCTCCGTCTTCTCACGCGAGCTCGCGGCGCGCGCTGTGGATCGCTCCGGCCGTCAGTGGCTTTACATCCCGTACGATCAGCTGAGCGACGCGATCGGCCGACTCGCGCGTAGCAACGCAAGTGAGCTCGGCATCGTGCTCATCGAAGCGCCCGCCAAGGCCGCGCGGCGCCCGTATCATCGGCAGAAGCTGGCTCTGGTCTTGGCCAATCAGCGGCACTTTGCGCTCGAGCAAGCGGAGCGCGGCATCGCGGTGCATTACGTCGTTGCCGAGCGTGGCTACGCCGAGGCACTCGCGGCTTTGCCGCGCGAATTCGGCCCATTGCATGTGATGGAAGCCGCAGAGCGCGAGCTGCGCGTCGAGCTTCAACCACTCGTGGCGAGCGGCGCGCTGCTCGTAGAGCGTCACGAGGGCTGGCTCACGACCCGGGCCGACTTCGAGCAAAGCGCCGGCAAACACGCACCGTGGCGCATGGACGCATTCTACCGTCATGTACGGCAGCGCACCGGGTTGCTCATGGACGGCTCACGTCCCATCGGCGGCAAGTACAGCTTCGACGCGGAGAACCGAAAGCCCTGGCGCGGTCAGCCGCCTGCACCCGAGCCGCCGTGCTTCGAGCCGGACGCAATCACGCGCGAAGTCATGGGCCTGATCGCGGCACACTTCACGCATCACCCCGGCGTGCTCGACGCAACGGCGCTGCCAGCCACCGCCGCAGACGCCGAAGCCCTGTGGCGCTGGGCGCGCGCCGCGTGCCTGCCGCACTTTGGGCCCTTCGAGGACGCGCTCTCGACGCGCTCGAGCGGGCTGTTTCACAGTCGCGTCTCGGCGCTGCTCAATCTGCATCGGCTCTTGCCGGCTCGCTTGGTGAACGAGGCGGCCGCAGACGAGACGTTGCCGCTCGCTTGCCGCGAGGGGTTCGTGCGTCAAATCCTGGGTTGGCGTGAATTCGTGCGTCACGTGCACCGGCACACGGACGGCTTTCGGCAGCTGCCCGACGGCGCGCCGCAGAGTGCAACGCGGCCAGGCGATGGAGGCTTCGCGGGTTGGAGCGGCAAAGCATGGCCCGGCGCGCCGTCGTCCCCGGGTGACGGCGGCGCGTGCCCGTCTGCGCTCGACGCCCACGAGCCGTTGCCCGCGGTGTACTGGGGTGAGCCGTCCGGCTTGCGTTGCCTCGATCACGTTGTCGCGGGCGTGTGGCGCGAGGGTTGGAGTCATCACATCTCGCGCTTGATGGTGCTGTCCAACTTGGCAACGCTCCTCGGCTTCGAGCCACGCGAGCTCACGGACTGGTTTTGGGTTGCTTATGCGGACGCTTTCGATTGGGTGGTGGAGCCCAATGTGCTGGCCATGGGCAGCTATGCAGTCGCTGATTTGATGACCACGAAGCCGTACGTCTCCGGCGCCGCGTACATCAACAAGATGAGCGATTTTTGCGGCGGCTGTGCCTTCGATCCGGCTGAAAACTGCCCGATCACCCGGCTTTATTGGGCGTTCCTCGGACGACACGAGCAGCGCCTGGCGCGCAACCCGCGCTTCTTCGGGCCCGTCGCTTCGCTGCGCAAACGCGCGAGCCACGAGCGTGAGGAGGACGCTCGCATCTTTGCCTCAGTGCGTGCGCAGCTCGCGAGCCGGACGTTGCTCTCCCCTGCATCGCTCGTACGCCGCGCTGTCTAACTTGAAAAGTCGGCCAACGATCGCAGAGTAGCCGAGCCCATGAACACGCGTCGCAAGCTCGAAATCCTCGCCGACGCGGCCAAGTACGACGCTTCGTGCGCGAGCGGCGGCTCACGGCGCGCTGCGAAGCCCGGCGGCATCGGCGCGACCGAAGGCATGGGCATTTGCCACAGCTACACGCCCGACGGTCGCTGCGTGTCGCTGCTCAAGATCTTGTTCACCAACTACTGCATTTACGACTGCCGCTACTGCACGAGCCGCATCTCGAGCGACGTGGAACGCGCCCGTTTCAGCATCGAAGAAGTCGTGCAGCTCACGCTCGACTTTTACCGCGGCAACTTCATCGAAGGGCTGTTTTTGAGCTCGGGCGTGCTGAAGAGCCCGGATTATACGATGGAGCAGCTAATCGCGGTCGCGCGCATGCTGCGCGAGCAGCACCGCTTCGGCGGCTATATTCATCTCAAGTCCGCGCCGGGCGTCGCACAAGAGCTCCTGCAAGAGGCGGGGCGCTGGGCCGATCGGCTGAGCGTGAACGTGGAGCTGCCCACGCGCGCCGACCTCGCGCAGCTCGCTCCGGAAAAGAGCATGGAGGCAGTCGAGGATTCGATGGCCAAGATCGCCGATGCCAAGGCGCAGGCCGAGTCCGCGCGCAGCTATGCGCCAGCGGGCCAAAGCACGCAAATCATCGTCGGCGCGAGCCCCGCTACGGACGCGGAGATCCTGATCACGTCGAACCCATTTATACCAAAGCTATCGGTTGCGGCGTGTGTACTACTCGGCGTTCAGTCCGATCCCGCATGCCGATCCGCGCTTGCCCACGGCGGCCCCGCCGCTCGTGCGCGAGCACCGCTTGTATCAGGCAGATTGGCTGATCCGATTTTATGGTTTCGCGGTGGGCGAGCTGGTGAGTGAGGCAACGCCCGATCTCGACCCTCAAATCGATCCCAAGCTGGCCTGGGCGCTAGCACATCGCGAATTTTTCCCGGTCGACGTGAACCGCGCCGCGCGCGAGGTGCTGCTGCGCGTGCCCGGCCTGGGCCGGCAAACCGTCGATAAGCTGCTGCAAGCTCGGCGCCACCGCGCGCTGCGCCAAGCCGACTTGCCACGGCTGCGGGTTGCCAAGCGCGCCGCCCCGTTCCTACTCACGGTCGACGACACGCGCAGTGCCGTGCGTTTGCTGGATGGCGAAGCCTTGCGTAAGCAGCTCACCCCTCCCGTGCAGCTCGGCCTATTCGAGGCGCGCGTCTCGGCAGCCCGGGGCGAGGTGTGATCGCCGCGCACGCGCACGACTTCGACTCGTGGCGCGAAGCCGCGCGCAATCTCTTGCGACAAGGCGTTGCACCGCCGGACGTCGAGTGGACCAACGGTCAGCAAGGCGCCCTATTTGCGCAGCCACTCGCCACGGAGCCAGCCTCTGCGAGCCAGGCGCCAGCGCCGCGTGTGCCCAAAGCATTCTTGGAAAAGGCCCAGCTCGCGGTCGACCACGCGAGCCCCGAGCGCTTCGCGTTATTGTACCGCCTGCTCTGGAAGCTCACGCATGAAGCAGCGCACCTCCTAGACGACCCGCTCGACCCCGACACCGCACGCCTGCGGCTCATGCTGCGCGAGGTCCGCGAAGAAGAGCACCGCATGCACGCTTTCGTGCGCTTTCGCCAAACGCGCGCACCCGACGCCACCGAGCACCTCGTCGCCTGGTACCACCCGGCTCATCCCGTGCTCAGGCGCGTGGCGCCCTTCTTCGCGCGCCGCTATCCGACCCTTCGTTGGACACTTTTCACCCCAGAGTCGAGCGCGTACTGGGACGGTGAGCAGCTGAGCTTCGGCCCTGGCGCGCCGAGCGAAAGCGCGCCTGGCCAAGACGAGATCGACGCCCTGTTCCTCAGTTATTACGAGCACGTCTTCAATCCGGCGCGCAGCAACGTGCCGGTGATGAGCCGTCACCTGACCTCCCGCATCCTCGCCCAACTCCCCGAGGGTGCCCACGTGCAGCGCCTGACGCTCGAAGCGCCGAGCCGAGTCGCCAAGATGAACGACGCGCGTTCGTCCGCGTCCGCGGCATTCTTACCGAGCGAGCGCGGTCTACCGTCCCTGGCCGCGGCGGCGGCACGCTGCCAAGCTTGCCCCATTGGTGAGCACGCGACGCAAACGGTGTTCGGTGAAGGGCCGAGCAACGCGCGCGTGATGTTCGTCGGTGAGCAGCCCGGGGACGAGGAAGACGTGCTGGGACGGCCCTTCGTCGGCCCAGCAGGCCGCCTACTCGATGAGCTCTTGCAGCGAGCAGGGCTTTCGCGTGCCGAGGTCTACGTCACCAACGCAGTGAAGCACTTCAAGTTCGAGCGCACCCCGAAGAAGAAGCGGTTGCACATGCGGCCCAATCGTTCCGAGGTCGAAGCCTGCCGCGGCTGGCTACTCGCCGAGGTCGAAGCCATCAACCCCGAGATCATCCTGTGCCTCGGCGCCACCGCGGCTCAAAGCTTCTGCGGCCCGCAATTTCGCATCCAGCGCGACCGCGGCAAGCCCACGGCCACGCCCTGGGCGCCCTGGTGGATGGCGACGTATCACCCCTCCGCACTATTGCGCGCACCGGACGAAGGGACACGAAAACGTATGGAGAGCGAGCTGCTAGCAGATTTGAGCGCGGTGCGCGAGCGCTTGGGCCCCGTCAGCGGCTGACGACACCGAGCGCCTGTAGCCACTGCCAAGCTAAATCTGGCCAATGGCGGCTCGCGTCGTCGGGCGAGCCGCGCAACGCAAAACCGTGGCCACCCTGGAGAAAGACGTGCAGCTCCGCGCGCACGCGGGCGCGTTTGAGCGCTTCGTAGTAGCGCAGGCTATTTTCCGGCACGACCGACCGATCGTCGTCCGCGAGCGCGAGAAAAGTAGCGGGGCTCGCAGCAGTGACGTGCAGCTCACAGGAATGAAGAGCGACCTCCGCCGCGCTCGGGTGTGAACCGAGCAGCGCGCTCTTCGACCCTTGATGGGCAATTGCGCTTTGCATGGAGATCACGGGGTAGAGCAAGAGTACGAAGTCCGGGCGCGCGCTCGCGCCATCGCTGACATCGACCGGCTCGTACACCTTGCGCGCAAATTGAGTCGCGAGCGACGCTGCAACGTGGCCGCCCGCGGAAAACCCCAAGAAACCGATGCGCACGGGGTCGAGCTGCCATTCCGCGGCCTGCGCGCGCACCAAGCGCACGGCGCGTTGCGCGTCTTGCAGCGGAACCGAGCTGCCGTGCTCGTGTCCCTCGCCGGGCAGGCGATATTTGAGCACGAAGACCGTCACGCCGCGCGCCGTGAACCAAGCGGCAATCTCGCTGCCCTCCTTGTCGATTACTTCGCGCACGTAGCCGCCGCCCGGCGCAATGACGATGCTCGCGCCGTTCGCCTGTCTGGGCAGAAACGCGGTCAGCGTGGGCGTCCGAATGCCGTGTACCGCGCGATCCGGGTTCTTGGCGTCGCGACTGCGTTCCTCCACCGTTTCAGCCACGGTCAAGCGCGCCGAGCCTGGCGCGCTGCCCGGCCAAAGTGAAAGCTCGGCCTGCTCTCGCAGCGGCGTGGCCTGCGCAGAGCGCGTCCCCAACGCGGCGATCAGCGTGAGGCCCAGCCAGCTCAGGTGCGCAAGCGGTGTCATGCGCAGCCGAGCATCGCATGGCCTCGAAACCGATCCAAGATCGGGCCTCAGACCGGATTTGACCACGGCCGCCTCGCCCTTTAGCGTGCGCTTCGAGATGAGATGGCGGTCGCTCGGGGCGGGGCTGGTTGTGCTGGGGATGTCATCGGGTTGCGCGGTTTCATCGCCGCGCTTCCTGAGCCAAGACGTGCAAACGGCGGTCGCACAATCGGACATGCAGCGCCTGGAGACCGAGCGTTTGGTGCTCTATTACCCGCGCGGCACGCGGGAGAGCGCGCTGCACATCGCGGGGCGCCTAGAGTACTGCCGGCGCGAGCTCGAGAAACGCGCTGCCTTCAGCAATGACTTGACGCAGGAGAAAGCCGTTTTCGTGCTGCCGTCGCTGGCGTACAACAATGCGTACGTTCAGCCGGCCTTCACGCAGCGGCAAATCGGCCTCGTCCCTCAGTACAACACCGCCATCGATCTGTTCGAGCAGCTCAACCTGCCGCCAGACCCTGGGACCATCGGCTGCCACGAGATGGTGCACGACTTTCATTCACGCCAAGTCCGCGGCGCCGCGCGCGTGATTCGACACGTGCTCGGCAATTACTACACGCCGCAGCAGGGGCTCGATTCATGGTTTTGGGAGGGCCTCGCGGTCTTCTACGAGACGCGCCTCAGCGGCCTCGGGCGCTTGAACGATGCTTACTTCGACGGCCAGTTCCACGCGGGCTTCGCCGGCAAAACCATCAATGGCGGGGACCTGAGCGACTTACAGCGCGATACTCCATTCGGCGCGCAGTACTTGGTCGGCTCGCACTTCGTGGACTTTCTCGTGCGGCGCTACGGCGAAGAGAAGTTGTGGCGCCTAATCAAGGGCACGGGCAACAGCATCTTTTTCCCGATCGGGATCAATTCTGCGTTTCGCCGAGCGTACGACCGATCGCTCAGCGAGCTCATCGAAGACTTCGACGCCGAGGTCAAGCAACGCTACCCCGTCCGTGCGCGGCCGCCGACGCAAACTGTCGCGCGGGAGCTGCCCTCGACGGCCGTCTTCGCGCGCGCCCCCTCCGGACACAGCGCCCTCGCCACACAAGGGCCGGACGATTACGCGCAGCTCGCCGTTTACGATCCAAACGGCAAAGAGCTGCTCGCTCACCGCCTGAACGACCTCGGCTTTGGTCGACGCATCGTCGGGTCATCGGTTGGGCTAATCAGCGGCCTGTCCTTCACGGCCGACGGTCAGCACTTGTACTTCGTCATCGTCGATACCGGGCCGGTGTACAGCGAAGCGCACCTGATGCACCTGGACGTGGCGCGCGACGAGCTCGAAATCGTCGAGCAGAACCTGGAGGGCGCGGGTGGCTCAGTGAGCGCTGACGGCAAGCGCTACTACTACTCTCACGCCCTCGGTCCCTCGCTCGCGCTCCACGTCTACGATCTGAAGTCGCACACCGTCACTCAGCTCACTCCGGCCATTGCCGGTAGTTATCCGTCCAATCCGGTCGTTTCGCCGGACGGTAAGCGGCTCTTGGTGACCGAAGCCGGGGACGGCGGGGTGCGTTTGGCGCTGTTCGACGCGCACACCGGGCAACGGCTCAGCAGCGTGAGCACACCGCCCGGGATCGCCCTGCACCCGAGCTGGCTGGGCGACCAGCGCGTGCTCTATTCGGCGAGCGACGGGCGATCCCTGCAAGCTTTCGAGACCGATCTCGGCGCGGCCAGCTTTCGGCAACTGACCCAAGCGCCCTACCTCGCGGCTCGGCCATTCTCGGATGGTCGCACGTTGCATTTTCTCAATCGCGAAGGCTGGCGCTGGACGCTGGACCGCACGCCCTACCCGCTGCCACCGCGGCCGCAAGCGACGCCACCTGCGGTCCCGCCCGAAGCCGCACCGGTCACGCCTCCTGCCGCACGCTTGACCCATCTGCCCGGCGCGCTCGCGGGCGCTGACGTGATCGACCCGAGTCGCTTGGCCGCGCCACCCGAAATCATCCGGACGCTAGCAGTCAGCGCGAACGCTACCCCGAGCAAAGCCCCAGCGTTCGAATCCACCTCTTACGCGCACCATCAAACCCCGCGGGATGTCCCGGTGAAGGTGATCTCCGATCACGAGTACTCCGCCTCCGAAGCCCTCTTCGTGCCCGATAAATGGGGCCCTTGGCTGGTCTCGCGCGCCAACAACGGCACGGCGTTCGGCGCGTTCGTCACCGGTAAGGACATCCTCGGCTTCCAATCGTGGCTGCTCTCCGCGGCCTACGACCCCAAAGCCAAGCTTCCCACGGTCGGGGTCAGCTATTTGAATTTCTTCGCCGCGCCCTGGGCCATCAGCGGTGATTTTTCGTTCATCGGTCGTCGCGAAGCGCAGACCGAAGATCTGGTTCCCCAAGTCAATGTCCCAGTGCGCATCCGCGAGACAATCGCAGATCTGACGATCTCGCGCTCCTGGTACGACACGACAGGCCTCGGCTTTGGCGCGCGCTACATCGACAGTAACTACCAGCTCGAGTCACCGCGCTTCAACATCGCGCAACAACGGTTCGTCGGCCCCCTCGCGACGCTGAGCTACAGGACCTTCGACGGCACGAGCTACGCGGGACCGAAGCTTGGTGTGTCATTCACGGGCATGGGCACGCTTTTCCCACGCCAGCTCAGCACCGCCAGCTTCGACGTGACCGACGCGCGTGGCGAGCTCGGCGTCGCCTTACCCTTACCCATCTCCAAGCGACACAAGCTCGAGCTCACGATGGTGGGGCGCGGCTTGCTGGGCAGCCCACGTGACACTCCGTTGCTCCAAGTGGGCGGCGCGGGTAACGCCAATGCCTTTCAGAATCAGAACGACAACAAGCCGGACACTCGCTTGGCCTCCGGCGTGCTCCCCGTGGGCCTACGTTTCTACGAACCGCTGCGCGGCTTCGAAGATCTCGCGCTCTTCAGCCGCTACCTCGCCAGCGGCACCGCCACGTACACCTATCCGCTCATCGTGGACGTCGGTAGCGCGACGAGCCTCGGCTTTCTGCCCGCGTCGTTCTTGAGGCAAATCGACCTACAACTGTTCGGCACGGGCGCCACGTTCGTGGATTCAGGGCGAAGCCGCGCGAGCGCCGTTGGCGCGGCGTTGCTGCTGCGCACGAACCTCTGGGTTCTCCCGCTCACGTTCACCTTTCAAGAAGCTCGCCGCTTGAGCAACGACGAACGCTTCGCTTTCTTCTTCGGTCTCAGCGCGGACTGAGCGGAGCGCGCTGTCTGGGGGCAGCAAACCCGGAGATTTGAGGTACACTCATGCCAGGGCGAACATGATGCATCGGGGCGGCTGGATTTTCTGTGCATTGCTGCTGGTTGCGTGCGGCGGGCGATCGCGCAACGAGGAGGGCACGGCAAGCGCGGGTGGCGGTTCGTCGAGCACCGGCAGCGGTGGCGCGGGCAGCGGTGGCGCGGGCAGCGGCGGAGCAAGCGCCGCGCGCGCAGGCAGCGCCGGAAGCTGTCCGGACGACAGCGCCGAGCCCAGCGAGGGAGCCGCTTGTCCCGCGCCGGGTTTGAGCTGTCCCGGGTACGGCAATCTGGCGTGCCCGCTGACGGCAGTCTGCAACGCGAGCTCGAGCTGGGAGGTCCATTGCTCGTCGATGATGCTGTTCGGCCCTTGCAGCTGCCCGCATCCAGACCCAGACCGCGTGCCCAAAGAACACCGCGCGGCTGCACTCACCTGCTCGCACACGCGCGCGCCGAACATCGAGCCCGGTGAAAGCGGCTGCGTCACCTCGGACGGCTCGCCGTGTCCGAACAGCCAATGCAATCACGACTCCGACTGCACGGACGCCACGCAAGGCGCCAATGGCCGCTGCGTCGAGACAGGCCCCATTTTCGGTTTTTCCTGCAGCTACGACACCTGCTTCGCCGACGCAGACTGCGGCAATGGGTCGGTTTGCCAATGTCGCGAGCCAGCCGACAGTGTGACGGCGAATTATTGCACGGCACCGCTCGATTGCCGCGTGGACGGCGATTGCGGTGTCCACGGCTATTGCTCGCCGAGCCAGGCCCACGAATGGTGCGGCACGTTCTACGCCTGCCACACCCTGGATGACGAGTGCACCGACGATAGCGATTGCGGCTCGGGCACTCATTGCGACTTCGACCGGAACGCGCACCACTGGGTGTGCGGGAACCTGTGCGGCGCCGTGCCGCCTTGAGCCGCTTCATCAACCGCCGATAGCGCTTGGGTTGGGGCGCCCACAGGGCCACCACGCACCTCCCCCACACCCGTAGCAGCCAGCGTTACGCCGTCGGATCGTCGTCGGGATCCGGCTTCGTCTGCTTGGGGCGCAGCTCCGCCGGCACATTTCGCACATTCACGCGCACGCGCGTCCAGCTCGAAGAACGGCCGCGCATCGAGTCGACCAAAATGTCCTCGAGCTGCAAATGGGCCGCCGCATCCGGGTGGGCGTGCAACCAGCGCTCGAGCCCGGCGAGCGCCGCGTCGCGGTTCGGAGACTTTGCGATCACGAGCAGCGCCGCGCTGCGCGCCCTTCGGCTACCCGCGGCTTTGCTGGGCGCGGCCGCGAGCGAGGGTGCGGCGACGGCCGGCACTTCAGTCGGCACTTCACGCGGCGCGCTGCCTCGCGTCGCCGCGGTGCGGCGCGGAAAGCGGCCTGGCCAAGGCGCATCAGCCACACCCGCCGCCGCGTCTCGCGCCGATAGCTCCAGCAACCCGTCCAACGTGCCGACCTGCACGTCCATCCCAGCGTGCGGGTCGCTGATTTCGGCGAAGCGCTTGGGCACGGTAAACAGCGTGAAATCTGCGGGATCGCAGTCCGGTACCTCGTCCCAGCCGAGCGGCGTCGAGACGCGAGCATCGGGTAAGGGCCGCACGGAAAAGGCCGAGCACGTGGTGCGGTCCTTGGCGTTCTGGTTGTAGTCGATGAACACGCCGTGCCGCTCGTCTTTCCACCATTTGGACGTCGCGAGCTTCGGTACGCGGCGCTCGACCTCACGCGCCAGGGCGAGCGCCGCATTCCGCAGCTCACTGAAGCCCCAACGCGGAGCGATGCGCACATTGATGTGGATGCCGCGCGACCCGCTCGTCTTTGGAAAGCCGACCAAGCCCAGCTCGTCGAGCAACGCCTTCACTTCCAGCGCAACCCGCACCACATCCTTCCAAGGTACGCCGGGACCCGGATCGAGATCGACGCGCAGCTCGTCCGGGTGCTCCAAGTCCTCTGCGCGGATCGGGTGCGGATGCAGCTCGAGGCACCCGAGGTTCACGATCCAAATCAGCCCCGCGATATCATCGACCACGACTTCTTCCGCGGTCTTGCCGGAAGGAAACGAGAGCACCACGCTCCGCACCCAGGCCGGCCGCGATTCAGGGGCCCGCTTCTGATAAAACGGCGCTGCCTCCGCGCCACCCACGAATCGCTTGAGCACGATGGGCCGTCCCGCAATGCCGGCAAGCGCGCCCTGCGCGACGCGCGCGTAGTATTCCACCAACTGCAGCTTCGTGACCGTGCATTGCTGACTGAAATACAGCTTCTCCGGATGGGTGATGCGCAGCTCGCGGTCAGCGACTTTCAGCCAGATCGCGCCTTCGTCACGGGGCATCGCGAGCAAGGTACCGCGCAGGCGCAGTCCTCGCCATAGGGCGCGCGCTTCGAGAGAAGTGGTGCTCGATGGTGATGGTGCACGAAGGCGATCTCGCGCATGATTGGCCCTTGGAAAAGCCTGCCTCGAGTCGGTTTCGGTTCGTCAATCCGGATGGCACTGGGCCGCAGCCAATGTCAGCAGTCCTGAAGTGGGCAGTGGTCGACAAGGTGCTCGGACGGCGGCGTAGCGACAACGTGCCCGCGACCACGCCGCGTGTCGCGGCGAATGTGGCATTCCTCGCGCAGCCGCCGGCCGTGGGTGAGCCAGCGCGCCTCACCTGGCTCGGGCATGCCAGCTGGCTCGTGCAGCTGGACGGGGCGTCGCTGCTCATCGATCCCGTATTTTCGGAGAGCATTGGTCCCGGCGTGCACCGTCACGTGCCCGCAGCGCTCGAGGTCGCTCAGCTGCCCCCAATTGATGCGCAGCTCGTGACGCACAATCATCGCGACCATCTGGATCTGCCAACTTTGCGCGCCGTCGCCCGACCGATCGTCGGCGGGCTCGGCCTCGCGCCGTTCTTTGCGTCACACCAGCTGACCTGCACCGAGCTCGAATGGTGGGCGGAAACACGGATCGGCGCAGTGAACGTGAGCTTCGTGCCCTCGCAGCACTGGAGCCAGCGCGGCCTCTCTGACAAAAACGCAACCTTGTGGGGCGGCTTCGTCATCGCCGGCTCGACCGCGCGTATCTACCACTCGGGAGACACAGCGTACTTCGACGGCTTCTCGGAGATCGGCCGACGCTGCGGTCCCATCGACGCGGCCCTGTTACCCATCGGCGCCTATGATCCGGCTTGGTTCATGAGCAAGCAGCACATGAACCCCGAAGAAGCCACGCAGGCCTTCGTCGACATGGGGGCGCGCCAGTTCTTCGCCATGCACCACGGGACGTTCAAGCTCACCGATGAGCCGCTCGCGGAACCGCCGCAGCGCCTCGCCGCTGAGTGGCAACGCCGTGCGCTGGATCCCGCGACCTGTCACGTGCTGCCAATCGGTGGCACCGAGACAGTGCGTGGTGAGTACGTAGGATCGCAGTCCTCACCAAAATGACCATGGAAGCACAATCTGCATTCGAGGAGAGTCGATCCGCGCTCTGGATGAGCGCGCAACTTCATCGAGGCACATGGCAAAGCTACGAGCCTTCTTCTTCGATATCGGTGGGACGCTCGGCGATGTCGATCCGACTACGCTGAAGCTCACCCCTTACCCGTCGACGCTCGAGCTGCTCCAGGGCGTGTCTGCGTTGGGTGTGAAAATCGGAGTGATCTCCAATACGCCGCCCGGCGTGCTACGGGCACGGGTTCGGCAGATCTTGAAAGAAGCGCACCTCGATCATTTTTTCACAACCGCCGCCCTGATCACGAGTGCGGATGCCGGTAAGGCGAAACCCGACCCCGCCATCTATCAGCAGGCGGCAGCGGCAGTCGGGCTCGAGCTCGAGGAGTGCGTGTACTTCGGTGAGGCTGCGTCCGAAGTCGCCGCTGCGATCGAAACGGGGATGCAAGGCATTTTGAAGCCTTGATTGGCGGCGGCGCGTTCGAGAGCCAATGACTCAATAGGGCCCGAACCATTGACCCGAGCAAGTACTGCCCACCGTGAACGACGGGCTCAGGCACTGGTTATTCATGCACTGGAGTGAGGAGAGGCACGTTTGGGTGCAGGGCTCGCCGAGCCCACTGCGTTTCTTGCACGTCGTGTCGCAGTAGTTCGCGGAGCCGCAATCATCCGATGCGCATGGCGCACCGAGCGCGGTGATGGCGGCACAGTGGCCACTCTCTGACGAGCAGAACAGACCGTCTTGCTCGAAGCAGTAGACGACATCGGAGGGAGCAGCGCCGTAGCTCGTGAACGAGCAGTCGTCCCCCTGGTTGCAAGTGATCAGGCAAGCGTCTCCGACCTTGCCGTGCACCACTTTCGCGCACACCCCTTCCGTTGCGTCTTGGCCCTCGACCACGCACGCCACGGCTTCTCCCTGAGCGTGCGCGCACTCGCCGACTTGGAGGCACTTTTCGTGCTCTTTTTGGGTGCCGTGGACCAAACCCCGACACGCGCTCAGAACCGGAATTTCTTCGCACTTCATCGCAGCTTGTTGGTAAGCGGTGAGGCACGCCGCTAACCCGGCTTGATCGATCGTCACCGTGCCCATCTCGAGGGCCAAGAACGTTGCATCGTGCTGGGCGAAGCTCGACTCGCAGTCGTCGAGCTCGGCGGGGGCATTTTCGGACGAGCAGCAGGCGCGCGCCGCCGCGCAGAACGCGTTCACGACCGGCATGAGAACGTCTGCCGCATGAGAAGCGCCGCCCGCACCGGCACCAGCGCCGCCGCTGGCCCCGCCCGAGTGGTCACCACCGCCTCCTGACGTGCCCGCGGCTGCCGCCGATCCGCTTGCCCCACCACTGGAGTTACCGGAGCTGCCTCCCCGGCTACTCGCCGCACCGCCCGCCCCTGCCTCTTCTGCGCCCCCTTGTCCCCCTTGTCCCGCCGCCAATCCGGAACCGCCCGCGCTCGCTTGTGCCGGGTTCGCGTCGGACGCATTGCCACACGCAGCCAAAGCGACCGGCGCCACGAGCAGCAGCCAGCATCTACCCCAATCGTTCATTGAATCCTCCGCAAGACCGCGCTCATTGTAGGCGAGCTCGAGCCACACGCGAGCATGCTCGAGGCCAAAGGAGCCAAAAAATCGCGCCAGTTAAGGATCTTGCACGACGGTTGCTCGCGACCAGGCCGTCAGCCACCCGGCCTCAACCAATGGAGGCATGCCACAAGTGATTGCCCGCCACCGCGTGCACGATTCGGAACGTGCCATGGACGTCCCCGGGCGCGCGCGAACGGCACGTGGACCTCGTACCGTTCGATGAGGGCCCGCCGCTCGACGACGGCGCGCGAGTCAGTTCCAAGAAATTTGTAACTCACCGCGAACGCGCTCCATCGACGGCCGTAGTTTGTGTGCGCGGCGCGGTATTTGCGCCTGACGCCGACAGCCGAATCAGAACGAGTGGGGTATCTTGTGTCGGACGATGACCCAACAAATTCTGGCGCTGCTTGCGGTGTGCGCTTGGATCACGGCGTGTAGCAGCTCGGGGGCTTCCCCCGCCGGGCCCCTCGGGCAGACGGGAGGCAGCGGCGCGAACGCGGCGGTCACCGCGGGCACCAGTAGCGGAGGCGATTCGAGCACCGCTGGTCGGGACACCAGCGGCGCTGGTGGTTCTGGACCCAGCGTTTCGGGCGCCGCGGGCAGCAGCGTCGGGAGCGTTGGCGGAGCGTCTGGCACGCCCGTGGTGATCCCTGGCGCCGGCCATTGCACGGCCCCCACCATGGCCCGCGCGAGCGACGCCGACGCGGCGTATCAGAAGTGGAAAACGGACCTCGTGACCAGCGAGGGGGCCGGAGGGTTCCTGCGTGTGCGGCGGCCGAATTCGAACGCGCAAATCAACTCCACCGTCTCCGAAGGGATCGGTTACGGGATGCTGCTTGCGGTCTATGCGGGAGACCAGCCGACCTTCGACAAGCTCTGGCAGTACTCACAGCTCTGGCTGGACGGCAACGGCCTGATGAACTGGTACATCAACGCCGAAGGGACTGACACGCTCGGAACTGGCGCCGCGAGCGATGCCGACGAGGACATCGCCTTTGCCCTGGTGATGGCTGACGCGCGTTGGGGCGGCTCCGGGAGCCTTGGAACCAGCTACTCAGCCTTGGCCAAGCAGCTCATCGGCTTGATTTGGCAGTACGAGGTCGATCACACGCGGGCGGATGTGTTGATGCCGGGCGACAGCTTCGGCGACGGCTCGATCATCAACATCTCCTACTTTGCGCCAGCGTACTACCGCGTGTTCGGGCGGTTCACGGGAGATTCAGCGCGCTGGGAAGCGGTCGCGACCACGAGCTACGCCGTCATCGAGCGCACGCTCAACGCGCAGAACGGCAATTCGAGCAACGGCTTGGTGCCCGCCTGGTCGACGCCAGAGGGTGTGCCCAGCGCGCCCGCAGGCCAAACCCAGACCTTCCACCAGCTCGATTCGTGTCGCACCCCGTTCCGGATCGCGCAAGATTACTGCTGGTTTGGCGAGCCACGGGCGCAAGCTTACTTGCAAAAGATCAGCGGTTTTTACGCGACCATCGGTGCTTCGGCGATGGTCGACGGCTACGAGCTGGACGGTACCCCACACACTCAGTCGGTCACGAACGGCGGCCCGCGCGCTGCGTCGTTCGTCGGTCCAGCGGGCGTCGCGGCGATGGCCACTGGCGGCGCCTTCAGTACGCTTCGTGACGAAGCGTACGCCAACATTGCGACGCTGAATCAGCTCGCCGGTAGCACGTACTATCAAGAGTCCTGGACCGCGCTCTCGCTGCAAATGATGACTGGCACGTTGCGCGACCTAGGCTCACCGTAGACACCGAAGCGATTCACCTAGCCGAAGGCGCGTTCCAGCAACGACACTTCGTTGGGCTCGAGCGGGCGTTCCAACGCTTCGAGGTCGAGGCGCATGTGATGTTCGCTCGAGGTGCCCGTGAGCGGCAACATGCCCAATGTTCGCGCAAAGCGAAATACGAGCTGCGCCGCGCTTCGCCCCGTGCGTCGGGCAAGCTCACGAACCGCGGGCGCCGCGAGCTCGGCGCGGTTCGCGGTCAGCAGCGAAAAGCCTTGGTAGACGACGCCGTGCTCGGCACACAGCTGGCGCACCTCGCGATCCCAACCCGTCCGCGCATAGCAGCGATTTTGCACGAAGCGCGGCACGACTTTCGCGAGCGCCAGCAACTCGCGCAACTGCTCGAGCGAGAAGTTACTGACGCCCACGAAGCGCGCGCGCCCCGCAGCTGCCTGCGCCTCGAGCGCGCGCCAAGCCTCGATGTCGAGCGCGGACAGCCGACCGCGCGTGCTCGGCCCGTGCAATACGAACGAATCGACATAGGTAGTCGCGAAATGTTCCAACGAGCTAGTGAGGGACTGCTCGACTTGAGCCGCGACGGATGCCTTGGGGTCGTACGGCAAACGCTGATCTTGTCCGGCCTGAAACGTGAATTTGGTCTGCAGAAAAAGCTGACCACGCGCGACCTGGCCGGCCAAAATCGCCCCTTGCACCGCCTTCCCCACTGCCGCTTCGAAGTAATGCTTCCGCTGATTCGCGGTATCGATGCCACGAAAGCCGCTGTTCAGCGCGAGCTCGGTCAGCGCCTCGGTGCGCTCTTCTTTCCACGCAGTGCCGTACAAAATCGGAGGGATCGGTGCGCCTTCGAGCATGCGCGCAGGTTAGCAGACGCACGACGACCCGAGCAGAAGGCAAAGCCCCGCGCGCGCTCGCCCGTGGCACGTCAGGCATTTCGCGTCCGGTGTCACCGCTGCGCCGGCCGAAGCCGCCGAGCGCGCAGCACCTCACGCCGCCGAAGCGGCGCTTCCCGTCGTGACCGCTGCATACCAATTCGTAAATGGCAAGTGCTCCGGCGCGTCGCGAAGCTCACCCCAAACGCGGCGACAGACGGCGTAGAAGTGAGCCGCGCGCTCGCGCTTCCACGTGGCTGCTCGAGCGCGAAATGGCCCATCGCCGAGCCGTGCAATGGCGTGACCGGTGGAGAAACCGTGCTGAATGGGCACGACCCAGCCGTCTTCTTGAACGACGAGTGGTGAGACAATCTCAGCCAGCGGCAAGGACTGCAGTACCGCAGGGTCCACTTCGTCATCAGCGAAGGCACGCCAGGGTTGCCGCGCGATCAACAGCCGATCGGCGACATCGAGCTGAATCCGTAGACGATCGCGATATAGCTTCGACAAGCGCGCGACCTCGATGAACGCGTACGACAGCTCGAGATCGTCCGGGGGTAACAGCTCATACTCACGAGCACGGCCCGCGCGCTCCAGAGGATGAATTTGAAGTAACTGCGCGCCTTGAGAGACCGTAAAATCTGCGATCCAAGCCAGCTCATCCAGATTCGTCAGGGTGAGCGTGAAAATGAAGCCAAAGGGCAGCCCTGCGGCACGCACCTCACTGAGCCTCGCGCACAGGCGCTCGAACGCGCCTGGGAGACCGCGCATCCGGTCGTGGCTCTTCGGAGTACCGTCGAGGCTGGATGCGAGCAGCGACACGTGCGGCGCAATCGACGCCAGCCGGCGCGCGTCGAGCAGCAACCCATTCGTGGTCACGGACGTTTGCAGCCCGATCCCCCGCGCAAACGACAGAAGCCGAGGCAGCTCGCGATAGACCAGCGGCTCACCCCCAGAAATGCCGACGCAGTTGAACCCTTCTTCGGCCGCATCACCGAGGAAGCGCTCGAGCGAATCGACCGAAAGCTCCGCGGACTCGGCCGGCCCCGAGCTCGAATAGCAGTGCTGACAACGCAGATTACAGCGCCGCGTGGGATGAATCTGAATGACGTTGACGTCTTTTCCCGTTGGTCCCATCGCTCGTACTCCCGGCAAAACGTGCGCGCCCCCAGCTTGGCTCCGAGGGCGCGTACGCGCGTTATCGTTGCGACTTCTGCAGGCTCACCTGCAGTCGGTATTCCGGATTGGTGATGCCATACGGAAAGCACTCGGCGGTCACCTCGAGCAACGGACCATTCAGCTGCATGAGCTGCGAGACAGTCGGCCCGAGCTGGGCCGGGCCAACCTGAAACTCGGCGTCGATGCGATCGATCACCGGTTGGCCGTACTTCCACCAGCGTTTGATTTCGAAGTCCCCCCGAGCCAGCCCCAACGCACGAGCCAAGCCTTCGGGGTCGTGCTTCTCCGCCAGAAATAACTTCTCAGAGCCGCGTTCAACGCTCTTTTCCATGTTCCCAACCTCCTAAGTCGCCGAGTCAGACTTTCCGACCACAGACGACTCGGGTCATTGTGAGCAGCCTCTGTGCTTGGCGCTATGGTCATTCGGTAGAGCAAGCGCGGGACGGTTAGGACTTTTGTTGATGGTCACGCGGCGCATCGTGAGCGTCCCAGCCTTCGGCGTCGAAGATCGACAGCCCGCCTCGGGCTTGCGGGCTATGCACACCGATTCAGGATCCGTGAGGCGGGCGCGCGCAAAGCGGGATCGAGGGCCAACGCCCGAAGGTCATGGCTTGCCGACGAAGGTGGTGACGCTCTGGGCGTCGAGCGTTGCGCTGAAACGCGCATTGCTGACGGCGATGGGGCTCTTGGCAGCGAGGCTATCAGTCGCTGAAGTCACCCACGGCGTGATGCTGCACGGGACGACACCCGAGACGTAGAGAGAAAGCGGAGTGGCAACGGTGTTGTTGTTGATGGCCACGACGACAACGGTCCCATCCGTCGGGTTCTTGTAAGCGGTGAGCAGCACGCCCGAGGGTGCCGTTCCCGAGGTAGACACCCGCATGAAGCCAGGCCGAACGAACCGTGAGTAATTGCCCAAGACCCAGAGGCGTTTGGTCCACACCTTCGAGCCGGTGTCGTAGAGGCAACCCCCGGTCTTGCCGCTTTCGTAAAGCCACCAGAGGAGCCACGCGTTGAGGTTGTCCTTGGTCAGGTCAGTGTGAATGGCTTTCGCCATGAGAAGGGCGCTCGCGATCCCATCACCAGATGGGTCAACGCTCGCGGTTCCAACGTCGACCTCGGTCTGCCAGTACTCTTTGCCTGCGGCGGCGATGGCCGGTTGGACAGGCGGGGCCAAACCATATTCGTGGCTCGCAAAGATACTCACGGCGTTCCATGCGGCCGTGTCTTTCTGAATGGCCGCAAAGTAACTGGGGAAGCCGTAGCCATTCTGAGTTTCGGGCGCCATGATCTTGACGCCGATCTTGGCCATAGCGGGGGCCAAGGTGTCGATCCACATGGCCAATTGCGCAGGCGAGTAAGATGCGGTGTCGTTGATACCGCAGCTGTCCGGCTCGTTCGCACCCGACAAAGCGTAGATCGGCACGCCCTGCGATTTCGCGTTGCTTATCCAAGCGACGAGGGTATCCGCCTCGGCCTGAAGGTTGGTGAGCACCGGCATGTTCCCCCTGGTGCAACCATTGGGGTTGTTCTGGCTCGTGGTGTTGACGCCGCCTGAAGCACCGTTGTTCCCCGTGCCCCAGACGGTCATCCACACCGTCACCCCATTCTGGGCGGCCGACTTGGCGATCGCGAGCCCGTCCCCGTACCGGATGCGGAGTAACGATAGGCCGGCCCCTTTCGTGGTGGACCACAGGTAGTCAGGATCCGAAGCGTTGGCGAAGCTTCCCGCCCAAGCGGAGGAGACACCGAAACCCGAAATCTTCTGCTGAAGACTGGAAAGGCTCACCGTCACGTCGCTGTTTTGCGCGGTGCCCGTGCTGCAGGCGGTGGGGGTGATGACGCCTCCAGCCGCACCACCTGCCCCGGCAGCTCCACCGAGCCCCGCCCCGGCAGCTCCAGCGCTGCCGATGGCGCCGCCCAAACCGCTTCCCTCTCCGCTCGCGCCAGCAACGCCCGACTCGCCGCTCGTACCCGGCGCACCGCTGGCGCCAGGCGCACCACTCGCGCTTGCACCGCTGGCACCGGGCGCGCCCGCCAAGCTGGCCGCACCACCGGTACCAGGCGCGCCGCTCGAAGCGAGCGAGCCTCCGTTCCCCGTGGAGCTCGGGGTGGTACCCGCCGAGCACGCGGGACCCGCGATCGCGAGCAGCGCAACCGTTGTTCCCAAGAAGCGGCTTGACGTCATGCGTTCCTCTTCATTCGTTTCCGACAGCTGGCATCTGTCACGGGTCGACTTCACGTCTGCATGCGACTCGCTAGACAGAAGACGTTTTGATCCGCAGTGACACGAGCGCCTCATTTCCGTCTGCCGAACTGGGCGACGCAGGCGTGGAACGGAAGAGATCGGCCCCGCGACGAACCGTGCACGGTGTAGGTCCCCACGGTCGGGCCGATGCGGGCTCCGTCGCGAAAAGCGCCTGCGCCGTGGCAAATGGCGTCGCTCACAGAACCAGAACAGAGACTCGACCCGCGCGCGTCGCACGCGGGCGCTCGCGGCCCATGCAGGGCCGGCTTACTTCGGCGGTGCGAGCAGACGGCAGCCGGGACAAGTGATGCTGCCACCGGGCCCTGGATCGCACTGCTCGGGCCCCTGCACCATGCCATCACCGCAGAACGGACCCAGCTTGCAGCCGACGTCGCACTCGCCGTAGCCGCCATCGTTGACGCCGTCGTCGCACTCTTCGCCGAAGCTCAGGACCCCATCTCCACACACCGCGCTGCAGTCGCTGGGCGTGGCTTCGAAGCCGGACAGGGTCAAGCGGAACGAGGAGCCGAACCGCTTACGCTCGGCTTGGAACACACCAATCTTGTACACGTTGCCCGGCTTGAGCTCGAAGCCCGCCGCCGACTGAGCATTGATCGTCACCGTGCCATCCATCGGAACGTGGATGCCGCCCAAATCCACGGCGAGGTGACCATTGACGAACACGAACACGTCGTCATCACCCGTGAAGTCGAGGCGCGCGTTGGTGTCCTGCTCGTAGCGGAACCAATACTGGACTTCGGTCGTGAACGAGAAGTTGTGCTGCTTGGCTCCGGCAAACACCTTTTGCTCGGACGGCCACCCGTTGTAGCCGTATTGCGGAGGCAGCTCTGCGTAGTCTGCGTCTCGCGTCGGGCCCATCACGCTGTCGACAGGGAAAAACAGCGGAGTTCCGTCGTACTCGACCACTTTGCCGCCCGTGCAAAATTGAGTCGGACTCGTGCTGCACGGCTTGCAGTCAGCGACGCAGGCCGCGACTTGCCCGTCGAAGTTGGCCTGGCAATCCGTGTCGCATTTGTCTGCCGCAGCGGTGAGCGTCGCGATGGTCGTTTGAAGGTCCGCGATCTCCGCTTCGAGCGCAGCAATCGCCGCGGCGTCCGGAGTTGCCGCCATCTGAAGCTGCAGGAGCTGATTTTGCCGTTGCTGAAGCGTGTCCCCGGTCGAACGCACCAGATCGTGCTGCGGCCGGCAAACATTGTCGCACTGAAGCGAGCTGCGAACGCGCGTGGTGCAACCCGGCGCGCACGTGGCTTGGCTGGTTGCGTTTGGAACTTGCTGCTCCTGACCCTGCCCGACCGGCGGTGCCACGGTGGTGACCAACTTCTCGCCGTTTGCGCCGAACCGGTTCACGTAGCCGCCGGCGCCATTGTCGAACAACACCAGATTACCGACGACGCGAACCGTTCCGGTATTGTCGCGGAACCAACGCGCGAACGATTGCGTCGACGCAATACACGCTTCTTTGGGGGCCATACCGAGCACGGGGCGCCCGTCGGCATCCAGCTTGGCCTGCGCGATGCCCGGCACGATCGGCTTCCCCTCGGGGATACCACACGTCGTATCCGGGAAAACGGGCCAACCAAAATCCGGATCGTTGTCGGAAAAATCGCGAAAGATGGCCGGAACGCGTAGCACGCACTGCCCGTTGACCTTCTCGCACTGCGCCTCCTGCTTACACGTGAACCCCTTTTCCACCGTGCACTTTGACGAGCAACCATCCCCATCCACGGTGTTGCCGTCGTCGCACTCCTCGTTGATCAGCAGGCCATCCCCGCACTCCGAAGTACACGAGGTCCCCGAACAGTTCGGCTCACGCAGACACAGCGCCGAGCAGCCGTCGAACGGCACGGTGTTGCCGTCGTCACAGCTCTCGGCCCCTTCCACGATGGAATTGCCGCACGTCGCGTCCGTGCACACGCTCGGCATGCCTTCGCATTTCTTGCCCAGCTCCACCCGACAGCGCTCCGAGCAACCATCGCCCGGCAGCACGTTCCCGTCGTCACACTGCTCGCTGACCGCGACGATGCCATCCCCGCAGCGGGCAATGGCTCGACACGTCTCACCCGGGTTGGGACAACTGAACCCGCGCTCGACAATCAGACAGGTCTCACTGCAACCGTCGCCTGACTTCGTGTTGCCGTCGTCGCACGCCTCGTCGGAGGTCAGCTTGCCGTCCCCACAGCCCGGAGTGGCCATTTGCGGCGGAGCACCACCACCGACATTGAGCTCGATGCTCCCGCCCAAGTTGCTACTGCCGCCCCCGACCTGCACCGGATCAGAACCGCCCGCGCCTCCTCCGCCGTTGATGCGGCCTCCGGGAGCATCAGAGCCGCCAGCGCTACACGCAGCGACGGAAACTCCAAACAGAGCTCCGGACAAAACACGACCGATCGAACAGCGAAAGATCCCCATGGCTTTCGCTTGTAACTGACACAACCCTGCTCCGAGATCCATGCGTGCCTCGGAGTTCGCGCGAGAAGTCTGACGCGTTCATTCAATTTTGCGCGCTGGCTATTCGCGGACCCGTCGACTCGCATCAAGATCGCGGAACGTGATCTTCGTCACTCGTCGCCGAGCGAGAGCCCAACGGCGAGCCGAAAGGAACGACGGTTTACTTATCGCGAAAACGAACGCTCAACCTCGACAGCGATGTTCCCGGCGACGTCCCTCGAATGACCGGATGACCCCGCTGACTCCACCTGGCGGTCGTAGCGGCGTTCGAGACGCGGTCGGCAAATAGAGAAAACCCCAGGTCCCCTCACGGGACCCAGGGCTTTCAATACACACATACCCAGCAATCAGATCAGCCCCCGTGGGAGGAACGAAAGCTGATCTCGAATCTTACAGAAGTCAGTCTCGCGGGCTCGAGCTCAGGCGCTCACCCACCAGCGCGACGCTGAAACGCCGGAACATCCCAGTCCGCTTCCATGTTGGACGGGAACGTGATGCGCTCCCGCACCGGGAGCGACAGCTGCGCTTCGCGCACGCCACCGGCGGTGGTCGTGATCGACGGAGCTTGCGGGCGGCGCGTGGAGTAGGCGGGCACGGGGGCTTCGACGCGCGGCGCGACGGACTGGCGCGGCGCGGGAATCACGCTCTCGCGCGCTTCCGGGCGAACCACGGTGGCACGGCGAGCCGCTTCCACGGGGATTTCTTGCGCGTCGTGCTGGAAGCCGGTCGCGATGACCGTGACTTTGAGCGTGTCGGCCATGTTTTCGTCGATGCTCGCGCCGAAGATGATGTTCGCGTCCTCGTGGGCTTGCTCTTGGATGAGCGAAGCGGCCTCTTGGATTTCCTTCATCTTCATGTCCGGGCCGCCGACGACGTTGATCAAAACGCCGGTCGCGCCGTGCACGGAGATGTTGTCCAAGAGCGGCGATTGTACGGCTTGCTCGGCCGCGAGACGCGCACGTCCCTCGCCCTTCGCACAACCCGTGCCCATCAATGCGCGGCCCATGCCCGCCATGACGGTGCGCACGTCGGCGAAGTCGACATTTACGATGCCATCCAGAGTGATGAGATCGCTGATGCCGCGAACGGCCTGGAACAGGACTTCATCGGCCTTGCGGAAAGCTTCGACGAACGTGAGGTCGTCGTCCGCGAGGGTCATCAGCTTCTCGTTCGGGATCGTGATCAGCGTGTCCACGTGCTCGCTCAGCGCCGCCAAGCCAGCCTCAGCGCGACGTTGCCGCTGGCGCCCTTCGAAGCCGAACGGTTTCGTTACGACACCGACCGTCAAAGCGCCGGCTTCGCGCGCCAATTGCGCAATCACGGGGGCCGCGCCGGTGCCCGTACCGCCGCCCATGCCGGCCGTGACGAACACCATGTCGGCGCCTTGGACGATGTCCTTCAGGCGTTGTACGTCTTCCATGGCGGCTTTGCGGCCGCGCTCTGGATCTGCGCCGGCTCCCAAGCCGCGGGTCACGTTCTGACCGATCGCGATCTTTTCGGCGGCGGAATTGGAATTCAGGGCCTGCGCGTCTGTGTTCACGGTGATGAACTCGACGCCTTCGAGGCCGAAGTGGATCATCGTGTTGATGGCGTTGCCGCCGGAACCGCCGACACCGATGACTTTGATGCGTGCTTGGTAGGCGCGCGTTTCGTCGGCGAACTCAATGGAAAAACTCATCGTCCCTGCTCCCGGATTGGTGTGTGTCGTGCGTCGTCATGGGTCCGGGCCTGCCTTCCCTGCCCTCTTCGAGAGAGAGCTGGACTCGTGTCGTCGCGGGTTGCTGTGTGTGCTGGGGTATCGTGTCTTACGTTAAGCAATCGGAGTGAGTGCCTTGCCGCTCAGAAAGCGGCGCGGAACCAATTCCAAAATCCATTTTTCTGGCCGGTCGGGTCCGCCGCAGCGGCCGCTTCGACTCGGCGTTCCTCGTCACTCGCGCGCAGGCCACGCGGTTGCGCGTCCGCCAGTTGCGCGGCGCCGTAACGCACGAGGCCCACGCCCGTCGCGTACTGCGGCCCTTGCACGAGCTGCACGATGCCTTTGACGCCCACCGGAAACCCGAGGCGCACCGGCATGCCCAGAATCTCTTCTGCGCACTCGACCATGCCCTCCATCAAGGCCGCGCCACCCGTCAGCACGCAACCGGAGCAAACCTGCTCGAGAATGCCGGTCTCTTCGATCCGGCGGCGTGCTTCGCTGAAGATCTCTTCCACGCGCGGTTCGATGATGTCGCTCAACAACCGACGCGCGACGCGGCGCGGGGCATGGCCGCCGACGCCCGGCACTTCGATTTCCTCGTCGTCCGCGATCATGCGGCCTAGGGCGCAGCCGTAGTTGCGCTTGAGCCGTTCCGCTTCAGCCATCGGCGTCCGCAGGCCGGCCGCCACATCGCTCGTGATGTTGTTGCCGCCTGCCGGAATCACGCTCGTGTGGGCGATTCCGCCGTCCGCATACAGCAACAGATCCGTCGTCCCGCCGCCGATATCGATGACGGCGACGCCAATTTCCTTCTCGTCCTCGCTCAGCACGGCGTCCGAGCTGGCCAAGGGCTCGAGCACCACGTCAGCGACGTTCAGGTTGCAGCGCTCGACGCAACGGATCACGTTCTGCACGCAGCTCGTCGCAGCCGTGACCAGGTTCACCCGCACCTGCAAGCGCACGCCGCTCATGCCGATCGGATCGCGAATGCCGTCTTGGTTGTCGACCGCGTACTCCCGCGGCAGCGCGTGCAAAATCATCCGGTCAGCGTCGACCGGAATCGCGCGCGCGCCTTCCAAAACGCGATCCAGATCCGCTCGCGTCACCTCACGGCCGCTGATCGCGCACACGCCGTCCGAGACGTGGCTCTTGATGTGGCTGCCCGCGACGCCCGCGTACACGGTTTTGATTTCGACGCCGGCCATGGTCTGCGCGGCTTCGACGGCTTCCCGGATGGACCGCACGGTCCATTCGATGTTGCTGACGACGCCTTTGCGTAGGCCGCGGCACGGGACGTTGCCCACGCCGAGGATGGTGATGCCATCGGCATCGACTTCACCCACCACGGCCGTAACCTTCGTGGTGCCGAGATCGAGTCCGACGACGATCTCACTGGAAGTTAGGGGGGTTTTCATGGGGTAGCGGCAGCTCCGTGTTCGTGTCGGCGGCAGTTCGAGACTCGGCCGACGCTGCCATGCAGGGCTGTGGCGGGCCAAATTCCTGCGCTTGAATTTGGGCTGTTCGCGCACGATTTGTAGGCCATCAGCGCATCCTCACGACCACCCGATCGGGGTGCGCTTGGTTATCGAGGAACACGATGCCCGGTGTTCGGCCCTTTTTTCTCAGCTCGCCGACCACTTCCTCGGCCATGAGCAGCTTCTTGCGCCACGGCCCGGTGCCGAGCTCGAGGGCCACGCCGTCTTTGCCGGCCGTCAGCGTGACGTCGCCCGCGTCGGCCAAATGCACTTCTTCTGCCGGGTAAACGCGGCTCAGCGGCACGCGGTCGTACTGGCGCAGCACCTCGAGCCCGGTCTGGATGCGTTCGATCTCGCGCTTGCGATCGCGCTGCAGGTTCTCGGGTGAGGCACCAGTGATCAGCGGCATGTCGAACGGATCGCCGGCCTGGACCTCTTTGAACGGCACGCCTTCGGGCGTGACCAAGTACAGGTGGTCCGAGAGCGAAACCACGGCCGCCGCCTCGCGTTCGCTGAGCTCGATACGCAGGGTGCTGGGCAAGCGTCGGGTCACTTTGACCTCGGAGATCCAGGGATTTTCCAGCAGCTTTCGCTCGGCCGCGTCGGTATCCAGGGCAAAGATGTTGTCGCCCACGGTGACGCCGGATTCGGTCTTCAGCTGCTCGAGCGTGCTGCGCTTGGCTCCGACCAGGTCCACCGTTCGGATGGCAAAGCGCGGGCTGGTCAGGGCGTAGTGGTGCGCACTCCAGGCAACGGCGAGCGACGCACCCACGACCACGGCCAGCCCTGAAGCGAGCTTCACCGCGGACCAGAGCAACGCGCCTACCGAGCGCGCACCCTTCATTTCATGCTCGGAATGCGCGCGCTCGGCCTTGGCGCGCACGGCCCCCGGCGTCGGGCTTTCGCCCGAGGCAAAGCCTTCATCGGGAGCATTGATGCTACCGCCGTGAAAGCGTCCGGAGTTCCGAGTGTTGCTCATGAAGTGGGGCTCCCGCCGGCGAGTCGAGCGCGCAGCCCGCTGCCGACCACGCTCAGGATCTTGTTGATGTCACCAGCGCCGAGGGCAATCACCACATCACCCGGCCGGGCGATACGGGAAAGCTCTGCGGACATTGCCGCGCGGTCGGGGGCGTATTTCACGCTGTGGTGGCCGTGTTGGGCGATCGCGTCGGCCAGCGTTTGCGAGCTGATACCCGGGATCGGTTTCTCGCCGGCCGCGTAGATGTCGGTCAGAAACAGCTGGTCGGCGTTGTTGAAGGCGCGCGTGAACTCGTCGAACAGGTTCTCGGTGCGCGTGTAGCGATGAGGCTGAAATGCGACCAGGATCCGGCCTTCGTAGGCGCGGCGCGCGGCGTTCAGCGTCGCTTCGACCTCCGCCGGGTGATGGCCGTAATCATCCACCAAGGCCACGCCGTCGACTTCGTCGACGATCGTGAAGCGGCGGGCCACGCCGTGGAACGTAGCCAACGCCTCTTTCACGACGTCGAGCGGCACTTCGAGCTCGTCGGCCACGGCGATCGCGGCCAGCGTATTGAGCACGTTGTGCGCGCCGGGCATGCGCACCGTGAACTCACCCAGCGATTTGTCGCGGTTGAAGGCCACGAAGCTCGTGGAAAGGCCCTTATAATTCAGGCCGCGCGCGTGATACGTGGCCTGCGGGCTCAAGCCGTAAGTCACGTGCCGGCGTTGCACGCGCGGCAGCAGATCTTGCACGTGCGGGTGGTCGAGGCAGAGCACGGCCAGGCCGTAGAACGGCACCTTCTCGATGAACTGCACGAAGGCGTCCTTCAAGATGTCGTGCGTCTTGTAGAAGTCCAGGTGCTCGGGGTCGATATTCGTGACGACGGCGATCGTGGGCGTGAGGCGCAGGAACGAGCCGTCGCTCTCGTCCGCCTCGGCGACCAGCATGTTGCCTTCGCCGAGGCGCGCGTTGCTGCCGAGCGAGGACATGCGCCCGCCGACCACCACCGTGGGGTCGAGACCGGCCGCGCGCAGCACCGTGGCCACCAACGAGGTGGTCGTGGTTTTGCCGTGGGAGCCGGCGATGGCGATGCCGTACTTCACGCGCATCAGCTCGGCGAGCATCTCCGCCCGCTGAATCAACGGGATCCCGTGCAAGCGCGCCTCGCGCACCTCCGGATTTTCGTTGTCGATCGCGCTCGAGTACACGATCACGTCCGCACCGTGCACGTTGTCCGCGCTGTGCCCGATGTCGACGCGCACCCCCAGGCGCTCGAGGTTCCTCGTATTCTCGCCGGCGCGCAGATCGGAGCCGGACACGTCGAACTCGAGCGTGCGCAGGATTTCGGCCAGGCCGGACATGCCGATGCCGCCGACGCCGATGAAGTGCACGTGCCGCACGCGCCCGCGGAACATCAGACGGCCTCCTCGAGCGCGAGACCGAGCGGAGGCTCGAGCCCCTTGGGAATACCCGAAGGGGTGAAGCTCGAATGCGAAGCGGCGCTGGGAGCTACGCGACGCGCTGCATCGGCTAGGCCCGCTAGCCCCAAAAGATCCAAGGCAATGGCATGAGCCGCTTGCGGGCGGCCAAGGGCAGCCGCGTGCTCGGCCATTTCACTGAGGCGCATGGGTTCGTTCAACAGCGACTTGATTTCGGCTGCGATGCGCGCGGGCGATGCTTCGGCAAAAGTGAGGCACACGGCGGCTCCGCCTCGTACCAGGGATTCGGCATTCACGCGCTGATGATCGCCCGAAGCGTGCGGATAAGGGATGAGCACGCTCGGCCGGCCGATCGCGCAGATCTCGCTGACCGCGCTTGCACCCGACCGGCCGATCACGAGATCGGCGTTGGCGAGCGCAGTCGGCATGTCCGAGATGAAGGGCACGACTTGCGCGCGCGCCTGCAAGCCGAGCTCTGCATACAAGGCGCGCGCCGCGGCTTCGTGCGCGGCGCCACATTGGTGCACCACGGTGACGTGCGCGGACGACTCGGCGAGCGCGTGCGGTACGGCTTCGTTGAGCGACTTGGCGCCTTGGCTGCCGCCCAGCACGAGCACGCGCGGCCCGGTGAGCCGCGGGCTGTACGGCGAGCGCGCAAAGCCATCACGAATCGGCACGCCCGCGCGCAGGATCACGCTCGTTTTGAAGTGCTTTTCGCTCTCTGGGAAAGCGGTGTACGCGCGCTGGACCAGCGGCGCGATCAGGCGATTGGCGAGGCCAATGACGCTGTTCGGCTCCATCAGCGCGACCGGGATGCCCAGCGTGCGCGCCGCGAGCGACACCGGGCCTGCAGCATAGCCTCCGATCGAGAACACGGCGCGGGGTGCCAAGCGCTTCACGAGCGCGCGCGCTTCGGGCACGAGCGCCGCTGCGCGCCCCACCCCTTTGAGCGCACCCGTCACGCCCCCGCCCCGGATCGGTAGCACGCGCATCAGCTCGAGCTCATAGCCGCGCTCGGGCACCACTCGCGTTTCCATGCCGCGCTCCGTACCGACGAACACCAGGCGCAGCTCGGGCGCGAGCGCCCGCACCGCGTCCGCGACGGCGATCATCGGGTACACGTGGCCGCCCGTGCCGCCGCCGGCGAACAGCAGGGTTGCTTGCGAGCCTTCGCTCACAGGGCCTCCTCGGGTTGCAAGCGCGGTTTGCGAGTTGGTTTTTTGGGGCTAGCGGGCGCGGCCGTGGTGTCCGGCGCAAAGCTCGCTTCCGTCACCAACATGGCGCTCGCTTCCGGGCTCGGGCCGGAGTCAGCAAACGCCACGCGTGTGTTGCCGGACCCAGATTTGCGCGAAATGCTGAGCAAAATGCCCATCGCCGCCGCGCACACCAGGAGCGAGGAGCCACCGTAGCTGATGAACGGCAAGGTCAGGCCCTTGGTCGGCAGCACGGACATGGCCACCGACAGATTGATCAGCGCCTGCACGCCGAACAATACGGAGATGCCGAACGCGATGTACGCGCCGTATTCGTCTTCCGCATTGAGCGCCGTGCGCACGCCGCGCGCCACGATCACGAGGTAGATCGTACACAGCACCAAGATGCCGACGAAGCCCAGCTCCTCACCGATGATGGCCGAGATGAAGTCGGTGTGCGCTTCCGGCAAGTACAGCACCTGAAGGCCTTTGCCGAGGCCCATGCCGAACAGCTTCCCGGAGCCGAAGCTCATCACGGATTGGAACGGCTGGTAGGCGAGATCTTGGCGATGCTCGCTCATATTGAACCAGGCCACCATGCGCTCCCAGCGGTAGGACGTGAAGCGCACGGCCCACACCGCGAACACCGAGCCGAGCATGGCCAAGCCGAGCAAGTAACCGAGCCGCGCGCCGGCCACGAAGAGCAGCGTGAACGTGAGCAGCAAGAGCACGGACGCGCCGCCGAAGTCCGGCTGCTTGAGGCACAAAACCATCAAAAAGCCGCTCATCAGCAGATGCGGCAGCATGCCGATGGAGAACGACTTCACGCGCTCGCGCTTCTTCTCCAGTGAGTAAGCGAGCCACAGGATGAGGCCGAGCTTGGCGGTCTCGGACGGCTGAATGTGCACCGGGCCGACCGAGAGCCAACGCGCAGCTCCACCACCGCTGTGGCCGAAGCCGATCACGCTCAGGATCATCATCACCGTGACCAGGCCGATGATCGGGTACGTGAGCGGGCGCAGCTTGCGGTAATCGAAGCGCGAGATGGCGAAGATCAGGATCAACGCGCCGATCGCGTAGAAGCCCTGGCGCTTCAGGAAGTACTGCGAGTCACGGAACACGACCGTGGCTTCGATGACGCTCGCGCTGTACACCATGACCACGCCGAAGCCGAGCAGCGCCACCGCGAGCGCCGCGAGCACGACGTCCACCGGGCCGCGATCGGGGCTGCGCGTGAGGAGGTTCTTGAGAGCGATCATTGGGATGCGCCTTGAGTGGTTTGCGCCAAGCGTTGGACCGCGGAAACGAAGCGGTCACCGCGATCGGCGTAGCTCTTGAACATGTCGAAGCTCGAGCAGGCCGGGCTGAGCAGCACCGCGTCGCCGGGCTCGGCCTGGTGGAAGGCCTGATTTACTGCGTCGTCCATCGATTCGGCGTGCAGCACTGGCACGCGATCACCCACGGCGTTGGCGATGCGCTCCGCGGCTTCGCCGATCACGACCACGGCGCGGCCTTTGGCTTCCAGGGCTTCGACGAGCGGCTCGTAAGCGCCGTGCTTGTCGCGACCACCGGCGATCAGCACGCCGCGATTTTCGGACAAGCCACGCAGCGCGGTCACCGAAGCGCCGACGTTGGTGCCCTTGGAGTCGTCGTAAAAGGTGACGCCTTTGACAATCGCGACGCGCGCCATGCGGTGCGGCAGCGGGCGGAACGTGCTCAACGCTTGGCGGATGTGCGCGGCCGAGAGATCGAGCGCGCGCGCAGCGGCGATGGCGGCCGCGGCATTTTCGAGATTGTGCCGGCCGTGCAGGGCGCTGCTCTCGAGATCGAACAGCTCGCCGCTGCGCGTCTCGGTCACGGTGCGGCCGCTGACCACGTAATCCCCGTAGCTGCCGAACGAGAGCAGCTGAGCGCGGCCGCGTTGCGCTTGGCGCCGGCAGTCCTCGTCGCCCTCGGGGATGATCGCGAAATCATCCGGGTTTTGGCTTTGGAACGCGTTGCCTTTGGCTTCCGCGTAGGCGAGAAAGCTCGGGTAGCGGTCGAGGTGGTCCTCGGTGATGTTCAAGAGCACGCTGACGCGCGGGCGGAAGCTCGGCACGCGCTCGAGCTGGAAGCTCGACACTTCCCAGACCACGACGTCGTAGCTCGCAGCGACGGCTTCGGCGCTGGGCGTCCCCAAGTTGCCACCCACGAACGTCTTCAAGCCGGCAGCCAAGAACATATCGCCGACCAACGTCGTGGTCGTGCTCTTGCCGTTGGTGCCCCCGATGGCCACGATCGGCGCATCCACGAAACGCCAAGCGAGCTCCAGCTCGCCGATCACTTCCACACCTGCGAGCTCGGCTTGCACCAGCTCGGGCAAATTCGGCACGCCGGGCGAGACGACGATCAGATTCGCTTGCTCGAATTTGGCGTCCGCGTGACCGCCGAGCACGAGCGGGATCCCGAGCGCCTTGGCCTCGGGCGAAACCTTCTCTTCGGGCGCGCTATCGGTGCCGATCACGGTTGCGCCGCGGCTGCGGCACAGCTTCGCGGCAGCGATGCCGCTCTTGCCCAGGCCGACCACGACCACTCTTTTGCCCGATAATTCCATCAACGCAGCTTCAGTGACGAGAGCGCAACCAGCGCCAACAGGATCGAGATGATCCAAAACCGGACGATGATGCGCGGCTCCGGCCAACCCTTCTTTTCGAAGTGGTGGTGGATGGGCGCCATCAAGAACACGCGCTTACCGAACAGCTTGTATGAGGTGACCTGGGTGACCACGCTGGCCGCTTCGACCACGAACACGCCGCCCAACACCAAGCTGAGCAGCTCCGTCTTGGTCAGCACTGCGAGCATGCCCAGGCCGCCTCCGAGCGCGAGCGAGCCCACGTCGCCCATGAACACTTGCGCGGGGTACGTGTTGTACCAAAGGAAGCCGATACCCGCCCCGATCATCGCGGCTGCGTACACCGCCAATTCTGACATCTCGGGGATGCCCGCGATGTCCAAGTATTGCGCGATGGGTCGCCCGAACAGGATCGCGCCGGCCACGTACGCCCAGACCATGTACGCGCCCGCGTTGATCATCACCGGGCCAATGGCGAGACCGTCGAGACCATCGGTGAGGTTCACCGCGTTGCTCATGGCCACGACCACGAACAGTGCGAAAAACACGTACACCGGCAGCGGCAGCGAGATCGGGTACTTGTGGAAGGCGAGGAACGGAATCGCCAAGCGCGAGCGGATCGCGAGCCAGCCGGCGGGCAGCGCGGGCGAGTTCAGGAACACGTACGAGAGCGCGAAGCCGCCGATGATGATCTGGGCCAGCAGCTTGTAACGCCCGGGCAAGCCACGGGTGTTGCTGCCCTCGATCTTCAAGCGGTCGTCCAGGAAGCCAACCGCGCCGTAGCCCGCGGTCACGGCCGTGGTCGCAACCACGAACACGTTGCGCACGTCGGCCCACAGCACGGTGGGCACGAGCACCGAGAGCAAGATCAAGGCGCCGCCCATGGTCGGCGTGCCGCGCTTGGCGTAGTGCGAGGCGGGGCCTTCTTCGCGAATGATTTGGCTGATTTGCTTGCCGCGCAGCTTCTGGATGAACCAAGGCGCGACGAGAAAGCTCATCAACATGGCCGTGATCGTGGCCATGATCGCGCGGAACGGCGTGTAGCGGAGCACGTTGAACGCGCCGGCCCAGGCGTATTCATGGCTCCACGGGTAAAAGAACTCGTAAATCATGCCGCCCGACCTTTGGCCTCGATCAGGCCGCGCACCAAGCGCTCAGCCTTCACACCGCGCGATGCTTTGACCAAGACGACATCTTTCGGGGCCAGCTTCGGCAGCAGCAAGCCCAGCGCCTGTTCAGCCGTTTCGGCGAAGTGCGCGTCCAAGCCCGCTTTTAGCGCCGCGGGCACGAAGCGTTGCGCGTCACCCGCGACCGCGACGAGCACGGCCGCCCCAGTTTCGCCCAAGGATGCCGCCACTTGCTCATGCTGTTCGGCGGACAGCGCGCCCAATTCGCGCATCTCGCCGAGCACCAATACGAGCCGCGCGCCGCGAGCCTGCGCGATCTCACGGGCGGTTTTCAGGGAGCTGAGCACGCTGGCGGGGTTCGAGTTGTAACTGTCGTCGAGCACGACGGTGCCGTCGGCGAGCTCGAGCGGCGTGAGCCGGCCGGGCTCGCCGGCTGTGGAGAGCGCGCGGGCCACGATCGCGGCCTCGAGCGCAGCGCCGGAAACCCATTCACCGACGGCGAGGGCGGCGAGCGTGGCGTACGCCCCAGCTTCGCCGAGCAACGGGGTCTCGAGCTGAATCACGTCTTGGGCGAACGGCGTACGACGCGCGATGTCGAGCACGGAACCGCCGAGCGCGTTCGCGGTGCGCTCGCGGAGCCGGTAGTTCGCGTGCTCCGAATAGCCGTAGCTGAGGGTGCGGTGCGGGGTGAGCGCCGCCACCGTGCGTTGCACGCGCTCGTCGTCGGCATTGGCAACCGCGAGCCCTTCGACCGGCAAACCGGACCAGATTTCGCCTTCTTCGCGCTCGATGCCGTCGAGATCGCCGAGGCCTTCGGTGTGCTCGAGGCCGATCAGCGTGAGCACCGCGACGTCCGGCGCGGCCATCGCCGACAAGGCGCGCACTTCTCCCGGTGCGTTGGTGCCAATTTCGACCACGCCTACGCGGTGCTCGGGGCTGAGGCCGAGCAGCACCATCGGGACGCCGATCAGGTTGTTCAAGTTACCAGACGCGAAGTGCACCGCGCCCGGGAAGAGCGCGGAGAGCACCGCGGTGATCGCGCTGCGGGTCGTGGTTTTGCCGGCGGAGCCCGCGACGCCCACGATGCGTTTCGCCCAGCGCGTGCGATGCGCGTTGGCGAGCGCGCCGAGCGCGCCGAGCGTCGATGCGACGCGCACCTGCGGACCGACCAAGCCCGGAACTTCCCGTTCGAGCAAGACTCCGGCCGCTCCCGCCGCGATTGCTTGCCGAGCGAAATCATGGCCGTCGAAGCGCTCGCCGCGCAGCGCCACGAACAGACGTCCACGCAAGTCGGCGCGGCTATCGGTCGTCACTCCGACGCACGAGGCGTTCGCGCCAAGCAGCGAGCCGAACGTGAGCGACGCCACGTCGAACAGCGAGAACGCCGCGGAATTCTCGGGGATCAGGCTTGCCATGTGCGCTCTCCCGATGCCCGCCGCGCCGAAAGCGCCAGGCGCGCTTCCACGCGGTCGTCGAACGGCAGGCTCCGCGCACCGATCAACTGGTACGGCTCGTGGCCCTTGCCCGCGATCAGCACCACGTCACCCGGCTTGGCTCGTAGTACCGCGCGTTCGATGGCGCGCGCCCGGTCCAGCTCGACCTCGTACTGGCCGTCCATCTCGCGCAGTCCGATCTCGACCGCAGCGGCGATCTTTTGCGGCTCTTCCGTGCGCGGGTTGTCGTTGGTCAGGTACGCGTAGTCCGCCAGGCGCCCCACGGCTGCGCCCATGCGCGGTCGCTTTTGCGGATCGCGATCGCCACCGCATCCGAACACGCACAACACGCGGCCCTTCGTCATCGACCGTGCTGCGACCAACACGCGCTCGAGCGCGTCGGGGGTGTGCGCGTAGTCGACGAGCACGAGGATGTCGTCACCCGGTTCGTCACAGCGCTCGAGCCGCCCCGGAACCTGCGGAGCGCTGCTGAGCGCGCTTGCCGCGAGTTGCAGCGGAGCCCCAAGGGCACTCAAAATACCCAGCGACAGCAGCAAATTATCGAGATTGTGCTCGCCCACCAGGCGTGACTCGAGCGCCACGTCACCCCCGGGAGTAGAAAGGACCCCGCGGATGCCTTGCGCGTCGACCGTGACCTGTTTCGGAAACAAATCAGCACCCCGGCGCTTGCTCACGCGCAGCACGCGGCCGTGGGCGCGCTTGGCCAGCCTCTCGCCGAACGGATCGTCGACGTTGATCACCGAGGCATCAGGCGCCAGATCCGTGAACAGCCGAGCCTTGGTCTCGCCGTACTCGGCGAGCGTGCCATGGAAGTCCAGGTGATCCTGAGTCAGGTTGCTGAACGCCGCGACTTGGAAGTGCAGCGCGCGCACGCGCTCGAGCGATAGGGCGATGCTCGACACTTCCATCACGAAGTGCGTACCGCCCGCGTCCCGGGTGCGCGCGGCCAGCCGCGAAATATCATCGGCTTCGGGCGTGGTGAGCGCGCTGTCCAAGCTCTCTCCACCGAACGCGAAGCCCACCGTGCCGAGGCGCGCGGGCCTCTTGCCGACGCCGCTGAGCGCGCGTTCCACGAGCCAAGAAGTCGTGGTTTTGCCGTTGGTCCCGGTGATGCCGACCATGGCCAGAGCGCGGCTCGGGTTGCCGTACACGGCTTCGGCAGCGAGGGCCAAGCTGCGCCGGGCATCGGCGACTTCGATCATCGGCAGATTGACGGCCGGCAGCGGCGCGCCGCGTTCCACGATCAGCGCCACGGCACCGCGCTCGAGCGCCGCTTGCGCGAAGTCCGCACCGCTCACTTTGCCGCCACTGCGCGCAACGAACAGATCCCCCGGCTCGACCCGGCGCGAATCTTGACGCACGCCGGATACCTTCACGTCCCCAGAGCCGAGCAAGCGCGGTGCTTCGTCGGAGAGCACGCCGAGCAGGCCCGCGAGCGGTAAACCGCTGGCGATGCGAGCGACTGGAAGGGGCGTGTTGGGGGTCATCACGGGATTATCACGACGGTCATCGCAGCCACGCCCCTCAAGAGGCGGGCTCAAGCACCAAAGTCACTTCACTTGCGCTTTCGACGACGCTACCGGGTGGCGGCAATTGGCTCACGATGAGCCCGCTACCCTTCAAGTGCGGCGTGAGCCCGAGGCCGATCATCTGCTTGAACGCTTGCCGAGCCGGCACGCCAGTCAGATTCGGGATCCGGATTTTCCCGGCCGGAACCACACCGGTGGGCAGCACCTCTTGCACCGCGGGCTTCTTGCCTTGCGCTTCGCGCATCGCGGCGATCGCGATGTTCGCGGGATCCGGGGTGCGTGCGAGGACCGCTACGTCGGTCTTGTCCGTCGTGCGCGGGGTGAGGCCCGCGAGCTTCAGGCTCATCTGCGCGACACGCCGGAAAATCGGCGCAGCCACGGCGCCGCCCGCGTGCTCGAGCATCGGCTCGTCGAGCGTGACCGCGATCGCGACCACCGGCTTTTCCGCGGGCACGAAGCCGACGAAGGAGCCGATGTACTTGTCGATCGAGTAGCGCCCCGTGCGCGGGTCACTCTTCTGCGCGGTCGCGGTCTTGCCTGCAACGCGGTAGCCGTCGATCGCGGCTTCGGTACCGGTGCCTTCTCCCTCGGTCACGGCCACGAGCATTTCGGCCACGGCGCGCGCGACCTCTTTGGAGACCACGCGGCGGCGAACGTGCGGCGCGACCTCACGCACCACCTCGCCAGTAGAGGTCGTCACCTTGCGCACGAGCAGCGGCTCCATCAGCTCGCCGCCATTGGCGAGCGCAGCGGCGGCCATCGCCATTTGCATATTGGTGACGCCGATGCCCTGCCCGAACGCGGCCGATGCCGTCTCGACCTGCACCCAGGGCCGCGACCGCGGACGCAACGTGCCCGGTGCTTCGCCCGGAAAGGGCAAGCCCGACTCCTGCCCGAACCCGAAGCGGCGCAGGGCGTCGTACAGCTTGGCCTCGCCCATACCGAGGCCGATCTTGGCCGCGCAAATGTTCGAAGAAACGGCTAGAATCTGCGAAATCGTCAACCACTCCGAGGGGTGCGTATCGCGGATGGTCACGTTGTCGATCTGCATCACGCCCTTTTCGCAGTACATCTTCTGCGTCGGCGTGATCACGCTATCGGCCAAGCCCGCGGCGACGGTGAACATTTTCATCGTCGAGCCAGGCTCGAATACGTCGCTCATGGCGCGGTCGCGGCGCTGATCGGGCTCGCTGTTCGTGTAGTCGTTCGGGTTGAAGAACGGCCAGCTCGCCAGAGCCAGGATCTCCCCCGTGTACGGGTTCACGACCACCACCGAGCCGCCCGCGGCCTCGAAGGTGCGCGCCGCGGCTTGCAGCTCGTGCTCCGCCACGTACTGAATGCCCTGATCAATCGTCAGGTAAATGTTGTGACCGGCGAACGCGCGATCATCCTCGATGCCGTCCGAGAACAACAAGCGCCCCGAGCGATCGCGCA
>JBEQTH010000049.1:0-22818 GCA_040348785.1 Myxococcales bacterium | reverse complement strand
GCGGCGCTGACATGCCAGTCGTGGTGTCGATGCTGAACAGCTACTCCGGCTGGGCGGCGGCCGCGGCGGGCTTCATGCTGTCGAACGACCTTTTGATCATCACGGGCGCGCTCGTGGGTTCGAGCGGCGCGATCCTCAGCTACATCATGTGCCGCGCCATGAATCGCTCGTTCGTGAGCGTCATTCTGGGCGGCTTCGGCGCGGACGAAGGCGCTGCGCCCGCGCGCGCTGCGGGCGAACCTCAGGGCGAAGTCACGCCGATTCTCGCGGATGAAACTGCTGCGCTCTTGCGCGAAGCCAAGAGCGTCGTCGTCGTGCCAGGTTACGGCATGGCTGTCGCGCACGCGCAGTATCCCGTGTTCGAGATCGCCGAGTGGCTACGCAAGCGCAACAAGGTCGTGCGCTTCGCGATTCACCCGGTCGCGGGTCGCTTGCCTGGGCACATGAACGTGCTGCTCGCCGAGGCCAAAGTTCCGTACGACATCGTGCTCGAGATGGAAGAGATCAACGAGGACTTCCCGCATACCGACGTGGTGCTCGTGATCGGTGCCAACGACATCGTGAACCCAGGCGCGCTGGATGACACCTCGAGCCCCATCTACGGCATGCCCGTGCTCGAAGTGTGGAAAGCCAAGGTCACGATCGTGATGAAGCGCAGCATGGCCAGCGGCTATGCGGGCGTGGAAAATCCGCTGTTCTTCCTGGACAACACGCAAATGCTGTTCGGCGATGCCAAGAAGAACGTGGACGCGATCCTGACCGAGCTGCGCGCGGCGGCAGCTTCCGCCGCCGCCGAGTAGCGTCGATTCGGCTCGCGTCGCTTCACCGGCACGCTGTTACGCGCTAGCCTGCTCGCCATGCCCGAGTTCATCTTCACGATGCAGGAAGTTTCCCGCATCCACCCGCCGGACAAGAAGGTCCTCGAGAACATCACGCTGGCCTTCTACCCAGGCGCCAAGATCGGTGTCATCGGCACCAACGGCTCCGGTAAGAGCTCGCTGATTCGGATCATGGCTGGCGTCGATACCGAGTTCATGGGCGAGGCCAAGCCGTACCCCGGGACGAAGATCGGTTACTTCGCGCAGGAGCCGGACCTCGGCAGCGCGCGCACCGTGATCGATGCCGTGAACGAAGGCGTGGCGGACATCCGGGGCCTGATCACCGAGTTCGAGGCCGTGAGCACGAAGCTCGGCGAGCCGCTGTCCGACGACGAGATGACCAAGGTCTTGGACAAGCAAGCCGCCCTGCAGGACAAGATTGACGCGGCCGACGCTTGGAACCTCGACCAGCGCCTGGAGCTGGCGATGGATGCCCTGCGTTTGCCGCCCGCCGACGCCGAGATCGCGAAGCTCTCTGGCGGCGAAAAGCGGCGCGTCGCGCTGTGCCGGATCCTGCTCTCGCGCCCCGACATGCTCTTGCTCGACGAGCCCACCAATCACTTGGACGCAGAATCCGTGGCCTGGCTCGAGCGCTTCTTGCAGGAGTACCCGGGCACCGTCGTGGCCGTGACTCACGATCGCTACTTCCTGGACGACGTAGCCGAGTGGATCTTGGAGCTCGATCGCGGCAAGGGTTACCCGTTCAAGGGCAACTACACGTCTTGGCTCGAGCAAAAGTCGGCGCGCTTGGCCTTGGAAGAGAAGGGCGAGAGCGCCCGTCAGCGCAAGCTGAAGCAGGAGCTCGAGTGGGTGCGCGCTTCACCGCGCGCGCGCCAAGCCAAGAGCAAAGCGCGCCTAGCGGCTTACGAGGAGCTCGTGAGCAAAGCCGACAAGGGCTCGACGGACCCCACCGAAATCAGCATCCCGCCCGGCCCGCGCCTGGGCGAGAACGTGATCGACGCGGTCGACTTGCACAAAGGCTTCGGCAATCGGCTCTTGATCGACGGTTTGGATTTTCGCCTGCCGCGCAGCGGGATCGTGGGCGTGATCGGACCGAACGGCGCCGGCAAGACCACGCTCTTTCGCATGCTCGTCAACGAAGACAAGCCGGACAGCGGCGAGCTGAAGGTCGGCAATACCGTCAAAATCGCCTACGTCGATCAATCGCGCTCTTCGCTCAAGGCGGACAACAGCGTCTGGCAAGAGATCTCCGGTGGCCAAGAGAAGATCTCGCTCGGCTCACGCGAGATCGCATCACGTGCCTACTGCTCGTGGTTCGGCTTCAAAGGCAGCGACCAGCAGAAAAAGCTCGGCACCATGTCCGGCGGTGAGCGCAACCGCGTGCACCTCGCCAAGCTCCTCAAAGAGGGCGGCAACGTGCTCCTGCTCGACGAGCCCACCAACGACCTAGACGTCGACACGCTGCGCGCGCTCGAAACCGCCATGCTCGATTTCCCCGGCTGCGCCGTGATCATCAGCCACGATCGCTGGTTCTTGGATCGCATCGCGACTCACATCCTTGCCTTCGAAGGCGACAGCAAAGTCGTCTGGTTCGAAGGCAACTACCGAATGTACGAAGAAGACCGAAAGCGCCGCCTCGGGACGGACGCGGATCAGCCGACCCGGGTGAAGTACAAGCCGCTAAAAATTTGATGCTCCTCGCGTGAAGCGTGGATAGACGGCCGTGCGTGCTCGGCGCTGCGCGCCTGCGCGCGCCGGGACCCTCAACCCCCGGACGCGGCGCCTCGAAGCCGAGCCGCCGCGCGCGGGGGGAGGGTCCACCGCCGCTCTGCGCCGCGGGTCCGCCTCCGTGAGCGGAGTAGAGCGACGCTGCTCACAAACTCTGGTGCGCGCGTAGCGCAGCACGCTTCGCGCCGGAGCGCGCGCGAAGGGCACTCAGCCGAATGCCCGGAAATATCTCGAGGTCAGCCGACTTTGGCAGGATCAGATCACGATCGGCGAATGAGGCTGGGCCTACGAGAACCGACCGAACGGGCGCGTGCTTTTTTTCTCAGCAAGGCGCGATCGGCCCAGCGCTGACCAGCCGAGCGTGCGCAAACGTAAGTCTCCAACCGCGCGCCGAAGGCGCCGCGCGTCCCTATCAACACGCGCCCAGTCGCCACGACACGTCCCGAGCCACGAGCTTTGCGCCGCTCACCGCGCTCCAAGCCCGCTAACCCCACCCAACAAAAAGCCGGGGCGCGCGCGAGCTCACGTCAGCGCGCGAATGCCGTACTCAGCCAGCGTCCCGATCGCGCTCATGATCAGCGCGCCCAGGATCGCGGTGCCGAAGCTGTCGACCTTGAGGCTCGAGGACAGCGCGCCCACGAACTGGAGCAGAATGGCCATCACGATCCAGCGCGTGATGAAGGCGAGCAGGAAGCCGATGCCGAGCGTGGCGATACCGAGCACGACGAAGATCAACCAGCCGAGTAGCCAGTTGAGAATGCCAAAAATCGCGGCGGCCTTCAGCGCGCCCGCGAAGCCGTTCACTTTGAAGCCCGGTAAGACCGCGGCCGTCCCCCAGACCGAGACGCCCAGCACCAGCCAGGAGAGCAGGAGCCGCATCAGTTGAGCTCCGCCCGCAGCTTGCGCGCGCGGTCCGCCCAGCGCTGATCGCGCTTCTTCACGAAGTCCGGCGAAGAGGCAAACTCACTCAGCGCCGCGTCGAGCTCGCTGCGCGCGGTCACGGCATCCCCACGTTCTTTCAAGTAGTGCGCGAGCGCCATGCGGTGGTTGATGCGCTTGCTCACGCTCACGAGCCCGGTCAGGAGCCCGATGGCATCGTCTTGTTGCTTGGCTTGCCAGAGCGCTTCGGCATAGTCCAAGGCCGCGCTGTAATCGCGGAACTCGGGGTCGAGCTCCATCAACGCTGCGAGCTCTTCGATGGCTTCCTGCGGGCGGCCCAAGTTGAGCAGGGCGCGCGCCAAACCGTGTAACGCCTCTTTGCTGTCCTTGTTCTGGCGCAGCACGTCGCGGTAGCGGCCGACGGCTTCTGGGAAACGACCGAGCTCCGCCAAACGATCGGCAAATGCGAGCTTGTTGAGCTCACTGGGCGTCTGGCGTGCGAGCTCGGCGACCTCTTCCAAGCTCGGGCCCGCGCTCACGAAACCCGCGGGCGCGGCCGGCTTTCGGCCCGTGAGCTCCGGCAGCTTGATCATGAAAAAGTAGGCGATGGCGGCCGGGGTAAAGATCAGGATCAAGAACGGCCAATACGCGGGCGCGCGGCGCCGGATCGAGTCGACCAACATCCAGATCTGCAAGACCACGAGCACGCCTAGCAGAGCGTTGGCGAGCGGGCTGAGGTGCGGCGCGTTCATCATTGCACCGCCACGCCGGTGAGAGCCGACGCTTCGGCGACCGCTGGCCGCTTGCGATGGAGCTCGAGGTCGCGCGGCGTTCCCTCACCCGCCAGCAATGCGCTTCGCACACCGCGATGCGGAAAATCTTTGTTGCCGAGCAAGGCCTCGATCACTTCCGAGACCTTGGCCGAACCGCGCTGTCCAATTTCGATCGTCACGTCGAGCGGAATCATGCGCCCAATCAGGCCGGCTTGGTCCAGAAGTTCTCGAGATTCGTCGCCGCCCAGCGACATTTTTTCCACGAACAGCCGGACGTTGACCATCTTTCCTAGGCCTTCGACATCACGACGAACCGTGCATTCCGTCTTCGTCAAAAACTCGTCGATCCGCCGCTCCAGCTCGGGCACGCCGCCCAAATCTTCGAGCGCGCTCTCGGCCAGCGCGATCACGTAGCGCGCGCCGGTGACGATGGTCGTGATCACGCGGTCGTTGCTGGTCAAAGCCTGCACGGTTTTGAACCGGATCCCGCCGCTCGCCGCCTGATTGAGCCGTTCGAGCAGCTCTTCGGGCGGCGGCGCGTCGATCAAGGCCACGTCCAAGTATTCGTCCAGGCTGGCGACGCCGAGCGAGAGCGCTGGGCCGAACGACATTTCTGGCTTCGGGTGGAAGCCCTTGCTGTACGCGGTCTTGGTGCCTGCGCGCCGCACCACACGCGGCAGCTCGCGAATCAAGTCCAAATGCCCGAGCAACGCCGCCGGCCCGGTCTTGCTGAAATTGAGCCGGAAACGCTGCGGTTCCCCGCCGCCGCGCACCGGCCGCAACGACTCGGGCAACGCGCGTACTTTTTTCTTTTGTTTTTTCGGAGCGGACCCAGCCGTCATCGGCCCCGCATCGGGCACGGCTTCGAACGCGAACGGCTCGGGTGCCGATTCATCCCAATACACGGGCGGCGGTGCGTCCGCCACGACCGGCAAACGGCGCCGCTCGCTGGCGCCGAGCTTGGTCAAGAACTCGACGCGCTCGCTGCGCATCTTGGTCATGTCACAAGCGATGCCGCAGTCGTAGCAAACGAGCTTGCGCGCGTCGCTCGCCGCATCCTCCACGTTGGTGTGATGGATGAACATGCCGGCGACCTTGCCGCACGGCGGGCTCAGCCGGCTCTGGAGCGCGCGCCGGTACTCGCGCGCCAAAAAGCCGTCCTCCAAGCCGATGTCGAAGTGGTCCCACGGCAAGCGCGCCGTGACCGGGATCGTGCCCAAATACGGGGCGATTTGAATGCCGTAGAACGCGAGCGCCTCCTTCCAGGCTTCGAGCTTGAGCTGGTCGTCCCAGGAGTCGAACTGCGCGCCCGCGAGGTACGCGCGCTCGATCACGAGCCCGAGCTTACGGTCGCCGCGCGCCAGCACGCCTTCCAAAACGCTGGCCGTGGACTCGTGCACGCGCAGCTTCAGGCCCTTCACGCGGCTCGCGTCTTCACGGAGCAAGTCTTGCTTGCGCAACACCTCGTCGAACGAGTCTTGCGCGCACCACTGAAACGGCGTGTGCGGCTTGGGCACGTGCGTGGACACGCTGACCGTCACGGCCGGCTTCTTGCCGACTCGTTTGCCGACCGCGAGCGCGTTCTTGCCGACGGCGATGATGCCGCGCACGTCCTCGTCTTCTTCCGTCGGTAGGCCGATGATGAAGTACAGCTTCATCTTGTCGAAACCGCGGGAAAACACGCGTTCCGCGGTCTCCATCAGCTGCTCTTCGGTGACGTTCTTGTTGATCACGTCACGCATGCGCTGCGTGCCGGCCTCGGGCGCAAAGGTGAGCCCGCTCGCGCGCACCTTACGCATGTCGTCCAGGAGATCCTCGGCCAAACCATAAGCGCGCAACGAGGCGACACCCAAGCTCACGCGCTCGGGCGCGGTCTTCTCGACCAATTGCTTGATCAGCGGCGAGATGCACGACACATCGGCCGTGGACAGGGCGGTCAAGCTCACTTCGTCTTGCCCCGACTTGTCGAGCGCGCGCAGCACGGTATCGATGATGTCCTTCGGATCACGCTCGCGCACCGGGCGGTAGATCATGCCCGCTTGGCAAAAGCGGCAGCCCTCGGTGCAGCCGCGCGCCACCTCGATGCTCATGCGATCGAAGATCGCTTCCGGGCCGCCCACTGGCCCATCGTCGGGGAACGGAAATTTGGAAATGTCGGCCAAAAGCCGGCGTTCGATCGGGAATTTCACGCCCGGCACGTTCGGGCCCGTGACGACCTCGAAGCTCGTGGTCGGGTCGGTCTCGACGTCGTACAGCGAGGGCACGTACACGCCAGCGATCTTCGAGAGCTCGATCAGCCGTTCGTGCCGGCTCAGGCCGCGCTTCTTGCCGTCCACCCAGCACAGCGCGATCTCGGTCGTGGCTTCTTCGCCGTCGCCAATGAGCACGGCGTCCAGGAAGATGGCCATGGGCTCCATGTGTGTGGCCACCGGGCCACCAGCGACGATCAGCGGGTCATCGTCGCTACGCGAAGCCGAGCGCAGCGGGATGCCCGAGAGCTGCATCATGTTCAAGATGTTCGTGTACGTGAGCTCGTATTGCAGCGAAAAACCCACGACATCGAAGTCACACAGCGGGCGCGCGCTCTCCAGCGAGAGCAACAACTTGCCGTGCTTCAACAGCTGGCGCTGCATGTCGATCCACGGCGTGTACGCGCGCTCAGCCAAGGTGCGCGGATTGTCGTTCAAAATTTTGTACAACATGCGGAAGCCAAGGTGGCTCATCCCGATGTCGTAAATGTCGGGGAACGCCAAGCACACTCGCGCTTCGACGGAAGACCAATCCTTCCTGCGGGTGCCGTGCTCGGCACCGGTATACCGGGTCGGCTTCTCGACGCTCTGCAGGAGGTTCGAATAGGGGTGTTCGAAGAGTTGCATGGTTCTAACTGCGTTCGGGACGCGGCTCGGAAATCAGCGCGCGCCCGAGGTCCGAGGCCGACGCCCAAAGAGCGCGCTCCTATAGCCCGAGCCAGCGCGGAGCGGTACTTTCGCACGGATCCCGCGGCGCTGGCATGTTACGAGTCGGTGTGGTGTGGCGACGATCCCTCTTCGGGCTTTGGCTGGGGCTCAGTCTCGGCTGCTCGTCGGCGAGCGACCCGGCGCCCGCGCCGGCACCCGGTCCGGATACCGGCGCGGTGCACTCCCAAGTGCTGACCGCGTGTACAGAGTTCGCAACGCGGCTGTGCGCGGATTCCGAGCCATGCTGTCAGCGCGCTTATGGCGCTTTCGACCAGCAGGGCTGTGAGGACGCGCTACGGGCCGAGGTGTGTCGCCCCGGTGCGGACGCGGTGGCCGCGGGTTTCGCCACGTACGATGAAGCCGCGGTCGAGGGCTGCCTGACCGCGCACGCCATGGCCAACGCCATTTGCGTCCCGACCTGGCAACAGAACCTCGAGATTCGGAAGTCGCTCTGGTCTGCGTGCAAGGTGCTGCGCGGCAAAACCGAGGTCGGCAAGGGCTGCACCACCGACGTGACGTGCTCCGAGCCCGACGGAGCTCAAACGGCCATTTGCGTCGGCGGCATGTGCCGCGTGCTCTCGGTGCTGAACGAGGGCGACGCCTGCCCGTTCCAGAGCGGAGCGGTCTCCACGTGCGATGCCGGTCTGTTTTGCACGACGACGATGGACCGGCCTGGCGTGTGCACGGCCGAGCTCGCCCTCGGCAGCGCCTGCAGCGGGGTGCTCGCCGACCCAAGCTGCGGCTTCGGCAATTACTGCGATTCGCGTGACCAGACCTGCAAACAGACCGTGAACCTGGGCGGGCCCAGCTGCAAACAAGGCCTCGAATGCGTGTCGTTCGAGTGCGACCGCACGACGGAAATCTGTGCGCCCGCGCCGGCCATCGTGTCGGCCGATCAGTGCTTGGGCGCCGCTCGGTAGCGGCTCGTGTTGCGCCAACTTTTGACGGCTCGCGTCCGAATTCTTGGTAAGAGAGGCCCATGGTTCCGCAAGGCCCGCTGCTCGTCCCCCGGCTGTCGACTCCCCCGCAACTGACGTGGCGCGTGCCCGGCTCGAAGAGCATCACCAACCGCGCCCTGGTGCTCGCAGCATTGGCCGAGGGCGAGAGCACCCTCGAAGGGGTTTTGCACAGCGACGACACGCGGCACATGCGCAACGCCTTGTCCGCGCTCGGCATCGCGATCGATGACCTGGGTCCGACGGCGCTGCGCGTGCGCGGTGGGCGGGGCCAGCTCCGGGCGCCAAAGGACCCGCTATTCGTCGGCAACAGCGGCACCACGGTGCGCTTTCTGGCGGCGCTCGCCTGCTTGGTGCCGGGCACGGTTACCCTGGTGGGTGACGAGGCGATGGCGCGCCGCCCGATCCAAGACTTGGTCGATGGCCTGCGCCAGCTCGGCGTCCAAATCGAGTGCGAAACCGGCTGCCCGCCAGTCACGATTCACGGCGGGCGTTTGCCTGGCGGCACGCTCAGCATGCGCGGCGACCGCTCGAGCCAGTACTTTTCGGCGCTGTTGATGGCTGCCGTGTTGGCCGAGGGCCCGGTCACGATGAACATCCAAGGCACGCTCGTGAGCCGCCCGTACGTGGACATCACGCGCCGCATGATCGAAGACTTCGGCGGCGCAGTGGAGAGCACCGCGAGCGGGTTCGGTGTCGCGCCGCGCGCGGCGTACGTCGCCCGTTCATACCTGATCGAGCCAGACGCTTCTTCGGCGAGCTACCCGTTTGCGCTCGCCGCCGTAACTGGCGGGCAGATCACCGTGCCCGGTTTGGGCAAGCGCGCGTTGCAGGGCGACTACGGCTTTTTGGACGTGCTGGCGCAGCTCGGCGCGCACGTCGAAAAAGGCGAGACGAGCAGCACCGTGACCGGACCGAGCGCGGCCGAGTTGCGCGGCATCGCGGTCGACATGCACCACATCTCCGACACGGTGATGACCTTGGCCGCCATCGCGCCCGTGCTCGGCGGCGAAACCAGCATCAGCAACGTGGCCAACATTCGCATCAAGGAGACCGATCGGCTGATCGCAACGGTCCAAGAGCTGGCGCGTCTGGGGCAGGGCGTGACGCATGGTGAGGATTGGCTGAAGGTGGAGCCGCGTGCGATCCACCCTGCGACCGTTCAGTGTTACGCCGACCACCGCATGGCGATGAGCTTCGCCGTGCTGGGCGCGGCCGCCGGGGGCGTCCAAATCGAAGACCCCGCATGCACCGCCAAGACTTACCCGACTTTTTGGGACGATCTCTCGGCGTGCTACGCCGGGCCCAAGCCTTGGTGAAGCGCCTGCCTGAACCAGGCTTCGGCTCGCGCTGGAACTCGCTCTGCGGGTCGTGACGAGAACCTGCCGCAGCGCGTAATCCACAACACGCTCCGGTTATAGTTTGGTCAGGATTGCGCAATTTCTCGCGCCCCGTGACGGACCACGCTAACTAGCCTGAGAGCCGCCGCCTCTTCGGGCGCGGGGCGCGTCCAAAAATCAATGTCGGGTCTCAGCATCATTGGCACCGGTCACTACGTTCCCGGCCGCCCATATACGAATCACGATCTCTCCCGCGTTCTCGACACGAACGACGAGTGGATTCGGCAACGCACCGGCATCGCGCAGCGCCATTTCTGTCCGGAGGGGCAAGGCGTCTCTGATCTGGCCGTGCAGGCTGCCAAGCGCGCCCTAGAAGCCGCCGGCAAGCGGCCCGAAGACATCGACTACATCCTGTTCTCGACGATGACGCCGGACCACGTGTTCCCCGGCTCCGGCTCGCTGCTCGCCGCCAAGCTCGGTTGTCCGAACATCCCGTCTCCCGACCTGCGCACGCAATGCGCGGCCATGCTGTACGGCTTTCAGTTCGCCGACGCGCTGCTCAAGGCCGACGCGGCCAAGTGCATCCTGATCGTCGGCGCGGAAGCGCACGCCGGCCTCATGCCCTGGCGAGACTGGGACATCCTCGAGGGCACGAGCGACCGCCGCCCCTCGCCCGAGGATTGGGACCGCGCCACCCGCCATCGCGGCTGGGCGATCATCTTCGGGGACGGCGCCGGCGCCGTGGTCGTCGAGCGCAGCCAATCCCCCGGCAAGGGCGTGATTGCCGTGGATCTCAACTCCGACGGGCGCTTCGCCTCACAGCTCTGCATTCCGGCCGGTTTCCGCACCCGCCCGTACCTGTCCGCCGCTTCGCTGGATGGCGACTCCACCCTGTTGCACATGGACGGCCGCGAGGTCTTCAAACACGCCGTCACCAAGCTGCCCAAGTCGATCACCGCGGTCTGTCAAAAGGCAGGCGTGAGCATCGATCAGGTCGACTGGTTCGTCGCCCACCAAGCCAACGCGCGCATCAACGAAGCCATCGCCTCTCGGCTCAACGTCTCGATGGACAGGATGCCAGGCAATATCGAGCGCTTCGGGAACACCTCGGCCGCCACGATCCCGATCTTGATGGACGAGATGCGGCGCGACGGGCGGCTCAAGCCCGGGCAGCTGGTGTGCGTGGCCGCGCTCGGCGCCGGCTTCCACTGGGGCAGCCTGTTGATTCAGACGTGAGCGAGCGCGAGCACTACACGTTCGGGGACGGCGACGTGGCGGCCGAGCGGCTGCGGCTTTTGGCGAGCGTGTTCGCGCCCAGCTCCGCCGCCCTTCTGGGCCGGTTCTCCGCGCGCGCGCCCGAGCTGGCGCTCGATCTGGGCTGTGGCCCCGGGTACACGACCGAGCTCGTGGCCGAGCAGCTGACCGCGACGCGCGTGATCGGGCTCGACCAATCCCCGCGCTTGATCGAGCAAGCGGCGCGCGAGCGGAGCACCGAACGCGTCTCGTTCGCCCAGGCCGATGTTTCGGCTCCCCCGTTTCCGGCGCCGCCCGCACAGTTTCTCTTTTCCCGCTTCTTGCTCACCCACCTGCGAGATCCGGCCGCGGTCGTGCGCGCTTGGGCCGGCGCTGCGCCGCCGGGCGCCACGCTCGTCCTCGAAGAAACGGCGTCCATGACCGGTGCGCACCCCGCGTTCCCGCGTTATTACGCGCTGGTCGAGCGGATGCAGGCCCACTACGGCCAGCGCATGTACATCGGGCGCGAGCTCGAGGCACTGTGCGTTTCGTCCCAGTGGCGCGTCGAGAGCTCGGAAATCACCGTTGCCTCGTTGCCGGCCGAACGCATGGCCCGCTTGCACTCGCTGAATCTGCGCACGTGGTCGAGTGATGCCTTCGCGCAGGCGAGCTACGCCGCTGCTGAATTGGCCGAGATTGGCGCGCAGCTCGAGCAAATTTCGACCGGCGCGATCAGCGCGCCGCCGGTGTCGTGCGGCATCGGCCAGCTCGTGTTGCGCCGCTAAGCCATCGTTTCGATGGTGACGATGTTCGCGGCCAGCCGGCGTAGCGCTTCCAAGCTGCGGCGCTGCCAATGCAGGGTCGGGTTCGTCTTGAACGCGATCTGATAACGCACTGGTGACGTTTTCACGGTGTCGATCCAGACTACGAACGATTTGAAGCAGCTCGAGTTCATGAACACGAGCTTCTGCAGGTCGCAGCTCACCTCCGCAACGTTCAGACGCAAGGCCTCGGCGTGAACCTGCTTTAGGTATTCGGAGAGCAACGCGATCGCGTTCATGTCGCCCGTGCCCGAAAACTCGATGCCGAGCGCTTTCTCGTTGAGGGTCGGCGCGGCTTCGAAGCCAGCGCTGTAAATCGCTCCCAGCTCTAGCTTGTTCATCGCGAGCCTCCGCTGCGGGTGTCACCCTCGGCCGTCAGCACGAGCCAATCCTGCTCGACCACGTACAGCAGGCGCAGCTCGCTTTCGGCCGGAATGCGGGCCAAACCGAGGCCGGAGACATCGCGCCGGCCGGCACTTTCGCGGATCAGCTCGTCGTAGTGCGCGACGGGATCGGGTGCGGCGCCGAGCGCGTCCAAGCGCCAGCGCGCGTCGGCGAGGCGCTCGTCGCTCGCGCGGTTCTTGGTGCGCAGTCGAACCCGCAATCGATCGTCGCTGGCTTCGAGCGCCGCGTGAAACTCCGCGCTGCCGTCGGCCGAGTACTTCACGATGTTCTCGAGCAGCTCGTGCGCCGCGAGCAGCACGCGCGAGAGCTGTTCCGGATCGAGGTACGGCTTGCAGAGATCGGACAGCGCGCCGCGCAAGCTCCCGATTTGCGCCGCTTGCGGCTGAAACCAGAGCGTGAACGAAACCAACGCGCGCGCGTCGCCCAGGGCCGTCATTGAATACTGATGACTTTGGTCACGGTACCCGGTAGCCCGCTGAACGGCGCGACCGTCGCGCGCTTCATGGCCGCGGAGATGCACGCGCCGCTGGAGGTGCCTGCGAACGGGGCGTCGCTCACCGTCGCGCTCGTCACTTTGCCGCTCGGCTCGAACGTGACCACGATCGTGGCCTTGCCCGTCGGGCCGCCTTTTTCACGACACTTCGCGGTCTCGAACGTCGCCGTGGCGAGCGCTTTGTTCGCGGCATTCACATCGAATCGCTGAGCCCCGGCTGGGCCCGCCTTCTCGTCGGCGTGGCGGGCACCGCTCGCGAACAGCTCGGCAAAGCCGGCGTTGGGCGTCGCGGTCGGCGCGCCTCCCGGCGGCTGCAGCGCGGCGTTCGAGCCTGGACCGGGGCCGTCGGTCGTCGGCGCGATCGCCGCGGTATCCGCCGCTGGCGTCGAGCCTGAGCTCGGCGTCGTGGTCGGCGCGGTCGCAGGCAACGCGCTGATCGGTACGGGCGGCGGCAACTTGTCGTCCGACTGCGTGAGATACACCACGCCTCCGCCGATCGCCAACAGCGCAACCACGATGCCGATGATCAACCCGGTGCGGCTCTTCTTCTCCGGCCAGTCAGGGATGTTGGCGGTTGGCGCCGTGGCGCCCACGGGCGCCGGCACTTGTTGACGCGCGAAGGTTTGCGATTGGAAGGGCGCCGCGAGCGCGGGCGCTGGCACCATCACGGGCGCAGCGGGGAATGCCGGCGTGAGCGGCGCCGCAGGGGCCTCGAACGGAGTGGGCGGGGTTGGCGGGCGTCCGATGCCCGCCAACGTGGGCGAGCGCGGAATGGGCGGGGGCGGCGCGCTGCTCGTCGCCTCGTGCAAGCCGAAGTCGATCACCGGCGCGGACGGCGCAGGCGGCCGCGCTTTGGCGAGCCCCGTGGGCGGCGAAATCTTGGGCAGATCGAGGGCGGGTGCGGACGGCGCGGGCGGCCGTGCGGGCGGCAGATCGATCGACGCCGCGGAGGGCGCCTTCGGCCGCGCGGGCGGCAGATCGAAGGCTGGCGCCGAGGGCGCCTTTGCTCGCGCTGGGGGCGGGGGAGCAGCAGCCGGAGGCGCGGGCGGGGTTGGCTCGGGTGCGCTCGCGGCGGCCAGCGCAGCGATCAGCTTTTGCAGCTCCGGCACTTGTCCGAGCTCGAGCCACTCGGCCATGCCCTCGCGCCAAACGAGCGCCGCCGAATTGATCGCACCTGACGCGAGCTCTTTGCGGATCTCCGCCAACGTGAGCTCGCGATCTTGGCCATCGGGGTAATCGACCGCCCAGAGAAGCTCCGGAACGGTGGTTGGCGGCTCGGGCATCGCGACGGGAGCAGGCGCTGGAGTGACGGGCGCTGGCGCGGTCACGGGCGGCGCGGCCGCCAGCGCCGCGACCGGTGATGGCGCTGCCTTGGGCGTGAGCGCGGTCGCCGGTTGCTTGGCGGCCGACGTCAGCGGCACTCGCGGCGCAGAGCCCATCGGAGCCCGCGCGGCACCGAGGGGTGCACGCGCGGCAATCGGCGTCGCCGTGGCTTTGCCCGCACCCGACGCGGCTGCCGGAGCAGCTTTGGGACCAAGCGCAGGGGTCGCCGCCTTCGGCGTCGCTGCCGGCGCAGGTGCGGCTTTGGCAGCAACCGCGGCCGGTGCCAACTTCGCGGTCGCGGCCGTGGATGCCGCTGGGGTTGCCACCGCTGCGTGCGCTTTGACCGTGGCAGGCACGGCGGCTTTCGTCGCGGGCGCGGCCTTGGTTGCAGCCACTGTCGACACTGTCGTCGCGGCTTTGGCAGCCACTGCCGCGACCGGCGCCGCCGCGGGTGCCTCGCTTGCTGCGGTGGGTACGAGCGCGACCGGCGGCGGTGCAGGTGCCTCAGCCGCCAAGGCAGGCGCAGCCGGCGGCGCGACCTCGGCCACTGCTGGCGCAGCGCTCACCATCGCGGGCGCAGGCGCCGGCGCATCGGCGGCGGAGAACACGGGCGTGTCCTTCGTGCCATCGACGCGAATGCCGGCCTGGCATTGCTTGCACTTGATCGTGACAACGCGCCCCTTGACCTTGCGCTCGAAGACGTCGTCCGCGATGGAGAACGTCTTCTGGCAAGCCGTGCACGTGATGGGAAACGGCATCCGAACATTAGGGTACACGGATCGGCCTGCCGTGCCCCAAATTTGCGGGTACTTCGGCGCCGAGTTTGCCAAGTGGGGTACAAACTTTCAGCTCCTCTCGCTGCGCCCCGGCTCCGCCGCACTCCGCGAGCCGGCTCCTTTCAGCTACGGTAGCGAAGGTCATGAACGGATTCGAACGAGGCCGGGTGGCCGCGCGCCACGACTGGGCGCCTGGCCTAACTACATTGACCATCGACGCGACGATCGAGCCGTTCGTCGCCGGCCAATTCGTCAACCTCGGCTTGGAGCTGCCTGAGGGTGAGCTCGTGCGTCGCTCGTACTCGATCGCGTCAGCGCCCGGCGCGCCGCTCGAGTTTTACATCAAAGAGGTGGTTGGCGGTGGGCTCACGCCGCGCCTCACGCGCCTCGAGCCGGGCGCGAGCGTGTGGGTCGAGCGCAAACCGCAGGGCTTCTTCACGCTTGCCTATGTGCCGCCCTGTCGCGACTTGTGGCTCGTAGCGACCGGCACGGGCCTCGGTCCGTTCTTGGCCATGCTGCGCGCGGGCGAGGTCTGGCAGCGCTTCGAGCGCGTGTGCGTGGTTCACGGCGCGCGCACCGTTGCCCACCTGTCCTACGCGGAAGAGCTCGCGCGCCTCGCCGCAGCACACCCGGGCCGGCTCACGTACACCCCGGTCGTCAGCGGTAGCGCCCACGGCCCCGCGCTGCCCGGCCGTGTCACCACCGCCTTCGCCGACGGTACTTTGGAAGCGCGCGCCGGCGTCGCGCTCGATCCCGAGCGCTCCCACCTGCTCCTGTGCGGCAACCCCGACATGATCCTCGAGCTAACCGCCGCCCTCGGCGCGCGTGGCCTGCGCAAGCACCGTGTGCGCACCCCCGGCCACATCACCGCCGAGAAATATTGGTAGATCCCCGCAGGCCGGCGCGCCGCGCCCAGCCCACCGCGGCGCGCTACACGCCCTCGCGCCCGTACACCGGAATCGCCGCACCCGAAATATCGCGCGCCGCGTCCGAGAGCAAGAACCCAATCACCCCGGCGAGTGATTCTACGCTCACCCACTGTGCCGGGTCGTGCTTCGGCATGGCCTCGCGGTTGGCCGGCGTATCGATTGTGCTCGGCAAGACGGCGTTCACGCGCACGCCGTCTTGCAGCACCTCGGCCGCACAGGCCTGAACCAGCGCGACGACCGCTGCTTTGGACGCGGTGTACGCCGCGGACTTCGCGCCATCCCAGGGGCGCAACGCCGTGCGCGAGCCCACCGCGACGATGCTGCCCGCTTTGGCCAGGACCATGCGCGGCAACAGTGCCTGCAGGCTGATGCGCGCGGTCTCCAAGTTCGCGCTCATCACGGTGCTCCAATTCGCATCCGCGCCGGCTTCGAACAGCCGTTTGCCGCCCTTCCAAGTGCCCGCGACCAGCACCGCCCCCGCAATCGCCGAATCGCCCAGCGATGCCGACCAGGACTCGGCCGAGCTGATATCGAACGAAAGCACGCGGCAACCCGCGAGTCCGCCGAACGACTTTCGAGCGCGCTGCTCATCGCGGTCGACCGCGATCACCCGCTGCCCACTCTTGGCCAGCGCTTGCACGACGCCGGAGCCCAAGGCACCGCTCGCGCCCGTGACGACGATTTCGCCGTTCATCAAAACACCACCCCGAGTGAGAACCGAGCCAACAGATCGAACGGATACAGGAACGGGTGCAGATCGTAGGTGTCCGTGCTGGTTAGCCGGATTTGCAGCTTGTCGTCGCTGCACGCGATTTCACCCAGCGTGTCGAGGCAACGGTTCTGCTTGTTCAGCTCGTAAGCGAGGCCAATCCCGCCCGCGATGGTGAACGCGCCCCAGCGATTGTGGCTGCCGATCATGGCGAAAAATTGGCGATCGGTGTGGCTCACCGAGTCGTGCTGCGTGGGCGTGCCATAGCTCGACTCGTAGGTGTACGCGTAGTTCGTGAAGCCGGCGCGGAACACGTAGCCGTTGAACGGCTTACCCCCGAACCAGAGCCCCGCGTCGATCGCAGCGCCGGAGATCGCGCCGAGGCCATTCGACTTTTGGCGCAAGGTCGACTTCTCGTAGCTCTCGTAATTGAGCGTGGGCGGCTTCTGCGTGGTCACGAACACGGGCACGATTTCGAGCGTGAGGAACTTGTACACCTGGGTCTCGACCTCGAGCCCGAGCCGCCCCTCGAGCAAAAAGTTGAACGGGTCGATGCGCACCGAGATATCCGGGCGCTGAAAGCCATCGTCCGGATTTTGCGGCGGAGGCGGGGGGTCGCCCCCCGGATAGGCGCTCGCCGGGGCAGCGTACGGCTGCGGCTCGGGATAGGCAGGGGGCGGAGGCGGCGGGGCAGACGGAGCCGGCTGAGCCGGCTGAGCACTCATGGGTGTAGGCAACGGCGCGGGTGCCGGTTGCGGAGCAGGCGCTGGGGCGGCCTGCGTCGGCGCCTCGGACGGGAATGCCGCACTCGCCGGTGGTATTGCGGTTTGCGCCAGCGCTCTACCCTCGAGGATGAACAACGGACTCGCCGCGGCCAGAGCTAGCGCTGCCGCTCGCGTAAGGTTTGCCATGGCCGAAGCATAGGGCAGCTCCGCGCACTGTGCGAGCGACCCCGCCGTGCGCATGAGCGCGCGATAAACACCGTAAAATCAGCGCGATCGGCATCGTGCGCGGCGTTGCGAGGCCCAGCAAGACACGCTAGGGTCGGGCGCGCCTTCGGCACAACCGGGAGACTTTCTCAGCATGGCATTACAGATTCAATTGGCACCGGGCGACGCGACGAGCGCCGTCTGCGACGCGCTCATCGTCAGCGTTTGCCAGGGCGCCGTCGGCGCGCACCCCACCGTGGTGGCGCTCGACAAGGCGCTGGGCGGCGCTCTGCTCGAGCACGTCAAAGCCGTTGAATTCGAAGGCAAGCTGGATCAATCGGTCGATCTGCCGACCCTCGGGCGCCTCAAGGCCAAGCGGCTCGTGCTGCTCGGCCTGGGCAAGGCTCCCGAGCTGGACTCCGCGCGCCTGCGCGCGTCGCTCGCCGCGTGTGTGCGCGCCAACTCAGGCGGCACTAACCGCGCGCTGCACCTCGTGCTGCCCGAGGCGGAGCTCGAGCTGCGCGCGGTCGGTGAAGCCGTCGCGCTCGGCGCCTATCGCTTCAGCAAATACTTCACCGGCGATCGCAAGCCCAAGGCCGAGCTCGGCAAGGTCAGCATTCACCTTGCCCGCGGCGCCGCCAGCGCCGCGCAGAAAAAGCAGCTGGACCTCGGGGTCGCGATCGCTGACGCCGTGGCCATCGCTCGAGACGCGGTGAACGAGCCCCCGAACGTGCTCACGCCCGAAGGGCTGGCCGAAGTGGCGCGCGGCATCGCCCGGAAGCACAAGCTCAAGATCAAAGTGCTCGACAAGAAGGCGATCCTCGCCGCGGGCATGAACCTGCACTACGCGGTCGGTCAGGGGAGCGAGAACGAGCCGCGCTTCATTCACCTGAGCTACGTCCCCAAGAAGAAAAACAAGAAGATCATCTTCGTCGGCAAGGGCATCACTTTCGATTCCGGCGGCCTGTGCATCAAGCCCGCCGCCGGCATGGGCGAGATGAAATCGGACATGGGCGGCGCGGCCGCCGTGCTCGGGGCTATCGCCGCCATCGCCACCGTGAAGCCGGACGTCGAAGTGCACGCCATCGTCGCAGCCGCGGAAAACATGCCGGACGGCGCGGCCTATCGGCCCGCGGACATCTTCACCTCGCTCGACGGCAAGACAGTGGAGATCATCAACACCGACGCCGAAGGCCGCCTCGTCTTGGCCGACGCGCTCACGTACGCGGCGCGCCTCAAGCCCGACGTGATCATCGACGCGGCCACGCTCACGGGCGCCGCCCTGGTCGCCCTCGGTAAGACCTGCTCCGCCTTCTACTCACCGGACGACGAGCTGGCCCGCTCGCTCGAGCGCGCCGCGCGCACCGCGGGCGAGCAGTTCTGGCGCATGCCGCTCTTGGAAGAGCTGGGTGAGCAGCTCAAGAGTGACGTTGCCGACCTGAAGCACACCGCGGATCGCTGGGGCGGTTCAATCAGCGCCGCGCTGTTCCTGCGTGAGTTCGTCGCCAAAATCCCTTGGATCCACTGTGACGTCGCCGGCCCCGTGCTCGCCGATCGTCCGAAGGGCATGTACCCCAAGGGCGGCACCGGTCACCCCGTGCTCACTTTCCTCAACTTCGTCGAGCAGGCGGGGCGTCCGAGCAAGTGACGTCGCCGGGCGCCTCGCCCACGGTGACGCCCCCGCGGCTGCCGCCTAGCGTGGAGGGGCGCCCAGGGCCGCTGCGCGCGCTCCGTGAGCGGGTGAGCACGGTCTTGCCGGGTCTGTATGCCTGGCTGACCACGGTCGCGCTGCCGTCGGTCCAGCACGGGGCGCCCAGCTCGGCCCGAGTGAGCGCGTTCTTCGCGTTGCTCGCGCTCGTCGCCGCCCCCTTGTTCGTTCACGAGCGGCCCTTCGTCGGTCGCGCGCTGGGGATCTTCGGGTTCGTTGGTTGTTCGCTGCTCACCTGGCTGCTGCTCGGTGCCAGCCTGGTTCAGAATGCCGGGGACCCGCTGCTGCCAGCGCTGGGCGCCGTTGCGTTCACCCTGTACGCCTTGGGCTGGGGCTCCCTGCGGCGTCGCGGCGTGGTCCCGGAGGATGCGCCCAACGTCATCCCCGGCCCGCCGCTGCAGCCGCGCGCCCGCCCTCACGCCCTGTCGTCACTAGTTTTTGGGGTGCTCCTCGTCGGCGCGCTCGTGCCAGTGTTTCTGGCCTTCCGCGTCGTAGAGTCGGAACGCGCGCTGTTCGCTCATGCCGTCGCGATTTTGGCAGCCATCCTCACCATCACCGTAGGCTCGCGTGTGGCGCTCAACCTGGGTCAGCGCCGCGGGCAACCTCCGGTCGCCGAACGCCTCAACGCCGCCGCGGTTCCGCTCGCGCTTCTAGCGCTCAGCTTCGGGCTCGGCTTTCTCTGGTTGGTCGTCCGCTGAGGGCCGAGTAACTTCTTGGCATCCGTGGCCCCCCGCGCGGTTCTGGAAGATGAGCAAAGTAGTCGACCTACTCAGCATTCTGCTCGTGCTCGGCGCGAGCGCGGCCTTCGCCGTCGGCGTCGCTGCGTTGGCCGAGCGCCGGGATCTGGCGGCCCTCTATTGGCTCGCCATCGGCGGCCTCGTGCTGCGCGCCGCAGTGGAGCTCCTCCGCCCGAGGTCGAGCGCGAGATGAGCCGGCGCAGGGGTTTGCTGGCGTGCGTGCTCGCGCTGTCCAGTGCGCTGTCCTGTGCCTCCGAGCACAGTGCGCCGGCCGTGGAGCGCGTGGCGCTGCCGCCGGGTCTCGTCGCGCGGGTCGGCAGTGACGACATCGCGGCCGTTACCGTGGCGCGCATCGCGCAAGTGCAGCGCGTTCCGCTCGCGGTGGCACGTGAGCGCGCCATCAGTGACGCACAGTTCGCGGCGGGTGCCCGCTACGCATTCGAAGGCGGCGGCATTGCTCCGGTCCTCGAGCGCGCCGCGTTTTCGCGCGAGCTGCTGCAAGGCTTCGAGGCGGAGGCGCGAGCGCGCGGCCCGGCCAGCGACGCCGAGGTCGCCGAGCTCAGTGCCCTGCACTGGCAGGACTTCGACCGCCCCGAAACCGTGCGCACGACGCACGCCGTAGCGATGCTGGAAAAGCCAGAGCAAGACGGGTCTGCTCGCGCGCTCGCGCAGCGCATCTTCGAGGCCGTTCGCGGCACGACCGACCCGAACGAATTCATGCGCTTGGCCCAAGCCGTTCCCGCCCAAGGCATCAAGGTCCGCGCCGAGCGCCTGCCCCCCGTTACGCGGGATGGGCGCTTGTACTTTCCGGAGAACGCCCCGCCCGCCGCCGGTAGTCAGCGCCTCGATCCGGCTTTTTCGGCCGGCGCGTTCGCTCTGCCCGCCGGCGAGATCAGCGAGCCCGTCAAATCGGCGTTCGGTTACCACATCATCCTGTGCGAGGAGCGCTTGCCGGAGCTTCGCGTCCCGCTCGAACAGCGCCGTCGGCTGATGGCGGATGAAGTCGTGAAGGGCCGAGCCGAACGCGCCAAGCAAGACCTGCTCGAGCGCCTGAACCGCTCGACGCCGATCGTCATCGCGCGCTCGGCGGAAGATCTGACGGCGCGCGTTCGGGTTACTGAATGAGAGCGCGCGGGCGGGTCGCGATCGATCGCGACCAGGAAGCCTCGCCCTTCAGCGCCATCCTGTGGCGGCTATGCGAAGGTTGCTCGGCTCACGCTGCCGCCCTGGTCGACAAGGAAGGCGAAACCGTGGACTACGCAGGCCGCATTTCGCCCTATGAAATCCGAGTCGCCGCGGCCGAGCTGCGCCTGGTGCTCGCCTTCACGCGCACCGCGGACGTGCCTGATTTCCCACTCGTGAACGAGATCCGGATCCGCACCGGACAGCGCAGCTACGCGATCATCGGCCTGGGCGACGGCTACGCGATCGTGCTCGAGCTGCTGCGCCACTCGTTCTCGCTCTCACCGCGCGCGCTGCTGCAGGCGACCCGCGAGCTGGAGTCAGAGGCGGGAATCGAGAGTGTGTTGCGCCCGGGCGGCACCCGTTGGCTGCGCGTCCAAGTGCGCCCGTCGCCGCTGGACGCGCGGCGCCCCGAAGCCGTTTGGCTGGATGGCGCCTGGCAAGCGGTCACCGTGCTCGGCCGTTACCGCACGGGGGATCTGGCCCGCCGCGAGCGCGGGTACCTGGCACGCCTGCCAAACGGAGCGGAATTCTCCCTGGTGCGCGAACCCCTGGGCTTCTGGTTCGCCGACGATCTGTCTTAACCGCACGAGCAAGCCCCGCCCCGCCCCGCCTACATTGGCCCCTGAAATTGGCGCCGGCGCGTCCGTTACTCCACTCCCGGGCGTGCACCCGGGGCCCTCGCACCCCCTCGCGTGACCCAAATGCGTGCGCTGGGACGGGCCGATCAGCGGATCAAACCCCGACCGGCCAGCAGATCACTGGACAGAAGACGAGTCGTTTTCGATCGGAAACCTGCGAAATCGCGAACTTTTTCAGAAAGTGAACGGCCGCGACAAAAGTACTTGCCGAGGGGGCCCGACCGGGGGCATACACCGCCTCCCGATTCGGACCCCCGCCGACGCAAAGCGCTCCACCAAGAGCGTAGAGCGCGGCAGATGTCACAACCCGGGGGCCGCGGAAAAAAAGTTTCACAAAGTCTTTGACAGCAAAGACGACAGAGACTAGATACCGCGACCCGCTTCGGACCCTCGAAGCCCAGCGTTTTCCTTCGGGAAAACCTGGGGATAAAGAGCTCGAAGCAACCGCGGTGAAAAGAAAGTCTCACAAAGTCTTTGACAGCAAAGGCGAGAGAGACTAAACACCGCGACCCGCTCGGAAGGAAAGTCCTTCCCCTCGGTCCTTGAAAACTGAATCCTATTACCCGCGATGAGAATCGTCGTGGGTCCTCGCAATAAATCACGAGGTTCGTCTCTCCGCTTCGGAGAGCAGCCGAGTGAGTATTCGAAACTAAGAGAGCATAATGGTAGTGCGGTGGTTAACTCCGCTGCGCTCACCGAAAGATTCAAACTGGAGAGTTTGATCTTGGCTCAGAACGAACGTTAGCGGCGCGCCTAACACATGCAAGTCGCGCGAGAAAGGGCTTCGGCCCCAGTAAAGCGGCGCACGGGTGAGTAACACGTAGGTCATCTTCCCCTGAATGGTGGATAACTCTCCGAAAGGAGAGCTAATACAGCATAAGACCACGACCTCGTTGAGGTTGCGGCCAAAGCAGGCCTCTACTTGTAAGCTTGCGTTTGAGGATGAGCCTGCGGCCCATCAGCTAGTTGGTAGGGTAATGGCCTACCAAGGCTAAGACGGGTAGCTGGTCTGAGAGGATGAACAGCCACACTGGAACTGAGACACGGTCCAGACTCCTACGGGAGGCAGCAGTGGGGAATCTTGCGCAATGGGCGAAAGCCTGACGCAGCGACGCCGCGTGAGCGATGAAGGCCTTCGGGTTGTAAAGCTCTGTGGGGAGGGAAGAATAAGTCTTGGCTAATATCCAAGATGATGACGGTACCTCCTTAGCAAGCACCGGCTAACTCTGTGCCAGCAGCCGCGGTAAGACAGAGGGTGCAAACGTTGTTCGGAATTACTGGGCGTAAAGCGCGTGTAGGCGGCTAAGTAAGTCGGGCGTGAAATCCCACGGCTCAACCGTGGAAGTGCACTCGAAACTGCATAGCTAGAGTCCTGGAGAGGAAGGTGGAATGCTTGGTGTAGAGGTGAAATTCGTAGATATCAAGCGGAACACCGGTGGCGAAGGCGGCCTTCTGGACAG
>JBEQTH010000036.1:0-61437 GCA_040348785.1 Myxococcales bacterium | reverse complement strand
GTGCGCGCTTCGTCGACGAATTTTGCACGCCGGCTGTCCGTCAGCGCGCCTGGCACCCTACGCGGCACCCGAAAAAGCGGCTAATGAGCGTCGCGCTCGAGACAGGCCACGACCGGCTCGAACTCGAGACGACCGGCTTCGCTCAGCCGGCACAGGGCGCGGTGGGCATCCAGCATGGTGTGGTGGAGCTCTGTGGCTGAGGGAGGCTCGGCCGCAACCGGTTCGGGGGGAGCGTCGGGTACCGGGGCCGCGGGAATGAGATCGAAGGATTGATCGAAGCCCATGCTGCGCAGCACGACATCGATTTCTTCGTTGTTGGAGATGATGACGCTGTTGGCGGCGCCCAGGTCGTGCACCTCTTCGTTCACGCGCGCCATCAGCCCCAAGTTCGTGCTGTCCAACGACTCGGCAGCGGTGAGGTCGAACACCAGCCCCGACACCCGGCCGTCGTGAATCAGCTGCTGCAAAAAGCGTTGTAGGCCGGGGGCCAAGGTGTAGTTCACGGTGCCGAAGTAGCGCAGCACATGGACGCCTTCTCGAGTGGCGTGGGTGACGTGTCCTAAGCTCATGGGTTCGTCTCCTCGCGGTGCAGGAACAAGAGCGCAACGTCGTCACTGAGCGGGGTGTTCTCGGCCAGGCCCAGCGGTCTTGTGATGTCGCTCAAGCTTCGAGCCCGAAGCACCAACTGCGCGAGTAGGTCGCGCGATTCCCGGTGCGTTCGCTTCGGTGTCAGCTCGAGCACGCCGTCGGATGCGAGCAGCAACCTGCCGCCCTTGGCGAACGTCGCTTCGCCAGCGCCGAACGGCGCGCGCCCCGGCAGGTTCAATGGTCGGCCCGAGGACTCGAGCTGCACCGTTTCTTCACCGTTCGACAAGAACGGGAACGGGAACGCACCCGCATTGCCGTACACCAGGCGCCCGAGCTCCTGATCGACCACGGCGTAGAACATGGTCACGTGCTTCGGCAGAGACAATGCTTGGAGGTCGGCGTCCAGGCCCTTCAGCAGTTGTTGCGGGTGCAGGATGGTCTCGTCCCCGCGCAGCGGGAGCGCTTGCCGATACTTTGCGACCAAGGTCGTCAGGATCGCGGTCACGAAGGCCGAGGCAGCGCCGTGGCCGGCGACGTCCGCCAAGTAGAACCCCGTGTAGCGCTCGGTCAGCGCGAAGTAGTCCAGAAAGTCCCCGCTCAGCAGCTGCGACGGGAACAAGCGGCGCTCACAGCGGAACGAGCCCAAGCGCAAGTTGTCTTCGGGCAGCAGTTGAAACTGGAGCTGGCGTGCGCCCTGCTCGTCACTGTGAAGCTCGGCGAGCGCCGCGGACAGCCGCTGATTCGTCGCGCGCAGGCTATCGCCATAGCTTCGGTTCTGACGGAGCAGGGCCGAGCGCTCCAGGCCACGCCGCACTGCGTGTCGCAAAATCTCGTTGTCGGGCAGCGGTTTGGACACGAAATCCCAGGCGCCGCCGCGCAGCGCCTCGACCGCATCGGTCATGGTGCCTTGGCCGGTAATCATGATCACCGGCGTTTCCGGGTGCTCGCTCACGATGCGGGTCAACACCTCGAGACCGTCCATCCCCGGCATGCGCAGATCCACGAGGACGAGACCTGGCGCGTGCAGGCGACAGAGCGAGAGCCCCGTCTCGCCGTCTGCGGCGTCGAGCACCGACCAACCGGCGCGCTCGAGCACGCGGCGAAAAACACCGCGCACGGCATCATCGTCGTCAACGATCAGCACCGGAGCGTCGTCATTCATTGGATCGACCTCGACGCCTACAGCATACCAGCGATGGTTGCTTCGTGCTCCTCGCGCTCGGAGCGCAACTCGAGTCGGAAACGGTCGGACTCAGAAATAGCCAGTCCGAGCGCGGCGCCGTCGGTTCCTCCTGGGGCATTCCGACACAAAACGTCGTCCAGTCACGCTGGCGCGGAGGGATGACCCGACTTATAGGAATGAGACGATGAGCAAGCTCCGAATCGACGTCTGGTCCGATATCGCCTGCCCTTGGTGCTTCGTAGGTAAGCGACGCCTAGAAGCGGCGCTGGAGCGCTTTCCACACGCTGACCAGGTAGAGGTGGTGTGGCGCTCGTTCGAGCTGGATTCGTCGGCGCCGCGGGAGGTCGACACCACGAAGTCACACGCCGAGCGCTTGGCGAAGAAGTACGGCATGTCCGTGGCTCAGGCCCAAAGCCGAACCGAGCAACTCAAGGAGACCGCGCGCGGCGCGGGCATCGAGTTTGACTTCGACCACATTCGGCCCGGGAACACGTTCGACGCTCACCGCTTGGTGCACCTCGCCGAAGAGCTGGGGCTGCAAGGGGTCATGAAGGAACGTTTCCTGCTCGCCTACTTGAGCCAGGGCGAGGCCATCGGCGATCCGAAGGCTTTGCAACGCTTGGCTGTGGAGGCCGGGCTGCCCGCGGCGGAGGTCGAGCGCGTGCTGAGCACGGACGCCTTTGGCGCCGAGGTCCGCAGTGACGAGCTGCAAGCCCGTGAGCTGGGCATCAATGGCGTGCCGTTTTTCGTGTTCGACCAGCGGCTCGCGGCCTCCGGGGCACAACCGGTGGAGGTGCTGCTGGGTGCGTTGAACCAGGCTTGGAACGAGCGCGCTCCGGAGCCGGCGGCGTTCGCCGAAGGCGCCGTGTGCGGCCCGGACGGCTGCTGAGCGGAGCTTCGGTTCGCCCGCTCTAATCCGCCGGCGGCGCGCGTTTGCGTCGCGTCAGCAACTGGTGCGCCGCAACCAGGGCGACGCACACCAGCGTGCTTTCGAACAGGCGCTCGGCGAAGAACTCCATCACCACTTGCGACTGCGCCGCGATGCGCTTGCCGAGCCACACCGTGGCACTGGCCCATAGGCAATGCCCGAGCACGAGCGCAGGGAGGAACGCGACCAGGCGCGTGCGAGCGGCGCCCGCCAAAACACACAGTGACAGAAACGGCGCAGCGATCAACAGCACCGCGCCCACGCGCTCGAACAAACGCTCCAGCCCGCGCAGCGCTTTGCCGAGCCCACGGGCACGCGCTTCGATCCAAGTCACCGCGTGTTCCCCATACGCGGCGCCCAAACCGAAGACGCCCACGCTGAACAGCGACCGCCGCACCACCGACAAGCAGAGCAGCAGCACCGGATCGACCGTGCCCGCCACGAGCGCCACATGCCGGCCATCTGGGGCGAGTGCCACGAGCAAGAGCGGCGCCTTGACCAAGAGCAGGGGCGACGTCGCCGAGCCGATGAGGCTGGCCACGGTGAGCAGCGTGACGAGCGCCCAGCAGATGCGAACGAGGCGAAGTGGGATGCCGATAGGCATCGACGACGGCTGCGGGGTCACGCGCCTCAACATCCCACAACGCGAGGCAGTCTTCGAGCGCTCACCCCGTGAGCCCGGCGACGCCGGGCGTGCTGCGATTGGCACCTTTGGGCGCCCCAACTCATGGTACGGAACCTGCAGGCCCTGCGCGTCGGAGAGACGAGAGGAAGAGCGGCAAATGACTTCGCGAGACGTGTTGGTCATCAATTGCGGTAGCTCGTCGCTGAAGTTTGCGGTGATTGAGCCGCAGTCGGGGCACGTGGGGCACCATGGGCTCGCCGAGCGTTTGGGCACGCCTCAGGCCGATTGGGTGATGGATGACGCACCGAGCGAGGCGCTGCCCGAGGGCGCGGATCACGGTGCGGCGCTCGATCGAATTTTGGAGCGCGTGAGCGGTGACCGCATTTTGGCGGTGGGGCACCGCGTGGTGCACGGCGGCGAACGGTTTTCGGAGAGCGTGCTCCTGGACGATGCCGTGGTGACGCAGATCGATGCCTGCACGCCGCTCGCGCCGCTGCACAATCCGGCCAACTTGCTGGGTATTCGCGAGGCGCGAGCGCGCTTTCCGAAGCTGCCACAGGTCGCGGTGTTCGATACGGCGTTTCATCACGGCATGCCGCCGAAGGCGTTTCACTATGCAGTGCCGTACGAGCTGTACGAGCGCCATGGGGTGCGCCGCTACGGGTTTCACGGGACGAGTCATCGGTTCGTCGCCGAAGAGGCTGCCAAGCGGCTCGGGCGGCCGCTCTCCGACACGATGTTGGTCACCGCGCACCTCGGCAATGGCTGCAGCGCGTGCGCGATCAGCGGGGGCAAGAGTGTGGACACGACCATGGGCCTCACGCCCCTCGAGGGCTTGGTCATGGGCACGCGCTCCGGTGACGTCGACCCGAACTTGCACGAATTCCTGGCCAAGCAGAGCGGCCTCGATCTTCCGCAAATCAGCGAGCTGCTCAACAAGAAGAGTGGGCTTTTGGGGTTGTCCGGGGAGAGCAACGACATGCGCGAGCTGCTCGAGTCGCGCGACCGCGGCAGCGCGCGAGCGGCGCTCGCCATCGACGTGTTTTGTCATCGCTTGGCCAAGGCCGTGCTCGGCTCGTGCGCGGGGCTCGAGCGCGTGGATGCGCTGGTTTTCACGGGCGGCATCGGTGAGCATGCGGCCCCAGTTCGGGCGCAAACGCTGAGCGAGCTGCGCCTGCTCGGTGCTCGCCTGGACGAGGCGCTCAACGCCGCCCATGGTCGCGAGAGCAATGGGCGGATCACCCACACAGACAGCGGTTTGCTCGCGCTCGTGATCCCAACCAACGAAGAGCGGGTGATCGCGCGCGAAGCGGCGCGCTTCTTGTAGAGTTGTGTCGGATCGCCCCCGGCAGTAAGACAGGCGCGTGCACGCCTCACTGAAGACCGCCGTCCGTGTTTTGATCTCAGCCGCGCTCGCGCTGCTCGCGGCCTGCGCGTCGCCGCAACCTGCTCCTGTGGCAGCGCCACCGACACCGCAGGTGGGCGGTTTCTTGCATTTGGTTTCGACGCAGTGGCCGCCCTTCACGGACGTGGAGGGCAAGGAGCGCGTGGCGTTCTCGCTGGTGCACGGCGCCCTCGAGCGCGCTGGCTACCGCTCCGAGGCCGAGGTGCTGCCCTCGGCGACGTACGCCGATGCGCTGCGCTCCAGCAAGTACGACGGCTCCCCCGCCACTTGGCACAGCAAAGAGCGCGAGCAGTATCTCTTGTACTCGAAGCCGTACTTGGAGAACCGCCTCGTGATCGTGGGCCGCACGGGCAGCGATGTGTCCGCCAAGGCGTTCAGCGACTTGAAGGGCAAGCGCATCGGGATCCAAGAAGGCTTCGCTTACGGCGAGACTTTGGACGAAGCCAAAGACCCGATTTTCGTCCGGAACGCGAGCCTCACCGAGTCGTTTCAAGCGCTCGGCAAGGGCGCGGTGGACTACGTGCTGATCGACGCACTGGTGCTGCAATACCTGTTCGACGAAGACGCCGCGCGCGCCAAGCAAATGTTCGCCGTGGGCGAGCACACGCTGCTCAAGCGCAGCCTGCACTTGACGGTGCGTAAGGACTTCCCCCAGGCCCAGAGCGTGATTGACGCCTTCAACGCGGAGATCGCGAAGATGCTGCGCGATGGCTCGTACAATCGGCTGCTCGAGGTGACGTGGGTCGAGGTCGACGTAGACAATGACGGCGAGAACGAGCTGGTGCTCGCCGGATCTGCGGCTGGCAAGATCGCGCCCGAGCACGGCTACCAACCGCTGACCCCCAGCGTTGGCCCCGAGCCCGGCGCTCACGCGTCGCACTTTTACATCAATGGCAAGCTGTACAGCTCGTGGGATCAGGTGCCCGAAGAGTACAAGGCTCAGCCCAGCCCCGATTTGAAGCGTCCGAAGACCGTCAACTTCGACATCGTCAAGTTTTGAGTCCGTGGCTCACGTGTCCGCGCTCGGATCATTTCCGACACCCGTCGAGCTGCTCGAGCCACTCTCGACGGGGACCACGTCGCTTTGGATCAAGCGCGATGATCTGACGCATCCCGAGTATGGCGGGAACAAGCTGCGCAAGCTCGGCCGCGTGCTGGGCGACGCCCGAGAGAGCGGCGCCACACGCCTCGTGACGGTGGGCGCGGTGGGCAGTCATCACGTGCTCAGCACCGGCATCTTCGGCAAGCGCGCGGGGTTCGAAGTAGAAGCCGTCGTGCTGCGCCAACCGCAATCCGAGCACGTGCTCGAAACGCTGCGCGCGAGCGTTGGCCAGGGCGTGCGGCTCGTGCCGGCCGACTCGTACTCGGAAGCGGCGCGCCATCTGGCGGCGAGCGCCGCCAACGGCGCGTATCTGATCCCGGCCGGCGGTTCGAGCCGCCTGGGTACGCTCGGCGTGTTGGATGCGGCGACCGAGCTTGCGGCGCAAGTGCGCGCCGGAGCGCTGCCAGAGCCGGATTTGCTCGTCGTCGCGCTGGGCTCGGGCGGCACCGTCGCCGGCTTGCTCGCGGGTTTGGCGCACTCTGGACTGCGCACCCGGGTACTCGCCGTAGCCGTCGCCGAGCCCATCAAAGCGTTCGCTCACAAAGCGCGAGCTCTGGCCAAGGAGCTGGTCGACGATCCCCTGCGGCAGCACGTGCTGGGGCGGCTCGAGATCGAGCGCCGCTACATCGGCGAAGGCTATGGCTACGCGACCGATGCCGGCAAACGCGCGCAGAGCCTGGCTTCGGGTTTGGGCTTGCCGCTCGACGCGACGTACACCGCCAAGGCGTTTGCCGCGGCGCTCGAGCGCGTGGCGCTCGGTGCCGAGCGGCATATTTTATTCTGGCACACGCTGTCCAGCGCACCCGTCGCACCGCTGCTTCGAGCCGCACCGCTCGAGTCAGATCTCGAGCCGAGCCTGCGCCGCCTGGCGTACTAGGCGGCGCGCTCCGCTCTTGATCGAGAGCTGACTCAGAAGCGTTAGGGCGCGCGCGTGCTCGCGGCCACCACCGCGTCGCGCCCCGCCTCTTTGGCGCGATATAGCGCGCGGTCGACTTGCTCGATGAACGGCGTGGCCAGGTCATCGGCGCTCGGGATACGAGTGCCAATCCCGATGCTCACCGTGACCAGCGGCGAAACGGCCGATTCTGCGTGCGGGATCTGCGCTCCGAGCAGCGCCTCGCGGCAGCGCGCGTCGACTCGTTCGGCACCCGCGTGATCGGTGGCGGGGAGCACGAGCACGAACTCTTCACCGCCATAGCGGGCCAGAAAATCACGAGGGCGCAGGGCGCCAGCTCCGAGCGCAGCGCCACGCGCCGCAAGCACTCGTCGCCTTGGATGTGCCCATAGTGGTCTTTGTACGATTTGAAAAAGTCGATATCGATCATCAGCACGGAAAGCGGGCGCTGGTCGCCGCGCCGCCCTCCACTCGTCTTCCATCCCGCTCAGCGTCGGCCACTCCACCACGCCTGGCTCGCGGGACTTCGAGCGACGCACTGACCTCCCCAAGTCTGTTGAGTGAGCTTTCCGGGCGGCATGATTCACAAAAGTTTGGCTGCTCGGCGCCCCTTGAGAGGACGATGCCTCGTCACACGCCGGCCCCACCGCGCACCGATTTCTGCCAGTTGCCGACGGCGCCAAGCAACCGATGGCCCATGCTTCGTACGAATCTCGGCCTGCTTTCGGTATTGACCATCGGGCTGCAAGCTTGCAGCTCCGCAGGCGGGTCGAGCGATCCAGGCGGCACAGCGGGCAGCGCGAGCGGCCTGGGAGGCGCTAGCACGGCCGGGGCCAATGGGAACCCAACGGCGGGCGCGGCTGGGAGCGGAGTCAACGCGGGTGCAGGCGAAGGCGGAACCTCAGCAGATTCCGGCAACGCCGGAGCCGGCGGCGCAAGCGCCGGGGCGGCGCCTAGTGATGGCGGCGCGGCGCCCGGGGGTGCGGGCGCCGGTGCTGGCTCGGGAAATGCCGGTGGCGCAGGTTCCGGCGGCGGCTCGAGCTGCACCAGCAGCGGCGGGCCCGTCACCGCGACCGATCTCGCCTTCCCCGAGGCCGAGGGCTTTGGTCGGCACGCGACGGGCGGCCGCGCCGGCAAGGTCTACCACGTGACCAACTTGAATGATTCGGGGGCTGGCTCGTTCCGAGACGCGGTGAGCGCATCAGGACGCATCGTGGTGTTCGACGTCGGCGGCTATATCGTGTTGAAGACCGCGGTCTCGGCCAAGAGCGATCTCACCATTGCCGGGCAGACCGCGCCGGGCGGCGGCATCGGCTTTCAGAGCGGCGAAATCTCGTTCGCGAATTCGTCGAACGTCATCATGCGCCACGTGCGCATTCGCCCCGGCGCCGACACCGCGAGCAGCGAAGACGACGCGCTCAGCCTGTTCCGAGCAAAGAACGTGATCATCGATCATTCGTCGTTGGAGTTCGCACCTTGGAACAACATCGACGGCGTGAGTGACGACTGGCAAGCGCACCCGGTGACCGACATCACCTTTCAAGACAGCCTGATCGCAGACCCGACCGGTCAGCAATTCGGCGCGCATACCGAATCGGTCGCGAGCCAATGGTCGTGGTACCGGAACGTCTTCGCCAACTCACACAACCGGAACCCGCTCGCCAAAGTGGACAACGTGTTCGTGAACAACGTGCTCTACAACTGCTCCGCCGGCTACACCACGCACACGAGCACGAACTTCCGACACGACATCGTGAACAACTATTTCATCTTCGGGCCTGCTTCGACTGGTACCGACAATACCTGGTATCAAGTCGACAAAAACCAGAGCATCTATTACGCGGGCAACCTGAAGGACAGCAACCTGAACGGCGCGCTAGACGGCGCCGCCACGACTCCTTATTGGTATCAAGGCGCGGGCACGATCCTGAGCGCCGCCTGGTCCGCGGCCCTGGCCACGACGACGCTCAGCGCACCGTCCGCCTACCGCGTCGCGGTCTCCGCCGCGGGCGCCCTACCGCGTGACTCGATGGACGGGCTCGTCATCAGCCAAGTGCGCACCCTCGGCAAAGGCACGACGGGCACGGGCGCGAATACCGTCGGCCCGGATGGCGGCCTGTATACGACGCAAACCCAGACCGGCTTGGCCAACAACGGCTACGGCACCATCACGAGTGCCACGAAGCCAACCGACACCGACAACGACGGCATGCCCGACTTCTGGGAACAGGCGAGCGGCTCGGATTCGGCCAAAGACGATGCCATGCAAAAGGCTGCCGACGGCTACGCGTTGATCGAGCACTACCTCAATTGGCTGGCGGAGCCGCACGCGCAGACCAAGGGCACGGCCGGCGTGGACATCGATCTGGCGAGCTTGTCGCTCGGCTTCAGCGACGCAACGCCGACCTTCAGCGTGACGGCACTCAGCGGCGGTTGCGGATCGGTGCAGCTCGGGGCCGACGGCCACACCGCACACTTCACGCCCGGCGCTGGCTTCAGCGGCGTGACCTCCTTCCTCTACAAGGTGACGGGCAAAGACGGCACTTCGTACACGGGCCACGTGGGCGTGGCCGTGCAACCGTAACGCTCAGCGCGGCCGCGCGCCGCTCGTGTAATACAGGGCGAACGCGAAGCGGTCCGCGCCCTTCTCCACCTCGGCCCGGCGCAAATCCGCTCCGCCATGGCCGGAGTGCCGCTCGATGCGCAGCAGCGCGGGGCCACCCGTGCTCGCGTCTTGCACTGCGGCCACGAATTTGCGGGCGTGCATGGGATCCACGCGATCGTCGTGATCGGCGGACAACAGCAAGAGCGCCGGGTAGTGCGTGCCCGCTTGCACGTGGTGATAGGGCGAGTAGGCGAACAGCGTGCGGAAGTCGGCTTCGTCAGTGACGGTACCGTATTCGGCGGACCAGGTGCGCCCCGAACCGAACCGCTCGTAGCGCACCATGTCCAAGAGCGGCACGCCGCATAGCACCGCCGCGAACAACTCCGGGCGCTGCACCATCGCCGCGCCGGTGAGGAGCCCACCGTTGGACGCGCCAGAAATCGCGAGGTGCTCCGGGCTCGTGTACTTGTTCTGGATCAGGTATTCCGCGGCTGCGGCAAAGTCATCGAACACGTTTTGCTTTTTGTGGCGCATGCCGGCCTCGTGCCACGTCTCGCCGTACTCGCTGCCGCCGCGCAAATTGGCGACCGCATACACGCCGCCGCGCTCGAGCCACGGGAAGATGCTGGCGGAGAACGCGGGCGTCATGGACGTCTGAAAGCCGCCATAGCCGTAGAGCAGCGTGCGGTTCTCGCCGTTCTTCTGCAGGCCTTTTCCGTGCACGATGAACATCGTGACTGGCGTGCCGTCCTTCGATGGATAAGTGACCTGCTCGACCGCGAACCGGCTCGCGTCGACCGGCACCTTGACTTGGCTGTACAAGGAAGTCTTTCCCGTCCGCATCGAGAGCTCGTGCACCTCGAACGGCGTCGTGAAGGACTGAAAGGCAAAATAGGCTTCGTCCTCTGCTTCACGGCCCGAGGCCAGGTACGCGCTTCCAATTCCGGGCAACTCGACGACCCGCTCGAGCGTGCCATCGATGGCGTGGATTTGGAGGCGGCTCGTGGCCTTGTCCAGGTACGTGAGCGCGAGCTTGCCGCCCAAGATCGAAACATCGTCCAGCGTGGCGCGCGCGTCCTCCGCGATCACCTGATGCCAAACGCTTCGCTCGGGGTGCTTCGGGTCGACCTTGAGCACCTTCCAACGCGGCGCGCCTTCGTCCGTCGTCACGTAGAATGCGCCCTGGTACGCGATCGCCGAATAGTGCGCGCCGAAGCCCGTGGCCAAGGGGACGAACGGGCCGTCAGTCCGCAGGTCCTTGAAGTACAGCGCGTTGCCGACCCAACCTTTTTGAATCGACAAGAACAGCGTGCTGCCATCCTGTGAGGTGCTCGCGCCGATGAACGTCGACGGATCACCGGTCTTCTCGTGAACGACGCGATCCGACTTCGGGTCGCTACCGAGCCGGTGGAAGCGAACCTCGGCAAAGCCCGGGCGCTCCGCCGCGCTGATCGCCGGGTCGCTGGGCAGCCAGGTGTAGTAGAAGCCGTCCCCGTGCTTGTTCCAGGAGGCGGCCGCGTACTTGGCGCCCGAGATCGTGTCGACCGTCGATTCGACGCCGGTGCCGACGTCGATCACGTGCAGCGTGGCTTCGTCCTCGTTGTTCTCGTGGACGGTGTACGCGACTTTCCTGCCGTCCGGGCTGATCGACCAATTGCCGAGCGACGTCGAACCGTCCGCTGACCAGGTGTTGGGATCGAGCAGCACGCGCTCGGCGCCTGCCTTACCCTCTTTGAAGTACACCACCGCCTTCTCTTGCGTCGAGCTACGGCGAGTGAAGAAGTAGCGCGTGCCGCGGTGCGCAGGCGCCGACAGGTCATCGACGTACATCAGCTCCTTGAGCCGCGCTGCGATCGCGTCGCGCTCGGGCAGCGCCTTCAACTGCGAGCGCGCGAGCGTGTCCTGCTCGTTCATCCACTGGGTGACCTCCGGCGCTCGCTCGTCTTCCAGCCAGCGGTAGGGGTCTTGGACGACGGTGCCAAACAGCGTGTCACTTTCGGTGCCGGGATGATTGTTGGGATAGGGCAGCATTTTTTTGGTCACGGGCGGTGTGTGAGCAACGGCGCTGGTGACGAGCGGGGGATGCGCGGCTGCCGGAACGCTGGCGACCGGCGTTGCGCAGCTAGTGAGCAGAAGTAACGAAGTCAGAGGGCGGCGCAGAGCGTTCACGCGTCCGAGTCAAGCCTCGCCGTACGTCCTCTGCAAGAGCGCGGCTCGAACTGACGCACAATCGCGCGTGATCGCGCGTGATCGAACACCGAGTCACCTGTCCAATCGGACGGGTGACTGACTCGAGGGCTAGGATGCGCGCGATTCAGTTCTGCGCGCCAAGTCGACTGCCCCAGAAGCAGACGTCGTGATCGAAGGAGCAACGGTCAGCACGACGCCGATGGCAGTCAGCATTCTGATCAACCCGGGGCTCGTTCACCTCAGCGTGCCCAAAGACGGGACCGAACGAACGCCAGACGTTCACCGTTGCAGCGGGCGACGGCGCTCGAGCCATGCGCCGCAGGCGGCTCGGTGTGTGATCGCGGTTGGGTCAGTGCAGCACCGGCACCACGAACGTGCTGATGCTCTGTGCCGGAGCAGTGAGGTTCGCAAAGTAGCCACCGCTCGGCGCGCTGCCCAGGCTCTTCAAATCCTCGCTGGCGGAAGTGCGGTAGCTCGAAACCGCACCCAACGTGCCCGAGTCCAACTCGAGCGCGAACGTGGTCGTGGCCGAGCCGCGATTGACCGCGACCAAAGTCAGCTCCGTACCCGCCGCGTTCTTGAACGCGGCGAGCAGCAAGTCATTGCCGACGCCACTCGGCGCTTCGACCCGGGACGCGCCCGGTCGCACGAAGCGGCTGAATTGTCCGAGCGCCCACAGGTTCTTGTTCGGCGCGCCCGCACTACTGACCAAATCCTTGAACCACCAATGGACGTAGGCGCTGACGCTGGCCTTCGTCAGGTCCGCGCTGATCAGCCCTGCTAGGAGCAGGGCGGTGGCGAGGGGGGTCGTGTTCGTGAACGCGCTCGTATTCCATTCGGTGACCCAAACCCTCTTGTTCGCGGCGAGCGAGGCGGTGAGCGGCGCTGGCGCATACGTAGCCACGTTCCACGGTCCAAACTCGTATTGATGCGCGCCCACGATGCCGACCAGCGCTGCGGTGTTGCTGTCGGCGAGGCTCGGCAAGATCAGATCTTCTTTGAAGTTCGGATCCTCGGGCGCCAAGATCGTGAAATTCGGCAGCGTGGTGAACACACCCTTGAACGTGAATTCCGTTTTCAGTGTCGCTAGGAAAGCGTGAAACTGCGCGGCCGACCAATCCGCCGACTCGTACGTCACTTTGAAGTTCGGCTCGTTCTGCAGGGAGAGCGCAGCGAGCGGTGCGCCCATGTTGCTCGCGAAGCCCAGCACGTAGTCCGCGAGCACGTCCGCGTAGTCCACGTAGTGCGCGGGGTCCAAATAGCCGCCCACCTCCGGAGCATTCACGTAGTCAGCGACGCCCAGCTTCCAACGGGAGGTGTCGTTGTTCGGCGGTGTCCAGGGCGTGCTGAAGTAAGTGGGCACCTGATAGTCCGGATTGGCCTTCAGCTTGCCGATCAGCGCGCGCATGGCGGACAAATCCCAATTGCTCCAATTGAGCTTGAAGGTCTTGTGAATGGCGCCGGTGGGTGCGCTGGTGAACTCGTAGTTGCCGCCACCCATGAAGTTGTCGTTGTTGGCGGGCGCCTCGCGAAACGGGATGCGATTGCGCAGGATGGACAGGCCCGCACCCTTGCTCACGCTGAAGAACGCATCCAACTGCGCATCGGGCGGGATCGAGCCCCAGCTGGTGGCCATGCCGAAGCCGTCGATCTTTTGCCGCGCAGTGCCGTAGCTGACCTTCACCACGGTCGCCGCGGGGGTGCCGCCGCCCGCACTGCCGGCCGCGCCTGCCGAGCCAGCGCCGTTGCCAGGCGCCCCAGCGCTGCTCGCGCCGCCGCTCGAATCGCCCAAACCGCCCAAACCTGCGCCGGGCGAGCCTGCGCTCGGCGAGCCACCTGCGGACTGGCCGTTCACGCCGCTCGCTCCCGCAACCATGTTGCTTGCGCCCCCACTCGCCACCGCACCCGCGCTGCCTCCCGCGCTTGGTCCACCGGAGTCGGGCGGCTTCGCCGAGCCGCAGCCGACACAAATGCCAAGCAACGCGACCCAAGTAGATGAAGTAAGGCTCATTGACTAAACCAGGCGCGACTTCCCGTTGATCAAGGGAAAGTGGCACGTGCTGCCGTGCCTGTATTTCGTCGCGAGGACTAATGTGGCGAGCTGCGCTCAACGATCACGAGAAGCGGGTGCCGTTCCCCGCCGCGACCGCACGCTACCCTGCGCTTCGTCGCGCTGACCGACATCAACGGGCAAGCTTGGGCCAGCGTGGCCGACTCGAAGCCATCGGCAGCCCGCTCTGAGCGCCTAGGTTTTTCCGGGCGCCCGCGAGGCGCACCACGCAGCTCGTTGCGCTCGCGGGTGCGCTCATTTCGCCCCGCGAGCCCCGGCGCACGACGAAACAGAATATGCACTTGACCACATATGTCGTCGAGCATATATTTCGAGCATGTTCGAGATCACGCCGAGCACCGAGTTCAGCGCCTGGTTCGAATCCCTGAGCCCCGAGCTGGCGGAAGAGGTCGCCTGCGCAATCGATCTGCTTTCCGAAGCCGGCGTCGCGCTCGAACCGAGCCGCACCAGCCGCACCCTGCTCTGGTATGACGGTTGCGCGGGGGGGCTCGTGAACGATCCGTTCGCTTCGCTCGGTGGCGCGCCCAGCGTCATGCACGCGTTCGATGACGTGCGCGAGCTGTTGCTCTGGCACCGGGAGGTCGTGCGCTGTCTGGAGTCCGGGGCCTTTCGTGAGCGCTTGGCGCGGCTCGATCCGCAGGCCGCTTCGGTCGCCCTGCTGGCGGTCGAGAACCTCAAGGTGCGCTTGAAAGCAATGAGCCGGTGGATCGCGGTCGGGGGGTACACAGCCCGGTTGCCCAAGCCTCGGGGGAACGAGCTGAAAGAAAGCTTCTTTCAGGTCCTGCGCTTGGTCGGCCTCGAGCCAGCGCAGGTCGTCGACTCACCCAGCGGTCTGTGTGAGCTCGTCATTCCGAGCACCTGTCCCGCGCTTCGCGTCTTGTTCGGTCTGGATGCGCCGGGGCAGCGCATCCTGCTGTTGCTCGGGGAAGCGATGACCCGCAGTTACTACGGGGACTCGGTAACGCTCGCCGAACGGCTTTGGCTTCGCTACTGCGCAGAGCCCAGCGCTAGAACCGTCAGCCCTCAGGAACCATGACCAAAACCTGGAAATCACTCAAGCAGTCGCGCCTCGGCGCCGAGGGGGTAGCGCGCGTCCGCGCCCGCGTCGCGGCCGATGTCGAAGAGCTCACCTTGAAAGCCATGCGCCAAGAGCTCGCCCTCACCCAGGCGGAGGTGGGCCGCTCCGCGGAGATGACTCAATCAGAGCTGTCCCGCCTCGAGGCCCGGACCGATCACCTCACGTCCACCTTGCGTCGTTACGTAGAAGCCTTGGGCGGCAAGCTCGAGATCACCGCCGTGTTCGGGGCTCGCCGAGTCAAACTGAAAGACGGCTGAGGCAGAACAGCCTCATGTGACAACCTGCCCCGAGCCGATTGAGCTCAGGGCCGGCTCACGAAACGCGAGAAGTGGGAAATTTCCGCCATGGACTCATTCATGCAAGCGCCGCGTGCAGCCCCATGTCCTTCGGAATTTACGTCTTCGGAATCATCTTGCTGGTCGTGGCCGTGGCCTATGCCGCGGCCTTACTCAATGCGCCCGCGCACTGGATCGTCGTGAGCGCGCTGTTGATGCTCGGCGCGGGCATCATCATGGCGGTCAAAGCGACCCGCCAGCGTGACCCCGTGCGCTAAGCAGTCGGCGGCTTAGGGCGCGCCCCAAGCGGTGGCGAGCGGAGCCACGTTCCAAACCGTTCCTCCGGCCTGGAAGCCCGCCGGCACGCCCGCTGTGACGGTGACCACGCGGTTGAGGATGTGATCGCGCGTGTCGTACTCGGTGGATTGAGCCGCGATTGTGGACGAGGTTCCCGTCGCCGTGGTGAGGGTCGCCAAGTTGAGGCCAGTGACGCCGGAGGACTTCCAGCCGACGTAGCTCGAGTCACCCAGCACGAGAGGCGCCGTGGCGACGTTCCACAGGCCCGCGCCGATCATCCCCGCGCCCGTGAAGGTCACGTTGACCAACGCGACTTGGTCGTAAAACGCGCCCACGCCGGCATCCCGACCGAAGTAAGCAGTCACGTTGGCGTCGACACTCACGGTCGAGTTCAACAAGACGTAGCCCTTGCCGACGATGCCGTTTGCGCCAGCCGCGATCGTCGTGCCCGTGCGCGAGACGAACAGGTTGTAGCTCGACGCGCCGCCGGCCGCCGCGTCGTTGATGAAGCGCAAGCTGCTGCTCTCGAACAGCGCCACGTCACCCGTGCCCCAGATGAAGTCCACGTTGCCTTCGATGTAGCACTTGTAAAACCAGCTGCGGCCCGAGGTCTGAATCGTGTCTTGGTTGCTCGAGAACGAGCTGTTGTAGGCGGCCAGAGTCAGGCCCGCGCCGTTGGCGAAGAACAGCGCCTCGGATTGCGCCAAGGTCGCGCGCACCGCGGTGTTCTTCAGAGTGATGTTCTGGAGCACGAAGTTGGCGCCGTTCAAGTAGGCCGAGGCGCGCGTCGCCGTGCTGCCGTTCAGCCCGTTGCCGTTCGTGTACTGAATGACGCACGTGTCGCCGCGGGTGTTGCCGGCCGGGCCAACGATGTTCACCGTTGTCGGCGTGGCTGCACCGGGCCCCGTGTAACGCAAGAGCTCGCGGTACGTGCCGGCCGCAACGTTGATGGTCACGGTGGTAGCAGCGGTCAGCCCAGCAATCGAATTGAGCGCGCCCTGGACGGTGCGGAAGTTGGCGGTGCTGGTCTGCGAGCCGTCGACCGTGATGTTGCTAGCGCTCAGCGTCGGAGCCGCGCGCGTGGTGAACTTCCAGGTCGCCACGGTGCTCAGGTTCGACAAACCATTGAACGCGACGGCGTTCAGCGTGCCGGTGACGGACGTGGTGGGGATCACCACGTAGTAGCCGGTGCCATAGGCCAATTTGCCGAGGTGCGGCGTGAAATACAGCGTGTTCCCGGCGACGCGCGCCAACTGCGAGCCGACGTTGATCACGACCGCGCCGAAGGTCTGAGCCTCGTTCGCGAACCCGACGCTATCGACCTCGGTGCCGTCCGATTGCTTGAAGATCTTGATCGAGCCGCCGGTGTTGAGGGTGGGTGGCGCGTCGAAGGTGAGCGCGAGCTCGCCGTCGGTGTACGCGGTGGTCGCGGCGGGCGCCGGGTAGGCGCGCGTCGCGAGCGAGCCGTAGGGATCCGTCGCGGGATAGTCGTTGACGGACACAGTGAGCGTCTTGCTCTTGGTCGTGGCGTTGGTATCGCCCACGTTGGTCACGGTCACGGTGGTGACGCCGCCTTTGAGGCCCGCGAGCGTGAGGGTAGAGCTCGTCGCGCCGTTGGCCACGGTCGCGGTCGCGATCGTCGGATCGGCGGAGACCGCGGTCACGGTCGAAACTGCACCACCCGTCGCGTTTGCCGTCGCGGTGACCATGGCCGAATTGCCCTTGGTCATGCTGACGGCGCTCGCCGACAAAGTGAGCGACGCGGGCACATACGGCACCAATGCGCCCGTGGCCGAATCGAAGACGACTGCGCCGGTCGCGTCTTTGATGATGAGCTTCGTGATCGTGGCGTTGACGTTGTTGAAGGAGAGAGCGGGATAGACCGCGCCCCCGCCGTACGCCGTGGTGCCGTTGGTGAATGAGGCGACGGGCGTCGTGGTCGTCGTGAGGGCCGCGCCCACCGGGCCTGCGCCGTAGGTCAGATTCGTCCCCGTACGGCTGAACGACAGCGCGAGCGGAGTGCCGGGCGTGAACGCGACCGTGGGCGCGCCCGCAGAGGTCACCCCCGCTCCGCTCACGTAGTAGCCGTTCGTGGAGTTGTTCATGTTGCGCATCAACACGTACGCGTACGAGTCAGAGCCGTCGAAGCCCGTGGTGATACCAAGGCCGACGCCACACGCGTTGTTGGCTTTGTTCTCGGCGGTGATCGTCACTTCGGCCGCGATGCTGAAGTCACCCGTCATCGCCGTGGGGAATGCGATGAAGCCGTTGCTCACCGTCCCGTAGTAGTTGGGGGCCACGTACTTGAAGGCGTTACCCGAGGCGCCGAACGTGTTGCTCACCGTGATCGTGCCAGCGGCGAGGGCCGCCGTGTTCGTGGCGCTGGCGGCCTGCTTGATGAAGTAGACGAACGGGCCGCTCGGGTTACCCGCGCTGCCGCCCGCACCCGCGCTGCCGCCCGCGCTGCCAGCAGCCCCAGCCGCGCCCGCGGCGCCGCCACTGGTGCCTGCCGCGTTGCCGGTGCCAGCGCTTGCTCCACCGGTGCCGATACCGGCCGTGCCCGCTGCATTGCCGCTGCCGCCCGCACCGCTCTTCGCGCCCGCCCCAGCCACGTTCACCGGCGTGGTCGGCTGAGGATCAGAGGAAGAGCAGGCTTGGCCCAGTAGCCCGACGACTAGGGCGAAAAACAGCACTCGCAGCGAAATCAGGGTGGTTTTCATGCACTTCCTCGGGAGCAGCGCGTCATTGGACACGCAGCGCTGGTAATCCTGCGCGCGCGTTAATGCCGCTCGAACGGCAACCGATCACCGAGGTCGGCGCTTTCCCACGCGCCGCGTCGAAAGACTCAGGAGGCGGCGCTGATCGGCTTGACGCGAGAAGCGCACTCTTTGGCGCGCGCGCGGGCTTCGCTCACGTCGTCGGCGTTGGCCACCGCGACGCCCATGCGCCGGCGCTCGAACGCCTCGGGCTTACCGAACAAGCGCAGATCGCTCTCGGGCACGCGCAGCGCGTCGTCCACGCCCTCGAAGGCGATGCCGGCTTCGTCGCGGCCGCCGTAAATCACGGCGCTCGCACCCGGACGACGCAGGCTTACATCGACTGGTAACCCGAGGATGGCGCGAGCATGCAGCTCGAACTCGGATAAGCGCTGCGAGCACAGCGTGACGAGCCCGGTGTCGTGCGGGCGCGGGCTCACCTCGGAGAACCAGACCTCCTCACCCTTCACGAACAGCTCGACCCCGAAAATGCCGCGGCCACCCAAGTCGTCAGTGACGGCTTTCGCGATCCCGCGAGCGCGCTCCAGGGCGACCGGCGACATGGCGTGCGGTTGCCAGCTCTCCACGTAGTCGCCCTTGACCTGCACGTGGCCGATCGGCTCGCAAAAGTGAGTCTCCACTTGGCCGTCCCCACCGAGCGCGCGCACCGTCAGCAACGTGATCTCGTAGTCGAAGGCGATCAAGCCCTCGACGATCACCTTCCCCTGATTCACGCGGCCGCCGAGGTTTGCGTACTCCCAAGCCGGCGTCACGTCTTCCGGCCCCTTCAAGAACGATTGGCCCTTACCGGAGGACGACATCACGGGCTTCACGAAGCACGGAAACCCAATGCCGTCGGCGATTCCGTGGCGCAGCTGCTCGAGGCTCTCGGCGAAACGGTACGGTGAAGTCGGCAAACCCAACGTCTCGGCGGCGAGCCTTCGAATGCCCTCGCGGTTCATCGTGAGCTGCGCGGCACGCGCAGTCGGAATCACCTCGCACAGCCCCGTAGCTTCGATCTCCCGCAGGGTGTCGGTCGCGATGGCCTCGATCTCCGGCACCACGAGCTGCGGCCTTTCCCTCTCGATCAAAGCGCGCAGCGCCGCGCCATCGGTCATGGCCAGTACGTGCGCTCGGTGCGCTACCTGATGACCAGGCGCGTCCGCATAGCGATCGACCGCGATCACTTCCACGCCCAAGCGCTGCAAGGCGATGATCACTTCCTTGCCGAGCTCACCACTGCCGAGCAGCATCACACGGGTCGCCGACGCACTGAGGGGCGTGCCAATTCGCATGCCCGTCCGTACTGCGGCCCGGGATAGCCCACAACAACCGCTCGCGAACCGCCGCGTTTCACGCGCCCGAACGCGCACAGCGGCGACGGCGTTCGGCGAGATCGTAGCGCTCGCGTGCACGGCTCGTCACGGGGTTCGCGCGCAACGCAAGCCAACGAAGCCGTTGTGATCCCCGGGAGCTCGGCTATAGCGAGTGGCGCCGAGCAGGAAGCTCGCGTCGTTGCCGGCGCTGCCGCCACGGAACACCCGTGGCTCGCTGCTGTCGGCCGGGGCGTTGGCGCAGTCGTTGCAGGCGGCCTTTGGATAGGGATTCGCATACACGTCCAGGTTCCATTCCCAGACATTGCCAACCAGATCAGCCTGACCCCACTTGCCATTGCCGCTCGGCGCTTTCGTACCGACCGCGAGCACTTTGCTGCACGAGCCGGGGCAGAACACGGCCCGCGTGTCGTCCGGCACGGGAGCACCCCAGGGGTAGGCGCGCTCTTCAGAGCCACCGGCGGCCGCGAAGTTCCATTCAGCTTCGGTGGGCAAACGCCCGCCGTCCCAGATGCAGAATGCATACGCCTCGTACCAGCTGACGCAGGTCACGGGTTTGCTCTCGTTCGCGCCAGAGGCCGGCGTGTAAGTAGCGCTCGGGCATTGCAGCGCGGTGCCAAGCGCGGCCGCGCTTGCCGGAAGCCGCGCGTTCCAGAGCAGGTTCCAACCGGGGTTCGCGCCCAGATCGTGCGCGTTCTTGCCGCTGCCCGCAGGCGTCATGTTCTGCGTGTATGCGGCCACGAAATTGCGGAACCGACCCACCGTGACTTCGTAGTCGTCGAGCAAAAACGGGCTCACGGTGGCCGGCGCGGTCGCTTGATTGCTCCGATTGTAGGTCCCACCGTCTACGACCGAGGCCGTGCAGCAACTCGCGTTGCCGTCGGGGCCGCAGGTCTCGGGCAGGTCCGTGCACGAGGGCGGCGTGAGCGTCGGCTCGTCCGGGTTGCCGGCGGCACCCGCGTTCGGAGCGCCGCTACCTGCGTTGGAGCCCGCCGTGGGCAAGGCGCCCGCTTCGCCAGCGTTATTTTCGGTGCTCCCTGCGTCAGCGCTCAACGCGCTGCTGCCCGCGCTCGTGCTCGCGGCGCCGCCAGTCACGTCGTCGGACTGCAAGTGGTAACCCGAGAAGTCGTGCATGCAGCCGTTGGCGAGCAACAGAGCCGACCCTGCGCCGGCGAACAACGCGAACCGCCGCGCCACGCTCACCAACTCCTCGTGAGCGCGAGCTGTCCGCCCGCCACGGTGCTCGAAACGCTCAGGCTCGTCTTGGGTGCCGTGCTGGGACCGCTCGTGAGCAAGAAGTAAGCGCCCGCGCCGAGCGCCGCCGCGCCGACGACCCAACCCACGTTCGACACGACTTGCAGGGTGTGGCCGGAGCTCGCCGCAGACACCCCAGCAGCCGAGCATGATTTATCGGGACGGCACTCGGCGTCGACGGTGTGTTGCTTGCCGAGGACCAGGATCCCTGCGACCGCACCGACACCCAAACCCGCGACCCCCACGCCGCCCAACGCGAAGCCCAGGCTTCGCGTTTCCGAGCCGCTTTTCGGCTCGGCGTCGGGTTTCCAGGCAATTGCGGGAGGCGCCGCGGGCGGTGCGGCGTGCACGGCGCGGCCCGGTGAAACAACGAGCGTTTGCGCTTGCCCTACGCTCAGCGTGATCGGGAACGAGCGCGCTTCATAGCCCGGGGCAGACACGATGAGCTCGTGCGCGCCCGGCTCGAGCGGCAAGGCGATGCCGAACGCCGCCGAACCCAGCTCGACTTGGCCGTCACGCACGGTGCTGTCTTTGGGTGCGCCCGGCGCGAGCTGCAGCGTGAGCTTGGGCACGCGCGCGGCGAGGGACTCGGCGCGTGCGTGGGCGAGCGCAATGCGCTCGTCTTTGGCCGAGAGTTTTTCTTCGACGGTGCGGTACAGCTCCCAAGCGGTGGCCAGGCGCCCCCGTTGCTCCTCGCAATCCGCCAAGTTCAGCTCGGTGCCAACCGCGGGGTCCAGCTTGTCGCTCGCGCGGAACTGCTCGCACGCAGTGGCAAAGTCGCCCTTGGCCATCGCCGCGCGCGCGCTATCGAACAGGGCATCGGCTGCGGCTTGTTGGGCGTGCGCCAGCGCGGGCAGCGCCACAATCGCGATGCACAGCGGGAGCGAGCAGACGGCGCGGGACATGGCGAAACTTCAGTGACGCTTTTTCAGGAGCTCTGCCGCGGTTTTCGCGGCGGCCGGCTTGGGCGTGGCCAGACCCGGGGGATTCGTCGCGACGCGCGCGCTCGACGAATGCGGCTTGGCCGGGGAACGAGCGGCGGGTGAGCCGGGAGTCACTTCGCGCGCGGGAGCCAGCGCGGGCACTGACACGGGCAGCGGCACTGCCGGCCCTGCCGGCTCGACTTTGGGCCCCGGTGCAACCAACGCCGCGGCGCTCACGTGCGGCCGCGAGGCGAGCGTGGTTCTGTTGCCAGCGCTGACAAATAGCCCACGCCCAAGGAAAACGAACAACGCTCCCGCGGCGAGGCTAGAGAGCACGACGAGCGCTTTGATCCCGGGCTTCATCCCCAGCGAAGGATTGGTCTGCGCGCCGCGCACGGACGAGGCCATGCCTTCGACCGTCAGCGCTAGGGGCCCAGCTTGTACGATGGACGCCGAGCGTTGCAGCGGCACGCGCAGCGAGGGCGAGGCTTCGTCGCCCGCGATCTCGGCGTCCGCAGCTTGCAGCGCGGCGCGAAACTCAGTCGCGGTTTGAAAGCGCAGCTCGCGCTCGTAGCTGAGCACCTTGTCTACCAAGGCAACGACCGCCGGATGAACGTGGGGCGCTACGCCGCCGAGCGAGGGCGCACGCTCGGTCACCGCCGCGACCAGGGCCTCGTTGGCCGTCTCGGCCATGTGCACGAAGCGGCCGGAAAGCAGGGCAAACATGGTCGCGCCGATGGCCCAGAGGTCCGTGCGCTCGTCGACGTCTTGCCAGCGGCCGCGCGCTTGCTCGGGCGCCATGAAGGACGGCGTGCCCATCACGCCCTGAGTCTGCGAGGGCGAGCCCGAGCGATCCAGCACCCGCGCGATCCCGAAGTCGAGCACCTTCACGATACCCTCACGGGTGAGAAACAAATTTTCCGGCTTCAAGTCGCGATGCACGATGTGCTTGGCGTGTGCCGCCTCGAGCGTCGCCAGCGCCTGGTCCATCAAGGTCAGCACTTCGCGGGCCTTGAGCGTGCCACCCAAGCGCACGCTGCGCTCTTCGATGGTCTCGCCTTCGAGCAGCTCCATCACCAAGAAGGCCACGCCATCTTCGGTCAAGCCGTCGTCGTCGGCGGTGACGGCGCCGCGGTGCCCGACTTGATTGGCCGCGTAACCCTCGCGCAAGAAGCGCTGCCGAGCATTGTCGTCGGCCGAAATCTCCGGATGCAAAATCTTGATCGCGACGCGCTTGCCGTTGCGGTGCGTCGCCGCATACACCGCGGCCATGCCGCCCACGCCGACCAGTTGGTCGAGGTGCCACCTGCCGTTCAACAGCGAGCCAACGCGCGCCTGCGCGCGGGCGGTAGTGGTGTCGGTCTGCTCCATGTAAGCCCGTCGCCCGTGAGGTACGGACAGGGCCGACAGAGGTTAAGCTCGGGGCGCCGTCACGCGTTGCAATTCGGCCGCGGAGCGTGACTATTGGGCATCCGGCGCGTTCAACGCAATGCGAACGACAGCTCGTCGAAGCGTCACCTCGAGCCACTCCAACTCTCGAATATCGCTCGCGCTGTTTCGCACTACGACGCGGGTCGGCGTGTCGCGCTCCGGTCCGCCACCAAGTCGCTCTCCTCCGACTCTCACGCACCCTAATCGGTTGCCGGCGGAGCGAGTTGCCCGAAGCCAGTCCACTCCCGAAAATAGTGTTCGAACCCTCGAACCCTAACGCTATTTCAGCTGAAGAAGGGGCGCCCAAAATGGTGTTCGGGCTCGAACGCCATTTCGGCGAGGAAAGACGACGGTGTGCGAGCCGGAGTTGCAGCGCTAAGCTAGCGCGGCATGAGTCTTGACCCCTTGTTGATCGCTTGCTCCGGCGAAACCGAAATCTCACTGCTCCCGGCGCTAGCCAACCGCCACGGCTGTATCACCGGCGCAACCGGCACGGGTAAGACGGTCACGCTACAGCGCCTCGCCGAACAGTTCTCACGCGCGGGGGTGCCGGTTTTTCTGGCCGACGTAAAGGGCGACTTGAGCGGCCTAGGCGCCGCGGGCTCGCTCTCGGCCAAGCTCGAAGAGCGCGTAGAAACGCTGGGCGTGCCCGCGCCCGAATTCGCACCTTGCCCAGTAACGTTCTGGGACGTGTGGGGCGAGCAGGGTCACCCCGTGCGGGCCACGATCTCTGACTTGGGCCCGCTTTTGCTCGCGCGCTTGTTCAACCTGAACGAGACCCAAGAAGGCGTGCTCTCGATCGTCTTCAAAGTCGCCGACGATCAAGGCCTGCTGCTGCTCGACTTGAAAGATCTGCGCGCGCTGCTCCAATTCGTGGCAGACAACCAAGCCGCGTTCAAAACGCAGTATGGCAACGTGTCGGCCGCCTCGGTGGGTTCGATTCAACGTGCGCTGACGCAAATCGAGCAACAAGGTGGCGAGCGCTTCTTCGGCGAGCCGATGCTCGACGTGCAAGACCTGTTGCAGACCGACGGCAACGGGCACGGTCTGATCAACGTGCTGGCCGCCGATAAGTTGCTGCAGACGCCGCGTGTGTACGCCTGCTTCTTGTTGTGGCTGCTCGCCGAATTGTTCGAGCAATTGCCGGAAGCCGGCGATCTGGACAAGCCGAAGCTGGTCTTCTTTTTCGACGAAGCGCACCTGTTGTTCAAAGAAGCGCCCAAGGTGTTGCTCGAAAAGATCGAGCAAGTCGTGCGCTTGATTCGCTCGAAGGGCGTGGGCGTCTACTTCGTGACTCAGAGCCCGCTCGACATTCCGGAGTCGGTCTTGGGCCAGCTCGGCAATCGCGTGCAGCATGCGCTGCGCGCCTTCACGCCACGCGATCAAAAGGCGGTCAAGGCCGTGGCCGAGACCATGCGCCCGAACCCGAAGCTCGACATCCGCACCGCGATCACCGAGCTCGGCGTCGGTGAAGCGCTGATCTCGTTCTTGGACGAACGCGGCACGCCAAGCGTCACCGAACGCGCGTTCATCGCGCCGCCCGGCAGCCGCATTGGGCCGCTCACGCGAGAGGAGCGCGCCGCGCTGATTCGAGGCTCGGTCGTCGCCTCCGTGTACGAGCAAGCCGTGGACCGCGAATCGGCCTTCGAAATGCTGAAAAAGCGCGCCGAGGGCGGGGCCACGGCCGCCCGCAGTGCCGCGCCCAGCGCACCCCAAACCCCGCCACCAATGACTCCGCAAATGACGCCCCAAGCTCCAGCGGCAAACAGCGGCAGCGCCTGGGGCGGCTTGAACGAGCTGCTGTTCGGCAAAACCGGGCCCCGCGGCGGCCATCACCCCGGCGTGGTCGACGCCATGGCCAAGAGCGCGGCGCGCGGTGTCGGCTCCGCCGTGGCGCGCGAGATCACGCGCGGCATTTTCGGTTCCCTGCTGGGCGGCAGTAGGCGGCGCTGAGTCGCATCAGTGAGGAGCCCCGCCGCGCGAGCCGCTTCGGAATGCCCGAAGGGTGCAGCGGGTGGGTGAGCATCGTGACTGCTTCGCCGAGCGACATCGTGGTGCGAAAAATAGCGTTCGGGCCCGAACGCTATTTGTGGTCCGCGGTGGCGGTCCGCAAATGGTGGGGCCTTCGAGCGGAGCGCGTTTGCGCGCGAAGCGGACGCCCGAGTTGCGCGGCGCGGCGGCCGTTGCCGTACGCCCCGCACGTGCCTAACTCACAGCGACTTCTTCGCGCACGCGCGGGACCACTCGCCTCTCGCGAACTGAGGCGAACAGCAGGCTTTGAGCCGCGCGCGGCCGACGTCGGCCCGCTATCCAAACCAGTCAGGCGGAGAGCGCACGACCGGACCGTGAAGTAACGTGTCGCAGCGGGCCAACCCTACGGCCCCCGCGGTCCGGCGTGCTATGAACCGCCCCGCGCTCGGCCCGAGCGCGAAGCGAGCAGCCATGAAGTTCACGCCGTATCAAAAGTTCGTCGTCGCCGTGCTGGCTTTCCTCCAGTTCACGGTCGTGCTGGATTTCATGATCCTCTCGCCGCTCGGCGCGCTGCTACTGAAGGAGCTACACGTCACCACCAAGCAATTCGGAGCAGTGGTCTCGGCGTACGCATTCAGCGCGAGCGCAGCGGGCATTTTGGCGGCGGGCTTCGCGGACAAGTTCGACCGCAAAAAGCTGCTGCTCTTTTTCTACTCGGGCTTCGTGCTCGGCACGTTCTTGTGCGGCATCGCCTCGAGCTACGAGTTTCTGTTCGTCGCGCGCATGGTCACGGGCCTGTTCGGCGGGGTGATCGGCTCGATCAGCTTCGCAATCATCGCTGACCTGTTCCCGTTCGAAGCGCGCGGCCGTGTCATGGGCTTCGTGATGACCGCGTTCTCCGCCAGCCAAGTGCTCGGCATCCCGCTCGGGCTGTACCTCTCGAATCATTGGGGCTGGCACGCGCCGTTCTTGATGATCGTCGCGGTGAGCGCGTCCGTCGGCGTGCTGATCGCGCTGCGCTTGAAGCCGATCAACGAGCATTTGAAGACGCCATCCGATCGCAATGCGCTTCGCCATTTGCTCAAGACGTTGGCCGAGCCGCGTTACTTCTGGGCTTTTGCCGCGACCATGCTGCTAGCCGTGGGCGGCTTCATGCTCATGCCATTCGGCAGCACGTTTAGCGTGTACAACATGGGGATCCCACTCGCGAAACTGCCCATGATCTACATTGCGACGGGCATCTCATCGTTCATCGCCGGGCCGTTACTCGGGCGCTTGAGCGATAGCATCGGCAAATACCCGATGTTCTGCATCGGCTCGGGGGTGGGCATTGCGCTCGTCGTCTACTATTGCGGCCTGGGCGTCACCCCGATCGGCATCGTGATCGCGCTGAACATCGTGCTGTTCATCGCCATCACCGCGCGCATGGTCTCCGCCCAAGCGCTGTCCTCGGCCGTGCCTGACGCGAGCGATCGCGGCGCGTTCATGTCCATCAACTCGTCGCTGCAACAGCTCGCGGGGGGCGTCGCGTCGTCCGCGGCTGGCTTCATCGTCGTTCAAACCGCGCAGGGCCCGCTCGAGCACTACGAAGAGCTCGGCTACGTCGTGGCTGGCGCCATGCTGATCACGGTGATCTTGATGTTCAAGGTCAATCGGCTCGTGCGCGACAAGCTCAGCGCCGGCAAAGGCGCGGTCGTGCCCGGCGCGCCGGTCGCATCGGTCGCACCCAGCGTCGAGTAGCGCTCGCTTCAGCGCGCCTTGATGGCTTTGAGCTGCTCCCAAACGCTCTTCTGACTTCTGACGCCACTCGGCCGCGGACAGGCTCGCGTCCCAGATCGCAGTGCCCACGTGGCCCTGTTGCACGAGCCAGCCGAGCTGTTCGCCGACGGTGTTGTTCTGCAAGTGCCTTGGCAGCTCGGCACACCGATCATCAGCTTTCGGGGCGCGGCGGCCGCGTGGTCGACTAGGTTTTTCGACGCCCAAGCCCGCTTTGCTCGTAGCCCATGCTGGCTTTAGCATCGGCCTTCACCCGGCCCGTGTTCAGCCCGGGTCAGCCGATGATCCCAAACCGATCAACCGTGGCCTGACTTTTAGCGCCCGCGGATCTTTCGTCCGAGCGCCTGATGGCGAGCGTCGCTCTCTTTCGAGCAACTGCCGGGCGGAGCGCCCGATGGGGGAAGGCAGGGGCCGAAGCGTTTGGACGGACCAACCGCGGGCTGCCCATCACGGATTGAAGCAATGAAATTCCTGGGCGGACTATGGGTGACGATGATGGTGGGCTTCACTTCGTTCGGGTGCGGGGCCGCGCCAGACGACGACGCAGAGTCGGACGTGCGCTCGATTCAACAGGAGCTCGGCGCGAACGCGCTCACCAAACAGCAAGCGAGCACCGTGCTCTCGCTGATCGACAACATCTGCGGTGACACCTGGTGTGAGGGGGATCACAACTTTCACTTCGATCGGATCGAGTGCGCGCGGGCGTGTGGAAAGACAGCGGGCACCTGTCGCCTCTCGTTTCGCATCTTTCCCTATGACAGCGACCCGAAAACGGGCCCCAGCTACGCCCGCAGTTGTAAAACGACCGCCTTCAACGGCTTCGCGTCGCTCGTCGACACCGCTCCGAACGGCTATCAGTCCTTGAATTGGGATTACTATGACGCGCTGAGCACGTGCATCAACGAGCTGGAGAGCCAGCTACCGCCACTCTGAGGAGGGGCGTGGCAACGCTTGCCACGCCGAGCGCCCAGCAGCGCGCTGGGGGCTACGCGCCGCGCTCCGCGTGCCATGCCCGCTTGACCAAACCCCAGTACTTCGCTCCGCGGCCAAGCGGCATCTTGATCCACGTGGCAACCGAGACGTAACCCGCAGGGGTAACTCGCGGGCGCCGGGCCCGGCACGACCACGAAAGCGGCATTCGTCGCCGCTATGCCAGGATTGCAATGTCACTGGCGAATGAGCGCGACTGTTTTGTTGGGCGCTCGCGAGACACGCATCGCAGCCCGCCGAGCGTGAAAGGTGCCCGCTTCGCGTGTCACTGCGTCTCGTCCGTCACACGGGCGGCTGCGTTTTTTGTCTGACATTCGCAAGCAGGTAAGCGACAATCGGCGCATGGGATGGTTGGGGGAAGAAGTATCGAAGGCGCGATTTCGCACAGCGCGATCGCTTGGCTCGTTGCTCGCAGTGCTTGCGTTCACGCCCTTCCTGGCGCGCTGCGGCGCTGATGCGGACCAGTTCTTCGACGATTCCGGGCAAGGCGGCTCCTCGAGAGCGGGCTCGAGCGGAGGCGGCAACAGCGGCGCGCCGAGCGCGGGCTCGCCGGCAACAGCCGGCGGTGTGGCAGGCACTGCAGGTGCGAGCGACGATGAGCCTGGAGCCGGCGCAAGCGGTGCGGGCGACTCCGAGCCCGGTGGCGGCGCGGGCCTCGGCGGCGGCACGGGCGGTGGAGGTGCAGGCGGTGCGGGTGCAGGCGGTGCGGGTGCAGGCGGTGCGGGTGCAGGCGGTGCGGGTGCAGGCGGTGGAGGTGCAGGCGGTGCGGGTGCAGGCGGTGGAGGTGCAGGCGGTGGAGGTGCAGGCGGTGGAGGTGCAGGCGGTGGAGGCGCAGGCGGCGGCGGCCCGGGCGGCGCAGGTGCGGGCGGCGCAGGTGGCGCGGGCGCAGTGAGCGCAATCGCGCTTTCCAAAGCTCACCTCGAGTTCGCACTTCGCTGTGCGAGCACGTCGACATTCACCTCGCAGATCGTCACGCTGACGAGCACCAGCAGCGCCACTCTAACTTGGACTGCGAATAAAAATTCGGTCTACGTAGGCGTCACTCCGACGACTGGCACCCTCGCCGCGTACGCGCACGTGGACCTCACGGTCACCGGCTACGGGTCGCCGTTTCCGACCAAGCCGTACACCTATTCGCCGCCCGACATCACCGTGACTACGGATGTCCCGGGCGACGTCGTGCACACGCTGAGCGTGACCGAAATCTCGGAGGGCTACTTCTTGACGCCTCCAGCCACGATTGAATTCGGCTCAGTGCCGGTTGGCATGAGCGTAACGAAGACAGTGCCCGGCACGTTCATTCCGGGAGCAGCCCTCGGCTCGAGCAACATCATCGACTTCGCAGCCAACGGGATCGCCCCGTTGGTCAGCGGTGATTGGTCGCTGACCTTCACACCGACCTCCCCTGGCGCGAAGAGCACCACATTGACGCTGGGCGCGTTCCAAAGCTGCGTTTTCCCCCCGAATACGTTCCTGGCGACCGGCACCGGCACCTAGCTAGGGGCCCCGCGCTCAACCGCCGGAAGGCTCGCCCGTCGTCTCGATCGCGCCGGCGTCGAGCTCATCCTCGTCGCTGTCCTCATCGTCCTCATCGTCGGTTCGCAGGAGGCCCATCAAATCGCTGAGCTGCGCCACACCTGACGCGAACTGATAGTTGCCGGGACCCACGCGCTCCTCGAGCCGACGCAAGATCAACTCAACGTCGTCGTCTGGCCCGGAGATGTAAATAGGCTTCGGTGGCGTTGCCAGCGGCGTGTGGAGCAGAGTTTCTGGACGTGGCTCCAAGAGCGCGATCTCGAAGTCTTCGTGTGCGCCGAAGCCGAGCGAGTGCGCGAGATCGAGCGCGTGAAACACGACCGACTGAGCCTCGAGCGGCTCACAAGCGCGGAGCGGATCCGCGCCCACGCTCATGTCCTCGATCAAAGCGAGCACCTCTGCTTCGGCCATCAACCGCGTGACCGTCGCGTTTTTGATACCGAGGCAGGTACGGTCGACGACCATCAGCTCGGCGAGCAATAGACCGCGCACCTTCCGCGTGACGACGACCGTCACGAGTACCGGCAGCCCTTCCGATTCGGTTTCGTCGAGAGAGGCGCTGACCCAAGCGGGGCCGAAGGGCGCTGCCTGCGCGGTGCGCAACAACGCCGCCCCCTGAAACTGTGCCTCGCGTTGACGCGCTTGCTTCTTCAGCAGCTCCCGCTTCTTCCGCGACTGCTCGAGCTTCTTCTGTCGTTTACGATCCGCGCCGGCCATGCAGGGCGCGTCGCATTGAGCCGCTGGCTCGTCAATAGCGCCGGTCGCGCTCGTGCGCAGGCCGGGCGGGCCTCGGCTCAAGCGGCAAGATCTTCAGATCCTCACAGAGGAGCCGCTCGTATTGATCGCGGAAGGTCCGCTTGCCGCCACTCGATACGGTGATGCGGACCATCACCCGTTGCTCGAGCGTCTTCTTTTTGGCAACGGAAGTACTGGGAGGCTAACCTCATGCCCTTGCTTCGGGGGGCGCAGGTGGAGGCCTCTGGGCGCTCGCTGCGTCACCCGCGTGGGGCGCCAGCGTTTTCGGTTGACCAGCGCGACGAAGGCGCTGAGTGTAAAAGCAAATGACCGAATACGTAGTCACGAAGCAGGGTGCCAGGGCGGATTGGGGCAGCAACGCCGAGGGCGAGGTGCAGGAGATGCCGCTTTCGAAACCCGACGGCTCGGGCTGGACGCTTCATTCCGTGATTCCAACCCAGTACAACGTGATGGCCGTCTGGGAACGCGAGACGGAGACCGTACAGAAGCGCAAAAAACGCTAGCCCTCAGGTGCAGTGGAGGCGCAGCAGCGGTGCCGCGTCGGCTAAGGCCAAATCCACAGCGGCACCGCCTACTCCTGTTCCGAAGACCCAATGGAGCACTACTCGCCCAACCACGGCTGCGACCGGACGAGCGGGCACGGGCTCTTGTTGTTGGCATTCGGGCGGAGGCCTCGATCTTCGGCAACGGGCGACGTTCCCTCGCCCGACGCGATTTGCGCGCCGGCATGAGCGGACCCTCTGAATCGGCAGGTGCGTGCCTTGTTGTATGTTCGCGTGAAGGGCGAGGGTGCCTCTGGCTGCCGGACTCACGGCGTTCCCAGTTCGCAGCCCGGGACGGAGCCACAAGCGCTTTGCGCGTAGCTGCTGCAGGGCTCTGCATCTCCTTCGCACCACGACTGTTCCCACGTGCAGGGTGCGTTGGGGAAGTTGTCGTTTGCGTCGTCGCATTGGGAGTGGTCCTTGAAGGCCGCGCACGAAGAAAGCCCGTTGCAGTCGGGGGAATTGAAGGAGCAATAGCCAATTGGGCAGGCGAAAAAGTCCTTGCACGGGAGCGAGGGACCACTACAGCGACCGCCGTCGTTGAGCTTGCATCCGGGCCGGTCGACGCAAGTATCGACGTCCAGTGTAGTGCACGCGGTCGGCGTCCCGATGCAGCTCGTCGCGTGGTCGACGAAGTCGCACCCAGGCACGGTTCCGAAATCGGCGAGCGTGCAAGATCGGGGCAGGCCAGTGCAGGCGGTGGCGTCCCAAGTGCACCCCTGTTTCGTCAAGCACGCAGCTTCGGATCCAGACTGCGCGCAGGGGCCCGCGCCTTCACACACACCGAGGCTACAGCCTTGTCCGAGCGTGCACTGTACGGGTGAACGCTTGTCGCACGCGGTGGGCGTGTCGAGCGTGAACACCTGCTCGAACTCGAGCGACAGGTCAGGCCTAGAGAGCGTCAGCTTGGAGCCTTGCGCGCAATAGTCGAACTCTCCGCTGGTCCCGAACGGCGCGACCGTAAGGGTCGAGGCGGTGCGTAGCCAACCGCCGTTCGCAGCGGCGGTCGAGCCGAGCGTCGTGTCACAGCTGCAGATGTCGCAGCTGAGCGCGCAGTTCGAGACGCCCGTCCACGCTGTGGAGCCGCACGAGAGCTGCCCGGCCTTGCTGGTGACGCAACCGTCGCTCCAGTGAGCCTGGGTGGCGACGATCTCCGCGTCGTATTCCGCTACGCCACCGTCCTTCAGGTTCATGAGCACGCGCGGTATCTTGCCCGGGGTGTCGAGCATGAAGTCACAGCTGCCTCGAGACTGCCCAGCCACCGACAGCTCCAACTGGCCGCGCCCGACCTCGAGCTTGGTCAGGCGCCAGACGCCGAACGGAGCGCCACCGCAAGCATCGATCTTTGCGGCGTCGTGCACGTCGAGCGGCGGACACTCTGCACATTCGCAGCTCGAGAAGCCGCCCGCACAACTCACCGTTCCAGGCTGCCCCGGCATGCACTCACACGCCTTCCCTTCGGTGCAGGTCACCGGGGTCACCGGGGTATACGTCGGCCCTGTGCTAGGCGCGTCGACGGTCGAAGAGTCCGCCGAGCAGCTCGACACCACGCAAACGCAAATCAGCGCAACGATGCGCGCAGCCAGCGCCAGCATCGAATCAATCCCTCGTCTCGTCATTCGTGAACGCGCCCGTCTCAGTCGCGCCCCCTGCCATCCTTCGGGGCTGCGGTGGCGAGCAGTGCATCACGGGCCCGGCCGGATGCCAAGTACCGGCAAGAGATGTCCTCGTCTCACAGCGGCGCGGTTAGAGGCAGGCTCCATTCAACAAATACGCAATTCAATCAAATACCGGATGCGCATTGATAGCCCGGAGTCATCGGCCATCGCCGGGGTACTCGCTAATTGCGAGCTCTGCTAAAGTCCGGAGCATGAAGCTGAGGGTGCTAGTGGTGGGCTCGTTGACGTGGGGGTTGCTCGATGCGTTGCCAGCGACGGCAGCAGCGTGCGGCGGCGGCGGCATGACCACGGTAAACGGCGGGGTAGTCGCGAATGCACAGCGCGTCATCTTGTCCGCGCGTCAGGACGGGACCACGGACACCGTGGTTCAAGTTTCGGTCCCCATCACTAGCGCGGACTATGGGGTGCTGATCCCCGTGCCGAGCGAACCGACTCTCGACGACGAGCCGGTGTCGGCGAGCGATCTCGACGCGCTCGACCAACAGACGGCACCGCGTATTTACAAGACAACAGCGGGCGGAGGCAGCAGTAGCCCAGGCTGCAGCTGCGGTTCGGCCAACGACGACGACTCCGCCGGTGCCGCCCCGAGCAAAGGCGTGAGCGTCAGCAGCCCGGTAGAGATCGGCCCCGTCACGGCGGTCTCACTCACCGCGGACGACGCCGACGCGGTGAAGGGTTGGCTCGCGGACAACGGCTTCGTGATTCCCGATGAGCGGCTGGCTCTGCTCGACCAATATGTCAGCACCGGCCGCTACTTCATTGCCATCAGACGCAGCGACTCGGCGACGAGCTCGAGCCCATCGAGCATCGGGATCCACTACACGCTGAAAGGCGACCACCGGCTGCTCTCGCTGGCGTTCGCGCGCCTGGGCGCGGCGCCGTCCGTCTCATTTACGGTGTTCGTCGCGTCACCGAGCTCCTCGAGCGTGAGCCCGAGCGCGCCTTTTCAGGCGCTCACGCTCGCAGATTTGGACGCGAATTTACTGCGCGCCGACAACTACAGCGGGGCCGTGCAAACCGCGGTCAAGGCCCACGGAGCGCAAGCCTTCGTGCTCGAGAACACGACTTCCCTCGGCGCGCTCGAGGCGCGACCGCCGGCCATCTCGATCCATTCGGTGCTGCGCCGAATCTTCGACAACGGCTCCACGATCACGCGCATGAGCACGGTCCTCGCCGCCGACGACCTGACGCAAGATGCGTCGTTCTTCGGTCCCAGGCAGCCGTTTCAATCCGAACGCTACGTGCAAAACGACCGCTCGAGCCTCCGACACGCGAGCGTCGGTCTGGTCGTCGGTCTCGCCGCAGCCGGCCTATTCAGACGCCGACGTCGGTCTTGATGCCCCGCCGTGATGCGGCGCAACACGGCCTGGCGTGCTCCCTTCGGTCCGCGCGCCGGGGGCCCGCCCGACGCCGGCTGCGCCGGACGTGGGGGCCCGACGGCTGCGCTCCCGTCCTTGATTCGTGCTCGCTTCGCACAGGTGAGCGCAACGATGCGGTGGTTTGGTTCGCACTCGCTCGTTCTCCGACCGGCGGCCGGCCTTCGCGAGACGCGCACGAGCGCTGCCACGCGCGACCTCGCTGCATCTAGTCATTCGCGACGTGCACTGATGGCAGCACGGATTTGGTCAGCGAGGGCGTCGATGTCGCGGTGCGCGCCGGCATGGCGCTGCCGGACACCACGAGCTCGTCGCTTACTCGCTGGCGACCTTGCATACCCGGGCTGCCGCCGAGAAGCACGAACGCGACGTGCAGTACTTCAAACGGCACTGAGCGCGATGCGCGCAAGGTCACAGCTCCGCCGGGCGCAGTCGGCGGTCGTCCAGGCCGAGCGCAGCCGCGTCCGCGCGGGCCTGCGCGAGGTGCCGAGCGGTGGCGTGCGACCTCAAGTCTTCGGAGGCAAGCGCGAACGCCGCCCGTGCGGCGTCATAACGCATTCCGAGCGCGAGAGCGGTCGAACGGCTCGCTTCCATCAGTCGCGCCGCCTTCGCGAGATCTCCAATTCGCTGCTCTCGCAGGCCCTCCATGAGCAGCGCCGGCGGCTTGGCCACGGGGAAGATGCGCGTCAGCTTGTTCAGCGCTCCGCAGGCCTGCTTGGCCAGCCGGTGTGCTGCTGGGTCGGCCTTGATCTTCGGTTCGCGCAGAAGCGCCAAGCGAACCTCGGCGCACACCGCATAAGCGCCAATGGTGTAGTGATTGACGGGCGGTGCAAGTTGGATTTCACGCACGGTTTTTCGCGAAATCGCGTCCGCTTCGTCGCGATTGCCGTGCCGCAGACTCGCGGCGCCCTCCAAGCTCCAAGCCCAGATGCGCTCGGGCTGCCCCAGGCCTTCTGAGTGCTTCGACGCCTCGCGTGCGCTCGCGAGTGCGACGTCGTACTCGCCCTGAGCGAGCGCTGCCTGGGCGCGTAGCAGCAGAGCCCAGGCCTGAGTGTGCGCGTCTTTGTCCATCGCAATCGCATACAGCGCGTCAGCTTGGCGACGTGAAACGCGAAAGTCCCCTGCGTAGTACTCGAGCACGCCGATCGCACCCGTCAGCTCTCGGGAACGCCGCGCGAAGTTGAGCTTTTCGGAAATGTCGAGGGCACGGGTCAACGTGGCTCGAGCATCTGCCCACGCGCCAATGCCCGTCAAATACACCCCAGACAGCGTGAGGAAGTAGGTCTCGGAGACGGCATCCGGCGCACGCGCGATATTGGTCATGGCTCGCTGGTGGTAGATGCCCACGAGCTTGCGTGACGGCAAGATGCCGGCGACTGCGTGCGCATTCGCATACGCGACCGTCAGCTCCGGCGAAGGAGAGGCTGATTCAGTCAAGTTCAAAGTCCGCAAGCACGCATACAGCATGCGCAGCACATCCCCCGTGTAGTAATAGGACTGCTGTAGCCGGTCGAAAGCGCGCGCCGCACTCAACAAGCGCGGCGATTCCTCGGCTTGCTGGTGTAGCCGACGGCTCGGGAACAAGCGATGCAAAAATTGACGGACCACGTCCAGAGTGACTTTCAGCGGCAGGGCGCTCTTCGACTTGGGCACTCGATAGCCGATTAAATGCAATGCTCTCTCTAACTCCACATTACCGAGCTGGAATTCGCCCATGTCATGGAGTGCGGCGCCGAGCTCGTAGTGCCAGCGCGCCAAGCGTTGCTCCGAAACTCCGCCCAACTCGGCCGCGATCTCGAGCGCTTCGCGAAATAATAGCGAGGCGTCGCGCTGTGCGGATTTGGCGACGGCGGCATCCGCGGCTTTCTCGAAGTGGAGCAGCGCCGAGCGCGAATCACCACCGAGCCGAAAGTGCTGCGCGATTTCGGACGAGCGTGGCAGCGCGGCGCTGGCAGACGCGACTAGGGCGCTGGCGGCCTGAAGGTGCAATGCCTCCGCCTGCACGGGCGACATGCTCGAATAAGCAGCGACGCGTAGGCGATCATGCGCGAAGCGGTAGCTGTCGAGCTCGCCGGCCAAAGGCTCGAGCACATGCCGCTCCTGAGCTTCGTGCAGATGGGCGATCATGTCCTCGGCGGTCGTGCCCGTCATGCGGCGCAGGTCGGCACCGCTGAAGCTGCGCCCGAGCACGGCTGCAGCCTGCAACAGCGAAGCCGCCCCGCTGCCCAGCGCGGCCAGACGCTGCTGCAATAGGCCCTCCAGCGACTCGGGAATCGAAATTGACTCGTAGCCCGCGGAGCGGTCGCCGCGGCTGCCGACCTGCCAGCGCCCTGAGACCCGCTTCAGGTGCCCGTCGAGCACCAAAAAGCGCAGGTACTCCGCGACGAAGAACGGGTTGCCTTCGGATTCTCGAAGCAGAAACGTAACGAGCTCCGGAGGCGGCGTTCCGATCGCCAACATGTCGGAGACCATGCGCGCGACGCCGCTCGCATCAAGGCGAGACAACGACACGGAGAGCGCCGAGCCCGATTTGACCAGCGCTTGAAGGGACGCGGACGCCGCTTCGTCTTCACGAAAGGTGCCCAAGATCAGCAGCGGAACGCCGTGGAAGAAGTCTCGCTGCAGCTCGGCTAGCCACTTCAGGGTCAGGCCATCTGCCCATTGCAGATCATCCAGCACGAGCAGCAGCGCCGTGCCGCGTGCAAACTCGCGTACTGTCGCCTTGAGCGCGGACAACGCGCGCTCCGACGCCGCCGCGGCCGGCAGCACTTGAGCGTCGAGTAGCGGTTCGCCCGGCGCCAGTGTTGCGAGCGTCGGCTCGTAAGGTGCCAGGTACGAAGCGCGGCCTCCCAAGATGCGCTGGCTCTCGATGTCGCCTCCCTCCCGGCAGGCATCGCCGATGCGCTGCAATAGGCCCTGCAGGGGGTGAAACGCGCCGTTCGAAAGCTCTTTCGTCGAGGCGTTGGTTGCTAGGGTCGCGCATTCGCCGGTAACGACGCGCACGCCGGCGCGACCCGCGCGCGCAGCGAACTCGGACGCGACGAAGGTCTTGCCGATCCCGCTCTCACCGCTCAGTAGCACGAGGCCACCCGAACCGTCATGCGCGGCGGTCAGCGAACGCTCGAGCTCGCTCAGCACCTGCTCGCGCCCCGAAAGGGCGGGCCGGTACAATTGAACGGTAGTCGGTTCCGAGCTTCGGACCGAATCGCCGAGCGCATGGTCGAGCACATCGATGACGTCTGCGGCGTGCCCGATACGCGCTCGCGGTTCCTTCCGCAATAGTCCGAGCAGAAGCTCGTCGAGCATGGGGGGGATGCTGTCGACCAAAGCGGACGGAGGCACGGGCTCTTGCGCTTGGTGCGCCCGCCAGACCTGGTCGGCGGTGCCCATGAAGGGCGGGCGCCCTGTGAGCGTCTCGTAGAGCATACAGCCGAAGGCGTACAAATCTGCTCGCGCATCGACCTGGTGCCCGCGGATGCGCTCTGGCGCGACGTAGGGTACGGTCCCGAAGGCGCGTTGCACGGGCGCCAGCACTTCTCGGCCGAGTGCGCCGCTGGCAAACGCGACCAGCCCGAAGTCCATCAACACCGGGTTCTCGTCGCGGCGAATGAACACGTTGCTCGGTTTCAAGTCGCGATGCACCATCCCGCGGCGGTGGATGTGCACGAGCGGTAGGCACAGCCCGCGATACAGGCGTAACACGCGCTGCAGCCGCTCTCGAGGCGGCACAGAGTCTCGCAACGAGGGCCAGGTGGGCATCACGTCCGAGATCGCCATCGGGCCGGACGTGGGCTCCGTTGGCTCGGATTGAGTGTGGTTGAGACCCGAGTCCCAAAGCCGGCGATTGTAGTCGGCGAGCGTCTCCCCCGTGAGCAGCTCCATCGCATACCAAGGGAAGCCATCGTGCACCCCGTCTTCGAGCAGACTTACCACTGCCGGGTGAGTGACGGCGCGCAGGGCGGCGATCTCTAGGCGCAGGGCCAGCGCGTGCTGCTCGTTACGCTGCTTGACGGTCTTGATGGCGACTTCGCGGCGCGACTCCAGATGGCGCGCGTGGTGGACGCGCCCCATGCCGCCCTCGCCCAGGAGCTTGAGCAGCTCGTACGACCCCACCGTGTCTTGCAAGACGCTCGCGAGCTCGCTAGCCATTGGCGGGCCAACCTGCGCTTGCGGCGTAGACATCCAAGTTGAGGCGCTGGGAGACCTGGTTGCGCAGCGCCAGACGACCAAAGCCCAAGCATTGCTCCTGGGGTAACCAGGCGTGTTTGGTGCTCGGGGTCTCGAAGCGCAAGCTGAGGAACGCTTTGCTCTCGACGATTCGATCGGACTGGAGCCACAAGGAATCGTCGACCGGCGCGCGCAAAGTGCCCTCGAACGTGAACGAGATGCGCGCGCTCTCCTCGGTGAAGATCATCGCTCGCCCGGACAACAAGGCGAACTCCTGTAGCGGCTGAATTTCCACGCGCCCTTCGAGCACGCTCACGTGCCCACTCACCGATTCGTGGCCCATGGCTCGATTTTCGTCGAACACGTTGTAGACGGCGGAGCTCTTGTCGGCCGCGTGGTCGTTTTCGAAGAACGATAGATGCTGGAACTGTCGCTGTGGACTCGCTTTGACCTCCAGAAATGCCACGTCACAAGAGAATAGGTAGGTGAGCCGTTTGTCGAAGAATCCTGTGCGCTCCATGGTTCAGCCGTCCATCGCGTAGACATCGAATGTTGCGCTGCGAATTTTACTTTTGACGATCGTCGCCTGGCCGAAGCCGACACATTGATACTGCCCCAACCAGGAGTACTGCTCGTTGGCGGTCTCGTAGCGCGGCATGATGTACAAGGCGGCGCGGACGGGCTCTTCCTCGGTGCCGAGCTTCGGCTTTTCGCTGATCAAGCGCCGAAAGCCGCGCGGGCCAGCGGGAAACAGCCCCTTGTAATAGGAGAAGAGCGTCACGCCGTCGTCGGTGCGCAGAATCAGGCGCACGTCCAAATCCCCGATGTCGTCGTTGCGGATCAACGCTGCGTCCATCCCGGCGACGACCGTGCCCTGCAGAGACTTCGCGCCTAGAATCGATTGCTCGCCCGCGACGTTGTACATGCGCGTCTTGTCGGGACGGGCGAAGATGTTGACTCGAACGCCGCCCGGCACGAAGCCGACTTCGTCACGGCGCATTTCCAAGTCTGCGTCGTAGGAGAAGAGATACAGCAGGTCGGTGTCGTAGAGTTGCGTTCGCCGCTTGATCATTTGCCACCGGTGACTTGTACTGAGAAGACCTTGAGCTGAATCCGCTTGGGAAAACGGCGCGGCGCGGCAGGGCTCAGCGTCAACTCGCCGACGGCGACGAACAACTTTCGGGTGAGCTCTTCGTAGCGCCAAAAGTTCGCTTGATGCGCGAGGTAACGCTTATTGATCCAGCCTAGATCTTCGCCCTCGGCCGTGGGAAATGGACCGCTTGCGGTCTCTATGGTCAAGCTGAGAACTACCGGGATCCTCAGCTCGTTGAGTTCGTCAGGGACTTCGACGAGCCCATGGTAAACCAAGTCGAGCAAGGTCTCGTCGTCGGCGAGCACCGTCACTCGTCCGTCTAGTTGGAGCACGCCGTCGTTGCGTAGCAGAGCGAAGTCGCCGCCACTGCTGATCGTGCCCCAAAGCCCGCTCCACGGTTGGCGTTTGCCGCGTTGTGCCCGAACCAATTCGGGCGGCTTGTCCGAGTTGGAGGGCCAGTACTTTTCGAAGTCTTCCCTCGGCCACGACTCATTGTACAGTGAGCGCGCGGTCGTGACTTTTGCCGGCTCTTCATAGCGCGCATAGATGCGCTCGCCGCTAGGCCCCTGCCCGCCGGTCGCGATCGCTTCGAGGTTCGAGTCGATGCTGAAGTAGTACACGTGACTGAGGACCTTGGAATCGATGGGCGCGTTCATGCCGTCACTTGCTCCTGCTGAAGAACTTTCCGATGCTATTTTTTGCAAAGTCGGCTGCGACGGTGGCCGCCTGTGCGGCCATGCGCACGGGCACTGCTGCCAAGCCACTGTCGCTGGCGCGAAAGAAGCCCTCGATCAAGCGCAAACCCTCGGCTGGCACTCGAAACGGGTAGATTCGACACGGCGCCTCGTCCGAGCCCGAGCGTTCGAGGATCTCGTTCACCGCAGCACGCGCTGACTCGTTTGCGGCTTCCATGCTCGCCAAGTTGGTGTGTGTCCGCAGATAGTCGCCGGCGAGGAAGAGGTTGTCGACCTGCGTTGCGCTGGAGGGACGAAGTCGCATGCCTCCCGCGCGATTGATGAGTAGCGGCTCGGCGAGCACTTTCGTGCGCTCACCGAAGGCGAAGCTTGCCTCGAGTGTGGTGTCGTCATTCTGCTCCCGCTGGCGCGCGCGAATGGCCTCTGCGCTGAAGTGCACGCTCTCGAACTTCTTGTAGAACGCCTCCTTCTTGCGGTCGAAACGATCGACGAGGTCATCATCCAGACTGAAGCTGGCCTTCGGGAATGAATGCTTGCCAGTCTCGATCGGTTGTGCGCCGAGCAGCATCGAATCGAGCAGGATCTCGTTGCGATTCGGGCGGTTCAGCGAGCGCTTCAGTTGCTGCCAGACCTCTTCGGCGATCTCTTCGGCAGAACAGGCGAATGCTTCGCGCCGGAATAGCTGCCCCTTCACGTCCCAAGCGGAGATGTCGACCGAGAGCACGGTTTTCACGTGACCATCGCCGCGCTCCTTCATGTCCACGTTCGGCCAAAATTGATTCTGTGAGATGGCCGTCAGACGCCACTCCGAGTCGACGCACGCCAAGTGACCAGGCGTAATTTTGACGTCTTCGGTCAGGTAGTACTGAATGCCTGCCATCCAATCGACATGGTCGCTCAGCGGAATGAGATTGCGAAGCTTGGGATCCAAGCGCTGCAACGTCGGCGAACGGTGTACGTAGTAGGCCATTTGCTCAACTGGAATCGCGAACACGAAATAGTCGGCCGTTACTGGCGCGTGGCTGTTGAGCGACCGCGAGTGCTTGATGCTCTTCGCGCGTTCATGCCAAGAGTGCAGATGAGATTTCACCGCCGCGGCTTGTCGCGCCTTTTGAGCGGCGATATCTTCAGCGCTGCTGGCTTTTGCCCAAGACGGGCCGGCGGCGGCTTGGCTCGCCCGCAGCGCGCGATCGGCCTTCGCTGCTTTGCTGCGCATATTCCGCTGAGCGTAGTCGCTGTGCACGAACCGCACCGACTTGAGCGACTTGGCTTCGAACTCCAGCGAATCCAGCTCGACGTTGCAGAAGAACTTCACTCCCTTACGTTTCAAGAACGAAACCCAAGGCTCGATCCAAACTTCGCTCGAAGGCCCGTTCAGCACGCGATCGACCATCGTGTCCGGTTGGAATGTGTCGAGCAGGGAACGCAGCGCGACACGGGCGATGGTGTCGGCACTGGCTTGCTTTGGCTTTGCCGCCACCGTGCTACGCGTAACGGCATCGACCAAGTAGGCACGGAACTGCTCGGAGTGAGTCGGCTCCTCGGCTTCCATGAAATCCCACCAGCTGATGGTGTCGTAGTAGCTCGCGCGGCGCTCCTCGCTCGCGGAGGCGTACTCCAGCAGCTTGCCAAAGAAGAACGCCAAGTCACTCGGGGTAAGACCGAGACGCGTAATCTCCAGCGGGAACGCGGCAACGGTCTTGAATTCCGTGAAGCTTCTCGGAAAACGTAGAAGAGCCTGGATCGGGTCGCGGTAGTAGCTCGCAAACAAGTTTCGATCGGCCGAGACTAGATTGTCGTATACGGTGCCATCCTTGTAAGGAATGTGCTTCAGCGTTTCGGGTAGGTGGCGGTACCAACCGGGAAAGAAGCGAAAGCCATGTTCCGCTGGCAGACCCTTTTTGCCGGGGTCTTCGTCGTCGGTGCGCTCCGCCCCGGGGAGCCTGTTAACGCTCGCCGACTTGCCGCCCAGCCGATTGCGCCGTTCGTAGACTTCGACGTCGAAACCGCGCTCTACGAGCTCGTGCGCTGCGCTGAGCCCGGCGACACCGCCGCCGATGATCACGACTTTCTTCCCCATGATGTTGGTACCTTCGTTTTAGGGCGTATTGAGGTAAGTACGGCCACTCGAACGAATGCTCGAGTCCTTCAAATGCGTTCGACGGTCGTCAGCGGTAATCCGATCCGGAGTTGCTTGGTTTTCGGCCGACGTTCGACGACATTCGCACCTTCTTTGCCGAGCGCCGCGACGAACTGTTTCCGAATCCGATAGACATCGACATTCAGTCGGTCGGCCGTGACGTTCAATGCGTCGAGCAGCTCGTCTTGATAGAGCCAGCCGCAGGCGCCGGAGGGAATGCCAGTGACACTCTCCGCCTCGCGCTTACGAGCCAAGTGCAAAAGCAAATAGTTATGCTCGCGCGAACCGAGGTCGATCGTTTCGCGACCGCGCAGCACGCTGAGCTCGACGTGCTCTTCATCGAGCGAAACACGAAAGCTCAGCCGAGCGCCGGCGAGCCCGCGGTTGTCGGGCCATTCGGTCGTGGAGCTGGAGGACGAGGCGCTCGGGCAGAAGAAGCGCCAGCGCCGTTCGCCAACCTCGAATTCTTGGCCGGTGACGAGCGCGCTGCTGGTATCCAGCCTCTCGATCGTCCAGCCGCCATCCGCGTTGGCCAGGATCGTTACCAAAGGGTCTTCCGCCGAAGGCAGTGCCAAAATTTGACCTTCAACGACAACGGGATCGGCGTCGTCGTGCACGCAAATCAATGATGCCTGGGGCGGCGAGTCGTCCACCAAAATCCAGGTCTCTTCTCCGCGGCCAAACGCGATTTGCGCGCCTCGGTCGAGGCGCTGCGATTGGCCTGCGCCGACCGCGGCCGCGCCCACGAACGTGCCGTTGCGGCTGCCCAAATCTTTGATGTCCCAGCCGTCGCCTCGCCAGCGCAGAGAGGCGTGTTGGGCCGAAACGTAGGTTCGATCCAGTTGCAGCGCGGCGCGCGGCGAACGGCCAATCACGTGTTCGGCATCGAGCGTGCAAAACACGCCCGAACCCTGGTGACGCAATAATCCCATGGCAACCCGAGCGCACTCTACACCTATCTGGCCTGGAGTGGCAGAGAGCAACGTCTTCGAACGCAGCAGGGGCCGCTCGGCCCGGCGTTGCTCGGGTCGCTTGAGGGTGCGCACGCTGCTTGCGCGGACTCGCTCTTTGCGCCGCACCGCTGAAACGGTTTCGACACCCGGCGGACCGCTAAGGCTACCTCGCGGCCGAATCGTGCGATGCGCCGGCAAACGGGCCATCGCTGCCTGCAAGCACCGCTTTGCGCGAAAAAACCGAGTGCCAACGGTGGCCATCGGAATACCCAAACGGGCAGCGATGGCCTTGAGCGATAGGCCGTGCTCGGCGCGGAGCCGATAGACCTCACCCAAGCGTGAATCCAGACCATCGATGCACGCGCCAAGCACAGTATCGTCGACCAACCGCCATCGTTGGCTTTCGCTCGACGGGTCAACGGTCGCGATGGTCATTTCGTCAGCAAAGGGTACGTGCGGGTTGCGCAAGGCGGCTCTTCGTCGGTCGATGAAAAGATTCTTCATGGTCGCCAGGAACCAGGCTCGAGCGGCCTGCCGAGAGAGAGCCGGCGGGGCGGAGCGCAGCGCCCGCTCGAGGGTGTCTTGAACGAGGTCCGCCGCATCCGCTTCCTGGCGGATCAAGCCAAATGCTGCGCGTTGCAGCGCGCTGTGTTCGGCTGCGAACAGCTCGATGAACGCTCGACTCGAGTCGACGGCGGAATTCGTCTCTGCGGCCATGTGCGTTGGTTAATCGAGGTCATTCTCGAAGGCCATGACAGCCGATGACAGCGAGTTTCACGTACCGGGGAAAGAACGCCGCGCCGCTGCGTCTATTGGTCGGTCGAGTTTCACGACCATGTCCTCGGGGGCCTTTTAGAGTCATGTTGACAGCGCGAGTCGTTCTCATTGATCAAACCCGTACCGTTGCCTTCGAGCACGTCTGCCAAATTGCTGCTGCCTTGAACTTGCAGGTGCAGCGGGACCTTTCGCCTATCTGGTCGGTCAACGCCACGGTCTCTGCCCTGCCGGACGCCTCTCGGATCCCTGCAGGCGCCTGGCCAATCCTGTTGGTCGATCGATTGCCCGCCGGGCGGGGGGGGGTTCACATGACCGATTGCAATCAGCCCTACGCGAAGGTCGAAGTTGGCGACGGTTGGACGATCGCGGCAAGTCACGAGTGCCTAGAGATGCTGGTCGATCCGAGCGGCAATCGGCTGTACGCCTCGAACGCGGTTGGAGTGCTGGACGGTCGAATACGCGACATTGTCGGCAAGTTCGAATACTTGGTTCAGGTCTGTGACCCCTCGGAGGACGCTCCCTTTTCCTATTTGATCGACGATGTTGCGGTATCCGACTTTTGTACGCCCAATTACTTCGACACAGTGGCCGCCCCGGGCGTGCGTTACTCGTTCACCGGCGCGATCAAGCGCCCGCGTGACGTATTGCGCAATGGGTTCCTATCGTGGTTGAACCCAGAGACGGGCACGGTTCAACAACTGCGCAACTTCGGCGCCCCTCAGATTGCAGATCTGGGGAAGCCAAGGGGCTCGAGTCTGCGGGCGTTCGTCGATAACAAGAGCCGCCCCAGCGTGGCATTGTCAGAGTTGGTCGCGGGCAAGACCGAAGCGCTGAGCACCGCCATCGCACGTGGAGACTCACTCGAAGTCGCTGCGGCGGCGCGCGCAAAAATGTATCGCTGACGGTTGGCCTGGGGAAAAAGGACGCCCCCGAGCGTCCTTCATGTATGGGATGCAACGCGACCTTGGGCGTGCTGGATGGCCGTGCGCTTTCGACCTTGATATCGGAAGCCGCGCCGCCATTCAGCGAACCGATATTGTTCAAAGCTTTCCGAAGCGAGCCGAGCTCGAGTGGCCCTGGCGCGCCGCCGCCCAGGAACACGTCCGAGCTTTGGGATGGGTTGAAACGTGGCCTATGGAGAATCACGGGACACGGTGAGGGCGATGCACATTGCGAGCTGGTGCTCGAGCACGCTTCGACGCCTTGGCCGCCCGCGCGCCTAGCAGTGAACCTCGAATTGTTGGAGCGAGTGATGCTCGGGGATTTTCAAAAGGTGGTCGCGTTAGAACGCGCCGTGGCTTACTCCACGGTGTCAAGCATGTTGGGACAGGGGCTACGTCAACTCGGGCTGTCGTGCCGGTTGCGCGCAACGCCGTTGTTGTTGGTGATCGCCGCGCAGACTCGTTGCGCCGAGCGCGAGCTCGGGATCAGGGGCATGCCCGCAAGCTCGCGGTACGTCGTCAGTTTGACTCGGCCTGATGACGCACTCAGGGATCGTCTAACGCAAGCGGAGTACGCGCTCGCGCGTCTGGTCATCGAAGGTAAAAGCCACGCGGAGATGTCGCGGCTGAGGTCGACCTCGCCGCGAACGGTCGCAAACCAAATCGCGTCGATTACTACCAAGCTGCAGTCGAGCGGCCGCTTCGGTCTCATCGCACGTGCCCTGCAGGCCTGCCAATCGCCAGCCTGATGGAGCCAGTTTTCGACGGGTATCGCCACCGTCATGGAGCCGCCCAATACTCGAGCCAGCAGTGCCGCGGCCTGCTCCACCAACACGGCGCGCGCTGCAGCATGAGCGCTTCTGGCAACTGCTACGACAACGCTGTCGCCGAGAGCTTCTTCGCGACACTCAAAAAAGAGCTCGTGCACGGCTGTGCCTTCGAGAGGCGATCGGAAGCTTACGACGCCATCAGCGACTTCATAGAGAACTACTACGACGCGACGCCGCCACTCGGCCGCCAGAAATCAATCACCCATCAACTTCGAGATGGCCAATTCCAGTCAGCTTGCCGCATAATCACCTTAACAATCTGTCCGGGAAATCCGGTAAACTCCACTCGTCAAGGTTCGTCGATGCTGGAAGTGCAGAGTCGGGCAAAAACCACCATGAAATGCACTCCGGTAGGCGCCTTTCGGCGACCTCAAGAATCGTATACCAGAACTGGTCTTCGACCTCGGCTGCGGTTGCTGGTCGGAAGAACCGCCTCCGGCCTGTTCGGACTTTTCTTCGTTGCCGCAACCAGCGTCAGCGCCTTCGTCTGAAGCGCGCAGAAGCCGGGAACCGGTACGTTGTGAGATGGCGGGCAAGCGTCGTTCGGAATAAGCCACTGGTCATCTATGGCGAAGGTAGACTCGTGTGTCCAACGTGACGCGTGGCGAGTACCACCCATGACCTCGACCTTTGTGAAGGACGGTCTTCGCGTAGCGCTCAACGGAAACGACCGATATCAAAACGATCATTGTCGACGTTGAGCGTAGCATCTTCTACTAAGCCGCGAGTTCGCTTGCGCCATCCGTCGCGAATTGCGCCAATGTCATCATCGTCGATGAATACGAATCGCACCCGTGCACTCTTGACCTCCGGCTCGTCATACCTAACTTGCCGTGGGTAGTCTGGCGTGACTCTCACATCTTTGGAGAGGAGTGATATAGCGTAGAACGTTCGACTTTCCAGCCTAGTTAATGCCGAGAAGTATCGTGCAATCGTTGCCTTCAAAGTGGATCGTCATCGCTTTTATTGGGCGAAATTGATTGATCTCCGCGCGAACTAGATGCGTCGAAACCAAGTTATCTCGAAGGGAAGTTGCGGCCAAGCCTTTGCTAAACGCGGTGTGACGGTTCAAGACCCGTTGCTCGTGCGCGGACGTTGATAGGCTGCGTAGCATCGACTCGGTGAGTAGATGAGTACGGGCGTACGGGCTATGCGAAACATGGAATAAGGGACAACACAGTTCTTGAAGCCGTGGCGCATACGTGAGGCCAATTGCAAAGTGCGGCAGCACGAAGTCCGACGTCGAGCACGCCCTGCATGCCGACGCCGATCCATGCGGCCACTATCGGTGACCACCCGCGCTCAGTCGCGCTTTTTCGAAGGCTCGAAGGCTGCACACGCCCCCATCAGAACGAGCGACGCCGTGCATTCGTCAGTGTGGCACTAATGCCCGTCGCTCCGAAGTGCGATGGCCCTTGCGAGCGCGAGTCGATCGCGGGGAAGAATGCCTTTCTAGGACGCAGGACAACCGCGGAGAGTCACATGAAACCCATGGAACCGATGAAACCCATGGAACCGATGAAACCGATGGCGCCGATGAAACCGATGCAAGCTCCCGAGCGCTGGTGGCCGGAGGCGCTCGGGCAGCAACCAAGCTCAGCCGGCGGGCAGAACCAAACGCGCTATGCCTTTTTCGCCGATAAGCAGCGCCTCGCGGTCGATGCAGGAGATGGCAAAGTCCTCGTTTACGACACCGCCGACCATCGCATCTCCGGCGTACAGCAGGCCCAGAGCGGCAACGGTCGCAAACTGACGTTCACCAGCCAACACGGCGAAGTCGATCTCGCGATGCTCAAACCCGCATGAACGTATGAACCGCGCCTCCCGCGAATGACGGGAAGACCCGAAAACTGATGGGTAACCGCGGATGCGCGCCGTGACCGCAAGCTCGCGCGAGCGGCCAATCGCATCGTTCGATCAATGTTCGGATCCAGACGTTCAGTCGTTCAGTCGAACCTCCGAACCGGACTAAGGAGCCGCGGGGCCCGCCTTCGGCGCAGGGCGAGGTTGAGCTCCCGCACCGTCGCGCATGCGCCGCGCGCCCTCCGCGCGATCGCGAGCGGCACGGTGACGCCTGCAGGCCCCGCGCTCCCCCACGGCACCCATCAGGCGGCCGCCCCCAAAGCTCCAAACTGTACGCGGGAGCGACCCTCGCTCACCGCCGAAGGCGGGCTCCGCGGCGACAAGCCGCATCGACGCATCGACGTCCAACGCCGGAGCACATAAAGAAAAAACGGCCACCCGAGTCACCTCGAATGGCCGCTCTTCCTCTCAATCACTCCCGACATCGGGAGTGACTCACTCCAGCCTCACTCGTCGCCGACAGCGACCAGCTCAGCCGGCGTGACGCGCACGAACGTCGGGGGCGCGTACGTGGGCGACTTCTCGTCCAGCACGACCTGCAGCCGCTTTTGGGCTGCCCCGCTGTGATTCGTCGTGACACGGCCCGGCGTGCTCGCTGCGCTCCGCGCGCCGGGGGCCCCCAAACGCCGGCTTCGCCGGACGTGGGGGCCCCGACGGCTGCGCTCGCCGTGCTTGATTCGTGATCGCTTCGCAGTGCGAGCGTGACGATGCGCGCCTTTGGTTCGCACATGCACCTTTCTCCGACTGGCGGCCGGCCTACGCGAGACGCGCAGGAGCTGCGCCGCGCGACCTCGTTAAGCGAGCTCGTTCGCGCGCGAGGCTTTGCAATCGTTACCTCCGCTGGCGCGCGTCACATCTCCTGCGCGAGGGGGGCTTCGTCCGGCCGCCAGCCGGAGAAAGGAGCCGCCCATGTCGAACGACAAAGACACCCTCGCCCTTCGCGCTCACACGATGCGCCAAGCGCCCACCGATTCATAGGCTCGGCTCTGGCGCGCGTTGCGCTCGAGCCAGCTCGGCGTCGCCTTTCGTCGGCAGGTTCCGCTGCTCGGCTTCATCGCGGACTTCTATGCGCCGTCTGCGCGGCTCATCGTCGAGGTCGATGGCGGCTATCACGCACGGCGCGTGACCGCGGATGCCAAGCGTCATCGAAAGCTCACGCGCGCTGGCTATCGCATTGTTCGGCTTCACGCCGAACTCGTCATGCGCGATCTCGCGGCAGCAGTCTTCGTGGTGCGGCATGCGCTCGATGAGCGCTAAACCCGACCCCAACGCTTCCTGGCAAAACCGCACTGCGGAGCCACGGGGCCACGGGGCCTGCCTTCGGCGGTGGGCGAGGCTTGAGCTCCCGCACCGTCGCGCACAAGCCGCGCGCCCTCCGCGCGATCGCGAACTGCAAGGTGACGCCGGCAGGCCCCACGCCAACCCGAGGCACCCATGAGGCGTCGTCCCCAAGACGCGAAGTGGCCGCGGGGGCGACCCTCGCCCTCCGCCGAAGGCGGGCTCCGGGGCGACAAGCCGACAAGCGCAGCCACAAACGAAGAAACGGCCACCCGAGTCACCTCGAATGGCCGCTCTTCGTCTCAGTCACTCCCGATGTCGGGAGTGAGCGATGGCGTCACTCGTCGCCGACAGCGACGAGCTCAGCCGGCGTGACGCGCACGAACGTGGGGGGCGCGTACGTGGGCGACTTCTCGTCCAGCACGACCTGCAGGCGCTTGTACGCGGGCAGACCCGTACCGGCCGGGATGAGCCGACCCATGATGACGTTCTCCTTGATGCCGCGGAGATCGTCGGTCTTGCCGCAAATCGCAGCCTCGGTGAGCACCTTCGTCGTCTCCTGGAAGGAAGACGCGCTGATGAAGGACTCGGTCGAGAGCGATGCCTTCGTGATGCCGAGCAGCATCGGCTCGGCCACGGCGGGTTGTCCGCCGCGTTCCATGACGCGCGCGTTGTCGCGCTCGAACACGTACTTCTCGACCTGCTCGTCGACCAAGAAGTTGGTGTCACCCACCTCCTTGATTCGAACGCGGCGCAGCATCTGACGCACGATGGCTTCGATGTGCTTGTCGTTGATACCGACGCCCTGCAGGCGGTAAACCTGCTGGATTTCGTTCACGAGCCAAGCGGCCAGTTCTTTCTCACCCTTCACGCGCAAGATGTCGTGCGGGTTCGCGGGTCCGTCCTGCAGCGGGTCGCCGGCGCGGACGTGATCGCCCGGTTGCACTTGGATGTGCTTGCCCTTGGGGATCAGGTATTCGCGACCTTGATCCGGGAGCAGGCCACCGTCGATGCCGAACGGGGTGATGACGACCTTGCGCTTGCCCTTGGTATCCTTGCCGAACGAAACGATGCCGTCGATCTCGCTGATGATGGCGTGATCTTTGGGCTTACGGGCTTCGAACAGCTCGGCAACGCGGGGCAAACCACCGGTGATGTCCTGCACCTTCGTGGTGTCGCGCGGGATCTTGGCGATGGCTTCACCGGGGGTGATGTGCTCGCCTTCCGCGCACACGATGTTGGCGCCGACGGGCAGCAAGTAGCGAGCGTCGAGGTCGGTGTTCGGGAGCTTCACCGGCTCGCCCGTCTCGGCGTCGATGATCGCAATGCGCGGGCGGAGATCCGCGGCACGCGACTCGACCACGATCTTGCGAGACAGACCGGTCACTTCGTCCACCTTCTCGATCACGGTGACGCCTTCGACGAGATCGCCGAACTGCACCACACCGCCGACCTCGGTCAGAATCGGAGCCGCGAACGGATCCCACTCTGCCACGATTTGGCCGGCGTCCACGCGGGCGCCGTCTTGGACCTTGAGCACCGCGCCGTACAGCAGGCGGTGATGCTCGCGCTCGCGACCGGTGTCGTCCATGACCACGAGCTCGCCGTGGCGATTCATGAGCACGACGCTGCCGTCTTGCTTGGTGGTGAGCTGCGCGCCCTTGAGGTGGATGGTGCCTTCAGTGCGCGTTTCGAGCGAGCTTTGCTCGATCTTACCGCGCGCTGCCGCGCCACCGATGTGGAAGGTGCGCATCGTGAGCTGCGTGCCCGGCTCGCCAATCGACTGGGCGGCGATGATACCGACCGCCTCGCCGATGTTGACGCGGTAGCCGCGGGCCAAGTCGCGCCCGTAGCACAGCGAGCACACGCCGCGACGCGTCTGGCAGGTGAGCACCGAGCGGATGACGACCTCTTCGATGCCCGCGTTCTCGATGGTATCGACACGCGCCTCGTCGAGCTCGGTGTTGCCTTCGACGATGATCTCGCCCGTGAGGGGGTCGACCACGTCTTCAAGCACCACGCGACCCAGGATGCGGTCGCCGAGCGGCTGAATGACTTCGCCGGCCTCTTCCAGCTTGGTGACGCGGATACCGTCGAGCGTGCCGCAATCGAACTCGGCCACGACCGCGTCCTGCGCCACGTCGACCAAACGGCGGGTGAGGTACCCGGAGTTCGCCGTCTTGAGCGCGGTATCGGCGAGGCCCTTACGAGCGCCGTGCGTCGAGACGAAGTACTGCAGCACGGTCAGACCTTCACGGAAGTTCGCCGTGATGGGGGTCTCGATGATTTCACCAGAGGGCTTGGCCATCAGACCGCGCATTGCCGCGAGCTGACGCATCTGCTGTGGGGAACCACGAGCACCGGAGTCAGCCATGATGTAGATCGGGTTGAAGCTCGAGTCTTCGACCGTTTCACCGGTGTGCGGGTCCGTCATCAGCTCTTTGCCGATGCCGCCCATCATCTCTTCTGCGACGCGATCGGCCACGCCAGCCCAGATGTCGATGATCTTGTTGTAGCGCTCGCCGTCCGTAATCAGACCTTCTTGGTACTGATCGACGACCTTCTCGAGCTCGGCCTGCGCCGCATCGACGAGATCCTTCTTCTTGGCCGGGATGACCATGTCATCCATGCACACCGAGATGCCGCCGCCGGTCGCGAACGTGTAGCCCAAGCTGCGCAGGCGATCCGCCAGGAGCACGGTCTCCTTGTTGCGGTGCTTGCGGTAGCAGATGTCGATCAAGGAGCTGAGCGCCTTCTTGTTCAACACCTTGTTCGCGTAGTCGAAGGGCAGGCCTTGCGGCAGCACTTCGCCGACCAGCACACGACCGACGGTGGTTTGCACCAACTTCGTGTCGTGGTTGCCGTCGTCGTCGATGTCGGTGATGCGCACCTTGATCGAGGCGTGCAGGTCCGTCACGCCGTTGTCGTACGCCATGCGTACTTCTTCGGGTGAGGAGTACACGCCCTGCAGGTGACCAACGAGCGAGCTCTGCTTGTCGTCGTAAGTCAGCGTGCCTTCGCGATGACTGCCGGCCACGAAGCGGCGCATGCGCGTCGCGTAGTACAGGCCGAGCACGATGTCCTGCGTCGGGTTGATGATCGGGCGACCGCTGGCGGGCGAGAGGATGTTGTTCGTGCTCATCATGAGCACGCGCGCTTCCATCTGGGCCTCGATGGATAGCGGCACGTGCACCGCCATCTGGTCTCCGTCGAAGTCGGCGTTGAACGCCGCGCACACCAGCGGGTGCAGCTGGATCGCCTTACCTTCGATCAAGACCGGCTCGAACGCCTGGATGCCCAAGCGATGCAGCGTCGGGGCGCGGTTCAGCAGCACGGGGTGCTCGCTGATGACCTCGTCCAAGATGTCCCACACCTCGGGACGCTCTTTTTCCACCATCTTCTTCGCAGATTTGATGGTGTTGACGTAGCCGCGCTCTTCCAGCTTGTTGTAGATGAACGGCTTGAATAGCTCGAGCGCCATCTTCTTCGGAAGACCGCACTGGTGCAGCTTCAAGGTCGGGCCGACGACGATCACGGAACGACCCGAGTAATCGACGCGCTTACCGAGCAAGTTCTGGCGGAAACGGCCTTGCTTGCCCTTGAGCATGTCGCTCAAGCTCTTCAGCGGGCGCTTGTTGGGACCAGTGATGGTCTTGCCGCGGCGGCCGTTGTCGAACAGGGCATCGACCGCTTCTTGCAGCATGCGCCGCTCGTTGCGGATGATGATTTCCGGAGCGTTCAGCTCGAGCAAGCGCTTGAGGCGGTTGTTGCGGTTGATCACGCGGCGGTACAGATCGTTGAGATCGGACGTCGCGAAGCGACCACCGTCGAGCGGCACGAGCGGGCGGAGATCCGGCGGCAAAACCGGGATCACCGACAACATCATCCACTCCGGGCGGTTTCCGGAACCGCGGAACGCTTCCACGACCTTCAGACGCTTGGCGTACTTCTTACGCTTGGCTTCCGAGGTCGAGGTGCGCATGTCCGAACGGAGCTGCTCGGCCAGCGAGTGGACGTCCACGCGCTTGAGCATCTCGATCACCGCTTCGCCGCCCATGCCGGCTTCGAAGCGCTCGTCGCCGTACTCCTCGAGGAGCTGCGCGTAGCGGTCTTCCGTCAAGAGCTCGCCGCGCTCGAGCGGAGTCTCGCGCGGGTCGATGACGATGTACGCCTCGCAGTACAGGACCTTCTCCAAGTCCTTGAGCGTGATGTCGAGAATGTTACCGATGCGGGACGGCAGGCTCTTCAAGAACCAGATGTGCGCGACCGGCGTGGCCAAGTTGATGTGGCCCAGGCGCTCACGACGCACCTTGGACTGAATCACCTCGACGCCGCACTTCTCGCACACGATACCGCGGTGCTTCATGCGCTTGTACTTGCCGCAGATGCACTCGTAGTCCTTCACCGGGCCAAAGATCTTGGCGCAGAACAGGCCGTCACGTTCCGGCTTGAACGTGCGGTAGTTGATGGTCTCCGGCTTCTTGACTTCACCGTGCGACCACTCCCGGATCTTCTCCGGGCTGGCGAGCGAAATGCGCATGGCCGAAAAAGACAGCGGATCTTTCGGCTTCTCGAAAAAAGAGAAAATGTCACGCATCAGGGGGCTCCTCGTTTCAGATTACGAGAGAAAAACTAAAAACTTCGCGATTAGACGGGGTTGCTTGGGTCGCGCCGTGCCGAATCGCTTCGGCACAGCGCGTCGACCAGTCAATCCTCCGCAGCCGTAGCCGAATCTTTTGCCGAGGCTTCGATCAGCTCGACGTTGAGGCAGAGCGATTGCAGCTCTTTGATCAAGACGTTGAAGCTCTCCGGCAGCCCGGCCTCGAGCGCGTACTCACCCTTGACGATGGATTCGTACATGCGCGTGCGGCCTTGCACGTCGTCGGACTTCACGGTGAGGAACTCCTGCAGGGCATAGGCAGCGCCGTACGCTTCCATGGCCCAGACTTCCATTTCACCGAGACGCTGACCGCCGAACTGCGCCTTACCACCGAGCGGCTGCTGGGTGACGAGCGAGTACGGACCGATCGAGCGCGCGTGGATCTTGTCGTCGACCAAGTGGTGGAGCTTGAGCATGTACATCACGCCCACGGTCACATCCTGATCGAAGACCTCGCCAGTGCGCCCGTCGAACAGGATCGACTGGCCACTGGTCGCGCGACCGGCGCGGGTCAGCATCTTCTTGATGTCGGCTTCCTCGGCACCGTCGAACACGGGGGAGCCGAAGAACAAGCCGCGCTTGAGCTTGCGAGCGAGGGCAAACACCTCGTCGTCGTTCATGCTCTTGATCAGCTTCACGAACGGCTTGTCGTGGTCGTAGACGTCGACGAAGCGAGCCCGGAACTTCTCCGCGCTGTACTTCTCCTCGAGCATGGTCTCGACCTGACGGCCGAGCTCACGCGCACCCCAACCGAGGTGCGTCTCGAGGATCTGCCCGACGTTCATACGGCTCGGCACGCCCAGCGGGTTCAGCACGATGTCGACCGGAGTGCCGTCTTCGAGGTACGGCATGTCCTCTTCCGGCAGAATGCGGCTGACCACACCCTTGTTGCCGTGACGACCGGCCATCTTGTCGCCGACCTGGAGCTTCCTCTTGATGGCGATGTACACCTTCACCATCTTGATGACGCCCGGGGGCAGCTCATCGCCACGGCTCAGGCGGTCGATCTTCTCGTGGAAGTGCTCCTCGCGCTCCTTCAGGAGCTTCTCCAGATCGGAGAGCAGCGACGAGACTTCCTCGGTGCCGTTCTCGATCGGGATTTCACCCCAGTGCTTGCGCGGCACTTCTTCGAGCTGAGCGTCGTCGAGCACGACGCCCTTGTTCAAGAGGACCTTGCCCTTGTCGTCGACCAGCTTGCCCGCGGTGGTCTTGCCGCCGAGGACGCGCTTGATCTTGCGGAAGAACGAGTCCCGCAGGATCTTGATTTCCTCGTCGCGTGAACGCTCGAGCTTGGCGCGCTCCTGATCCTCGATGGCCTTGGCGCGCTCGTCCTTCTCCGTGCCTTTGCGCGAGAAGATGCGGGCGTTGATCACGATGCCGGTCACGCCTGGCGGGACCTTCAGCGAGCTGTCGCGCACGTCCCCGGCCTTTTCGCCGAAGATCGCGCGCAAGAGCTTCTCTTCCGGGGAGAGCTGGCTCTCGCCCTTGGGAGTGATCTTGCCGACCAGGATGTCGCCAGGCTTCACCTCGGCGCCGATGCGCACCACGCCCGCGTCGTCGAGGTCCTTCAGGGCCTCTTCGCCGACGTTCGGGATGTCCTTCGTGATCTCTTCTTTGCCAAGCTTGGTGTCGCGGGCGACGCATTCGAACTCCTCGATGTGAACCGAGGTGTACACGTCGTCTTTGACGATGCGCTCGCTGACGAGGATCGAGTCTTCGAAGTTGTAACCCTGCCAGGGCATGAACGCGACGACCACGTTCTGACCGAGCGCGAGCTCACCCATGTCCGTTGCGGGACCGTCGGCGAGCACGTCACCCTTCTTCACCAGCTCGCCCGGGCGAACCACGGGCTTCTGGTTGTAGCAGGTGCTCTGATTACTGCGCTGGTACTTGGTCAGGTGATAGATGTCCGGCACCTGATCGCCCTCGCCGGAGGTAGCGCGAACGACGATGCGTTCGGCGTCCACACCCTCGACGATGCCTTCGCGCCGAGCGATGACACACACGCCGGAGTCGATCGCAACGCGACCTTCCATCGAGGTGCCGACGAACGGAGCTTCGGTGCGGACGAGCGGCACGGCCTGGCGCTGCATGTTCGCGCCCATGAGCGCGCGGTTCGCGTCGTCGTGCTCCAAGAAGGGCACGAGCGCCGCGGCGACCGACACCATTTGGTTCGGCGCGACGTCCATCAGCTGGATTTGATCGGGGACCGCCATGCGGAAGTCACCGTTCAGACGGGCGCTGACGAGGTTGTCGCTGAACTTCTTCTTGTCGTCGACGTTGGCCGAGGCCTGCGCGATGTACTTGCCTTCTTCTTCGAGGGCGCTGAACCACTGCACGTCGTCGGTCACCTGACCGTTGCCGACGTTGCGGTAGGGCGTCTCGACGAAGCCGTACTCGTTCACGCGCGCGAAGCACGAGAGCGAGGCGATGAGGCCGATGTTCGGACCTTCAGGCGTCTCGATCGGGCAGATACGACCGTAGTGCGTGGCGTGCACGTCGCGCACCTCGAAGCCGGCGCGCTCACGAGTCAAACCACCCGGTCCGAGCGCAGAGAGGCGACGCTTGTGCGTCACTTCGCTGAGCGGATTGGTCTGATCCATGAACTGCGAGAGCTGCGAGCTACCGAAGTACTCTTTGACCACCGCGCCGACCGGCTTGGCGTTGATCAAGTCGTGCGGCATCAGGGTGTCGATTTCTTGCGACACGCTCATGCGCTCTTTGATGGCGCGGGCCATGCGAACCAGACCGATGCGGTACTGATTCTCCATCAGCTCGCCCACCGCGCGCACGCGGCGGTTACCGAGATGGTCGATGTCGTCCACCGAGCCGCGCCCGTTCTTGAGCTCGATCAGGTGACGCACGGTCTCGAGAATGTCGCCGGGCGAGAGCACGGTTTGCTCCAGCGTCGGCTTCTGCTCCTCGGGCATGTCGCGGTAGAACTTGTAGTTCAGCTTGAGGCGGCCGACCGTCGACAGGTCGTAGCGCTCCATGTTGAAGAACAGGTTGTGGAATAGCTGCTTGGCTGTCTCGAGCGTCGGCGGATCACCCGGGCGCAGGCGGCGGTAGATCTCCATGATCGCGTCTTCGGTGGTCTTCACCTTGTCGGCGATCAGGGTGTCACGCAGGTACGGACCGACGTTCAGACCGTCGATGAACAGCACCTTGAACTCGGCGACGTCGGCTTGGCGCAAGCGATCGAGGGTGATCTCGGTCACCTCTTCGTTGCACTCGAGCAAGATTTCGCCGGTTTCCTTGTCGACGACGTCTTCCGCGCTGACCTTACCGATGAGATCCGAGGTCTCGGACGGCAGGCGGTCGAGCTCGGCTTCCTTGAGCTTCTTGATCGCGACGCGCGTGAACTTGGTGTTCTTCTTGACGACGACTTCTTGGCCGACCTTGATGTCGCGCGTGGCGCGCTGACCGGGGAGCAGGTCGTACTCGATGGACTTCGAGAACTTGCCGCCCTTCTCGAGGTACACGGTCTCCGTCGAGTAGAAGTAGTTCAGCAGCTCTTGCGTGCTGTAACCGAGGGCGCGCAGGAGCACGGTCGCGTGCATCTTGCGGCGGCGATCGATACGCACGTACATGATGTCTTTGTGGTCGAACTCGAAGTCGAGCCACGAGCCCGAGTACGGGATGACGCGCGCGCTGTACAAGAGCTTGCCGCTCGAGTGCGTCTTGCCCTTGTCGTGGTCGAAGAACACGCCGGGCGAACGGTGGAGCTGCGACACGACGACGCGCTCGGTACCGTTGATGATGAAGGTGCCGGTCTCGGTCATCAGCGGAATTTCGCCGAAGTAGACCTCTTGCTCCTTGATGTCGCGCACGATGCGCTCGCCACCCTCACGGGTGTCATACACCATGAGCTGCGTCGTGACCTTGATCGGAGCCGCGAACGTCATGCCGCGCTGGCGGCATTCATCGACGTCGTACTTCGGCTTCTCGAGGTTGTACGACACGTACACGAGCTCGCTCGTGCCGTCGAAATCCTTGATCGGGAAGACGCTTCGGAAGACTTCTTCGAGCCCGATCTCCTTCCGCTCACGCGGCGAAGTATCCGACTGCAAGAATTTGTCGTAGCTCGACTTCTGGATGTCGATGAGATTCGGGATCTCGACAATCGACTCCACACGGCCAAGGTTCATCCGGTGTCGAAAGTTCGACTGGACTTTTGATGCCATGCTTCAGATCCTCCAAAACGCACGAACGCGGATACAGCACACACTCGTGCCGTTCCGCGAGGTGCCTAACCGATCACGCTCGCTGCAATAACGCGAAGAAGCGCCCGGGCCACTGTGAAGCGACCCGAGCACAGAAGTTGAATTTGCTGGCTGCGACAACGGAGGTTACTTGACCTCCACCTTTGCGCCGGCTGCTTCGAGCTTCTTCTTGATGTCCTCGGCCTCGTCCTTGCCGACGCCTTCTTTGATCGCCTTCGGGGCGCCTTCGACCAGGTCCTTGGCTTCCTTCAAGCCGAGGGCCGTGATCTCACGGACCGCCTTGATGACGTTGATCTTGTTCGCACCGGCATCCGCGAGGATGACGTTGAACTCGGTCTTTTCCTCGGCGGCCGCGGCGGGGGCCGCAGCAGCACCGCCACCGGCGATCGCGACGGGAGCAGCGCTCACGCCCCACTTGCCTTCGAGCGTCTTCACGAGCTCGGCAATTTGGATCACGGGGAGGTTCGAGAGGTAATCGACAACTTGTTCGGTAGTAATGTCAGCCATTTTTCAACTCCATCGGGCTAGCCCGAAAAACGCCAAACACGAGGGGGCACCCTGTGAGGGGGCACGACCGGGCTGGCACAAAATCTGTAAATTCTAAAACTTGGGGTTCGAGATCGAGAATGAGGATCAGCCGCCAGCCTGTTTCGCCTTGGCGGCGAGGACAGCAGCCATCTGGGTCGCGGGCACATTGAGCAAACGAACGAACGTCTGCATGGGCGCGTTGAACGTTGCGAGCAGCATGGCGCGCGCTTCGTCCTTGTTGGGCAGGGTGGCCAGCTGATCGGTGACCGCTTGCGGGCCGAGCACTTGACCTTCGAGAAGACCAGCTTTGATCTTGAGCTTCTCGTTCTCCTTGATGAACTCCTTGACCGCGCGCGCTGCCGCGCTCGGCTCTTCGAAGCTCCAAGCCACGCCCGTCATACCGCGGAGAGCGGTATTGAGGCCCGGCGCCCAGCTGTGGTCGGCCAGCGCTTTTTGCACCAGCTTGTTCTTCACGACCTTGTATTCCACGCCCTTGGCGCGGAACACGTCACGAAGCTTGCTCACCTCTCCAACGGTCATGCCGGTGAAGTCGAGGAACACGGCCGAGCTCATTTTGCCAAACTGGGCCTTGAGGGTCTCGATGGCTTCTGCCTTTTGTGCGCGTTCCATCAGGATTCATCCTCCGACTTGGCGACGACGGTCGTGGGATCGATTCGGAAACCGAGACCCATGGTCGTCGACAGGGTGATGCTGCGCAGGTAGATGCCCTTGGCGGTCGAGGGCTTCTTGGCCAGGAGCTCACCGATGAGCGCCATGGCGTTCTCGCTGAGCTTGCCCGAGTCGAACGATTTCCGGCCGATGCGGCAGTGCACGACGCCTGCTTTATCGACGCGGTATTCGACCTTACCGGCCTTGGCTTCCTTCACGGCGTTCGTGACGTCGAACGTGACCGTGCCGACCTTGGGGTTCGGCATCAGACCACGCGGACCGAGCACACGACCGAGCTTACCGACGGCGCCCATCAAGTCGGGCGTCGCGATCACGCGATCGAAGTCCAAGAAACCCTCTTGCACCTTGGCCACGAGATCATCGCCACCGGCGACGTCCGCGCCTGCTGCGAGGGCTTCCTTCTCTTTTTCACCGCGTGCGAATACGAGCACGCGTACCGTTTTACCGGTTCCGTTGGGCAGCACGATTGCGCCGCGCACCATTTGATCGGCGTGCTTCGGGTTCACACCCAAGCGCACCGCGACATCCACACTCTCGTCGAACTTGGCGTAGGCCACCGATTTCACCAAGCTGACCGCCTCATCGACGGTGTAGCGCTTGGTGAGATCGGCTTTGGCTAGCGCCGCTGCTCGATTTTTTGCTGTTTTTGGCATTATTTAGCGTCTTTCGACTCCTGGGATCAGCGAGACTCTGCGGGCTAGCCGCGGTGGAGCTGCTGTCCAGTATCTGGATGGCGAGGGTTCGAGGGGGCCGCGATCAAGCGACGACGTCGATACCCAGGCTCTTGGCCGTCCCTGCGATGCTGCGCGTAGCGGCGTCGAGGTCGGTGGTGTTCATGTCGTTCAGCTTCTCTTTGGCGATGGCACGAAGCTGCGCGGTCGTGATGGTCCCGACCTTGATCTTGTTCGGCTCCTTGGAGCCCGATCCCGGCTTCTTGCCGGAGGGCAAGCCGAGCGCCTTCTTGATGAGCACGCTCGCGGGCGGGCTCTTCATGATGAAGGAGTAAGAGCGGTCCGCGTACACGGTGATCACGACCGGGATGATCGTGTCGCCGAGCGGCGCGCTGCGCGCGTTGAAGTCCTTGCAGAACGCCATGATGTTGACGCCGTGCTGACCGAGCGCGGGACCTACCGGCGGCGACGGATTCGCCTTGCCTGCCGGCAGTTGGAGCTTGATGTAACCAGTGATTTTCTTTTTGGCTGACATGACGGTGTGTCCTTACGAAGCGCATTGAAACTACCCAGCTGGGTAGGATCTCAGCGTTTCTCCACATGTGAAAAGTCGAGCTCGACGGGCGTGGGACGACCGAAGATGCTGACCATGACCTTGAGCTTTTGCTTGTCCGGTTTGACCTCTTGCACGGTCCCGGAAAAGTTGGCGAACGCGCCGACGACGACGCGCACTTCGTCGCCCTCTTGAAACTGGTGACGAGGCTTCGGCTTGACCGCGCCCTCGACGATGCCCTTCCGCAGATCCTCGATGTGCGGCGGCTTTACTTCTTGCGGGCGCTGGTTACCGATGAAACCGGTGACCTTCGGCGTGTCCTTCACGAGATGCCAGATGGTCTCGCTCATCTCCATCTCGACGAACACGTAGCCGGGGAAGCTGGTCTTCGTCTTGAGGCGCTGCTTGCCGTCTTTGCCCGAGTCGGTGACGGTCTCGGCGGGGATCATGATCTCGCCGAACTTGTCTTCCATCCGGTGCTGACGGATGCGCTCTTGGAGGGCGGACTTGACCTTGTTCTCGTAGCCGGAATAGGTGGTCACGACGTACCACTTCTTGCCAGCCGAGGCCGGGGGCATCTCGGAGGATTCAGCGACCTGAGTATCCAGTTCGGTAGTCATGCGCCGTACACCCACGTGGTGAGAAAACTCCAAAAACGATCCAGAACCGCGACGTAGACGGCGGCGATCATGCTCGCGACGATCACCACCAGCGTGCCGTTCATCACCGCTTCGCGATTCGGCCAGCTCACTTTCGAGAGCTCGGTGGCCACTTCGTCAGCCCAGATGCGAACGCTCTCTTTGCGATACGCCTGTAGCACGCCCAGGGCGCCGATCACGGCCCCGCCGACCAGGCAGTAGGTGTCGCGCTGTTCTTCGGAGAACGCAACTAATTGCGGGACGGCGCGAACGGCTGCCGGCCACTCAGCCAAATGAGTCCACGCGCCGCCCAGAACTTTACTGCCCAAGAAGGCAGCCAGGATTCCCACAGCAAAGAATGCCGCGTGAACGTATTTGGCGGAGCCGAGGGAGCCGGCAGCGCCACGCTCTTCGACATCGTCAGCGTTCTCGCCCTTGGGTGCGCCGAGCGCGAGCTGGCCCGGCACCTCCAATTCGGAAGGGCCCGCGGACAGATCGAGAGCGTCCGCGGACTCGTCTTCCGCGCGCTCTTTCTGGTCTTTTTCGTCCACGATTGCCATTGCTCAAACCTCTGACAGAACCAAGAAACCGATCGGGGCAGGGGCGGAGAGACTCGAACTCCCGACCGGTGGATTTGGAATCCACTGCTCTACCAACTGAGCTACACCCCTAGGATTTGACGCTTTCCGCGCCTCCTTCGGGTAAAACCGCCCGAAAGCTACTTACCTTCTATGTGCACCGTATGTAAGTTGCAGATATTGCAGAACTTCTTGAAGCTGAGGGCCTCGCTATCGGGGCGAGGGGCTTTCGTCGTCTTGTAGTTTCGGGTCGAACACACGGAACAACAGAGGGCGACGGGAATGCGGCGGCCATGATGCTGCTCCTTTGCAGCGCGTTTGGTCATGGCCGCCTCCATTCAATCACTCGATGATCTTGGTGACGACGCCGGCGCCGACGGTCTTGCCGCCCTCACGGATGGCGAAGCGCATTTGCTCTTCCAGGGCCACGGTCGTGATCAGCTCGACTTCGACGGTCACGTTGTCGCCCGGCATCACCATCTTGACGCCCTCGGGCAGCATCACGGAACCCGTCACGTCGGTCGTGCGGATGTAGAACTGCGGGCGGTAGTTGGTGAAGAACGGCGTGTGACGGCCGCCCTCTTCCTTCTTCA